>NZ_PIGB01000001.1:0-1101248 GCF_003050585.1 Vibrio sp. ZF 223
CCTAATTTTATGTGCAATCATATTTCTATATTGGTAAGGTAAACCTGTCTCTTTACTAGGTATGAACAACGATTTGAACAATCTCAAGGAAATGGTTAAGTTTAAGTCACTTAACAAGTGGTATGGTGATTTTCATGCCCTAAAGGATATCGATTTAAATATTGAACAAGGAGAGATAGTGGTGATTTGCGGGCCATCAGGTTCAGGTAAATCAACCTTGATTCGTTGTATCAATCAGCTAGAACCTTTCGAGAGTGGCGAGCTTTCTGTGTTAGATCAAGCACTTCCGAGCAAATTCAACACCCCAGGCCAAGTTGGGATGGTGTTTCAGCACTTTCATTTATTCCCCCATCTTACTGTGCTTGAGAACTTAACTTTGTCCCCAATTCGTACGCTTAAAAAAAGTAAACACGAAGCCGAGAAGCTTGCAATGCACTATCTCGAGCGTGTGCACATCGCAGAACAAGCCAACAAATACCCAGTGCAACTTTCTGGCGGTCAGCAACAACGCGTGGCTATCGCCCGTTCTCTATGTATGAAGCCGGAATTACTCTTGTTCGACGAACCAACTTCAGCGCTTGATCCGGAGATGATCAACGAAGTGCTCGATGTAATGGTTGAACTGGCGAGTGAAGGCATCACCATGGTGTGTGTGACCCATGAAATGGGCTTTGCGAAACAAGTGGCCGACCGTGTTATCTTCATGGATGAAGGACAAATTGTGGAATCCAATACGCCTCAAGCGCTTTTTGAAAACCCGCAACATGAACGTACTCAAGCGTTCCTAAATCAGATCCTGACTTATTGATGTTGCTTCGAATTATTAAACCCGCCCTATCCGCTTTGGTACAAATTATTGTGCTCGTGGCTGCGGTTGTCTGGATCCTCGATTCTGGCGCACAAACCATGGGATACAGCTGGCAGTGGGAGCGCGTGCCGGACTATATTGCTTTCTATGAAGATGGTGAATGGTGGCCAGCAGAGCTGGTTGAAGGGCTACTGGTTACCATCAATATCTCTTTGATTTCTTTGGTCGCTACGTTGATCATTGGTTTAACGACAGCGCTATTGAGAAACTCAAACTCTGTAGTCGGACGCACCTTAGCCACCAGCTATGTTGAGTTGATTCGTAATACTCCGTTATTGGTACAAATTTATTTGCTCTATTTTGTATTTGGCCCCGTATTAGGGCTGGATCGCTTTAGCACTGCCGTTTTAGCCTTGGCACTTTTCCAAGGTGCTTACACCGCCGAGATATTTCGTGCCGGTTTAAATGGTATTGCGAGAGGACAATTTGAAGCAGCTCAATCCTTGGGCTTATCAAAGACCTATACTTACTGGGATGTGATTCTTCCTCAGGTGGTGCAACGCACCTTGCCACCTTTGACCAATGAAGTGATCTCTCTTATTAAAAACTCTTCGATTGTGAGTGTCATGGCTATTTTCGACCTGACAACCGAAGCCAGAAACATCGTTTCTGAAACCGCGATGCCATTCGAGATTTGGTTCTCTGTGGCGATCATTTATCTTGCTCTTACACTTTCACTTTCTTCCGTTGCTGCTTGGCTTGAGCATAAGCTCGGAGCTAACTGGCGAACACAATAAGGATTTATCAGCATGAAGCTATTTAAAACCGCGATTACAGCCCTACTTGCGCTTGCCGTAAGTTTGCCTGCACTTGCTTCTGAAACGCCTAACCTCGATAAAATCAACGAACGTGGCTCACTGCGCGTTGGTATGTCGACATTTGTTCCTTGGGCAATGCGTAACAAACAAGGCGATCTTGTTGGCTTTGAAATCGACGTGGCGAAACGCCTTGCCGAAGATTCAGGTTGGAAAGTCGAATTTGTACCTACGGCATGGGACGGCATTATCCCTTCTCTATTATCGAAGAAGTTTGATGTGATCATCGGCGGTATGTCTATTACTGAAGCGCGAGCTAAAAGCGTACTGTTCACTGAACCATACTCGCACTCTGGTGTTCAACTGGCTGCTAATAAAGAGCTAGCGGAAGGTTTTACTCAAATCTCTGATTTTGATTCTCGCCGCGTGAAAATTGCCGCTCGTCGTGGTGCGTTCACCGTTCAAGTGGCTCGTGAAACCTTCCCTAAAGCGAAAGTTCTACAGTTCGATGACGATGCTCAAGCATTCCAAGAAGTGTTAAACGGCAACGCGCACGCAGTTATCGCGTCTAGCCCGAAACCAGAACACGAAGCGATTAAAAACGCAGATACGCTATTTATTCCATTTGAAGAGCGTCTATCCAAAGGTAACGAAGCATTTGCAGTTCGCCTAGGTGAAACTGACAAGGCAGAATTCTTCAACGAATGGATCAAAGCACGTACTGAAGACGGTTGGTTGAAAGAGCGTTACGAGTACTGGTTCTCTACTCTGGATTGGCAAGATCAAATTGCTCAAGGTCAGTAATCTGAAGTTGAGCTCACTTTTTAATATGAGCTAATCTGTCGAATCTGAATCAAGGCAGTGCACTGTTTGCACTGCCTTCTCATCGACGATTTAAGTAGCCTTTTTAAGTAGCTTTATTTGATTCGTTTTAGATCCAAGCAACAACCCAATAATAATTAATGTTTAAACAGGAATGACGTGAGTAGTACTAGCGCATTAACAACACCTAAGCCCAACGTTCATATGAAGCCTTGGTATCAACGCCTTACTCTTTTAGATGGTGTGTTACTCGCTGTCATTTGTGTGTTTGCAGGCTGGCTTTATTATCGCTCTGCTGTTGGTATTAACTACCAGTGGCGCTGGGAAGATGCGTTTACCCTGATTTTTATTCCGCCATCCGAAGGTAACGTCCCGTACTTTTTCCAAGGCTTGATCGCCACACTGCGCTTGAGTGTCTGGAGCATGGTGTTAGCACTCTCTTTTGGCACATTACTTGGCGTCGCAAGGCACTCCAAAATCGCTTTCTTCAGAACGCCTGCACTGATTTTTATCCAGTTGGTTCGAAATATTCCGCCACTGGTGTTTGTCTTCATCTTCTATTTCTTCGTTTCTAACCAACTGATTCCATTACTTGGTTTAGAAAGTATCTTACGTGAACATAATGGCGAGATTAACGCTGTTCAAGGTTTCCTATTCGGCCCAGCTAACCTTTGGGAAAACTTAGCATCTGGTGTTATTTGTATTGGTTTGCTCTCTTCGGCTTATATTGCGGAAGTGATTCGAGCGGGTTTAGAAGGTATTCCTAAAGGCCAATGGGAAGCCGCCGATTCACTTGGCTTGTCTGCATTGTCTAAGTATCGATTTGTGGTTGGCCCACAAGTATTGACTGCCATCACCCCACCATTGGCTGGCCAAGCAATATCTTTGGTTAAAGACACGTCGATTGTGTCTCTAATTTCCATCCAAGAGATGACTTTTGTTGGTACTGAGATGGCCAACTCTTCCGGTTTGATCTTCGAGATCTGGCTGATTGTTGGCTTCGTATATTTTACTTTGTGCTTTGCACTTTCGCGTCTATTCAAAGTGATTGAGCAGCGTTCTAGCGCCTACCTTAACCATCAGTAACACCATTAATCAAAAGTATCGACTCGCCCGACTATTCATTGCCCTTATCAATTTCACCTGATTGGTTTAAGCTATTGACTAATCAGGATTTATCTCTTCATATTTCTTCTTAGAAACACAGCAAAATACTCGCCTAATCACTATACTTAAAGTATCGAACTGCGTTGATTCTTCTCAAGGACATCACTCAACATGGACAATCATAAAGAAAGAGCTTTTTACGCTGTTGTTGGCGCCTTGGTTGGCGACGCCGCTTCAATGGGGCTGCACTGGCTGTATGACCAAGAGAGAATCTTACACGTGGCGGGTTTTGAACCAGAGTTTCGCTCACCGAATCAGTTCGATTACCAAGACAAGGGCTACTTTGCGCACCAAGGTAAAACCGCAGGTGAACAATCGCAATACGGTGCTCAGCTCTTGGCGATGGTCGACAGCTTAGTCGACAATAAAGAATACGATGAAGCGAGTTACATCAAACATTTCCGTTTCTGGTTTGATTTTGGTGGTAGTTGGCAAGGCTACATTGATAAAGCAACGCGTATGAGCTTGTTGAACATCCATCAATTAGAACTAGAGGACGCCTCTATTGCTGCGTGTGGCGCAGACGATACACAACTTCCCGCAGTCTCAAAGATCATTCCATTAGTGGCATGTACTTATACCTCACACACCTTACCCGCGATGGTAGAGAGTGCGGTACGAGTGACCAACAACAACGACAAAGCCGTGGAATGGGCGCAGGCAATCACTCTATTAATTCAAGCCGCGATACAGGGTAACTCTCCGCTTCAGTCGGTAGAAATGGTAAGACAAACCTGCAGCAAGTTTATACACGATCAAATCGATGAAGCATTAGCAGAACCTGAACTTTCAATCACTGAGGCTGCAAAGAAATTTGGATTGCATTGTGAATTGAGCGCCGCGTTCCCACTACTAATTCGCATCATTGCGGGTGCTCAGAGCTTTAAACAAGCTATTCGAGATAACATCTTATGTGGCGGTGATAGCTGCGGTCGTGCGATCGTGATTGGCGCGGTATTAGCGGCTTGCTTCTATGAAGAAGACGGAGCGATTCCAACAGAATGGCTAAACCAAGTAGAACTCAATGGTGGTGTCTTGTCTTTGCCGATTGAGTGATTCCCACAATAACGAACTAAAGTCTGACATAAGACAAGCACACTTCTAGGTCGGAGACTGTCGTTCCTATAAGGTTGGAACACACTGTGACAACTCATTCTTTAGCCAAACCACAAACGGGCTTTCTGGTTCATCTTGCTTGTCATCTTGTGTGAGCAATATGTACTGATGACCGGAAGGCACAAAGCCGAACGGTGCGATTAAGTTGCCTCTATTCAAATCATCAACCACCAATGGATAAGAGCCAAGAGCCGCTCCTAACCCATCAACGGCCGCTTGAAAGCAAAAATAGAAGTGTGCAAAGGTTTGGTTTGAAATAGCTTGCGGCACCATTCGGCTATCAAATTCACTATCTTTGGTGATGGATGCCCAGTGGCTCCAAGCGTTTGGTCGCGTGCTGCTGTGCAGTAATTTTACATCGGCTAACTTGTCTTTGACCTGTTGCCAGTAATCAGGCGAGAACACAGGGCCAACCCACTCTTCAACTAACGGAATCTGTTTATAATGCTCGATTACGTTGAAGTCGTCTCGGCGAATGGCCATATCTAATCCAGTTGCGCCTAATGTCACAGGTCCACCTGCGGTAGACAATCGGACATCAATTCCGGATTCGTTATAGAAATCACCGAGTCGAGGCATTAACCAACGCATGGTCAATGTGGGTTCGCATGAAACCTCCAACGCGTGATGATTCAGCTGATTAAGCTTGTGGACTCCAGTTTCCAAGGCTTGGAACGCTTGCTCTGTGTAACCTTTGAGTAATTCCCCCTCTTTGGTGAGACACACATTCCTGCCCTGTTTATAGAACAAGGCGTGAGATAAGTGATTTTCCAATACCTTGATCTGCTTACTCACTGCGCCATGTGTGATATTGAGTTTATCCGCCGCATCACTGTAACTGCTCGAATGCGCTGCTATGTGGAAAATATGAAATGCTTTCAAATGTCTCATGTGTGATTTTTTCTCACAGATAGGTGGAGTTCATTTCGATTATAGGCAGCAATAAAAAACCATACAATACTCGCTCATCAAATATAAAGAGTTGGAGTCATTATGGAGTGGTTAAGCCTAGCAGTATTGGGACTATTGATTGTTATTAGTCCAGGAGCTGATTTCGTTTTAGTTTTGAAAAACAGTGTCAATCAAGGAAGACAAGCAGGGATTTGGACTGCAATAGGTGTGAGTTTAGCGATTTGTGTTCACATCAGTTATTCAATGCTTGGGATCAGTTACTTAATCTCACAGAATGAGCAGCTGTTTGACATGATCAGATACACAGGTGCAGCCTACCTTATTTATCTAGGGCTAAAAGGTATCTTGAGTGCGGACAACAAGCTTGCACCGATGGAAGATGCAAAACAAAGCACCAATGTTTGGCGCTATTTAGCCCAAGGCTTTTTATGTAACGTGCTCAACCCAAAAACCATGTTGTTCTTCTTGAGCATCTTCAGCCAAATCATCTCACCTGATGCAGAAAACCAGCATGTCGCACTCGGCTATGGACTTTACATGATCGTTCTTCACGGCTTATGGTTTGGAATTGTCGCTATGCTGTTTACTTCGAATACATTGCAAAAGCATCTATTGAGAGCAAAGAAAAGGCTTAATCAAGCGTGTGGATTTGGCTTAGTGACGTTCGGAGCACTATTGGCGGTTAAGTCTTAAATAGAAGCTAAAACTAATAAACTCAATGATACAGTGTTCCATTGAGTTTATTTACAATTTCCAGCTAAGTTAACCAGTTTTAAGGCAGCTAATACTTTAGAGCCAACGAACGATTAGAGCTGCTGACTCTTAGGAGTTTCTATATTCCACCCTTCACCGATAGTATCTGATACCGCAAGCAGACCCTCAAGGTAAATGGAAACTTCTTCACTTGATTCAACTGTGAAATAAAAGTCCTTCTCAGTTTCCTGAGCAGCAAAGATTAGGTCATCAGTTAAAGTCAATGTGTTGGGTTTAACCATGTACTCACTCGACATTTCGATAGAGTGGTAACGTTTATATCCGTCTACAACGATCCCTCTTGGAACATTGCAGCGTGCTTCTTTAACAACGTAACTACCTGGCTTGATATTATCAAACAATACGTACTCTAGATCTTCGTAGACTGTCATTCTCAACGTCTCCGGTTCTTGAGCGAGTTCATCACCAATCTTTTCGTACATTAGAATCGAAAAAGTATCACACGGATAAACACTACCAACCTTAATGATCTTCGTAGTAATACCAATAGCTCCATCTCCATGAGGAGCAGATAGAGTATTCGACGCATTATGAGGTAACGTCATACAACCCGTTAAGCTAGCTACCAAAGCCATTGGCAGAAAATGTTTCATATAAAGCCTTTATTCTTATCAATATAATTATTCGGCGACCCTATCATTAAAAATCCCAGACCGAAAACAAAGATTGATAAAATCTTGATATATTTAGCATTATTTTATAATTCAGCTGACAGTTCTCATATTTACACGTCCTCTGTTGGCAGATGAAGGCAACTATCTGATGGAGATACAGGCTAAAGGAATGAGTTAATCTCAATTATTACAAACTATTCACGCCACATATAGACAAACTGATCGTTTTGCGAGGTGATTTCGAAGCCAAACCTTAAATACAACTCCCCAACTCGATTACCTTGTAAATAACACAACTCTACAGGCTTATTGAGTTTGGCTGCTTGAGCTAAGCAATCCGTTAAAACTTGGCTGCCAATACCTTTGCCATGATATTCAGGCAGTAGAAAGAATCGGCAAAAGTAGAAGTTATCACCTTTGTCTTGCAACAACACACTGCCAATCGCTTTACCCTGATATTCAATGATTTCAGGCCGTTCTTCTACCCACTCTTCGGCGTGTATATCTCGTTGAATTTGCTCATCCCAGCCAAAAACAGCTTTGATTGGCTCAAATTCAGCCGCCTTTTTTAGCTCGAACAGAAATTCATAATCTGATGACTGAGCGGGTCTTGTCGAATACTTCAAAATATCTCCAACAATAATCAATGAACTATAACCAATGAATAGAAACAACAGCGGCTTCATTTCCAAAAAGCTCGCTCACGACAAGTAAGTGAGAATGAGGAAGGTGCCATGCTTCAGTGTTCATTTAGGGTTTAGTTGAAAGCGTAGAACTTCGTGTTTATCTTGCTCTGAGTAAAAGGTATTTAAGAACTGCCCGCCACACTTCTCAATTACTTTTTGCGAAGCAATATTGCCGTACTCGCAGGTAATAATAGCGTTTTCGGTCAGTACGTGACGTTGAACCCAAGACAACATATGACTTGCGATACCTTGCCCTCTCGCTTGTGGCAAAGTCTCGTAGCCTATGTGTCCGATAACGTTATGAATGTATTCACTGGTACCATGACGAACTCTTATCACACCAAGGATTTGACCAGAGTCGATACAAAAATACGTAGAAGCAGGCGTCCAACCTTCTGGAAGTTCCTCACCTTTTGAATAAGCGACTCGCCTTTTTAAATACGCATCACTACTGTCAGAAATACCGGTGTAAATAACTAACCCATCCTCAGAGCAAGCATTCACATAATGATGAAAGGCACTTGAGTACGAAATATCAGCTTTGACCATGTCCATATAGTTTCGATTCCTAGTTACTGCTCTTTCGGGTTGAGCTATCAAGCCTAAGCTAAGTGCATGGTGTATTCTTGATGCCCTGTATGTTCATCAACTTGTTTATTCACAATAGAGAATCCTTGGGACAAGTAGAATTGAATCGTCGCTTGGTTCTCTTTATACACATTCAATGACAAGTTCAGACATTCAAGCTTAGCGTGTTGGATAAGTTGCTTACCAATACCACTGCCTTGATGTTCTGTACTGACAAAGATCGCCGCTAAGATCCCTTCATAAAGCGAATAAAAGCCACGAACCTCACCGTCTACTTGATACACGTAAGTTGTTGATGCCGGAATATATAGGTCACGCATATTGGCCACTTGCGACTCCCAAAACTCAGGAGCCACAAAGTCATGGGCCTTTATCGAGGCGGTTAACCAAATATCTAAAACAGCTTCAATATCATTTGGGTTGTACTCTCTAATCATCTTAATTCTCAGGCAATTAATATTGTTTAATGGGCTAACCAGTATGCCAAGAAGCGACTTAAACCTATTGAAGATTTACGACAATGTCCCAGTCAGAATTATTGAACGGCAATGATAGATCAATACCATTGGCCGCTATTGCTTCTTAACGTACTTCGCCGTAACAAGCATTTCACCGCCACCATCCAGCTTGCAATCTAACTGGTGATCTTTGCCTTCATTGATTCGTCTGATTACTGCTTTAGTGCCGATTTTCAGTACAGAAGAACTGCCTTTGATTTTTAGATCTTTAATGAAGGTAACTTTATCGCCACTTTCCAATACAACGCCATTTACGTCCTTAACACGCGCGGCTTCTCTTTCTAAACGCTCTTCTTCTGGATTCCATTCATAGGCACACTCAGGGCAGATCAGGTTGTTTTGGTCTGGGTAGACATATTCAGATTGGCATTGCGGACAAGGAGGTAAAGACATACGTTAATACTTCATTTAAATAGAATTTGTCCCCATTTTAATGACTCTTGTTAGGCTTAGCGAGCACAAATCGAACCAATTTTCGGTAGCGTAACTTAACGTTGAAAAGAACAGCACCTAAAACGAACAAACACAGCCATTAAGCTGTGTTTGTTTAAAGGCCTAGGAAGCGGAACCGATTAACGTTCGACTTTTGGCGAATAAATCGAGTAAGCGGTGATTTGCCCTGCCACAATTGCAGAAAACATGAATAACGCCGACAAACCAATACTTGGAATAGGCAAAATAGATTGTTCAAACACCGACTGGCTGGCACTCACTAATACTCGGCTACCCGGAACCAAAATGATGATCCCTTGCACGATATAAATAGAGCCTGTGAGCTCCATCTTCTTGGCAATCCAAGTTCCGTACAGAGTAATAAGAACCGTGGTTACCCAAGTACCCACAACCCAACCACTATCAAAACCGAGGTAGAACGGCCCCCACATGCCAAGAACCGCAACTGGCAAGCCAAGCAAGATGTCTTTAGGGCGCGCATTGAACATCACACCGATAGATACTGAGATCAACACCAAGCCTGATATGTGCATCCACATCGGTACCGCATTGGTATAGTCGATGGAGACCGCTTGTCCCCATATTGCTTCACCAATATTGAGACCCATGATAATCCCAACAAACAGCTTGATCAGCGTTAACGCACTCTGCCCTAGTAAACTAGTACCAGAGACGAGATCGTTAAACGCCAAACACTCTAATGCGTTGGCTATGGATAACCCTGGTACAAATAAGACGATCGAGGCGATACACAACGCCCACACCGGAATCGGCAACCCTGTACTTGCCAGAAACGCCACAAAGATACCCGTTAACAATGCAGAGATGAACTCAACCGCGATAGCGCGACGTGAATGAAGAACTTGCTGACAGACCCAAACCATCAAACCCAATAACGCAGAAAAGCCCACAGCTTCCAACGTACTGCCCACCAGCATCAAATACGCAGGCGGAATCCCCATATTGGCTAGTGCAGTCACAAATTTAGAGTAACCGACAGGCTCTGGTACAGGCTCACTGCTCGGTTGGTTAATACGAATGATCGTATTGGCCAACAAACTCAGGTTAATTGACGCAGGCTTTAGACGCTTAAGAATAACGGCGTTGTTATCGTCTGGAAATTGATAGTTAATCGCAGTTGGCGTTGCTTGGATCATCACGTCAACACCATGCTTTTTTGCATAGAATTGAGTATATTTCTCTAGCTTGTAAGGAGCACAGCCACTGCGGTGAAGAGTGTCACCAATTTCAACAATTTTGTTAATTCGGAACTGAGAAGGCATGGGTATTTTAGGGGAGACAAAATGTGCGGCAAATGTACCAAACGATAGACGGAATGACGAGACTTTTGCGTAAATTATCAACTGAACTCGTTACTTTTTTCTGCAAAGGCTTAGAAGTGCCTATATCTCTACTCATTTGGGATTAGTTTACTGAATGTTTTGACCTGCTGATAAGTTAAATTTATGCATTTAGATTGTTATTAACGGGCGCCAAAACACGCATGAAAATCAGTTTATGTTAACACTCCAAATACCTTAATTTTCATGAGATTTATGACAACTGAGCACCACTAAAACAGGTTTATAAATTAAGGTAGATTTATCATAGAAATAAGCATGACATTTACTAATATTTCTAGCCCTCCTTTTAACGAGATTTTAGTCACATTTTATTCACTATGAAAATGCCGAACATGATGGAAAAACTAGCGGAGTGGTGGTTATGCGAGCACTTAGAATAAAAATGAAAGAAAAAGGTTTCGTTTTCAGTTAGATGTGGCATTATCAAACTCGTTAAGACGATGTGCGTGCATCGTATAATGGCTATTACCTCAGCCTTCCAAGCTGATGATGCGGGTTCGATTCCCGCTGCACGCTCCAAGCCCTCTTGACTCCTCTCTCTTACAAATAAATAATTTTATAGCCCCCCTTTAGATAGCACCTTAAAAAAAGCCAATACAGAACTTATCCGTTGTATATTCATGTTTTGTCGAAATAAATTGGGTCAGATTGGCAACAATAAACTGCCTTTTAACTTGAACAGACCAGTAACATTCGCCAAAACCTGTGTTACTTAGAACACCACGCATCCGCCAGTCTCACACGACCACCAAAAATCAGCACGTCCCTACTCGATGAAACCTCAACAGACTTTGCTAATAATTATGGTCACACGACCCAACCCATAAACAGCCATTAAGGGACCTCCGCCCTAGCAGCACTAGCAAATTGAATTTAGACTTATGATGTCATTTATCTCTTGAAGTATAAGTTGCGATTGAGTTTTTTTTATAACTTCAAGACAGTGCTACTCGCACAAAGATGAAATAGCCCCCTAGCCAATCGTTTGTTGAATAAACTTAATACTAAAAAATAACTCTTTAATCGCCCCGCTCTGCGAGAGCAACAGTAAATACAGATGATGCGCCAAATTCTTAACACCACTTAACCTATTGATATAAATGACCATTATAGTAGCTAGCGGGCTTCAGTTTATATTTATTTTGATAGCCACTATTTTTCATTATTTCTATTCATTTTCCCGATCTTTATTTCATTTCTTAATTCTCGACCACGAATGGGCATAGGGGCAAAGTGAACTGGCAGTTAACTTTGATTAAACCCTACACCAATGTGGAGCATATAATGACAACACAATCACAACTTAAACCGGGTCTGAGCTACAACGACGAAGCTGTCCTTTATACTGGCAATTTCATTACCGTCAATGAACAACAACCAAGTGCATCAGCAATCGTGGTACAAAGTGGTAAAATTCTTTTTGTTGGTACTGTTGATCAAGCAGAAACTTTCCTTGCTAACGAATCGATTGCTTTCTCGCTGAATGACGAATTCAATGGTAAAACCATTGTTCCTGGTTTTATCGAAGCGCATATGCACCCGCTAGGAGCTGCATTATTTACAGCACGCTTTGGTTATGTGGGGCAAATTGAACGCAGTGCAGGTGGCGGCGAAGTATTAAGTGCAAGCCTAACCAAGCAAGAATTGAGCAATAAGATGCAAAGCTTTGTTGATGCTCATAACGCAGCAGGCAAACAAGGCGAGTGGCTTGATATGTGGGGGCTAGACCCACTTCTAATGACCGAAGAGGTGGTTATTGACCGTGACTTCTTAGATGCAATCTGCTCAGATTCGCCGTTGATGGTGATGCACGCATCTTGTCACGTAGCGGCTTTTAACAGTGCTGCAATTGAAAAAGCAGGCTTTAGCCTTGAAGATAACGAAGCATTTGTATTTCGCAAGGATGGTCGCCTAACAGGTGAAATCGCAGAAATGCCAGATATCTTACGTGCTGTAAAAGTGGGTGGTTTTAACTTAGGTACAGCAGAAGATGCCGTTGCAGCGATGATTTCATATGCAGACAGCACCAGCCGTCTTGGCGTAACGACGATGTCTGATTGCGGTATGGGCTTACCTCATAACCCATTCCCGCTATACCAAGCGCTATCGACAATGCCAGCATTCCGCTCGCGCCTAGCCGCTTACCCACTAGTCCCAAACTTTAGTGAAGAAGAGCTAGCTGGCTTTAAAGCACAAAGTAACGATCGTCTATTTGCAACAAAAACAAAATACCTAAACACTGATGGCTCTATTCAAGGCTTTACAGCGGTATTGGAAGAAGGCGAGAAGTACTATAACGGCAAAGCAAATGGTCACTTCCAATTTGACGATGAGAAAATGTGGACTGACGTCTTCTATGCTCACAAACTAGGTTACAGCATCTCTTTCCACTGTAATGGTGAAGGTTGTACAACTAAGTTACTAGACTTAATAGAAAAAATGCAAGCAGAGTGCCCACAACCAAACGTTCGTCACTGTCTAGAGCACAACCAAATGGTAACGCCAGCGCAGATGGATCGCATGAAGAAGTTAGGCGTGCTACATAACTTGTTTGGCACACATATTCCATTTTGGGGCGATGTTCATGCCACACAAACTGTTGGTCCAGAGCGCGTTAAAACAATGAACCCATTCCAAACATCGGTGAAGAAAGGTATTCCTTTCTCTATTCACTGTGATGATGTGGTAACACAAGTAAACCCACTATTCATGATGTGGGGGGCAATGAACCGCCAATGTGTTTTCTCTGGTAACGTCTACGGAGAAGAAGAGCGTCTAACTGCAGAGCAAGCATTGCACGCGGTGACGATGGGTGCTGCTTATTTGATGGAGCAAGAAGATATGATTGGCTCTATCGAAGTGGGTAAGTTGGCAGATCTAGCCATTCTTGATCAAAACCCATTAACCGTTGATAAAATGGCAGTCAAAGAGATTAAAGTGCACGCCACTATGCTAGGTGGAGATATTCAAGTGCACCAAACATCAGAGGTTGAAGCTAAGCAAACAGCTGAAGCTTAGCTTTCGTCCAGTATTAATTTGTGAAAATTAATTCAAAATAGATAAGCAGTGCCACTAGTGGTGCTGCTTTTTAATTTTACACAACCGTCAGGATAAGTTTAACTCATTGTTTTAAGTTAACTTTTATCTTCATCACTACTCGATTCGTCAATATTACTTTTTATAATTTTAATTGACTTATAAAGTCTCGACCCAAAAGTGGCCGATGTGCAAAGTAAGTGGGTAATTGATTTTGATTACCCCCTACACTAAGTAATGTGGAGCACATAATGACAACTCAACCATTTTTAAATCCGGGTCTAGAAGCCAATAAAGAAGCTGTTTTATATACGGGTAACTTTGTTACTGTCAATAAGGAACAACCTAAGGCTTCAGCCATCGTCGTACAAGATGGAAAAATCCTTTTTGTTGGCACCCAAGATCAAGCCGAAACCTTTCTTGCTAATGAGTCTATCGTTCACACACTAAATGAAGAGTTCAAAGGTAAAACCATTGTTCCTGGGTTTATTGAAGCACACATGCACCCACTGATGGCTGCGCTGTTTACCGGTATGTTCGAATATGGCGGTCAATATGATCGCCTTGGTGCTGAAGGTAAGTTACTAAAAGGGTGTTGCACTGAAGACACTTTAAAAGCTTTGCTTAAAGAACTTAAAGCAAAACATGATGCCGCAGGGAAAACTGGCGAGTGGTTAAATCTATGGGGCTTAGACCCACTTTTGATGACCGATGGCTCAGTGGTTAATCGTGATTTTATCGATTCAGTGATTGATGATTCACCCGTATTCTTTATGCATGCCAGTTGTCACTTAGCGAGCTTTAACTCAATGGCGCTTGAACAAGTTGGCTACAGCCTCGAAGATAACCCTGAATTTGTCATGCGTGAAAATGGCCGCTTAACTGGTTACATTGCAGAGCTACCTGATCTATATCGTGCCTTAAACCAAGGTGCTTTTAACTACGGTACTGATCCTGCAGCGATAGGGAAAACGCTAATAGATTACGCCAATATCGCGCATTCGTTAGGCGTTACCTCGGTTTCCGATTGTGGTATGGGATTGCCAACTAACCCATGGCCGCTTTATCAAGCGCTAAGCCAAAATCCGGCGTTTAAATTACGCATAACAGCTTACCCATTGGTGAGTAACTTCTCTACCAGTGAAGTGCTAGATATGAAAGCATCGGATAACGATCGTCTTAGTGTTTCTAGCGTGAAATTTGTCAGTACTGATGGTTCAATTCAAGGCTTCACCGCCAATCTTCTTGATGATGCTCCTTACTATAACGGCAAACCGAGTTGTTCACTTATCAAAGATGAAGAAACCATTTTTGCAGAATGTTTACCTTTCCACCAATCCGGTTACAACATCTCGTTTCATTGTAACGGCAATGGCACCACCGAGAAGCTCATTAACATCATTGAACGCTTACAAGTAGACACGCCAATGCCAAATGCACGCCATTGCTTAGAGCACAATCAAATGGTAACAGATGCGCAAATGGATCGTATGAAAGCAATCGGAATTTGCCATAACCTATTTGGTACTCATATACCGGTATGGGGCGATGTACACGCAGAACAAACAGTGGGCCCTGAGCTAGTAAAACGCTTAAATCCATTTAAGAGTTCAGTGAAAAAAGGCGTGCCTTTCTCTATTCACTGTGATGACGGTGTGACGCAAGTTAATCCATTGTTTATGATGTGGGGAGCCATGAACCGCCAGTGTATATTCTCGGACAACGTGTACGGCGAAGATGAATGTTTGAACGCAGAGGAAGCACTTCACGCAGTGACATTAGGTGCCGCGTACTTAATGGGTCATGAGAACATGAAAGGATCTATCGAAGTCGGTAAATTGGCCGACTTGGCTATCTTGGATAAAGACGTACTAAGCGTAGATAAACAAGAAGTTAAAGATATTCATGTCCACGCTACCATGCTAGGCGGCAATGTAACCGTTCACCTTGGTAAAGCAGCGGTTAAACAAGAAGAGCTTTCCATTGCCTAATTGATGTTCTGAGTGATTTTTCATTCAACATCAATAAAAGGGTATACCTGTGGCAATACACCAATTTTGTATTAAAAACATCAGCCTAGCTCTTGAGCTAGGCTTTTTTACTATGATAATAGCGATCAAGCTAAACCTGACCAGCGTCATGTCTGTTGCCCATTGCCTTCTTACAAATAAACCCATTGCAGCATCTGAGATATTTGGCTTTTCTCATGTTTGAGTTTTACCGACTGCATTAGAAAAAGTGGATGAACAACTAAAATATTAGGAACAAGCAAAACAGGCCAATGCCAGTTCAATATGCCGATATAAAATCTTTTTATATTCAGTAAATCGATACACTTAGGCAAGCGCCCTACACTATTTTTGCGTTAGAAACGTTCTTCATGGTCTTACTCATTAGTACATTATGATTGCGGCAAAGGCCCTATTGGACAGCAAGCAAAAAAAACTTTCTACGACGACATCACGAGTGATGCCACTTACAGTAAGTGCTCAGAAATAGCGTGGGAAAAGGCTAGAGAACAAGGCGGGAGAAAACGAGAAACACAGCGCAAAATGTTAGCGCCATGTCCTCTACGATGATATTTATACCAATCACAGTAAGTAAGTGTTCAAAAATGGCGTACGAAAAAAGCTTGAGAACAAGACAGAATTTTTCGATAAGTAGTTATTCTACAATCAAAAATTCTAACGAAGTTATCGAGGTTTTTAACAAGCGAGGGTGACCAGTTATTTACTACGATTGGTATTAGTCAAGCAATTCAGATAATAGGCTCGTTAGCTTATAACCGCTTCAGCATTGCGTTTATTGAATGCCTTACCGATAACTGCTTCAATGAGAAGAATTGACATGATGGTAAGGTAGAATGCCACAACACCACTGGCCGGTCCGCTAAACTGCACTTGCTCACCAAACATAATCACAATAGCACCCATTGCTGCGACTTTTGAACCAACAAGAATCAACCACGAAGTGAACACACGCTTTGGCTTAGCTAATGAGCGTTGTTTTAAACAAAATTCTGAAGTCATTTTTTCAAACGCCACTGATAGCTTCACAATCACCGCCATGATAAGGGCAGAAATAGCGCCCATGCCAATACTCTCTACGGTGACCCAGTCCCAAGCTACTCCATAACCTACCATCACCACAGTACCAATAACACTGCATGCCGCCATTTCTTTAACCATTTTCATAATGCATCTCTCAATCAATTATCAAATTATAGGGTTGGCAACAGGTCTGATATTCCGCTGCCCTAATTGTCGATATGGCAATTGTATAAACAAGCCAATCAATAAAAAATGCGGAGAAAATAGAAATGGGTTTTTCCTACTTTTTAGGTTTTTTTTTAATTTATATCACCACTCTATTTCAATAAATTCAAATAGTTACACCACAAGCTCGCGTATTGTTAGTTCTAAAGTTACGACTATTAATATGTGTTTATTAGCCACTCTCCCCCTTTAATTTGCCTTGCTGTGTAGCGGGTACAGATAAGCGATAACTGGTTAGCACTCCTAATGCTGAAAGAAAAATCACCATCATCAAAGCGTTTTGAAAACTGGTTAGCCGAGAATGGGCATTAAGAGTTAATAAGGTCGCATGCTGCTGATGATCCATACCATAAGTATCAGAGAGATTGGCAATTCTAATATCGTCTAAATAAGGTAGGGTCGGACTTTGCTCGATCTGGCTGATAAAGTGGTCCGGAAAGATCTGTTTCGATTGTTCACTGTGCTGCCTGACCGTATGCTCTAGTGCCCATTGCTGTGTCCCGCCAATCAAGCAAATCCCGAGCACTAAACCCATATTTCGGATGGTGGCTTGTAAACCACTCGACTGAGCGGCATCGGTTTCACCAAGCGCATTGGTGATGATGGCCGGACATTGTGATGCAAGTATCCCCATTGAAGAACCCGTGAGCAGCATACCTAGATAAAAAGGCGACAAAATATGATGAGATTGACTAGAAAAAAATAAAATAACTGCAGAGCTAGCCAGACCGATAAATGCCGTTAAACATAAGGTCTTTGCCTTTAGTGATTTAAACACCAAAGGTGTAATAACTGAAAACGCGATCATGCAAATGGAGAACAGAAGAATAATAAAACCTGAGTGCGAAGAGCTTAATGAAATGGCAACTTGGAGATAGGTTATGATGATAAAACTCACACCCCCTAAAATCATATACATGAAGGTAAGAAGCAGAAAACCAGCTCGACACTGGCGATTTTTCAGCCAGCTAATCGGTAATAAAGCTGTTTTTTGCTGGGCTTCTCGTTGTCGCTGTTGAAAATAAAAGGCAAATAGTGACATTAGCCCTAATGCTATAACGGCCAAGGAAGGGCTTAATGACGTAAGGCCGGTAAACCAAGTAGGAATATCAGCGTTGCTGTTGGCGCTTAATAGGCCCCAACTGGGTGCTTTGACCAGTGCCAGCACCACCAAAACGATGCCCGATGAGCTTAGCAGCGCCCCAATAAAATCAAATGAGCTCGGACGCGGATTCTCCACTGGCGGGATTCCTTTAATAGCAAACCAACTGGTAATGAGGTAAAAGGCACTGATAAATGTCAGGGGTAGATACCAAGCAAAATGGTCCATTAGCAAACCACTGCTCATCGGCACGACGGCGGCAGATAGTCCACCGGAAGCCGCTAACACACCAAACGCTAGTGCACGAGATTTACCAGGAAATCGGGCAGAGACTAGAGCTAGAATAGCAGGTAAAAGCAGTGCTGATGATATGCCTGTCAGTGGCCGAGCCAAGTAGGTGACAAAAGCTACATTAGGAGCAAGAATAAATAAGATAGAAGCGGCTAAACCAATAAAAGCCCCGGTGATGAGCATGATACGCCAACCGATAAATAGCCCAATAAGGCCTGCGGGTAACATTAACGCTGCGCCAACTAGAGGCTGAATTGTCCCCAAGGTTTTAATGGCACTAATGTCTGTTTGAAAGTGGGTGACTAACGTAGCTGTTGCGATAGATAAGTTGGCTATATCAGCCGAGATAGAAAATTGAGCAATACAAAGAATGAATAGGAGACGCTTTTGAGAGGCAGTAATAGAATTTGTCATAATTATTGTTCTTTTTGCTTGGTGAACTACTGATTGATTGCACCTGTGCTGAAAATCAGTATTTGGTGCATAAACGTAAAGAGGGTGTTGGCTCCATAGTTGATTAAAGAGTAAACATCAGTAAGTTCACTTTACCGATGTCGATATACCGACATTTAAGTGTCTACGAAAAAGCCCCAACCTGAGTTGGGGCTTTTAAATTTAGTCTGAGTTAGCCATTAACGAACGAGTTGGTAATTTAGAACAAAGAGCTAAGCCGCCCATCATTAAGGCAATGAGAGTATAAAGTGCATATTGAACCGATGTTAGGCGAGAATCTGCCATTACAGCGACAACAGTGTGTTGCTCTTGTGCCGGAACTTCTGCGCTTACCATAAGCTCAAGTGCCATATCATTTGACACGAATGGTAATGACGGTGTGTCAACAATCATCTGCTTGGTTTCTGCTGAAATAGCGTCGTGGTCCATAACGCCCTTCTTGATTTCACCTGTTAGGGAGAACAGCATTACCGTACCAAGAATCGCTACACCGAACGCCTGGCCAATGTTACGAGAGGTTGCTTGGATACCACCTGATTGCATTGCTTCTTGCTCACTAAGCGCTGAAGTCACAACAATAGAAGCCTGAGAAGCTAGTAAACCTGCGCCAATACCAAATACGAGTAGTGAGATGTATTGCCAGAATGTAATGCCGTCTTTAGTAAAGCCTAAGAACATTAATGCAGTACCTAAAGCTGCAATGATGAAGCCTAATTGACAGATACGTTGACAAGATAAGTTGCCCAATTTGGCGGGTGCACCAAGAGAACCGATCATCATACCTAAAGCAAATGCACACAATGCCATGCCTGATGCGAATGCACTCATGCCAGCAACTAACTGCATGTACGAGACATTAATGAAGCCCGTAGCACCAAAGAGCAAGAAGATAGTGGCACAAAGTACTAGACCAACAACCACTTGTGGGTTTTCAACATATGAGCGAGGGAGAAGTGGCGTGTTACCAGCAGCTTCAAAACGACGTTCCCATACCATCAATACTTTTAGCAGTATGCCACCCACAAGACACATAGGTAGAGCCGGAGATATACCAGCAACAGTGAAATCAGTCAGTGGTGCAACGAGACCCCATTCTGCAATTTTTAGCAGACCAGTAACAAAACACAGTAGACCAGTACCCGCAAGTAATACACCAACGATATCAAACTTACCTTTGAACGTGGCTTTTGGAAGCTCAGGTAACTTCATGCTACCGAACATAACTAATGCACAGTAGACACCAAGACCAGCGAAGGCAACGCCAAAGCTAGCGACATCAAGGATGAAGCCAAAGATAAGCGGAGTTAAAGCACTTGCCAAGCCAACTAGAGCAGCGATAGCAGAGAAGGCAATCGCTTGATCTTTACCCTTATAGATACCAGCGACATTAGCTAGAACTGCAGGAATAAGTAGACATGCACCTAGACCAGAACCAACGCGAGCACCATAGTTCAAAACTTCCATGTTTGGAGCAAATGCAGCTGCAAATGAGGCAAGCGATAAGATACCTGCACCGATGATCATTTGTCGTTTCCAACCAATGATTAGGCCAATAAGGCCACCAGCAATCATACCAGCACCCGCAATTAGAGGATACATAGCATTAGCCATTTGAATCTGAGGCATGGTCGCACCGTGAAGAGCGATCAGTGCTTCTGTTGAAATAGAAAGACCTGTGTTGTCTGCCATGGTTGAGAATTGAGCTGCAAGAAGAACCAGAAGCGGAAACCACTTGGCCATGCCAACTTTTTCTTCTGCTGGATTAGTTGAAACTGATACCGTCATTGGGGATACCTTCATTTGTTGTAGAGCCGTTGCTCGGAGGTTGTTTTTTCAAATAGTTTTGAACACAACCATTAAACCGTGCGAAGAACCGACTCATCCAACAAAAAAAAGTATTCTTGAAATAAAAAAAATAATATGGCGATGAAAAAATATATAAAACTCTATATATCATAAACTTAGCATTGCTTGGGGTGGTGTGTTAGCGCTTTCTTTTTACCACATATGAAATGCTATCTTCACCAAGCGAATTGAAATTGAAAAAGATCTCATCCTCTTCTAGTCGCCAGCCATTGAGCTCGATTAGGGTGCCAGAAACCGGAACTCGAATACCTGTTTCTTGCTCAAATCGCTCCAAGCCGGTGACTTCTCTATCGACTAATTGCAATCGATTATATTGTTTGTCGGTATAGTGCAGTTCAAGTTTGGCATCGAAAGCATAATTACTGTTGCCACTTTTATTATTGATAGATAAACGGATGTTGTCCTTATCAACCACCATGGTTGCGAAGCTATCAATCGTGTGCTGATCAAATTGAATGACAGATTGGCCCGTCCATACCCCTTCAAACTGTTGGTTATGTGCTTTGATTGGATCATGAAGATAATGGCCAATAGTTAGAGCAACAACCGGTAGCATCACAGCAATAGCGCGTTTGATTATTGATTTTTGCATACCGTTATCCCCTCTTCAACATGACAAATTCGATAATTACTGTCGTTTTTCATAATAATGGATGGGGTGTCATCACTGAGGTTCAGTGAATTGATTTCTTCGCTTGTAGCATCAAATAACAACCAATGTTCACCAGCCTTATAGCTAATGCGCTCGAATGACGGGCTGAATATGCCGAGGTATCCGAGTGTGAATAGTAATAGGCTTATTACGCCGATACCGATTAACTCGTTGCCTGAGAAAAAAGTTCTCCAACCTAATGCTTTGCTGTTCTGAGGTGTGTCAGTCAAGGTTACTGACTCTGAAGAGTTAGCGGTACTGTCAGGCACAATACCAGGAGCCGGCTCTTTCGCCCCCGCCATATGATGAGCAGTGTGAGACTCAAGGATATATGGCTTACTGGAAAGCACATAACCTTGTTTGGGAATGGTACGAATTAAAGAGCGTTGATCATCATCGAGGGAAAAACGTAGCGCTTTAATGGTTTGGTTAATGGTTGCATTAGTCGCATAAGAACCTTTCCAAAGTTGCTCTTCAATCGATTGACGCGACAAAATATCGGGGAAAGAGTCAATTAATGCCGTAAATAAATTGGCCTCACGCGCCCGTAGACGAATCACTTTACCTTCTTCATTCTTGATGGCTCCGGAGGTGGGAGAGTATTGCAGTCCTGCCACTTGATAAATGGGCGGTTCAAGAAAGGGTTGTGTCATACCGAGGCCTCTAGGTCATAGAAATTACAGGAAATAGTACTGTTAATTAATGATAAATTATTTTGATCTACAACAAACTAACTATTGGTTTGATTAACCATTTAATAAATAAATTATAAATTATAAATTATTCTCTTGGTAGAGTAAGAAAAGGATAGCGGATATGTGAACCCCACCAAGTAAGATTAGGGTAATTATCCATTATTAAACAACAAGTTAATTAATATACTTACTTTTTATCATTTTATCTTTTTTTATTTGGTTATTCGTGGGCGAAACATTTACTTAAGGTGATAGTGAAATTCTTGAATTGAATAACTAACAGGTTTTACTATGCCAATAACGAAGAAATTACCACTACTCACTTTATTGCTTCCATTATCTGCTTTTGCCAACGCACAAGATGCGACTGAAGAAAATGCACCCGATCCAGGCGATCACACAAAAGTATCTTCAGTTGTAAGTGCAACTTATGGTAAACAAAGTTTTGGTGAAGCTGATAATGACTTTCTTCAACTGCAAGGTCAGATTTCCGGCGCAAAAGACAATGAAAACCTATTCCTAGGCTCGTTGACTGTGACAGGGCAAGACAATGGTAAAGTAGGAAGCGAGGATTTTAACCTATCTCAGGTTCGAGCTCGTTACTTCGAAGTAACGCGAACTGATTGGGCCAATGCGCCTATGCTAGGTATGTCGTTTGACTACATTGAATCTAGCTTTACCAATGCAACTTCTGATCGTTTGTTTGCCGTAGGCGGCTTGATCCGCATGAACACACCGTTTAAAAACTGGTTATCATTCCCAATCATCGCCGCTGCGGTAGGTCAAAATAACAAAGATTACAGCAATATTGGTCTAGTGGATAAAATGACATATGGGGTACAGTTTAATTTCTTAAACTCTATCTATCTGCATGAAAATGGCACTCACATTCAACTCAACCCACAATTTAGCAGCTTAGATCTTGGCGGTACGGTTGGCACAGTAAACCAATTACAAATGGATACTGTATTGCAAATGCCATTAAACAGTAACCGTCGTCACTGGGGTAAGTTAACTTACACAGAGTACTTTGATGACACAGAGCAAAGCTTTGGTCATAACCGTCAAGGTACAGAGTTAAAGCTTACTTATAGCTACTATATGTAGTACCACGAAAAAGGGCTCTCTAAATGGTGAGCCTTTTTGCATTCACTGAAGCGGTATTTCAAGCAATAATCTTGGTTTTGATTGCAATGGACACTATAAATCCCCTTTAAGTGGATTGAGGTTATAAAACTGTCCCCCTTTTTTTAAACATAGCGCACCATTTAAAGCATAAGCCGCGCGAGCTAATGATAAATCTTTATATATTCGTTAGAAGGATACTTTGGCAGCAAAAATGGCTATTTTTTAGTAGGGTTACAATAAGTTAAACCTTATTGAGCTGGTGTATTTCTATTGGCGATAGTGTTTCGTTTTATAGCTTTTGTTAAAGATGCCCTTGCCCACTGTGTAGATATCAAACAAATAGCACAAAAGTCATGCAAATAGCTCGCCAAGCATGAGTTAATGCTTTTCTTTTGCTTTAATTATGGCATATTAGTTCAGTCTTCACGATGTGCGTGCATCGTATAATGGCTATTACCTCAGCCTTCCAAGCTGATGATGCGGGTTCGATTCCCGCTGCACGCTCCAACTCTTCCTCCAGTTTTATTATGTGTATCTCTTTCAGCAACCCGCTCCCCAAGAAAATCCCTCTGTACATTAAGCCATCTTCATCGATATCGTTTAAACCTATATCTATTAAACCTATATTGCGTTGACTTACATTGGTTATGCCCCTATCGACTATTCATAGCTATTAACGCCTTAAATCGTTTCACATTTTTACACTTGTCCAAATCACACATTGCAGAGCAACTTTCAATGATTTTCAAAATTGTTCCAATTTAATAATCTTGGTCAATATCTGCCAAAATCATTGTGTTAATGTGCGCGCATTAGCAATAACCCATAAATAATAAAAAATGTTTAAAAGCAATGAGTTAACGATTAGCATCGAAGCAATCAATGTCGCGCTAGCAAAAGTTGAGAATGCCAATAAAATTCAGCTAGATACGTTGAAAGGTTATGTGAACAGCGAACCTGAACAAGCTGTAATGGCTTTTCGATCACTGAATGAAGCAGAATCAATCGACGACAAGTTTAGAAAGATCATGGCAGAGCTGCCGCACCTAAGCGGTGAAGCACACCACTTGCTTGAAACTTCTATCTTGCTACAGTGATTCTAGCTACAGATAAGCCTCAGCCAATCCAAGTTAGTTCATGTATTCCTGGGCAGGTTGAGGCTTATCTTTAACTGAACACAGTATTTAATCAATGACTTAGCGGTCACACAAAGCTGTTCTGATTGGTTGAAATGAATAGGTGATGTAAGGCCCTCGCATTACTCCCAAAAGTTCCACCACTTTTTGCTGTTTTCTTCACGCTGCTGTTGGCCTTTTTCTGACCCTTTTCCTTCTTCTTTACGCTCTTGTTCCGCTTTCTTTTCTTTCTGCTTTTCTAATCCCGACTTTTCTTCGTCATTATCCATATCATCTTTAAGCTTTTCTTTCTTATCCTTGAGCTTCTCTTTACTCTCTTCGAGGGCTTCTTTCTCGTCTTCCAAATCGTCGAGCTCTTTATCTAGCTTCTGCTTATCTTTTTTATTCTTACTTTTTTTGGCTTTCTTCTTTTTCTCTTCGATCATTGAATCAAGCTGCTTCTCACGATCGTTAATTTCGCCTTCAACTTTTTTTGCCTCAGCGAACGTTTTGACTTCTTCTAAATTGGGCTTACCTTTACCAGCCCACTCAGGTTTAGCAGCAATGCTGTAATTAGACCATGATAGTAAAGCACTTGATACGGCAACGACGAGTACTGTTTTGTTCATCCTTAAACTCCTACTTACTTGTTCTAACTAAAAATTTTTTCTATTTACCTATTAAACTTAATCGTCTAATACGAGAAAAACAAGAAAACGCACCAAACTAATCAATATAAGTCTGGTGCGCTTTATTAATCGATACTACAACTCAATTTTTTTCAGCATACCCGCTTCAGCATGACCTGGGATATTGCACGCAAACTCTACGTTGTTGTCGCCATGAAAATGCCATAGCAATTGCTTCGCTTTACCGGGCTTTACCGTCACTGTACTGCCTGAGTCATGAGCGTGATTACCCATGTTTTTCATCATTTCACGGTGCTCTAATTGCTCTGATGCAGAACCAATCGAGAATTCATGATCAATCTTGCCTGTGTTCATCACAACGAACTGCACCACGTCGTTCGGCTCAATTTCAACCTTGTTCTTAAATGTGATTTTCATATCGTCACTTAGTAGAACATGAACCACCTTATCCGGCTTTGCGCCTGTCGCAGGCATACCGACTTCAGACATGCCTTCCATATTCATCATTGAATGGTCCATCTTTCCATCCTCCATCATGCTGTGGTCCATTTGGGAATGATCCATCTCTCCACTCTTCATCATCGAGTGATCCATATTTGAGTGGTTCATATTTGAGTGGTCCATTTCAGCAAAAGCCGTTGCAGTAGTTAACGTCAGTACAATCGCAATAAGTGTCTTTTTCATGGTCGTTCCTTAGAATAATTCAGTTTTTAATTCGTTAGTTTTTGATATTCGTGTAATGCGCCCTTACTCACTCTGTGATAGTAAGTAAGGGCTAATAATCAGTACGTTATTTGTTTATCTCGTTTTGGCTATGCGTAATCTCATGCTGTTTCCAAAGCTTAAAGATTGCAGGCAACACCAGTAGGGTAAGTAGTAGTGCAGATGCCATACCGCCTATCATCGGCGCGGCAATTCGCTGCATCACTTCAGACCCCGTTCCCTCGCCATACATAATTGGAATGAGACCAATGATCACAGTGAGAACCGTCATCATCACAGGGCGTACACGCAGCCCTGCCCCCTCACGGATGGCATCAGTGAGGTCAGCTTGTTGAATTGTTTGTTGGTTCTGCTCTGCATCGAGCTTTTTGTAGTGCCATGCTTGGTTTAGGTAGACCAACATGATCACTCCTATCTCAACGGCGACTCCGGCAAGAGCGATGAAGCCCACACCTACCGCAATCGAGAAGTTGTAATTGAGGAGATGCATCAGCCATAGACCACCAACCATAGCGAGTGGCAATGTCAGCATGATCATCATCACCTCACCGACACGGCGGAAGCTTAGGTAGAGCAACAACATAATGATGGCGATGGTGATTGGCACAACGACACTCAAACGCTCCTTCGCACGCTCCATGTATTCATATTGACCAGACCATGCCAGTGAATAGCCAGCAGGCAAGACGATTTGATCGGTGACTATCTTTTGCGCCTCTGCCACGTAAGAACCAAGATCACGCCCTTCGATATCAACAAACACCCAGCCATTAGGACGAGCGTTCTCCGTCTTAATCATTGGAGGCCCGTCTTCGTAACGAATATCCGCGACATCCGAGAGGGCGATACGCGCACCGTTTGGTGTCACTAACGGCAGGTTCTGCAACTTAACAACAGAATCACGATAGCTTTGTGGGTAACGAACGTTGATTGGATACCGCTCTAGACCTTCTACGGTTTCACCCACGTTCATTCCTCCGATCGCAGTCGAGATAACCTGTTGCACTTCTTTAATGCTCAAGCCATATCGCGCAGCAGAGCGTCGTTTAATGTCTATCGTCACATAACGACCACCCGCAACACGTTCGGCATATACCGAAGCAGTGCCACTAACCTTGTTGAGGATGGGTTCAAGTTGCGAACCAATATCTTCAATCACGCTAAGCTCCGGGCCAGCGATTTTGATCCCAATTGGGGTTTTGATACCAGTCGCTAACATATCAATACGGGTTTTGATTGGCATAACCCACGCATTGGTCAAACCTGGGAACTGAATCAGATCATCGAACTCTTTACGCAGAGACTCCGTAGTGACGCCGTCACGCCACTCGTCTCGTGGTTTAAGCTGAATTACGGTTTCAATCATGGTTAACGGTGCAGGATCGGTTGCAGTCTCTGCTCGACCAATTTTGCCCCACGTGGTTTCGACTTCTGGGATGGTTTTGATGAGCTTGTTAGTTTGTTGCAACAACTCACGAGCCTTACCTATTGAGATGCCCGGATACGTGGTTGGCATGTACATCAAATCCCCTTCGTCCAAAGGAGGAATGAACTCGCTACCAAGCTTACTGGTTGGGTAATAAGCAGACGCCATTAAGCCAAGTGCGATAACAATCATCACCTTGGGATATTTTAGGCTGAGGTTCAGAAGCGGTTTGTACATCGCCACTAGGCTACGGTTTACTGGGTTTTTGTGTTCAGGTAGCACGTTGCCGCGAATGAAGTAACCCATTAGCACAGGCACAAGCGTGATAGCCAAACCCGCCGCTGCCGCCATTGCATACGTCTTGGTAAACGCAAGTGGCGAGAACATCTTGCCCTCTTGGCCTTCTAACGCGAACACAGGCACAAAGCTCAAGGTAATGATAATCAGAGAGAAGAACAGCGGTGCGCCAACTTCTTCTGCTGCCTTACCAATCACCTGCCAACGGTTTTTGTCAGTGAGCGGAGTCCGTTCAATGTGTTTATGAACGTTCTCGATCATCACGATGGCACCATCCACCATGGCGCCAATCGCAATCGCTATTCCGCCAAGAGACATGATGTTGGCGTTGATGCCCTGCCAATGCATGACGATGAATGCACCCAAGATTCCGACAGGTAGACTTAGTGCGATAACCAACGACGAGCGGATATGGAACAAGAACAGCGCACACACCACGGCGACCACGATGAACTCTTCAGCTAGCTTCTTCCAAAGGTTTTCAACCGCAGAATCAATCAAAGTAGAGCGGTCATAAGTCGCGACAATCTCGACACCATCAGGTAAGCCGGCTTGCAGCTCAGCGAGTTTGGATTTCACCGAGTCGATCACTTCACTGGCATTTTCACCAAAGCGCATCACGATAACGCCGCCAACCGCTTCGCCCTCACCATTAAGTTCAGAGATACCACGTCGCATTTGCGGGCCAAGATTAATGTCAGCAATGTCGCCCAGTAGCAGCGGCGTGCCTTTGTCGGTTACTTTTAATGGCAGAGATTGGATATCTTCTATGCTTGTGAGGTAGCCGGTCGTACGAACCATATGTTCGGCTTCGGCAATTTCGACCACAGACGCACCGGTTTCTTGATTACCATCTTGGATTGCCTTGTTGACTTGTTGAAGCGTTAGGTCGTAAGCACGTAACTTGGCAGGTTCAATCTGTACTTGGTACTGCTTCACCATGCCGCCAACGGTCGCCACTTCAGACACGCCTTCTACGGTTTGCAATTCATACTTTAAGAACCAATCTTGCAAACTTCGAAGTTCGGCCAAGTCGTGCTGACCAGTTTTGTCTTGCAACACGTAGCTGTAAACCCAGCCCACACCGGTTGCATCCGGCCCTAGTGTTGGCTTAGCACTCGATGGCAAGTTAGGTGCAACTTGGCTTAAGTACTCCAACACTCGTGAACGCGCCCAGTACATATCAGTATCGTCATTAAAGATGATATAGACATAGGAATCACCAAAGAACGAGTAGCCACGAACCGTTTCAGCTCCTGGCACAGCTAACATGGCGGTGGTCAATGGGTAAGTCACCTGATCCTCGACCACTTGTGGCGCTTGCCCCGGATAACTGGTTTTGATGATCACCTGAACGTCTGACAAATCAGGAATGGCATCGACCGGTGTATTTTTAACGCTGTATAAGCCGCCAAATACGATGGCTACAGTGGCAACCAGCACTAAGAAGCGGTTGCTAATAGACCAGCGAATAATTGCATTGATCATAGTTCGCCCTCACCCGTGCTATTCGTCGATTCGAGAGACTTGAGCACATAATCCGAACCTTGCTTCACAATTAGAAACCGAACACTTTGACCCTCGGCAAACTCGGATAAATCGAGGTCATCACTGACTTGGAAGTTCATTTCGCCCGCTTTCCAATCCCATTCAGGCACTGGCTTGTGATTTACCGTGATCATTCCGAAGTCTGCCATCAGCATTGTGATGTCTCCCTTCACCCACACTTCGCCCGCCATTTGATGCTCGCTGACCTTATAATCAACGACTTCATACTGACCTGACTCTGTTTTCATCATTTCAAAATCAACGACTTGCCCACGCTTCACGTCAGCCATATCTAAGCCTTCTGAGAAGGTAAAATTCATCACCATGCCCGGCCAATCCCATTCAGGTACAGGTTGGTGATTGATGGTCGCCATACGACTGCCTTGCATCACATCTGCAATTTCACCTTTTGCCCAAACTGTTTCGGCTTGCTCTTCAACGCCATTGATTCGCGACAAATCAGCGGATTGGCTAGATTCAGAATCCAACATGAAGTGCGCAGAGGTGACAATATGTTCACCTTGTTCAAGCCCTTGCAACACCTCGATCTTCTCGCCAGCTTCACGCCCTACTTCAATGCGTGCTGAACGGTATTTTCCCTCACCTTCGGACAACACCACTCGAGTCATTCCACCTGAATGGATAACCGATGATCTTGGTATGGTAAGTACGGCATCATCACTGATTGGCTTCAACGCAATATTGGCGAACATGTTCGGTTTGAGTTCGCCATTAGGATTCGAGAACTTCAAACGAACGCGTAAAGTTCGAGTTTTCGGATCTAGGATTGGATAAACATAATCAACATTGCCCTGCCACTCCTTACCGGGAATCGCATCCAGTGTCATCTCTGCATTACTGCCCGACGAGATCCAGTGTGCTTGGCGTTCAAACACTTCGGCATCAACCCATACTTCGCCTAGAGGACCAGCACTGATCACCGCTTGTGCAGGTGAAAGGTAACCACCTTCTCGGATATTCAGACTTGCGATGACACCATCGGCTGGCGCTTTGACTTCAATGGTTTGCGAGGCTTTGCCTTTGCGCGTAATAGCGCGGATTTGAGTCTTATCAACACCCAAGGTAATTAAGCGTTCAGTCGAACCCTTGATCAAACCTTTACGACCCGTTTTATAAGCACTGATCAACTCTTCTTGTGCTTTAACAAGCTCTGGTGAATAGAGTGTGAAAAGCACATCACCTTTGTTTACCTTCTCACCCACTGCGTTGATGGAGAGTTTTTCCACCCAACCAGAAACGCGGACGTTGGTTTGCCATAGCGCACTTTCATCAAATTCCACGTAGCCAACCGTTTCAATGCGTGGTGATAGCGCTTCTCTCGTGACTTGTGCGGTTTTGACACCAAGATTGTTTTCTACCGACGGATCGATAAACACAGTTCCTGCTTTGTCTGAACCACCACTTAAGTCATCGGCATAAACAGGGATTAAATCCATCCCCATAGGTGACTGACCCGGTTTATCACGCTGATAGTTTGGGTCCATTGGCGCAACCCAATACAAAGGTTCGTCACTGGTTTCTGTGCTAGTTGCCATTGCTGACATGTCGTGTGCTGGATTAATTAGAAAATGGTTCACACCAAAACCCAATGCACCACCGACCAATAAAGCGATTGTTGCTACTTTTACTGAACTCATTGTCTATTCCCTTATTGATTGGCTGTGTGTTTAGTTGCGCTTGAGTTGAGTTGTGGTTGGTTTACTTGGTATTCAAAACCACTGACTAACGCGGCTAGCTTGCTGTTAACGATGTTGAGGTCGGTGATCAAACGCTGTTGCTCTAGTTTCAGAGCAAGCTCGTCTGCCGTTGCTGCAATAACATCGTTAAATTGGGCGGTGTTGTTTTGATAGCCCCTTTCAACCGCGCTGATTCGTGCTGCGGTTTGAGGAAGCAAGGACGTTTGATAGCGTTCTAATCGCTGGTTCAGGTTTGATCTGTCCACCAGCAAGGCGTTCACTTGCGCGTTCATTTGGGAAAGTAAGGTGTCTTTTTGAGATTTAGCTGCGCCAACTTGGTACTGCGCCGCAGACAAATTCTTGTCTTGTCGGTTCCCTGTAAACAGAGGGATATCGACTGTTAGATAAGCGCTCACAAGATCAGAAGCAGGTTCGCCAGCCATGTTGTTCGCTTGTCGGTGGGCATACATCACTTCCACCCCAAACTGCGGGGTATAAGCTTGCTCGGCTAACTCAACCTGAGTTTGATTGGAGGAAATACTGACATCGGAGATCTTAACCAAAGGATGGTCAGTCAATAGCTGGTAGTGCTTAGTTGAATCGATATTGGTCGCTAATTTGCTTTCCAACAACGACCAATCGATTTGGTTAGTTGCACTCAGTGTTCCCTGAGAATCAAGAACCTGAGAGCCTAGCCAATCAGAACCCAACCATTCAGAAAGCTGAGAGATTAAACGGCGCTGAACCTGCTGGTTTGCCTGTAGTTTCTCATCAAGCTTGCTCACTTGAAGCTGAGCATTAAGCAGATCTTGCGCTTCACTTTTACCAATCGAGTAATTGGTCTGCACATAGTTTTCTAGCTCAACTAACAAGCGTCGATTTTCACGCATCACACCTTCAGCGACTTGCTGATAACCTAACTCAAGCCAAAGCTGCGTCATGCTATTCGCAACCGTCAATTCTCTTGCTTGCACCTGCAAAGCTAAAGCATCAGCCTGCTGGCCTGCCTTTTTCTGTTGGAGGTTAAGCGTATCGCCACGCTCAAACTGCTGCATTAGACCGACCGAAATATTGGTCATCGGGTCTTCATCAAACTGGAAGCTATCGACTGGCAGTCCGCCAAATCCGACTTTCAATTTCGGATCCATTAAGGTTGCGCTCGCAATGCCCGTTTCTCGCATCGCTTGAGACTGAGCAAAGTACTGTTTGCGATTTCCATCTTCGCTTAAAGCAATCTCAATCAGTGTATTGAGTTGCTGTGACGAGCTTTGCTGATCAACTTGTGTAGAAACAGGAGCCGCAGCCAAAGCACTACCTGAAATAAAAGCAGAGCTTGAAATTAAGGCAGCAGCGACCACTAAGCTCGTGTTCATTACAAACACAGAGGTTGTTGGTTTTATATTCACAATGAATGTCCATATCTAGCGCTAATTAGCGCATAAAAAAGAATGACTTATCAGATTTATCTCACTGATAGAGCTGTATTTTTAGATATAGATTTATGCGGAAGGTGGGCGTAACAAAGATTGTGCACGAGTCACTTTTTGACCAATAGTCACAGAATGATGAGGTGCGAATGAAGAGGAAATTTGGTAGTTGGCTTGAAGCGCCTGAATTGTGTGTGATGCGGTAGAACAAACAGAATAGCAACAGCTATGAGTAGAATCCGAACCGCCACAACAGTTGTTGCCCATCACATGCTCACCGTGAGCATCCATTAATTCTTGATGCGAAGCCATCTTGTCATCAGCAGACAGCTCAACATAAATAGCGTGGTCATCATGGGCAGAGTGAGCTCCATGAACAGACTGGTCGCCATTCGGCGTGCTTGCATGAACATGATCGCTCATGTCTGAATCGGTAACGGTCACATGGCAACCGGCAGCAAATTGATTTGCGGCATCAGGAACGCTCGGCGAATCGTTGTGCTGGCAGATAGACTTATTCGACATCATCTGCGTTGCCATGATATTAGCCATCATGGCTGAAGAGCTTGAGGCATAGCTAGACATCAACATCGCAATGATGCTGAAAACAATAATCCAAGTTTTTCGGAATGTGTTTGTCATAGCTTACCTTTGAATTTACACCGCAACTATAAACGTTACCCTTAGGGTAAGGTCAATATAATTCTTTGTACATTTGAATGATAGACCAGAAAAGGTTCAATTACCTTTTTGCATTAAATTGAGAGAATTGTTTGATTTGAGGAAATTTTCTTTAAAAATTATCCAATTAGCTAGCGAAACCTCGATCTGTGTATTTTACTTAAGATAGTGCAACCACGATTCACGGATGATAAAGATGGCTAACAAAAAAAACGTCGAAACCAACAAGAAAAATACAGAAACCAAAAATAAGAAAAGTAACGAGCTAGAACAACAGAAACCAACAAAAAAAAAGAAGCTCAGACTGCATTCACACCTAAAAGTTAATATCCCACTTTTTCAATCACTCATGATGATTTTGCCATCATTGGCTAAACACGCAGCTGCCGAGACTATAGACAATCCCAGCGGTGCTGCAGATCAAGTAACCGCAAATAACGTGACCGAAAAAGATGTCACCGATGACCATAGCAAGGCGGACTCATCAGCGGTTGCTCTCCAAGAAGCTCAGACTAGTGACAACGACGTAAACTCAACCTTAAGTGCAAGTCATGCCGCCCATGGTTCGAGCTCTCACTTGGTTCCTTCTCATCATTTATCGACGCTTTCTCACCCGCAAGTCCATTACATTCCTTCGGTATCGATGCCGACTATCTCCTCAGGGAGTAACGGTCAGCCGACTGATTCGAATACGCCTACGACGCCCGCTTTACCCGTTACCTTTATGCCAGAAATCATAAAAGGTACCTACGGAGAGCTTCATGTGGATGCGAGTGGGCAATACACGTTTGTACTTAATCCGAATTCTCCTCAATACATCCTGTTGAATCAGCACCAACAAGGTACTGACCATTTTGCGTTACATCTATCTAATGGCTCGAGCATCGTTGTTCAGATACCAGTAGCGGGTAGGCAAGACACACCAAGTATTTCCGGAGATTTAACCGGCGTCGTTACCGAAGACCACAATATAGATTCACAAGGTTTACTGCATGCGAACGGTAAAATTGACGTCGTTGACCCTGACCAAAGTGAAAGTTCGGTTACGCCAGAAGTTATCTCAGGTAAATATGGTTCATTAACTATCGATGCTAATGGACACTGGCAGTATCAAGTTGATAACTCTCTTTCGAATGTTCAAGCGTTAACCGCAGCCACTTCATTGCACGAAAGCTTCACTATTCACACCAAAGACGGCACACCGCAAACCATCGACATGACGATTGGTGGGAACGACGACAACGCCGTTATCACAGGTGTGGATGCTGGCACAGTAACTGAAGATTTAACGACACAAGTTCAAGGGCAGCTTTCAGTAACGGACTCTGATCTTGGAGAAGACCACTTTCAAGCCTCACAAGTGACTAGTAATTTCGGTACGCTAAGCATCACAAAAGACGGTGCATGGACATACGATTTAGATAACAATAACCCTGTAGTTCAAGGGCTTGGCCAAGGTTCAACTGCGACAGACATCGTCACTGTTCACTCTGCCGATGGCACAGCACATCAAGTTACGGTTACGATTAATGGCACCAACGACCATGCGGTAATCACGAGTAGTACAGCAAATTCACCAAGTTCGTTTTTCGCTATCGGGAGAAGTAATGGCTCGAGCCAAGTTACTGAAGATAAAGACCTAACGGTTTCGGGCCAACTCAACATCACCGATATCGACTCAAAAGAGGCACATTTTTCTAATTCCGACCTCAAGGGGACACTGGGTACTTTACACCTTAAAGACAATGGCGATTGGACCTACGATCTAGATAATAAAAATCCACAAGTTCAGGCTCTTGGTAAAGGGTCTGCGACAACAGACATCATAACCATCCACTCCGCTGACGGCACTCCCCATCAAATCACTATTACCGTTAACGGCACCAATGATAAAGCCGTGATAAGCGGAACCAGTACCGGCTTGGTAACCGAAGAGTCCCAACTTCAGACCTCGGGCACACTTGCGGTAACGGATGTGGATACTGGCGAGGCACACTTCTCCAACACCGATATCGTAGGCTCGTTTGGTACGCTTCATCTGACTGATACTGGTTCTTGGACGTACGATCTTGATAATACAAATCCTAACGTTCAAGCTTTGGGCAACGGAGCAACCGCTACCGACACCATCACCGTTCATTCTGCTGATGGCACGCCGCATCAAGTGACTATCACAGTAAATGGCACTAATGACAAAGCTACTGTCAGCAGTGCGACCGTTGCTATCAATGAAACCGACAAAGCGGTAACTACTTCAGGAACATTGACTAGTACCGATGTTGACAATCCAGATAACACATTTACGCCAGACTCCATTGTTGGATCTAATGGTGATCTCACCATTGATGCCAATGGCCATTGGACATTCACCGCCAACAGCGCGTTTAACCAATTGAATGTCGGCGATAAAGTCGAAGAAACCTTTACTGTGTCGTCCTTTGATGGCACACCCTCGACCATAAAAGTCACGATTAATGGTACTAATGACGCAGCTACTGTCAGCAGTGCGACCGTCTCGATTGATGAAACTGACAAAGCGGTAACCACGTCAGGCACGCTAACCAGTACAGATTTGGATAACCCAGATAATGCCTTCACACCGGGTTCCATTTCCGGCACCAACGGTGACCTTACTATTGATGCCAACGGGCACTGGGTGTTCACAGCAAGCAACGCGTTTAACCAATTAAACGTCGGCGATAAAGTAGAAGAAACCTTCACTGTCTCGTCTGTTGATGGCACACCGTCCACTATCAAAGTGACGATTAACGGCACTAACGATACAGCGACGGTCAGTACCGCAACGGTCACTGTGGATGAAACTGACAAAGCAGTAACGACATCAGGAACGCTGGCCAGTACCGACGTGGATAATCCAGATAATACGTTTACGCCGTATTCTATTTCAGGCACCAACGGTGACCTGACTATCGATGCTAATGGGCATTGGGTGTTCACCGCGAGCAGCGCGTTTAATCAGTTAAACGTCGGCGATAAAGTCGAAGAGACCTTCACTGTATCGTCTATTGATGGCACAACGTCAACGGTCAAAGTGACGATTAACGGCACTAACGACGCCGCTACTGTCAGCAGTGCGACCGTTACCATCGATGAAACTGACAAAGCGCTAACTACTTCAGGAACACTAACCAGTACCGACGTAGATAATCCAGATAACACTTTCACACCCGATTCGATTACTGGCACCAACGGTGACCTGACTATTGATGCCAATGGTCATTGGGCGTTCACCGCGAACAGTGCGTTTAATCAACTAAACGTTGGCGATAAGGTCGAAGAAACCTTCACGGTGTCGTCTGTTGATGGCACACCCTCGACCATCAAAGTGACGATTAATGGCACCAACGATGCAGCTACTGTCAGCAGTGCGACCGTTGCTATCGATGAAACTGACAAAGCGCTAACTACTTCAGGAACACTAACCAGTACCGATGTAGACAACCCAGACAACACGTTTACGCCAGACTCCATTGTTGGAGCTAATGGCGACCTAACTATTGATGCTAATGGGCATTGGGTGTTCACCGCCAACAGCGCGTTTAATCAATTGAACGTCGGCGATAAGGTCGAAGAGACCTTCACTGTATCGTCTATTGATGGCACAACGTCAACGGTCAAAGTGACGATTAACGGCACTAACGACGCCGCTACTGTCAGCAGTGCGACCGTTGCCATCAATGAAACCGACAAAGCGGTAACCACATCAGGCACCCTAACCAGCACCGACGTGGATAATCCAGATAATGCGTTCACGCCGGATTCTATTTCAGGCACCAACGGCGACCTGACTATTGATGCCAATGGTCATTGGACGTTCACTGCCAACAACGCGTTTAATCAATTGAACGTCGGCGATAAAGTCGAAGAGACCTTCACTGTATCGTCTATTGATGGCACAACGTCAACGATCAAAGTGACGATTAACGGCACTAACGATGCCCCTGTCATCAATGCGCAATCTCACTCCGTTGTTGAAGGAGGTAGCCTCTTAAATGGAAAAATGGTTGGGCACGACATTGATACAGGTGCGACATTGACTTACAGCGCACCGCAGGTTGATGGCTTAGTTCTTAACCCTGATGGTAGCTACAGTTTCGACCCCAGTCATGCCACCTACCTGTCGTTAGCATCGGGAGCAACAAAAACACTCACAATTCCTGTAACCTTGACCGATGAACACCACGCTAGCAGCACCCAAAACCTTTCGATCACAATAACAGGTGCCAATAACTCTGCGACGATCAGCGGTGTTAGCACAGGTGATGTCGATGAAGGACATGGCAGTTATGGCGATAGGTCACCAGACTATGCTCATCCTGGCATGGCGAAACTAGGGCAAGATGCAATAACTGCTGATGGCAAGTTGGATATAGTTGATCCTGATAGTGGTGAAGCCCAATTTGACCCTAAAGGCGGCGCTTGGAATAACTCCTACCATGGCCAATATGGCCACTTATTATTAAACAGTGATGGAACTTGGCATTACGATGTAACAGTGGGAAGTAGTGATTGGGTTGGTAATAAAAAAACAACGATTGGCACCACTATAGATCAACTTGGTGAAGGGCAAACTTTAACCGACACCATCACTATACAATCTAAAGATGGCACAACTCACGACATCGTAATTACTATTCATGGAGACAATGATAGACCTTACTGCTCTTCAGAAGTACAACTCAACTCTGGCAAAGAAGACACTTCGCAAACACTCACAACGAAAGAACTTCTTTCGAATACCATTGATGTAGATAACAACGATGCAGGCATGCTTTCTATCGCTAACCTTCATTCGAACCATGGTTCTATCCGCGACAATCATGACGGAACTTACACCTTCACACCTGCCAAGGATTATAACGGTCAGGTTCACTTCACTTATGATGTGAAAGATGCACATGGTGGGGTAACTGCTGCTGGTGCAAATATGAACCTGCAAGGTGTAGCCGATAAAGCGTTAATTGGTGGACAACATGTTGGAGATATTACTGAAGACCATCTTACTCCACACCTAGCTCAACTGACTGTTCAGGGCCATTTAACTGTGGTGGACCCAGATGGTGGAGAGGCTCACTTTACCTCTGTAACAAAGATTGATGACCCCTACAATACAAATCACGATGGGCTTATTCTCTCTCCCAGTGGCGCTTGGCATTATGGTGTAAATAATTATTTAGTCCAACATATGGCAGAAGGAGAGACAAAGGATATTGTCTATGAAGTTTCAACAGTAGATGGAACCAAACAGCTCATTACGATTACCCTTCATGGAACAAATGACAACCCAGAACTGCTCTTTTCTGGCTACGGTAATCTAAGTGGCGGACCATCTCCTATCACAACAGATGAAGATAAAGCCATAACCATCTCCGTGGATCGTTTTATGTCAGCGAAAGATATTGACCATGGTGATACATTGCATCTTGAGCAATTGCATGTCGATCATGGAACTGCTGTTTTGTCACCTGATGGTAAGAGTGTTATATACACGCCAGAAAAAGACTTCAATGGGCAGGTCACCTTTACCTATGCAATTATGGATAATCATAATGCACAAGCGATAGATACTGGTACGGGAAAAGCCGCACTATCGGGAATGATACTCACGGTAAATGCTGTGGATGATGTAGCTGTAATAACAGGTACCGACACCGGTAGTGTGACCGAAGATATCGACCCATATACACCTGTAAGTTGGCTGCCAAATATGATTCATACCACAGGGCAGCTAAGTATTAGTGATCCAGACACAGGTGAAGATCATTTTGACTTTAAAAGCTTTATCAAAGTAGCATCTCAGCCTGAATGGGCCCCTTATCAAAGCCAGCTGGGGGGTAAGTTAAGCATCGATAAAAATGGCAGTTGGGAATATGTCATTGATACAACTAAGCCCAATATCCAAGTATTAGGCGATGGCGAGAGTTTAGTTGATCGGGTGCTTATTCATTCAAGTGATGGCACCCAACACACGATTGAAGTCACTATCCATGGTACAAACGATGCCCCAGTCGTAACACAAGCAACACTGCTTCCTGCTGGCGTTGAAGATACACGCATGACCTTGACCGCTTCGCAACTGCTCGCCAATGCAATAGATATCGACAACAATGATGTGGGTTTATTGACGGTGGCTAACTTGAATGTTGATCACGGTTCCGTTCATCTTAACCCTGACGGCACGTACACCTTCACACCTGCCAAGGATTATAACGGTCAGGTTCACTTCACTTATGATGTAAAAGATGCGCACGGCGGTGTTACGCATACCGGAGCGAGTACGACACTTGCGGCAGTCGATGACAAAACCATTATTTCTGGCATTGATCATGGTGTTGCAACTGAAGATGTAGCCACTCTTGTTTATACGAATTCCCATATTATGGATGCTGTAGATTGGCAAGCGCTACAAGTTACTGATGTAGACAGCCCTAATACTCAAGTCACTGTCGAATTTGCAGGCAAACAATACACATGGAATATAGGCAGTGACCTAGATGTTACGACTCCCTATGGCAAATTCCAGTTCCATACTATCGCAAGTGGATCTCACAAAGGTGAGCATTCTTGGAGTTATATTGGCGACAATTATAATGTTCACGTTCAAGAATTAAAGCATGGTGAATCATTAACCGAATCTATAAAGCTAATAGCAACCGACGGTACTGAGTTTCCTATTACGGTTAAGGTAAACGGCACAGAGGATGGGATCATAATCGATTCCAAGTCAGAACTTGGCCATGTCGTAGAAAATGCCCAAACAGGTGCTTCAGTTTCCGGCAACGTAATAGCCCACGATGTCGACCTTCACGATACGGTGAGTTGGACACAAACACCAACAGCAGGCCTTAATGGCCAGTATGGTACGTTCCACCTAAGTGCAGATGGACAATGGCATTATGACGTTGACCAAAGTAAAGCTACAAAATTAGGAGACGGTGACGAGTATTGGGAACACTTTACAGTTGAGGCAGTATCTACTGATGGTAGCCATGTATCGAAAAGCGTATCGGTTGTTGTACATGGCAATAATGATGCACCAACCGTTAGTGGTGAGGTCTCTTTACCTTCAGGTAAGGAAGATACTTCAATACATATTACACAAGCTGAATTAATCGCTAATGCGACAGATGTTGATACTAACGATAGAGGTTGGTTACACGTTGAAAACTTGACTGCAGACCACGGTAGCTTGGTATCAAATTCAGATGGCAGTTTTACCTTTAACCCCGACCCTAATTATAACGGACAAGTGCACTTCACTTATGATGTTACTGATAGACACAGTGGCTCGGTGTCTACTTCAGCTTCTGTTATGTTAACAGCGGTAAATGATGCGGCGATAATTAGCGGTGACACTTATGTTGTCTCAACGGAAGACCATATTATTCCTCATAATGATGATGCTACTTATTTTCCTCAAAGAGTTCAGGGACAGTTAACAAGTAATGATGTTGATAGAGGCGAAGCCAATCAATTTCTACAAAGTACTCTGACAGGAGCTTATGGCCATTTAATAATCCATAAAGATGGAAGTTGGTTTTATGAGCCTGCACCTTCCAAAATTGGTTTTTTCAATAGGCTCGGAGCTCAAGACCATATCACTGAAATTTTTACCGTACATGGTATTGACGGTACACCTCAGCAGGTTCAGATACAGATTAATGGGAGTAATGACAAAGCCACAATAACGGATGTAATCGTAACTGCAGTGGGGAATATGAGTCACACAGCTGTAACTGAAGACAACTCGATTGACATCAATCATAATAATTTAGAAACCTATGGCCTTGTTACAGTTCGCGATGCTGATAATAAGGGGACAATCCATTCTGAAGAGGAACTCAAGGCTGAAACGGTGACAACAGTCCATGGTGGCATTTTTACCGTGTCAGGTCACGATTGGAAGTATAGTATTGATAAGGATGCTTCAGTCGTTCAGCAGCTCGGAAGTGGCGAACAGTTAGTTGAAAGGCATATCGTGACTTCCTTAGATGGTACTGCTACCCATGAGGTGACTGTTACGATAACCGGAACCAACGATGCACCGGTTCTCGGTGTCAACCAAGCATCATCGACTACAGGTACATTAACAGAGACTGATGTGGATGTTACTGACTCTCATACCTTCTCTGTCGTGAGTTCTGCGGGGCAATTCGGTTCACTGTCCGTCGATCCAAATACTGGTGACTACATCTACACACCAAATACGTCTATCACAGGAATGAGTTATAACTCTGCCACCAACTCCTATCATGGTGTGGACGTGTTTGAAGTAAAAGTCAGCGACGGCCATACTGAAGATTCGAAATTCATCACCTTTGATGCCTCGGGACATGTCACCATGTCACCAACGGGTGGTCTAGTCATATCAACGACGGTACCTCAACAACCTACGGTAACCGCGACGCAACCAACCTTGTCTTCAGGCACTAACGTCGCGCCAACGAATACGGTGACTCTGGATCTTGCATCAACAAGCGATTCTGGTTCATCAAACACCGACAACCTGACCAATGACACGACCCCAACGATTACCGGACATACTGATATTCCGTATTCACAAGTGACGATTTACGATGGTTCAACACCGGTTGGACACGCGGTGTCAGATGCTTCTGGCCAATATAGTGTTGCAGTAAGCGGCTTATCGGAGGGCGATCATAATCTATCCGCCAAAACACTGGCCCCTTCGTCAGTGCTACCGGCTACCTCTTCGCTTCTTTCCGTCCACATAGATACACAAGTACACGTCGGTATTCAAACAGACCCAATTACTGCCGATAATGTGGTTAATGCTCAAGAATCCAACAGCTCCATTGACATCACCGGATCCGTTTCTGGCGATTATAATGCAGGCGACATTGTGACTTTAGATGTAAATGGGACACAGCATACTGGCGTGGTCGATGCAAAAGGACACTATTCAATTGCCGTCCCTGGCAGTGAACTCATTGCTGATGCTGACCAAAAAATAGAGGCATCAGTAGCGGTAACAGATACCGCAGGTAATAGCGCTCATGCCACTGCAGATGTTACTTACCAAGTCGATACACAGGTTAGCGTTCCTACGATTACCTTTGAAAACGCAGGGGCAGACAACTTATACAGCAAAGCTGAAATCGCCCGAGGACAGGCAAACACGATCACAGCAACCGTTACGCCTCCTGGTGATGCCAAAATCGGTGAGCATCTTGTCGTTAACGGTCAGGATCATGTATTAGATGCTCATACTCTACAGCACGGAATACAAATTGAAGTTCACCCGGGTTCTAATGTACAAGCAACAATGACTGACGAACACGGTAATACCGCAGGTAGCCAAGGTTTTGCTGCAAGCGCTATTCCTGAACCGATCATTGTCAGACCGCCATCAGGAAGCCACCAAGTGTCTGGCACACTTGGGGTACCACCACTGTTACCATCTTTAACTCCGGTACCAACAGCACAAAGCGGTTGGCGAATCCATTTACCGAATGGACAGTATGTAACAAGCCATCAAGGACAATATGGAACTTTAACCATTGATCCTCAAACAGGCCAATTGCATTACCAAGAGCAAGCTCAAGTTCACACCGGACCACATGGCAGCACTTCAGGTATCGGTCAACATGAAGATAAATTTGAAGTGGCACTGCAAGGGACAAATCAAGATGAAGTAGTCGCCCACGTGAATATCCAGATACTCAGTCATGGTCCAGGAGGTAGTGGTAAGCTGACAATTGGAACCGAGGTGGTTGATATGACGATCACTCCTGTCGTCCATACATCACACCCTGCTCCACCGCCGCCAACTCCAGTTCAACATGATGAACCAGATATGACTTCCCAGTCGGATGTTATGGTCACGCAAAGCGATGACATTTATCTAGATTTAACCCAGCAGACCCATCAAGAACCAGATCAGAAAACCAGTCATCATGGTGCAGCCGCTTATCTGGATGCCCTAGGCATCAACCCCGATGCGACATCGACAACGGTTCACGATCAGCCAGCGGATATGGACATCGTGCTTGCACAAGTCGACCAACAACATACGGTAGATTACGATCAAGCGCATTTAGATATGTCGGATGCACTTGAACACCATGATACAACCAATAACCATAACCAAGATGATGAACACCATCATCACAACGACGTAGATGGACTACCAGACATAGATCCAAATAACTAATGGTTGGTAGTTGGTCATTAGTGAAGTAAAACAAAAGGGAGCACGCTATGTGCTCCCTTTTTAATAGTTGTTTCTTGTATCATTCTGAACAAAGAGACGATTGTGATTCTTTGAGTTACCTTTCACCAAATGCAACACTGATATTGGTATAAATTGGCTTCCAAAGATATTGGAACACCGACTTCTCGCCCGTCGTGATATCTACCTCCCCCGTCATACCCGGCAGAATTGAAAAGCTCTCAGGATTATCACGGAAGTACGGCGTTTCAACCGATACCACAACCTCATAGTAAATCTCGCCTCGCTCGCTTTGACTGGTGGTTGGTGAAATACTTTCCACCTCACCTTTCAGCGCCCCAAAGCGACTGTAATCAAACGCGTCAATCTTGATTCGAGTCGGCTGCCCTACACTCACAAAACCAATATCTCTTGGCGATAAACGAGCTTTAAAGTCAGCTTTCCCACCAACAGGAACGATTTCAACCACAGTGCCACCTGGCTGAATAACACCACCGTTTTGGGTGCTTGGCAGGCTTTGCACCAAGCCTTGTAGCGGTGACACCAACATAGTGTTCGTCAATTTAGCCTGGCTTGAACGAACTCTGGCATTCAATGCTGATAAGTCAGATACTGCTTTAGAACGATCGTCGCTGACTTTCGCCTTCGCCTCTGCTAAAAGCTGTTCAATTTTTTGCTCTGTACTGTCTGCTTGCTTGATTAACACAGCTTTCTTACCACGAGCTTCTTCGATTTTCTGCTCTATGCTGGCCAGCTTTTGGCGCATTTCAAGCACACGTAAGCGTGAAATGTTGCCCGATTTATAACCCTTTTCTAGTATATTCAACTCTTGCTTAGTCGCATTTAGCTCTTTCTCATAACTCGGCAAGGCCTTTTCTACACTCCGAAGTTGCTCTGCAATTTGCTCGCTCTCTTTCTCAAGCACCACACGTTTTTGGAAGTAGAGGGCTTTCTGCGCGTTCAGTTGAGCTTTTTGTTGGCTAACAATCTCAGGATAATCGACCTCGAACTCAGCAAGGTTAGGCTCGCGTTGCTCAAGCAACGCATTCATACGTTCCACACTGGCTAGAAGCGTCACTTGTTGAGACTTCAATTCTTCAAGAGCGGTACGTTGGAAAGTGGCATCAAACTCAACAAGTGGCTGACCTTTCTCAACCAACTGACCTTCTTTAACGAGAATTTGCTTTAATTTACCGCCAATCGCGCTTTGTAGTACCTGTTTTTCGCCTTCAGGAATCACAGCGCCTTTGGCTTTTGCAATTTCATCAACTTGAGTGACTACAGACCAAGTGGCAAAAGCAATAACACATAAGGCAACCGACCATGTCGCCAATGCCAATGTACGAGCCGTATTTTGTGATTCAACAAGTTCACCGTAGCGCTTGCCCTTCTCGATAGATTGTTTAGTCATTAGCGACTCCTTGCTTAGACTCTGATTGTTCTTGTTGGGCTGCATTTTGTTGAGCAGACGCCTCTTTTCCTTGGGAAGCTTGAGGTTCTGAAGACTGCTCCGGCTCTAATGGACCGGCATAAACCACTGTACCTTCATTTAATACCACCACTTTATCGGCAAGCTTGATTAAATCCGGGTCGTGGGACGTGTAGATCACCGTTGCTTTTCCTTTTTTCGACTGCACAAACTCACCAAATATACGTTTAGCATTTGGGTGAGCATCAGGCACAGGATTATCCATTAAGAACATTGGGTAGTCATAAACCAGCGCTTTCGCGTCAATGAGGATCTGCGCGACGCTGCCAGACAACATGTCAAAAAGACTGTCCGGCTGAATACTGCTGATGGAAGTATCGAGCCCGCCTGATAATGTCTCGAACCAACGCTTTCCGCCGACCATTTCAATCGCAGAGATCATTTTCTGATCTTCGACTTTATGACCGTCGTTTAGCCACTCTCGAATACTCAGCGTAAGCAAATCAGGATAAGCTGCTCGAATGAAACACCAGTGGCGATAGAGCTGCGGGTCGTATTGAACGAGGTTAACGCCTTCAAGCTCGACCATGCCATTTTGGATAGGTTGTAAACCAGACAATACTTCGATCAAGGTTGATTTACCGCTTCCTGAAGGGCCAGTAATCGCAACAATTTCACCCGCTTCAATATCAAAGCTCACACCATTCAAAGCGGGGCGACTCTGTTTAGGATAACGCAGTGTCACTTGGTCTAATTTCAAGTTAGGCGCTACCACAGGTAACGGGTGATGCTGGTAACTGAATTCACGCTCGGACGGCTGAGACAAGATACGGTTCACTTGCAATTTGGATTGATTAAAGCTGTTAAAACGCATCGCACTGTTTGCCAACACCTGAGCGGGACCCGTCACTTTAGATATCAACATCATTGAAGCAATCAAACCACCGGGTGTCATCACTTGTTCGAAAATAAGTCCAATACCTAAGCCCATGACAGCCAATGTTGAGCCCACTCCGATAAAGTAATAAATAGAGGTGTATCGACTTTGCAGAACTGCTTGATTGAACGTCACTGTAGAGGCAAGCAGATTGGCCTTTTGAAAACGTTGGATCCAGTGCTCTGAAAACCCAGCACTGCGAATAAAGGCAAGTTTGGATGACAGTTCATTGGTCATGTTTTGACGATTCGTACCTGCTACCGTCGATTGCATTGAGCACTTACTACTCGAACGTATCGAACGTTTAGCTAATAGGTAATACAGAACCAAAGAGACGATCGGAACCAGCACTAACCACCCGCCTAACACACCAATTGCGAGTACAAAGATTAGAATGAATGGCAGATCAAACAACGCATTTCCTAATGGTCCTGATAGCACACCTGAAATACGCTCCGACAACATCACTTGGTTTTGCTGACTAGAAGATGCTGTTTGCTGATTTTGAGCATAGCTATTTCTTAGCAGACGCTGCACGAGGGATTGGGATATCTCACGACTCACTCGGTTGGACACTGAAGCAAATACTCGGCTACGCAATGTCCTTAACCAACCCATCATTACAAACAACAACGCCGCGCCAATGGCGATACCTTGCAGCTCATGCCCTGCATCACCACCAATCACATGGTCATAGATCGACATCGTGATGAATGGAACAGCAAGTGCAAATAAGTTAGTGATAAAACTGACCAACAGCAATTTAGGAATGATAGGACGAAACGCATGTAACCGTTCGCCAACCCAATCAGGAGAAGCTTTCTCTAGTGGCGGGCCTTCGATAACAATGCAAAACTGTGGTATATCGGCAATGTCTTCATTGGCATCAAAAGCAATAAACTGTTTCGATTCTATATGACCAGAGACCAGCTCATGTTCACCAAGTACCAGTAAGACCAATTTATGTTCACCAACTTCATCTAGGTTGGCAACCAAGCGATAAGGCAGTGCAAGCCTGTCGAACAAGGCAAACATATCGTCTATTGATTCAATGCCATTCTCATCGACCCATTGATGTGCGAACAATTGGATATTCGCATTCACTTCCAACTGCTTGAGGACGGAAAGACTCTCGGTTTCTAAATGGTTCATCACCTCTTGTCGACCATCCGTATCTGCACGGTTGCTAGCATCTAAACGATTCATACGACGGCCTCCTGATTGATCTCACTTTGTTCGGTAATAGCTCGACTTTTCACTGTAATTATTCGATTAGCTAAATCTCGAAGTTTCAAATGGTAGCTCACCATCAGTATCGTGCGCCCTGCCGTCACTTCTTCTTCCAACACCTGAGCTAGATTTCCAAGGGCGTCTAAATCAAGTGAAGAATCAGGCCTTTCTAACATGATTATGGGTTTATCACTTGCCAATTGAGCCGCGATATTGAGCATTTTCACGTTACCCATACTCAACAAAGAAGCACTCGTATGGCCAATTTGTGTCTCGAGCCCATCGGGTAATCGAGTAATCTCTTTGGTTAAACCCAAACGCTTTGCATAGTCACTGGCGCTTTGCGTTTTCTCAGGGTCAAAGCCACATAAGTTATCAAGAATGGTCCCCGACACCAGTTGTCCTTTAACGCCACAGTAGGCTGCAATGTTGCTTACCGATGCGATTGAAACGGCAGCTCCGTTAATGAAGCACTCACCCGCTTTTAGATCATCAATACCTGCAATCGACGACAATAAATGACTGTTGGTGTGGCGATCCTCACTCTCTAACAATACCAACTCACCTTTATTCAGTGTGACATCTGCATAAGCAAGTTCACCGTATCTTTCGACGGTCGCTTGCTTAATTTCCAGCGTCTCAAAGTCAGATAAAGGGGTCTCAGGTTGCTCAGAATCTGAAAACTCAGATAGTGACAAGTCATTCAATTTTTCTATTGCCTGATTGGCACTGTGTATTGAATTAAGCTTGATTCGAACCCCAACCAGTGCACTCAAAGGCGCAACCGCTCTGCCCGATAAGATAGAACATGCCGCCAACCCACCTGTGGTTAACTGACCATCCAACACCCACAAGCTCCCCGTAATCACCAGTAAAACTGACGTCGCTAATGCAGCAAGCTGAATACATTCTTGGGCGAAGGCGTTCTGTTCTTCTTCTCTCGCTTTAGACTGAGAGCGAACATTATTGAGGGATTTGAACTGATTGAAGATTCGAGACTCAACGGCCTGGCGTTTGATTCCCTGAATGGTTTGGCTTAGTAAAATCAAGAACGCTTTTCGCTCCTGCTCATCTTGGGAAGCCTCTTCACTTAAGCTTTTAACGCGAATAGAAGATAACCAAACGATTCCAAGAGTAATCAGCCAAACTGCCAAAGGTATCGCCACCAGCTCACCACCGATGTAAGCCACCAAGCCCAAGAAGATCAATGCAAAAGGCAAATCAATAAAGCCTGCAATCACACCACCGGAATACCAATCTTTGACTTTTGATACTGAGCCCAGCCCCTCTTCCACGCCGCCAACACCAATGTGGCGAAGATGGCCTGATGAAGCCGTTGTTACTCTTTCAACCAAGGTTTGATAGGTCGCTTTCTCGGTATTGCTGGCCGCGGCTGACAAAAGCCAAGTACGCACAAACCGGATTAATGCTTCCATGGCAACAGCCAACGCTGCACCCGCCAACAACAAAGTGGCAGTACCGTAACTTTGGTTAGGTAAAATACGATCGTAAATTTGTAAAACCGTTAACGGAACGGCGAGAGAGAGAAGATTTATGAGTAAAGAAGGCAGTAGGACTTTCCCCACCACCCCTTTGTTTTTCATTGAACTTGCGGGCATACACAATCCTTATCCATGCTTATGAAATAAGATTGGTACACCATGTTGAGTATTGCAAGGTAACGGACTGATTTAACGTGTTTTTCAATATAAATATGACACAGATCTTTCTACACAAATCTGTGGCTATACCCGTACCTTAAAAACGCACCTTACAAATGCTCGTTACAAGTGCTCCTTACAAACAATTGTCGTAATCCGTTATCGCCTGCTTTAACTTTGAAAAGTCTGGGTTACATAAATACGGTTTCAGCGCTTCAAATTTATCTGAGGGCCACTCGTATATTTTGAATGAAATGAGCTCGTCAATAACGGACTCATCAAAGCGGTATTTGACGACTTTAGCTGGAGAACCACCGACAAGGCTGTAGGGTGCGACGTCTTTAGTCACCACACTATTCGCTGCAACTACAGCGCCTTCGCCAATCGTCACACCGGGCATCACCATCGCTCGCATGCCTAACCACACCCCATCTTCAATGTGAGTATCGCCTTTGCCAATGTAGGCGTCGTCGATAACATCCACAAATGGATACAGTGAAAACCAATCAACTCTGTGTGTATGGTTGCCGCCCATTAAAATCACAACCTCTGCGCCAATACAGACATAATCACCGATATGGAGTTCGTCGATTTCCCATCGAGGCTCCCACTGGCGGCTGACTTCGTCGCCGTGTAAATAACGCACTACCGATTGTTCAAAACCGTTATCCCAGTAATCGCTGTAATAACTGTGTTGACCTTTTACATGAATATTGGGGTTGGTTACGACTTCATGCAACAACTCGAATTTGGACCAATGCTTCTTTTGCATTTTTACCTCTGAATGATCTATTTAGTTTTATTCGTTAACTATCAAAATGTTCGACGATGCAAATCCAAGGTGCACAAACTAGCACCCCCATAAACACAGGGTTCACCGGGATAAATAGTGAGTATCACGCTTAAATCATAGCAATGCCGCTAAAACTAAAGAGGCGTCAGTGGATTCGAGGTTGCTTAAGAAGAGGAAGTAGTTTCAAAGTTTGCTCAGTTTTTATCGATAACTTGGTTGGATAATTTACAGGTGTAGTGTATCTGTTTAATCGCACCCATTTGACAGTCAGATGTGATTAATAAGGTTTCAAATTTCGTTTCATAGAATACGGAATGAATAGAGCCTGTGCGATTACACAGGATCAAACATAGGCTCGGCTATAAATTTCGGCTCACGCTTGGAGCTAGGTTCAGCGATTACATACGAGCAAGCTGTACTTTTCTGTCTTTATTCACGACACAGAAGTTGCCACGCTTAGTTCGGCATTTTGAACATCTTTCGCACTCAACAGGGCTTCTGTCCCCTTCTTTCCAACGCTTTACCAAATGTGGTTCAGAAAGCAGCGGCCTTGAAAGCGCGAAATATTCAATACCTGTGTTGTTTGCAATCGCTTCGATAGCATCAAAATCCGTTAGACCACCAACCGTGATAACTGGGATATTAACGTCTTGGCTGATCGCATGACCATATTCGTGGAAGTAGCCTTCAGCTTGAATAGTAAAACCATCGTGCGACTCGCCAATCATAGTGTCTGCCTTGCCATGAATATTACCTGATACGACAATGCCATCAACGCCGACTTGTTCAAGCTTTTTACAAACTAAGCGCGTTTCGTCGAAGGTGACACCACCTTCAAAAAACTCCGAAGCTGTAAGCTTAACCAAGATAGGGAAATCATCACCCACCAGCTTGCGCGTCGCAGTATAGATCTCTAACAGAAATCTCATGCGATTCTCTAGGCTACCGCCGTATTCATCTTCACGTTGGTTGTAATAAGGGCTTAAAAATTGATTAATCAGGTAAGTGTGAGCAGCATGAATCTCAACACCATCAAAGCCTGATTTTTGTGCTCTCAATGACGCTTGAGCAAAGGCATCAACAATGTAGTCAATCTCGCGTTTGGTCATCGCTTTGCCTAGTGTTTGAGTTCCTTTTTCTGGAACCTCACTTGGTGCGTAGATCACTCGCTCGCCAAGATCATGCGTGGTCTTTGTGCCACCGTATGCCAATTGCATGACGATTTTAGAGTCATTGTCATGAACCAATTGAGTGAGCTTTTGATACTCTTCAATGAATGAGTCGTTATACATGCCCATCATGCCCGCATTCGGCTTTTCTTCTTCAACGATGTTCGCGTAACCCGTCACGATCAGGCCGACTTCACCTTGAGCCAACTCTTCGTAGATAGCGTACAGTTTATCTGTCATATGCCCGTCTTCGGTGGCCATATTTTCCCACGTTGCACTTCTCATGAAGCGGTTCTTTAGTGTCATCTTGCCAATGTGGGTTTCTGTAAACAAAGTGCTCAAGTGTCTTCCTCTCAAAATCGTATTGCGCGAGTTACCCATTAAGCATGGGCACTGATTCAGGCGGATACTACAGAGAATAAACTAGGGAAAACTTAATCTAGATTAAGAGAGCGCCACTCTCATCTGAGAAAAAGGCAGAAAGAGACAGCAAAAGAATAGAAAGGCAGGAATTAGAGAGAACAAAGGAAGCAAACAAAAGCCGCTTAGTTTAGCTAAACGACTTCAGGGATTTATAAGCTTATAGCTTTATAGCTTGAAGGCTTTACTAAAAATCAGACTTAACAGCGTTATCCATATTGAACCGTAGGATCAACACACTGATAGATCTGCCCAATGCTCGCTTCATTGGTTAACAAGGCTTCAATAAGGCGCGCCACTTCTTGTCTGTAAATCACACCATGAACTTCGACTTGCTGGGACAGCTCACCGTTGCCAGTCTCCTCGCCGTCTAACAAGCCACCCGGACGTAAGATGGTGTAATCCAGAGAACTCGAGGTTAGCCAAGCTTCGGCCAACGACTTTTCACGAACCGCTGCGCCAAACCCTTTTCGAGATCGCTCCGACAAATACTGCCAAGAGTCACCACAACCTAACGACGTTACCAGCACAAATCGAGCAATACCATTGGCTTCAAGCGCATCAGTCAGATGTCGGTGTCCAATGTAATCAACGGGAATGTCAGCTCTGAAGCTGCCCATACTAGAAACGACCAGTGTCGATTTAGGTAACTGAGCGACCACAGATTCAACCTGTTCTTTATCGGTAGCATCACAACGCAGTGTGGTGATACCAAGTTCAGCCAAGCGCGTGTTCTTCTCTGGGTTTCTCGCAATCGCTATTACTTGATAATCTTGTTTGTGAAAATGCTCAACAATTGCAGCACCCAGCCCACTTCCTGCTCCCCATACAACGACCGTACTCATAAAAAACCTCATAATATTCATGTTGTAGTGATACTAACCAGACAATTTAAACCGTTCCTTTATCGAGATCAACAAATGAGAATAAGTCTCAATATTGTTTTTATTTTTTTGCTGGCTCTCACTAATCCGCTCAAAAGCACGTCCACTTATCATAATTAGACATTGGTTAATTGAATTGCCCAAACATGTCTACTAAAGTAATTTTAATACAATGACTTAGTCTCGGTGGTTATGAAAAAAGAACGCATTCAATACTCTTTCGACGTGTGGTTATTTATTCCTGATGAAGACAAACTCATCATGAATGATGAAGACGTGATCATCGACAATCGCTTGTCCAAGCTACTCAACTTTTTCTGCCAAAATCCTAAGATCGTATTCTCACGAGATGAGCTGATTAATGAAGTCTGGAATGGCTCAATCTTGACGGATCAGGTGATCACGCAAGCTATTTTTGAACTGCGCAAAATACTCAAAGCGGCTGAACGACATTCAATGGGACACATCATCACCGTGCCCAAACGCGGTTATAAACTCGATGTTGATGTCCACAAAACCATCTTAGTACCTGCAAGTGTCACCACAAATACCGTATCAGTTACAGACATGAATCATGCACCTAATGCTTTTGGTTCCTTTCCTTCAACTCAATCAGACGCACCAGATACATCGCCAGTTTTGGATGAGGATAAAAAACAACAAGTCGAACCAAAAGCAGAATCGGTTACTGGTGAGAACCTAATAAGCAATCAAGGCTCAGAGGCCAAAACCGTACTCGAAGAATCTGAAGAGAGTTCAATCGATGCAACCTCAGAAAAACCTGCTTCACAAGAACCTATTCAGCCTGTTGATCAGCAACCTAGCGCTTCGAGACCTAGCGATTCGAGCTATGTCGATCCAAGCCATACCGATTCGAGTACAGCACAGTCCGTTCAACAGTCACCTGTAAATAAAACAGCTAACGACAAACAAGCGCCTATCGCAGAAAATAAACCTCAGAAAAGAACGTCTCGTGCTGTGATGTTTGGGGGCGCTATAGTTATTGCGCTTGGACTTATTTGGTGGACGTTAAAACCGACCAGCCCTACATCGGACGCCTTCGATTTGAGCAGTTTAAATACCGCCGCTAATGAATCAAACCAACCACTCGCTGACTCAAATCAATCAACGGAACAAAATCGTCTTAATCAAACAGTAGACAGTCAAAACCTAGATGCCCACAAAGCACACGAATCTGTGCACTACTTATCTTTAGAACCTAGATATATCTACGTAAGTATCGATGACAACTTGAAGACGGATGCCTTTAAACGTGGGATCATTCATAAATTAATGAGCTACTTGACCACCTATCGCGATTTTCGTGTCGTAGTCGATGAAACCTTGGTGCCGAATTCAGCCAACGTGATCAGTTTCAAGAGTGAAATTGATGGCGACAGAGAATACCTTGATATCACCTACTTCAACCGAATTTCTAATTTCAGACACCTAGGTCGAGATTACCTGATTGACCCGGCTTCACTCCACACGACCATGCGTTCAATGCTCGATGATCTATTGGATTCATTTAATTTGGATATTCAAAAATCGATATTGAAGCAGCAAATCTCTGAGTTACCCAAACAAGAAGAAGCCTTAAAGCTCACCCTTGAAGCGCTCGGGCTCACCTTCATGACGTTAGACAGAACCGACACCTTGTCTAAGATCGCCCAAGCCAATGAGCTAGAACCCGACAACCACTTCGTTATGTCGAACCGTTACATGTATGAGCTTGCCGACATTTTTATAATGAGATCGAAGAATAAGAATAAGAATAAGAATAAGAATAAGCAGGTTGAAGCGCTCAATAAGAAATTCAAAAAACAGTTACTCAATGCTCAGAACAATGCTAACTCTTATCGAGTCTATGACGCGTTAGCAGCCTACTTCCTCACTGAAGATAACCCTGACCAAGCCGAATACTATCTAAGCTTGATTCCGAGGAATGAATACAGTGTGATGTCTATGATTATCTTGGCAAAAATTGAAGAATCTCAAGGCAACCCTTCAATGGCGGAAGAGTACTACTATGAAGCGATATTAGAATCTGGCCACCCTGTGGTTTTGAAAGTCGCTCAAACGTTGTTTTTCAAAAGTAACATCACCGAGATTGAATCCAAATTGGGTATCAATCAATGATTAACAGCTCTTAACTATTGGCTGTTAACTATTAACTATTGGCCGTTAGCTATTAATATAGAAAACACACCGCTTACTCAGGCGGTGTGTTTTTGGGTTCTCACAGAAATCGTTAATCGCTCAATCGTTGATAAAAAAGCGATAACCGCTATAAGGCATTGGTTAGCAGAATACCCACACCAATCCTTTCACTGTTGTAGTCATAATCAATCAAGCTTTCTCCATAGCCTTTGTAGTACTGGACATACCCTTGAAGCCGGCCATACAGAGGAAAGCTGAGTGATGTCTGTATTCCACCATACCCGGTTTGAAAGTTGTAGCGACCCAATGCTGAAACCTCAAAACCATCCCATTTGTAAGCGCCAGACAATTCATAGTGACCCAAATAGTCTTGAATATCAGGGTTGTCATCGCTACTGCTCGACTCAGGAATTCGGTACCAAGGCTGGAAATAAACCGCAAAGTCATCTTCGGTATACCCTAGCCCAACATAAGCGCGGTTCCAGCTACGACTAAGCTCTGCCGTTCGTCCGTTAGATTCATGCTCTAAACCCAAACGCGAAAACCAAACACCATCAGCTGACTCGATGTTCAAAGGCGTTTCGTAAAAGATCTCTGGGCGATAGTTAGTCTCTCTAAATGGTGCCGAGATATCAGAAGAGTACGCCTGCCAAAATGATTTGAGCGTAAAACCAAAATAGATTTTGTCCGCTTGATTAAAAACACCATCATCAACCACTGGAATTTTTAAACTTAACTGCAGTTTGATCTCTTCATCGCTGAGGTCATCCGCTTTACCTCCGAATCGCTCATCCCCATAGGGCTGTGTATTCACGTTGGTCATATGAGTCACTGGCAAAATATAGTTCAAACGATAAGGCGTTATAACAAACGGGTTATCTTCAGTTGTGTACTCCATCTTCAATCGCGGGACTTTAGACTCCAGTGCACTTTCGCTGATGGAGTCTAAACCGTCTTCGCTGGTTTCACCCGACAACTTATTCTCGGGTGTTTTGTTTGATGTAACGGCTTCTTGGGATGCGCATTGCTGCTTTAACCACTCAATACTTTGTTGATTGGTTGCTTTGGCCAATGAAGACAAAATACATTGCTCATAGCTTGCTCGTTCATCAACACCGCTAGTATTGGCATACGCTGAAGCATTCACAGCGAGGCCGATAACCAGTAGAGCAAGCGTGTTTTTGTGTCCAGCTAGCCTTTCACCAACCCCAAGGCGTTTACTAGCGCTGTTCTGTTTACGAGATCGCATGACTCTACCCTTGGTCTTTATCTTGGTAAGTCACTTCAAACGCAAAGTCGACCGCTTGCTGAGTAATTTGCTCAACGTTTTTATCAAGCATCTCGATGGTGATTTCTGATTTGTCGTTCTCAAGTACGCCATTATCGTTCACGACGAAAATACGGCGACCAATGAGCTGAGATGAATCATGATCTTTCAGATCCACACTCGCCAATATACGAATAGAGCGATCACGAGTACCTGCCGCGTATTTTACAGCGCCGATAACCGAACCTACTGGGATAAACTCAGTCACACGCATGTCTTCAGGAATGTCATTGATATCATATAACTTCACGCTAATATCAAGCTCCTTGTTCTCCAAAACTACGTTCTTGTAGCCCTGTAATTTCTCAGCCAACTTCTCATCCATTTTCTTATGGATCTGTGCTTTAAATTGAGACTGAACCTCCTTTGATACATGCTGATCAACACCCGAGCTTTTCATGCTAACGGTTGTAAATTCAAATTGATTAAAGTGAAGTGACGCGCTGTCTTTCGCTATCCAAGAAACGCCTTTCCTATCATCATCAAACTGGCTATCAATAAAATAATGGTTTGAGTCGACGCTCTGGATTTCTTGTTTATCTGGCATGTTGCTTGAACAGCCAGCAGTGAATAAAACGAACAATGGGAATAGGTAATGTAGTTTCATGTGAACCTCTAGTTTTCTAAATTTTGAGTGCACGAATCCCTGAGCGATAAGGCTCATAAAATGGGACTCGTGTTGATTAAACTTCTATGTGTATTGGCCGCGTAACGTTAGCAGCCAGATAACGGACTAAACTTCTTGCTCTTGCCCGCGGTGATCCGCAGCCAAGTAGGTATATATCGTTGGTACCACGAACAGGGTGAATAATGTGCCCACCGACATACCCACCGTGATGACCAAACCAATCGAGAAACGGCTTTGAGCACCGGCTCCGCTTGCAATGAGCAGTGGTACAACACCAACAACCATGGCTGCGGTTGTCATCAATACTGGTCTCATTCGAACGGTAGCCGAACGAATGGCCGCTTCACGTCGGCTGCATTTCAATTCCTGTTGCATTTGGTTTGCAAACTCCACAATCAAAATACCGTGCTTACTAATCAAGCCTATCAAGGTCACCAGCCCCACTTCGGTGTATATGTTGAGCGTATCAATGCCTAAATACAGTGGCATCAGGGCGCCAAAGATAGACAATGGAACACTGGTTAATACCACTAGTGGGTCTCGCAAACTTTCAAATTGAGCAGCCAGAACCAAGTAAATAATCACAAGAGCAAGGAAGAACGTCGTAACCAGTGAAGAGCCTTCTTGTAGGAACTGTCTCAATTGGCCTGAAGTGTCTGTCGTATAAGACTTAGGCAATATCTTCGCCGCCCCTTCTTCCATCACTTTATAGGCTTCCCCGATACTGATTCCCGGCATCATTTTCGCTTCAATCATGGCGCTGTTAAGCTGTTGAAACTGATCCACTTTCGATGGCTGCACTGATTGGCTAATTTCAATCAATGATGCCAGCGGTACCATCTCATTGGTGTTAGAGCGCACGTGGTAGTTCTTCAAATCATTCCAAGAGTTACGGTTCTCGTTAGGTACCTGAGTGATAACTTGGTAGCTGCGCTGATCCATCGAGAAGTAATTCACGAAGCCTTCACTGATAAAGCGAGACAACACGGTACCGATGTCTTGTGCGTTCACGTTCATCTGAGCCGCTTTATCGCGGTCGATGCGAATCTCTACTTGTGGCTTATTAAAATTCAGGTCGTTTTGCACATAGATGAACTTGCCACTCTTCTGCGCGTACTCTTTCAGTTTTTCAGCGTACTGATAGAGTTCTTGATAAGAACCCGTTGGCGTTTTCAGAACCATTTGGAATGGCAAGCCTTGCGGTGTACCTGGTAAATCTGGTGGAGAGAAGGTATACACCTGCAAGCCCGGTAATACAGAACTCTCTTTTTCGAAACGTTGCATTACTTCTTTTGCCGTTGCGTCACGCGAATCCCAATCTTTCAATACACCCAAACCAAAGAACGCATTGTTGTTCATGTAACCGTTATCTAGCATGGTCATTTCGACTTCATCGTTCTTGCTGATAGAGTCAATAAGAGCCGGAGTAAAGTGGCGAATGTAATCGGTATTCGCTTGTGCAGGACCTTGCCCCATCACAATCATCACGCCCTGATCTTCTTCAGGTGCCAGTTCAGATGAAGTATTCATAAACATGAACACCAGACTGATCATTAACGTTCCTACCACTGGCCAAATATAAACACGGTTGTTCAACACATGTTCGAGCACTTTTCGGTAGCGCTCTGTTACGCCTTCAATCACTGCATCGATCTTCTTAACCAGTTTTCCGTCGAGAACCGATTTATTAAGCAGTTTTGAACACATCATCGGCGTTAGCGTTAAGGCGATGAAACCCGAAATTAGTACTGAACCCGCCAAAGTGAATGCGAACTCAGTAAACAGCTTACCGGTGAGTCCTCCCATGAAACCAATCGGCGCATACACTGCGGCCAATGTAATGGTCATCGCGATAACCGAGCCTGCAATTTCACGAGCACTGTCTATAGCAGCCTTAATTGGGCTGGTACCATCTTCTAAGTGACGAAAGGTGTTTTCCACAACAACGATGGCATCATCAACCACCAGCGATATTGCTAATACCATGGCAAGCAGCGTCAACAGGTTAATACTGAAGCCCATGCTCAACATGAAGAACATAGAGCCAATCAATGACAAAGGAATCGTTACAAGTGGTATCAACATCGCTCGCATTGAGCCCAAAAAGGCGAAGATAACGATGACTACGATCAGTGCGGCTTCGATTAAGGTTTTTGCTACTTCATCAATTGAGGTTTCGATAAACTTAGTCGAGTCATAGATTACATCCGCTTTAATACCTTCAGGTAAGCCTGCTTGGATCTGTGGAAGCAATTCGTAAATGCCTTCAACAACGGTCAATGGGTTAGATGTTGCCGTATTACTGATCGCCGTTGATACGGTAGTCACACCATTGAATTCAACGTCTGAGTCATAGTTTGCTGCGCCTAGTTCAACCGTCGCCACATCTTTTAAGTGCACCAGTTGCCCGTCATGCGCTTTCAAAGCCATGTTCTTGAAATCGTCTACCGAACTTGAATCGGTATGAGCGTTAATATCAACTTCGATATAAGGGTTTTGCAACTTGCCCGCCGCACTCACAATGTTATTTGCACGAAGCGCGTTTTGAACATCTTCAGCCGTCAGACCATATGAAGCCAGTCGTTGAGGGTTCAGCCAGATTCGCATTGCAAAATCTTCTTGCCCCAATATGTCGACCTTTGACACCCCTTCAACAGTAGAGAAAGTCGGCTTAACCACACGGCTCACATAGTCCGAGACTTGCTCCGTCTTCAATGTGTCACTCGAAAATGAAACATATAAGATCGGCGATTGAGACGTCGATTTAAGAATGCTCGGGTCCAATACACCCGACGGCAGCTTATATTTCACTTGCTGCACGAGAGACAAAATTTCGGTCAAAGCACTATCCGACGGATACCCTAGCTTCAAATAAACGGTAATCACGGACTTACCCAGAGCACTATCCGATGTCATGTAATCAATGCCCGCTGTTTGAGCAATTTCTGCCTGCAGTGGCTGCGTCACATACCCTTGAACGCTGGATGCACTGGCACCTGGATAATTCGTTGTAATGGTAATAACGCCCGTTTCAATTTCTGGATATTGGCGCACTTGCAGTGAGGTAAAAGCTTTAAGACCTAACACCAACAGTACAAGGCTTAATACCGTAGCCAAAACTGGACGTTTGATAAATACATCAGTAAATGTCATGGGAGTTTCCTAGTTACTTTGCTTAGTACTTTTATCAGTAATCAACGGATGTTGGTTATTAACCAGAACCCATCCACTATTCTTGAGTTGGTGTTGGTTTGAAGTCACAACAACATCCCCCTCTTTCAAGCCCGAAACCACACCAACATAACCGCCTTGTTTGGGGCCGACTTCAACAGTGCGCTGCACAACCTTGTACTCGTAAAATGGTGATGCATCGTTGCTCGAATGTTCGCTGGCCTTTTTAGTCGACGTATCCAACACAAACACGGTGTTTCCGTATAAGGTGTAACTGATCGCAACAGAAGGTACTGCCACGATAGTGTCCGATTCTGATGTGATTAACGTAGCGTCGACATACATACCCGCCTCTAACGGCACGGCTTGGTTAGCCATGGCTCTCAATTCGATATTGTGCGTGTTGCTGTCTGAGCTCGGTTCAATGGCAGAAATCGTGCCGTGAAAGACTTCGTCGTTCGTTGCTTCTGAATAAAATTGTAAATCTTGCCCTACCTTCACATCGTGTAAATAAAGCTCTGGAATAGAGAAATCGACATATTGCTTTGATTTGTCTTCCAGCTCGACAATCGCTGTGCTTGAATTAATAAAGTCACCCACATCGATATTACGAATCCCAACGCTGCCAGAAAATGGCGCTTTCACTTTCATGTAGTCAATTTGCGTAGCAATATATTCCAGCTTTGCACCTTCAGCATTAAATTGAGCTTGTAGCTTATCAACCGAGTTTTTTGAAACACTGTTATTTCTAAGGAGCAATTTATTTCTCATCAATTCGACTCTAACCAATTCAACTTTGGATAGCTGGCTCTTATAGTTGGACTTCAATAACGCATCATCCAATTTAACAAGAACATCACCCTTATTTACTTGCTGACCTGAAGTAAAGAGAATTTCTTTTACTTGGCCTGACATTTGGCTCGTCACATCAATAGATTGATTAGAATGAATGTTACCAATGACTTTTAAACTTTTATCCCAAGTATCTTGATTTACTTTTTCCGTTGTTACAGATATAGCTGGCAATTTAAAATTAGCGACCTTCTCTTTGATCATTTCACCTTTTACATAATGAAAGCCAAATACAAAAGACAGTAATATAAAAAGAGCTGACCCGACAATAACGCCTTTATACTTACTCATGTGTTCACCTTGTTTTTTAAGTCTGGTCATTCTATCTATCGACACTGCCAATAAATCAAACTCATATAACATCCACCCAATCTTATATAAAATAAAAATCAAACCTTAAAAATCAAACACTTAAGATGAAAATACCAATCAGCACTCAATTTTTGTTTTATTGCTATTTTATTTGAACATGATTTATCTATTTTCTCGATCGATATAATTCTCATCGTTCCTTAAAAAATAAACGAGTTAACTATGTCGAATCAAATTAATCACACTAAAGTCGCTATTAAAGAAAAGATGAAACGTATATATGGAGAAGATGTTACCCATAAACATAATAAAGACCATTTAGAATATAGAGAACATCAACCCTCTCATTCTGGTCAACATGGTGGCGACCCAGAAGGTCATAAGCATTTAGTCAATCACCATTCTGATGGTCATCATGATAAACATCACAAAGATAAAATGCATGACCATAAAAAATCATCGCGACTTCATCATAAAAAGTAGAAGACTGGATGAAGTTCAGATTATTAAAAATAAAGCATTAGATCAGTTCATCAACCAAATGTTGATTAATGCTTAATCAAACGTTAAACCAAATTAAAAAATGAAATAGCGAGTCAATGATGATGCTATTTCATTCAAGGATTACTATGTCATTTATTATTGAACAACTTAGAGACTATCCGTTTATAGCGCTCTTTTTATCACTCGGTCTCGGTTACTTAATTGGTAAAATTAAAATCGGTAAGTTTGAATTAGGTGGAATCGCAGGTTCACTGCTTGTTGCTGTAGCACTTGGTCAGATCGGCGGTATCACGATCTCTAACGAAGTAAAAAGCATCTTCTTTGCTTTATTTATTTTTATGGTGGGTTACAACGGCGGTCCGCAGTTTTTCTCGTCATTCCGCCTTTCATCGCTAACACGCTTATTCGCTTCGTTTGTGATGACGTTTGTAGGATTAATCACGGTTGTGTTGCTATCTAAATGGGCAGGACTAGATAAAGGTTTAGCGGCGGGCCTTGCGGCTGGTGGCTTAACACAATCGGCAATCATAGGTACTGCAGGTAATGCTATCGATCAGCTGAACCTAGCGCCAGATGTCACCTCAACGCTTAAAACAAACGTGGCTGTGGGTTACTCAATCACCTACATCTTCGGCTCTCTTGGTCCGATTCTAATGATGTCACTCATTCCAATGGTAATGGGTTGGAACATAACCAAAGAAGCGAAGAAGCTTACGGAAAAAATGGGCGCAGGCAGCAAGCAGCTAAACGAGGGTGAATTCTCTGCATTGAACCGCGTATCTTCTCGTGCTTATCAAGTGACCGCGAACTCTATGTTTGTTGGAAAAAGTGTTGTCGAGTTAGAAGAAGCATTCGATGCCGACCTCACAATTGAAGCTATTTACCGCTCACACGAAGACACAGAATCAACGTTAGATTTGGCGAAGAACCCTATTTTAGCGGCGGATGACAAAGTTTACCTTACTGGTCTGACTCAGGCATTTCCTAAAGTGACCTCGCTGGGTGTCGAACTCGGTGAATTTAGTGAAGAAAGCAATGTTGTCCAAACACAACAGAAGGTCGTACTCACGAATAAGAAACTAGCGGGTATTACGCTACGTAAGCTTCACGATGAAACGAACGCACGTATACGTCGTGGTGTTTATATCACTCAGCTATCACGCATGGGCCATGATATTTCGACATTGCCAGAAACTGAACTGCACATTGGTGACGAAATCACCTTAGTTGGACAAAAAGAAGACATAGCTAAAGTCATCAAAAAAATTGGCTACAACAGCCCACTGCCTAGTGTTACTGACTTCGTAACAATGTCTTTCGGCATGGTGCTTGGCTATCTGATTGGCGAGATTGGTTTCACTATCGGTGGTTCTCATATCGCTCTAGGTTCAGGTTTAGGTTGTCTGGTTTCCGGCTTACTTGTGGGCTACTTAAGAATGCGTACACCTCGTTTAGGCAGTGTTAACCATGGCGCAGCCAACTTTATGCAGACATTCGGCCTTGCAGTATTTGTTGCGGTTGTTGGTATTAATGCAGGCGCTCCAGCGCTGACGGCAATCAAAGAGAATGGCGTAACGCTCTTACTGCTAGGTGTGTTGGTCACTCTAATTCCTCAAGTACTGACGTTCCTATTCAACTACTACGTACTCAAAATCAAAAATCCAGTAGAAGCGCTAGCGGTTATCGCGGGTAGTCGCAGTGCAAACCCTGCATTCGCATCGCTACTAGAAAAAACACAAAACAGCACACCAGTACCGAGTTTCACGATGACTTATGCGGTTGCCAATATCTTCCTCACCTTATGGGGTCCGATCATCATCAACCTAATTACCAAAATTTCGTAATCAACACCGAATCAGCCAATTGATGATTCAACTTATTCATTAACGATTTAACACAGTAGCTAGCCAAGCAGGCTAGCTGCTCAAAGAAATTAACTCATTTATATATCCAAAAAACTTGGATCTTAAACAAATTTAAAGAGAAACGACTATGAAACGCACAGATGAAAAACGCCTAGAAACACTAAGCCCATTCGAAGTAAAAAACACACTGATCGACCTTGCTCAGCATTCACATGAGAAAACTATGATCAACGCTGGTCGTGGTAACCCAAACTGGGTCGCGACAGCGCCACGTGAAGCCTTTTTCCAATTAGGTATGTTTGCACTAGAAGAATCAAAATCGAATTTCTCAGGGTATGAAGGCTTTGGTGGAATGGGAGTTCAACAAGATATTAGCCTGCGCTTTCTTCAGTTTTGTGAAAAATACGAAGACCAAGAAGGTGTGCAATTCCTCATTGAAGCCTTCCAGTTTATTACGGATCAATATCAGGTAGACGGTGATGCGCTTATTTATGAATGGGTTGAGGGGATTCTAGGTAACAACTACCCAGTGCCTGATCGCATGCTCAAATATTCGGAACTCATTGCTCGTAAATACATCGAGCAAGAAATGGCAGGCTGTCAGCCGCTACCTGCTGGCAAATTTGACTTGTTTGCAGTTGAAGGTGGTACCGCAGCAATGGTCTACATCTTCAATACATTGAAGAGCAACCGCTTATTAAACAAAGGCGACACGATTGCGATTGGCGCACCAATTTTCACGCCTTACATCGAGATGCCAGAGCTTGAAGATTATTCACTAAACAAAGTGGAAATCATGGCAACAGAAGAGTCGGCGTGGCAGATTCCTGATTCAGAATTAGAAAAGTTAAACGATCCAAGCGTAAAAGCGTTCTTCTTAGTGAATCCAAGTAACCCAGCATCAGTAAGATTAAGTGACGAGACGCTCTTGAAGATCGCAGAAATTGCTAACCGTCGTCCTGAACTCATCCTACTGACTGATGATGTTTATGGCACCTTTGCAGATAACTTCACTTCGTTAGCGATGCTTGCTCCGAAGAACACAATTCTAGTGTATTCGTACTCTAAGTATTTTGGTGCTACTGGCTGGCGTTTAGGCGTAATTGGCGTTCACGAAGACAGTAACTTCGACCGCATGATTGCAGATCTCCCGGAGCAAACCAGAGACACATTAACAGCACGATACCAAGGCATCTCCCTTGAACCGAGTAAGATTAAATTTATTGACCGTTTGGTGGCTGACAGCCGTGCTGTCGCACTGAATCATACTGCTGGCCTTTCAACACCTCAGCAAATCCAGATGACGATGTTCTCGTTGTTGTCATTGATGCAAGGTGGTGAAGAATATAAGCGCTTGGCTAAGCAGATTGTGCGTCGTCGATACAATACTTTGATGCAGAAAAACCTAGCAACGCCAATCATTGCTGAAGGCGATAAAACAGGTGCGTTTTATTATGTAGAGATTGACCTGAAAGAAATCGCTCAAACAGTTCACAGCGAGGGCTTCTTCTCTTGGTTAGAAGAAACCTACGAACCGCTAGACTTCTTGGTTCGCCTTGCAGAAGAGCATGGTGTGATTGTCATGCCGGGCGCAGGGTTTGATGCTCCAACATGGTCACTACGTGTGTCTCTCGCGAACTTAGAAGAAGAGCAATACGCCAACATCACGAAAGCGATGAATGAGGTAATGCAAAGCTACGTAGAGCGCTACCAAGCGACTTGCTAACATCGAACAACAGCTAAAAAGCTCATAGAGAAATGATAAAAGCTGAGTGTAAGTTCACCGACTTAGGTTGGCCTACACTCAGCTTTTTTATTTATGGGGAAACGAGTTGAAGCTTAGTTGAACTCATAGGTGTAAGAAGCACCGACACTGTTATTTTCACCGAAATCGTCCTCAGCAAAAATAGTGAAGAAGTTGAATGATTGAGCATCACTCAATTTGTAGCTTGCGCCGACGCCAGCCCAATAGCCGGAGTAATCATCAGACCCCATTGAACCGCCACCGAAGCCCATGATAGACCATTCATCCGTAATCGTTTTTAAACCAAACGCACCAATGTAGCCACCGTGTGTTGAACTCGGCATCAATACATAGTCAGAGCCAACGTTATCATCATCGAACACCGCCACTTCACCATCGTTATAGCTGTAGCCAGCCATCGGGAAGATTTGCCATCCAAACGGCTCAATATCAAAATAACTCAACGGAACAAATGTCCCGATACTGTAGTTATTCTTATAAGCATCGTTGTCGTATTCAGAGCGGCTAAAGTTGAAATTGACGATGCCCAAAGGTAATAACCATGAACCACCCACTCGCCACTCTTCGCCGTCCGCGTTGACACGAGCATTGATCATTCGAGCTTCATCAAGCCCGATAGAGCCTGAGAACTTAAGCTCTTCGTTATAAGCAACGCCGGCTTTGGTCACGATTTTAGTCGGATCATCTGGATGCTTCTCTTCAGCCAAAGCATCCGTTGAACCCAGTATTACCGAAGTAACAATTAATAAATTACGTAATGTCATTAGAATGTCGCGCTAACGCCAACAAAGTGAATGCGGCCATCGAAAGAACCATTCAACAAGTTCACCTGTGAACCTGCCAAGTTTCGGTTCATATCAACTGAACCTAAATCTGCGTATTCATAGAAAACGTCAATTAAGATATCATCCCAATAGGTAGATGCTCCTACCGAGTAGCGGTATTGCTCGCCCACTGGAAGGTCAACCCATTGCATTGAAGGATCGTCTTGTGGTGACGTTTCGTAAGAGAAGCCTGCTTTTAAGCGCCAATCAGAGTTAAGTTGGTAATCCGCACCTACTGCAAACTTCCATACATCATCCCAATCACGTTCGATTGGAACGCCGCCTAAGTCAGTTGCTCCGAAATCTAATACCGTTTCGTCCCAAGCACTCCAGCGGTGGAATTGAACGCTTGCCAAGAGATCAAGTTGAGAATTCAATGCATAACTTGCACTGAAGTCAATGATTTCAGGAAGAGCAATATCTGTAGACAAAGAGTTAGCAACATTACCTAAACCTTTCACTTCGTTATTAAACTCGTGTTCTAGCTTAGAGCGATAACTGGCACCTAACTTGAGTTTATCTGTAGGCGTGTACATTACACCTAGGTTATACCCGTAAGCCCAATCAGTATCTTGCTTAGCTGTAAACCCAGAAGTCGACTGCTCGAATGCAGCCCAACTCAATTGAACGCCAGCACCCACTGACCACTGATCATTCAGCTTATAACTCAGTGATGGGTTCACTTGCATTGCGGTCAGGGTAATGTCTTCTAGAAGTGCAGCACCCGCCCAATCACTGCCGTAATCAAGGCTTGAACCACCAACAGCACCCAGCGCAATACCAAGGTGTAATTTGTCTGTGACTTGGTGAGCATGGAAGGCACCAAATGAAGGCATGACTGAATGAGCTTTGCCGTCTGGATTACCATCGTTGTCTTGATATTTCATCTCAAGATCGAACGCCATGGTGTTGATGGTCGTTTTGCTCTCGCCCATGTGAGACATAGTGGCAGGGTTAGTCCATATCGCAGCAGCAGAGCGAGTATAAACACCGTCACCAGCACCAGTAGTACCAGCATTGGCAACGACCGCTTCTTGCAAAAACAGGCCACTTGCGAAAGCATTTAAGCTAGTAAAAATTGCGGTGGCAGCTATAGAGTAAGTAAAAGTTTTGTTCATCAGATTGCTCATTTAGCCTTAGACATTAAATTGTTCTAAGGTTACCGCAAAGCCTCATAAACAAAGGGAATATCCATTATTCCTGTACAAACGCTATTTAAACTTTCTGGCGACGTATGGTCGTGGGTTATCTCGATGAATTTCACGTTGAGCAGCAATCGCTCGGTTCTTACCCAAAGCGACCTTTATCTGATACCAAGTCTCGTAGAACACAGCCATGCCTGGGCTTGACCACCAAGTCTTGTTATAGAGTTTCTTATTAGCAGCGACAACATCTGGCGACCGATTCGCACATTCCAGAGCCAAAGCATAAGCTTCAGCGTAAGGGTCTTCGGCAATCTTGGTCACCAATCCATATTCTTTCGCGGTTTCGCAGTCGATCACTTTGGCCGTCATCGCCATTTCTAGGGTGTGATCTTTTCGCATCAGCTCTCGAAATGCGATGGCGCCTCCCATATCAGGAATCAAGCCCCACTTTGCTTCCAATATTGAGAAGTTCGCATCAGGGCTAGCAACCCTAAAATCACCACCACTGACTAATTGCAGACCACCTCCCCAACAACGACCATGAATCGCAAAAATGACAGGGCATGGAATATCTCGCCAACCCAATGAAAAACGTTGTGCAGCATTAGGCAATGTCGGTAACCATTTAAACAGCAGCTTCATCGCCCCAGATTTACTGGTTAAAAGGGACTTAACATCAAGCCCTGAACAAAAATCAGGCCCCTCGCCCTTCACTATTACAGCACGAATCTCAGTGTTCTTTTTCAGCTGAGTCACCATGTTATTCACGCCTTGGAACATTGCCATATCAATAGCATTGAGCTTATCGGGTCGATTCAACACAACCGTCGCAATTTGGTTTTCATCGATAGAACAAGTAATACGATCGAGGTTTGGCATGGCGGCTACCTTATCAGTGGTCAGACCTTTAGATTATACATTTTATTAACATATGCCAAACTTGCACATTAAGAAGCGAGACCTGCGTTGCTTAACTCCTCCCCTTTACACAAACGACTCCTACAAAAAAAGCAGTGATGGATCGCTCCATTCACTGCTTTTTATTCGTAGCTTTGGTTGCCAATAGCTTTGATTACCAGTGGTTTTAGGACATTAGCAGAACCTATGCTGTTCGAGATTTCAGTAATAAGAATATGAAATAACTGCCACCAATAATGGAAACTAACGTCCCTGCCGCAAGTTGCGCTGGGAACACCACCACTTGCCCTAACCAATCAGCAAATAACATCAATGCCGCACCAATCAAAAACGATAGAATGATCTGTTCACGAACCAAACGAGCACCAACCATCACCGCGATATGTGGAGCCAATAGACCAACAAAGGCGACCGGCCCCATGGTGGTTGTGACCATCGAACATAACACCGCGACAATACACAACAGAGCCACGTAAGCGATGTTGATGTTCAGCCCTCTGGCACTCGCGAACTGTCGTCCAGTCGCAATTAAGGTCACCCAACGACTCAACAGCAGAGCAACACCAATACAAGCCGTTATCACGACAGCCATTATAGTGGCAGACTCAGGCTCCACACGGTAGGTAGACCCTGCTAACCAAGCCAATAATGTGTATTTCCCCTCACCCACTCGTGTTAAAGAGAATTGCACCAAAGCTTCCAATACCGCGGTCAGCGAGATACCTGTCAGAATTAGAATAGACGGAGCAAACTGATGCTTCTTGCCAAGGAACAGCAATAAACAAAGCGCAATCGCACTACCTAAAAATGCAACCCACGGGCTTAGTGAGTGAATCGAATAGCCCATGAATAAGCTACTGAAAATCAACACCAGAACTGCACCCGCCGACACACCAAGAATGTCTGGGCTTGCGAGCGGGTTGTAGACCAATCTTTGTAAAATCACACCCGCCACCGCTAAGCCGCCACCAGCGAATATCGCGGTTAATATTTTAGGCCAACGAATAGACCATTCAAATGCGTCTGGAATAACAAAGTAGCCCATATCAGAAGAAGGCTGAGACAATGAACTCAACGCCAGCAACCCGAAAATCATTGTGCCCAACAAGAAGTAAGCCACAGGTGAAATAAACTTTGGCCCTTTAGGCATCGAGAAAAACAGCTGATCTTGAGCAGACATTTGCTTGCGAGCAATAATGATCAAAGCTGGAGCACCAATCACTGCGGTTGCCATGCCTGTTGGAATCATATCCAAAGACCATTGCGCCAAGAAGATTGCCAAGCTGTCGGTGACACAAAGTAATAGCGCGCCTAATACACAACTCGCGATGAGTTCAGATTTAGCCTTTAGAAAACCTAGATGCCTAGCGATGTTCGGAGCAATCAAGCCGATAAAGCTGATCACGCCCACTGAGGTAATCGACACTGAAACCAACCAAACGCCGATTGCCATTAGCACAAAGAAGGTCGTGCCAATATTGAGCCCGCGCGCCGCAGCCCCTTCAGTGCCGATGGAAAGCAAAGTCAGAACTCGCGGAGCTAAGAAGAATATGGCAAAAATCGGCAACAGCTTAGGCATCAACCAAAGCACTTGTTCCCAGCCATTTTGCCCTAGGTCGCCCGCTCCCCATACAAACAGATTCTGTGCGTACTGGTCGTTGAGTAGAATAATCGCCGTTGCAAATGCCCCTAGCAATAAGTTGACCGCCATACCCGCCAATACAATCGGTAAACCGCTCATATTTTTAATGCCAACAATGGAGACAATCAGACCCATAGCAAGCAGCGCGCCTATCAGCGCAAACCAAACCGAATATTGAGCAACCAACATTGGCGCGACCACGTTCAGAATGACCAGACCAAGCCACGCCCCTGATGATGTACCGAGTGTAAGTGGAGACATCATGCGGTTCTGCGTTAACTGTTGGAACAAACTACCGATAGTGCCAAGTGTTCCACCAACCAAAATCGCCATCACTAAACGAGGTAAGTTGACATAAATTAATGCCATCAACTCGAATGAATCGTCGACCATTTTATTGAATGTAACGATGTCACTGATCTGTGAGACTTGCTGAAACAACTCACCGATAGGGCCAAATTCAGACTGGCCTAACCATAAATGAATAAGGGCGGCGATAAATAACACCGCCCCCATCATCAAACCACTGGATGTCATTACTGCTCCGCTAACGTCAACAACGATTGCGCCATCGCTTCTGCGTTATACAAAATCGACATAGCACCGCCGTAGCTCCAACTTGCTGCTACAGGGCTAAATTGACCATTACGAACGAAAGGCATGCTCTTCCAAACCGGAGAACGATCTAACTTGTCTTGATATGGGAAAGGTTCGAAGTAAAGCGCAATACCACCCTTAACATTCTTAAGCTCGGTCATACGCTTTTGACTGATGCCCCACTGACTCGCAGGAAGATCCATCGCATTTTCAAAGCCTAGCTGCTCAAGCGCATATTGCGGAATCGAGTTATCACCGTATATGTAAACCGAAGTCGTGCTCGCAAAACGGAAAGAGGTCACTTTCGGCTTGTCGCCCGGATACGCTTTATCTAGTTCAGCTTTTAAAACCTCAAGACGTTCGTCCATCGCAGCCAGTTTGTCGTTCGCTTGCTCTTCTTTACCAAGCAATTGGCCTATCTTCTTGAAGTTATCGATAGCCGCCGCCGCATTGCTATGCTGTTCACTGTACGTCTGGTAGTAAAGCACGGGCGCAATTTCAGAAAGTCGTTCCTGAAGATCTTTCTGAGGAGAAGCGATAAGAATCACATCAGGATTTAGCTTCTTCAAAGCAGAGAAATTAGGCTCAGTTCGAGTGCCAATATCGGCCACGCCTTCTGGAATCGCAGGTTGAACAACCCAATCTGTATAGCCAGCGATATCAGGCACTGCCACTGGTGTTACACCGAGTTCAATCACTTGTTCAGCAATGTCCCAGTTCAGCGCAGCCACTCTAACAGGCTGAACTTCAAGGGTTTTAACACCCTCACTGTCTTCAACTTGAAAGTTGGCCATCGCTTGAGCTGATAACAACAAGCTCAATGAGACAATGAACGAACTCACTTTAGGAAAACGAGAAGTAAAATAGTTGGCTTTCATATAATCACTGTCACTTTTTAATTGTTTATTTAACGACAAAAGCAGCCTACACAGGCTGCTTAGATTTATGTATTCAAATGAATTAGAACTCGTAGTTAACGCTGAGCTCTACAGACTGCTCAGCACCGAACCAACAGTTCGATTGGTCGTAACAGGTGTAGTACTCTTCATTAAACAGGTTGTTAACCATCAAATTAGCCGTTGCACCAGATAGTGTGTCGCTTGCCTCACCTAAGTCGTAACCCATAGAGATATCAACGACAGTGTAAGACGGCACTTTCCCTTGAGTATTGGTTGCATCCATCTCCATGTCACCCATGTAACGAGCGCCAGCACTCCAACGCGTACCTGCTAAAGCACCACCGTACACATAGTAATTACTCCACAAATTCGCAGCGTGTGTAGGTACGTAGATTGGTGTCGTTCCTTCAAGGTCAGGGTTTGCATCTTCCGTTACTTCCATATCGACGTATGTATAGCTCGCGTTCACATCCCAATCTTCCGTGACAAACCATCGGCCTTCAAGCTCCAAACCTTGCGAGCGCACCTCGCCTAGCTGAATCTTAGAACGGTATGTAGGATCTGATGGATCAGCAGCAATTGAGTCTTTCTTAGTAATATGGAAATAGGAAGCCGTAACCTGTTGCGACATATCTGGAGACAAGTATTTAATACCCAGCTCGACCTGTTCACCTAGCTGAGGTTTTAAAGAGTTGCCATTAATATCAGTACCTGCCGCTGGCTCAAAGCTCGTCGCGTAACTTACAAACGGAGAAATACCATTATCTAGCTCATACAAGGCACCTACACGATAAGAGAACTGGTTATGTTCAGCTTCTTCTTTTCCATCATAAGTTGGGTAAGAGCTATTTTTATCATCGCTCGCCTTGAACATGTCGTAACGACCACCAGCAAGTAGAACAAGCGCGTCGTAGCGTACTTGGTCTTGGAAATATAGTCCTAGCTGCTCGGTCGTAATGTCGTGAGATTCACGGTAGTTCTCTTGAAGCTGACTTTTATCCAAAAGGTCAGTTTTCGGATTGTAAGCATCAAACCCATAGAAGCCCGCATTCGCAGTGAATTCTTTGTACAGAGAATCACCTGTTAGCTTTAGGTAGTCGACACCGAATAGTAAATTATGCTCTAAGCCACTAATTTCTAGGCGACCTGAAACTTGGTTATCGATAACAAAACTCTGTGAATCCTCATCCGTACTGTAAGCATTTCGAATTAAACTGCCTGTCGCAGGGTTGAAATTAGTCGCGGTGTGGTAAGTATTCTCCTGGTACAGAGATGCATCGGTATAGCGAGCGTTCTGAAGAAAAGTCCAATTATCGTTGATTTGATGATTGATCTTATAGCCTAACATCAAGACTTCACGTTCAAAGGTACTCCAGTTCTTGTCACCCATGGAGACAGATGGATCACTTGCCTTCAGCACTTCAAGCGGCATTGCGGAGTTAGTACCCATTGACGGATCATTTTGATAGTAAAAGTTGAAGTTAATAAGTGTTCTATCAGAGACCTGCCAATCTAGTGAAGGAGCAATCACATAGCGCTCTTCTTCGGCGTGATCGACTTGGCTGTCTTGTTTACGAGCGAGTGCTACCAAGCGGTAAGAAAAGTCACTGTCCCCCAATTGACCTGTTGTATCAATTGACGCTTCCATAAGGTTTCTTGAGCCAGTAGATACTCCTACTTTTGTAGCCCCGTCTTCTTGCGGCGTCTTTGCAATCATGTTGACCATACCACCCGGTGGCATAGCTCCATACAACACAGACGTAGGGCCTTTAAACACTTCAACTTGCTGAATCGCAATAGGGTCTATTTGAGGTTGTAAGTTCCAACCAGTAAGGAACGGAAGTACCAAACCATCGTAGTAGCTTTGGTTATTACTAAAGCCACGAATCGAGAACGTATCGTACATCGTTACTGATGCGCCCTTCTGCTCGGTTACAACACCCGGCGCGTATCTAAGCGCTTGGTTGAGGGACTTCACACCTCGTTGATCTAACTGTTCTTCATCAATAACGGTAATACCTTGAGGCGTCTCTTCTGGCTCAAGTGCCGATTTTGTTGCGGTATTACGATAGGCTTTCCCCATAATCGTGACAGTTTCGATATTCGAGTCTGCCGCTGTAACGGTTTCTTCCGCCAACGCTTGCGCTGAAAATGCAGTGAGCAACGCTACTGCCAATGATGAATACTTAAAACGAGTGTGAGTGGTCATGATTCCCTCGGTACCAATGCTTAACATAAATAATAATAAATCTCATTTGCATTGTATGTATCTAGAGATGGGATAATTAACAATTTGGTGCAAATTAAAAAAGAACTTGGCCTAATTTTAATAAAAATCGGCCAATTGCTGATTAAAAACACAATTGACCTTATTCAGTGGGAGGTTTTATAGAAAGAGGTTTCGTGGGGATATGATTACGATTTAATAATAGGAACCCAGTACTCCATTTCAGCATCTGATGCATGGGCTTGATAGCCAAATGGGTACACTTCGAGTTCATAGCCATCGACACCACGATAACCAGAACTCGGCAGCCAGTTAAGCACAAACCAGCTCAAGGTATGTCGCAAGTTTTCAATCGGCCCACAATGCTTAACCACAGCATAAGTTTGCTTAGGGATGGTCAGCACCTTCAATTTATCGGATATGATGCTTGGTAATTGCGGGATGGAAATTCCGTCGTGAAGCTCAACACCGGCCCAATAGTGGATGTTGGTGCCATCAAAACAAGACTGAGTAAGATCAACGACGCCAATAAACTGAAGCACATTATCATTTGGAATCGTAACTTCCTGTTCCAAGCGAGACCAAAGTTGAGGGACTTTCTCTGCAAAATCTTGTGTTAGTGAAAACAAGCCGCTGATTTCTGATGTTATGCCTTTAACAAGGAAAGACTCTCTTTCGTCAATACGAACTTCAACAAAACTCAGAGCGCCTTTTTCTTCTGCGCTGACAGTTTCAGACACTTGTATCGGCTTTCTTAGCCCTACTCTTTTGCCCGCTTTTCTATATTGGCTTGGGCTTGCCCCAAACATCTGCTTAAAGGAACGACTAAAACTAATTTCTGAATTGAACCCAAGCCCGAGTGCAACATCGATGACACGCTCTCTTCCATCAAGTAGCTCTTCTGCTGCCTGACTCAGTTTTAGCTCTCTCACATAGTTAGCCACAGTAAGCCCCGTTTCGGCTTGAAACACTCTTTGCAGTTGCCAGCGAGACCAACAGCTTTGCTTTGCAATATCTTCTAGAGATAACGCAGAGCTAAGGTTCGCATGGATATAAGCTAGAACGCGGCTGATACGGTCAAATGCAGGAGTGTTCATAGTCACGCTTTTATAATCTCGATAGTGGTAACAATTAAGTCGATACAGGAATACTTTTTAACATTTAAAGCGACTTTTATCACTTAATAATGGCCAAGGCGCACTCAATTTATAAATCTTTTAAACCAAGAGTTCTCTGAAGAGATGCACCATTTTGTATGGTTATCGTCAATGAGGTTCGCTATGATAACGCAACTGATTCTCATTTAATGGTTTAAAATGCTTTCCCAGCTGCACAATATTGCCACTCGTCGCAGAGCCCCCTCCCTGCACCAGAAAATCTTCGCTTACTCAAAACAAATAACGCCTTATCTAAGCGGAAGTTATGGCTCTCTGAGCAGCAAAAGCATCGCAATGACAAACGATAAGAGCCATATCGAGATCAAACGTGTTTACGATGGATTAGCGGAAAATCACACAGAAGCAGGCAAAGCTTATTGGTTAACCCGAACTTGGGATCTAGTTTGTTGGCAACCTATCTATGTGACCTTCGTTTCTATCTACGGCCTTCACTCGCTGCCTGATATTAAGAATATCGGTCAGTTTAGGTACAAAGAGTTCGTCACAGGATACCGATTCTTTAATGGTGATCATCAACACGGCTCACCTGAGGAATTGATACCTAAAGCGGGCGAAGCCATACTTGCACTTACTGAGTTTTATCGCAGCCAAATAAGTGAATGGACACGCATCCGCCCAGGCTTTACTAACCATTTGCTGGCGGATCTACTGTTAGGCAGTTTGATCAAATTACAGCAGCATGAACCGAGCCTGACCAACGACTACATCACAGCACAAGCTAAGCTTTGGTTAGAAGCATGCCAATTACCTGAAAGTCACTTAGACAGCCTCAAGGTCGATGCCGATTCAGGAATGCTTAAACTGATTAGAGTCAGCTGTTGCTTAGTTTACAAATGCGATTCGGGAAAGTATTGCGACGATTGTCCAAGACACCCCGATAACAAAAAAGCAGCACAATAACACCCTCTATTTTTAAAGGCCAATAACGCTCATTTGATTCCATTGAGTCGCTTTATTGGTCTAGACACAGGACTGACATGTTTCAGCTTTCAAACATCAAAATTGTTCGTGATGAACGAACCATTCTCTCAATTGAAGACCTTGCGATTCCGACCAATGAACTGACTGTCGTTCTTGGCCATAATGGTTCAGGTAAATCTACACTCGTTAATTTGCTATCAGGGCAGATGTCACCGGATCATGGTAGCGTTGAACTGGACGGCACTTCTCTTTCTTCACTAAAAAGCAAAGACTTAGCCAAGAAGATTGCGTATTTGCCACAAAAGCTCCCTGCTTCTGCTGGCTTAACGGTGGAAGAGCTGGTTCGTTTAGGGCGTTTCCCATGGAGAGGCGCGTTAGGTCGTTGGAATTCAGAAGATAAGTCGATCATCCGACAAGCAATGGAAAGAACCGGTGTTACTGAATTCTCACAAGCATTAGCGGATGACTTATCTGGTGGTGAACGTCAACGAGCGTGGGTCTCTATGTTGCTGGCTCAACAGTCACCGGTATTGATCCTTGATGAACCGACTTCTGCATTGGATGTTCATCACCAATTCCAACTGATGAGTTTATTGTCTGAACTGAACAAAAATGAAAACGTTGGCGTTATCGTGATTCTGCACGACTTGAACCTTGCACTGCGCTACGCGACGCACATCGTTGCTCTGAAGAAAGGTCAGATTGCATTTGAAGGCAGCGCCGATAAGTTACTCGATGAACAGGCTTTGTCTGCACTGTATGAGTCCCCAATTCGACTTATCGATCATCCAGTTCCAGCTAAGACAGCTGCAAGCGAAAAGGTCGCCGTTGTCTGCGAGTAACCCGAAGAATCAAAGTTAAGTGAATGAGGTACTCATTCTTTGGATAACTCACCAGCATAACGAGTGAAAACAGAGTAAATGTTTCCTTAAACTTAAATCAACACAAGCTACACTAATACCACCTCATGAAATCAAGAGACTTCAATGAACACTTATCACCGCATTCTATGCTCTGCTTTGGCACTTGTTGTGTCCAGTCCTATTGCCTCAACGGCGGCCTTCGCCTGGCAAGCTGAGAAGATCACAGACGGTCTCGTAATCCCATGGGGCCTAGCTTATGTCGATGACGACTCTATGCTTCTCACAGAAAAAGCCGGCGTTATTAAACACGTTAATTTGAAAACAGGTGACCAAAGCACACTATTCAGGCTGCCTGATGTTTGGGCAAAAGGTCAAGGCGGCGCTCTAGATATTACGTTTTCACCCTTTGAAGAAGACAAACTCTATGTGACGTATAGCAAAGACATCGACGATGAAGGCGTAACCACACTCGCTTCCGCTGATTACAAAAATGGTGAAGTGTCTAATTGGCAAGATGTGTTTGTTTCGAAGTCGAGAACCGATACTGGGCGTCACTTCGGGAGCCGCATTACGTTTGACGATAGCCACCTTTACTTTTCTATTGGCGACCGAGGGGATCGAGATAACGGCCAAAACACCATGACGCACGCAGGTTCAATATTACGACTGAATGCCGATGGAAGCACGCCAAGCGACAACCCTTTCACAGATAACGACAAGGTTCTCGACGAGGTTTGGAGTTTCGGTCACCGCAACCCGCAAGGGCTTTTCTATGATTTCCCAAGTCAAAAGCTTTGGTCTATAGAACACGGTCCGCGTGGCGGTGATGAAATTAACTTAATAAAAGCAGGAGCTAACTACGGATGGCCAGTCACATCACACGGTAAGGAGTATTGGGGCCCTATCAGCGTTGGCGAATCTGAAACCAAAGAAGGCATAGAAGCGCCTAAAAAGGTCTATGTTCCTTCAATCGCTCCGGGCAGTTTGATCGTCTACCAAGGTAACAAGTACCCAGAATTACAAGGCAAGCTGTTGGCAGGGGCACTAAAACTTACCCACATCAATATCGTCACAGTTAACGGGCAAGGTGAGGCAATCGAGGAAGAACGCATTTTAGAGGACTTAGGCGAAAGGATAAGAGACATCGAAACTTCACCAAACGGAGACATCTTCTTCAGCACCGATAATGGTAATCTATACCGCTTGAAAAAGTAGTGGCGACACCGATACAAACAGACGATATTTGATAATGATTTTATAAATAAAGCCGTTAAATACAGGCCCTCAAGTCAATTTAACGGCTTTCTTATCACAAAGTAGAATGTGCCAAAACAGTGCAACCACTCTAATTTTGTCATCAAATTCACCTAGGTTTTTCACAAAAACGACAAGAAATCACCATACAACTGTAACTCCATGATATTTAAGGAATGCAAAGTTTGACTACCCCCAAGTTTCTGCAACCTTTCACTATGGATTCGATTGACTATCCCCTGATTTGATTTAGACTCCATTTCGGCTAGAAAGAAAGTTCTTTGTATATAAACATTTCGTTGGATTACTAGTAACCCCGTTGTGTTGTACGCAATAGCAATAAACTTTTCCACGCTATCAGTGCCACAATTGGCTCACTATAAAAATTAATTTTAGGGATAACATCATGTCTAACACAGTTACTGGTACAGTAAAATGGTTCAACGAAACTAAAGGCTTCGGTTTCATTCAACAAGAAAACGGTCCAGACGTATTCGCACACTTCTCTGCAATCACTGGCGAAGGTTTCAAAACTCTTGCTGAAGGCCAAAAAGTTGAGTTCGTAGTATCTCAAGGTCAAAAAGGCCCACAAGCTGACAGCATCAAAGTACTTTAATTTAGTATTTTAAAGCTTTCTAAAAATAGCCAGCCTCTGCTGGCTATTTTTTTACCCGCTATTCAGAGATTTAAGGTAATATTCCCCTTCACTATTTCTACCTAAGACACCCTCTCAATGGCTCTTAAACCGACAATCTATAAGTTTCACTAAAATACGTCACTCCCCGCCCTACCTAGCAATAGCCACATACACCATTATTTTCAAACACTTAATGTAAATAACAACCTAGAAGAACTTCAATAAACTGCTATAATCTCTGAACCTTGGTACACCTTTTGTACCCCTCAAATCACCCTTTTGGTACACCTCAGAGGCACACGTTCATGGCATCTTATAGTATTGAAAAACGAACTCTAGCAAGCGGCGAACCTCGCTACAAAGCCACTGTTACGGTGAAACATCGAAGTAAAATTGCTCAACGTTTTTCCAAAACTCATAAGAAGAAAACGCTCGCTACTGCCTGGGCAAAAAATGAAGTACGAAAGATAGAAGAAGGTGAAACTCAAGACCGTTCTGTACCCATTGGCCAGCTGCTAGACATGTTCATTGAAAACAAAAACCTCTGGGACAATACTGGCCGATCTAAACAAACCGTATTAAAAATGCTGCGTGATTGTGACATAGCAAAAATCTATTCAGATGAGCTAACCACTAAAGACTTGATTGAGCACTGCCAAGATAGATGCAGTACGGGAACCAAGCCCTCTACCGTCTATTCCGACATCTACTATTTACGTTCGGTATTCAAACGAGCTAACCCTGTCTTCAACGTTGCCGCGAACGTGAACACATTCTTAGAAGCAACACCTATTCTCTATGAAATGAAGCTCATCGGTAAATCAGAGAAACGAACAAGACGCCCTACTACCGATGAAATAGACTTATTGAAAGAAGCACTAGAAGAGCGCGAGCAGCGCAGAGAAAACAAAATCCCCTACTCCATGCTTCTAGACTTCAGCATCCTGAGTTGTATGAGGGTAAGCGAAGTTTGTGGTATTCGATGGGAAGACTTAAACGAAGAACTTAGAACAGTGATCGTACGTGATCGAAAAGACCCACGTAAGAAAGAAGGCAACCACATGGTCGTTCCTCTACTCGGTGAAGCATTCGATATTGTAATGAAGCAAGAACGAAAGGGAGACTTGATATTCCCATACAACCCACGTTCAGTTGGCCGAGGTTTTGTTGAAGTGTGTCAAAAGGTTGGGATTGATAACCTGCGCTATCATGATCTACGCCGTGAAGGTGCAAGCCGCTTGTTCGAGAAAGGTTTTACCATTGAGGAAGTTGCTCAGGTAACTGGCCATAGAAACCTAAATACCTTGTGGCAGGTTTATACCCAGTTGTTTCCACATAAATTGCATGAGCGTAAGATATGAAAAAAGCCGCTAAAAAGCGGCTTTTTATCATGAGTCGGTCGGAGCGGCGCCCGCAGCCTTGTAATCGAATATAAATTCACTACAAGTCACTGAACAAGTTGCTGCAAGTCAATAATATATCTTCTCACAACTTGAACCACGCTCTGCACGTCTAGGGTAACTGTGCTTTTACTATTATGCCTAGCCTTCAAATGGTTACCTCAGGCTGACAAATCGTCTTTAAACGACCTGAGATAATCATAGATAAAATCAGTTCTAGTGTCAACCACATCATATTGCTAGAATGTATCGTTCTCAACTTTGCTGAAGAAAAACAATGACTACCGATACCTTTACTAAAACTGGAGATAAACCTTTCGACTATTGGTTAATCAATGATAATAAAGATTGGGCAGTCATTCCAGCAGGAACTATAGAAGGTTTTGATGAAGATCTACCCATTCGCCTTCAGGTGGGTAATAAAGGGTTTGGTCAAAAGCACATCGAGTTTCGCCATGGCCACTGGTTAAAAAAGATTAAGAAAACAGTTCAAGAGGCACTTTCTACAAAGCTAGGTCAAAGTGGTAATATTTTTACGACTGAAGAAGATAACAAGCTCAAAATTATGATGCGTGTAAGCCCAGACTCTCTACTCATCATCCGCTACGTTTCAAACAAACAAGGGAACTTCTTCACTGTGGTTTCTCTCTACTATAAGAATGAACGTGTTGACGGTGATCATGTGGGCCGTTATGAATCAAAATTTAAATGCTAAAAAGGAGCCTATTGGCTCCTTTTTGTTTATCCAGCTAAACTTTGGGCATAGGAACTAGCAAGCATTAAGGTGATAGAAACTACAACTAACACAAAAATCCAAACTAAAGTATAAAGATTTCGTCTCTTCGAAATGAAGCGATTGTTTTGTTCATAGTACTTATCATTATTCAGAATGTTTTTCATGTCTTCGACCGTTAACACATTCTCATATGCCTTCTTCGATTGTTCATACATATCTCCAAACCTTTTTTGGTCTTGAAATGACTCAACCAAAGCAAAACCAAATAAACTTGTAAAAACAAATAAAGCTAGGCCAATAACCAAAACAAACACATCAGAACCAATAAAAGCAAACAAATCAGAATAGCTATATATCTCACTACTTTTCGAAAAGATCCTAAACAAGATAGTTGAAATTGCGAAGGTCGCAACACCAAACACACCTGTCTTAATTGAGTTTGCAACTTTCTCAGCAGCTTCCCCCGCCTTCTGTGCAGTGACCTGCATTTGGTCAGCTAACTTACTCGTAGCATCAATGTAACTCTTCACATCATCTTTTTGTGAAAGGATGAAACTAGAATACGCTGAAGCTAAAACAGGTTCATTTACGCTCAATAAATCATCAACATGCAAAGGAATAATATTACGGGTTACACCAAGCTTATCTACAGAGCTACCTTCATACACCCATTTATACAATGACCATAAGTATCTAGCATCAATATTTACTAAAGCTGCAAAATCATAAGAGCCTGATATGTCTTTTAAGCCTTTAAGCTGATACTCGACCGAGTTATTATTTATTGAAGTTAAGTTAGCGAAAAAACTTATTAAGTAAGCATTCAATAGACCATTAAATACACTAGCAATAGCCTTTAGATCTTTAGTTTCATTCTTTAACAACTTAAAGTGTCCCGGCAAAAATGGCCACTCCGATGCATTTGAAAAGTGACCTAAAGTTCCCCGAATGCGCTTTGCTTCATCAGCATCAGTTTTATTAAATTTGGGATTAAATGAGTTAACTGAAAATTGACTCTTAGGTACAAAATAGAAAAACTCCGTATGAGACAAAGACTCGAAGTCTCCTAAAAAAGCCACCCCACGAGCATCTCTCCAACCATAACGAGTCACGATCTCACTATGAACTTGCCCTAGAGACTTTCCTTTTAAATACGCTGACAGAGAATCAATTGAATAAACCTGGTCTATCAATAGCCCAGGCTTCGGCTCAGCAGTCGACTTAAATATAGATAGGGAAAAAGAAAGTTTTTCTTCACCCTCTAACTGTTCTATCTCATCACGTAAATCACTGAAGCGTTCTTCAAGGGTTTCTTCAAGTGTCGTATTCGAGAACTCTATAGAGTCATCAAGGTCATGAAAAACTTTTATCGTAAATCGGTCTTGATGCCCTCGGTATTTTTGAAGAAAACTAGCCAACGAATCAACATCACTTTCAAGCAGGTTAGCTAGTTTGCAAGATGCAGAGAAGTGAGTGAGAGATTCAGTGATACTTTCCCACTCTTGAACTGGTGTTGTCCAAATACTTCTAACATCATCTAGCATGATTATTCTTCTTTCCCATCATCTATTTTGAAATGCTCGAAACCTTCGTCAGAGAAGATGATTACGCCCTTTCGGCCGTGTTCTTCATAAGGCAAAATAGTTTCGTCTAAGTTATCGATACCGTCTTTCAAACTTAAGTCAATTTTATCTGTCAAGTTGATCACTGTTTTCTTCTTTGCCTTCACATCTGTCATGTTAATTTGAAAGTGAGGGTCAAATGCATGTTTCCCTTTTTTCTTAGCAGGAAGCTTTAGCAGCTCATCTGCAAAGTCTTTTGCCACAAACTGTTTATCTAATGCTTTGTGCTGACCAAAGACCGTCTCAACTAGCTCATTATAAACAACCGTTTGACCGTGGTTGTTTCTTAGATAAGTGATCAAGTGGTTACGTAACGCGGTATGATCTGCTTTAAAGCCATCTCGCTTTACTTTTTTGAGAGCACCATCAATCGCATTAAATGCATTGGCTGTATTTACATTATCAGATCTTACTGGATATACATCCAGAAATTTTATCCAAAAAGCATTTGCTCTTGATACAAGTAAGCTAGCAGGTTTACCTGATTCAAAACGAATAAGTGCGGTATTTAGAGCTTTTTTCTCTGTAGGTAGGCCATATTGATGTTCGAAATCTACAACACTTGCGAACTCTTCTTGCTCCATTTTAACTAACACTAGGATATCAACGTTAGCTTCAGGTGGTTTGCAATGAATAAGCAGTAAACTACCAGGCGTAACCTTTTTATCTAGATGCTCAATTCGCTTTTGAGATACTTGTTGCGCATCTAAAAGGGAAGCTGATGACTCTTCACACAACACCTGCCAATGAGGCGTATGCTCAAGATATTTAAGAAACTCTATTTCAACTGAAGATCCTTCATTAAAAATAAATTCTTGAGTATTTTCATTATTCTGAGTGTGTGCAACCGCCAATTTAGCAAAGTCTTGAAAATTAGCACTAGAGTTAGCATTACCCACAAATTTTTTGTACTCACCAGTTTCAATGAACAGGTGGTAACAACTTGTATTCATATATTTCATCAGCTAGCTATCCACATTTATTACTATAACTATCAATAAAAAGGCGACCCTGAGGTCGCCTTCGCTTTTCTAAATCACCGCCTTCATGACGGTGGTAACAACTTTCCCGATTACCGCGAACTCGTCGAGTTTATCCTCATTCACGATAAACGAATCATATTCTTCTTTATTGTCTGAGATGACTTTATAGCCCTCGGCCATGATGTCGTACTTCAGGCGCTTTATGTAAACGTGCTTACCAATACGAACAACATAAACACCGTGCTTTACTGGGTGATCGAGTTCTCGGGTATCGACTAATACTTCATCACCGTCACTCAAAGTGTCTTCCATTGAGTCACCTTGGCAAGTAATGATACGAGCAGTCTCTTCGTTTAACCCGAAACGATGTAGCCACTGACAGGGAACAAATTCAGTTCGTATTTGATACTCAGCCGTATTCTCTGCTCCCCAACCACAGGCAGCATAAACGTTATAGACTGGAACTGGACACATATCTAATTGGTGAATTAATCGTGACTCCGCGATATTAGGCAGGTGAATCAATTTGCCCTCACCCACCAACAACTCCAGATTTTTCTTAGCTTCAGAAATCGCTAGATACTCAGCACGAGCTTCTTCAGAAGCTTCCTTCCTTGCTTGCACTGTTACGCTCTTTACGTGCTTCTCAGCAGCTCTCTTAAGAGTTGGGTCGATTTCACTAAATGAAGGTTCACCTAAACTCAATAATGCTTCCGCTTCACCTTTATCGGTCACATATTTTTGAATCAGTTGGTTTTTTACATCAATATGGAAATTAGAAATATGGTACTCAAAAGCCCGTCCATTTCCTGACGCCTTTCTTTTCAACCAATTGTTTCTTCTAGCTTTTTGGCTAATACCCACAATGGTATTAGGCATCCCTTCCAAGCCTAACAACTCAGAACTAACAAACCACTCTTTCATAAACCCTAATAAACCACTTGACGACAAACCAATTGGATCGTTTAATCAACCCCAACAAACCACTTTAAACCAGAGTTACTAAACTGCGATAAACCACTTAGAACGCAGATAGTGATTCAAATGAAACTATAACACGTCAATCTGTTAGAGAAAATGAGGATAACTATATGAGCATGGATATTCACTACGGGCTTCAAGCAATGTTTGGTAAGCCGATTGTCCAATTAAGCGAAGTTTCAGAAGCATTTTTCGGAATGAAGTATGCGACGGCTAAAGCCAAGGTTAGCAGCCATGAATTCCCTATTCCTGCCTTCCGTCTTCACGAAGAAAGTGAAGCTAATAAAGGTACAAAAGTTCCGTTGTTGATTCGAGTTAACGACCTTGCTGATTACGTTGTAAGAAAACACGAGGAAGAGCGAGCAAGGATGGAATCCATCTACGGAAAGTTTCATCGTCATTAATAGCCACCTTCGAAGCTAACCACTTTTCTTATGTTTCATAGTGAGTATCAGACATGGAAGTGAACCAGACAATGTGCGTCTTTTTAGCGGATGTACAAGAACAGTACAACGAAGCATGCAGCTTGTTTCGAGCACGACACCGTAACGAGCTAACAGACATAGCCAAAGCTTGTGGCCTTCGCTCAAACATGTTGCGTAACAAGCTGAATATCGAGCAACCGCACGTACTTTCTTTACCTGAAATGATGGCAATTTCTAAAGCTACGGATGACTACGTAATTTTAGAAGTTGTACTTCGCCAGTTAGGGCTAGTGACCGCTCATATTCCTGAGGGTGAAAGAGAAACGTTTATTAAACGTGCTCTAGACAACTCTGTGCTTGCTGGAGAGATCTCTCAGCTCGCGTTAGACACGGCAGGCCAAAGAGCCCTGCCTCGCTCAACTCGAAACTCAATTATCAAAACGGCACAAGCTGGTATTAGCAACTTAATGCTGCTCATTAACGACCTAGAAGACCGCACAAGTGGTGCACACCCTTTCTTATGTATGGGTGTGGACTTGTTAGCCAACGGTGCACCTTTACCCGGTCTTACTTAATTACGGGGTGTAATTATGAAAAAACCATTTATAGCGATTCAAATCAACTCATTGGAAGAAGCACTCAACATCGAGAATGTTGCGGCACTCACTATCACTAAGTATCAAGAGAACGAAGTGGAAGGCCAAGAGCAATTGCAGAATAACTTGATCGCAATGTGGCGCGGCATTCACAAGCAAGCGGGTGACGCTCTCGACCAGTTCAAGGTTTACCAGAAGGAACCAGTATGAAAACTCTACTCAAAACCATCACTTCAGGTGAAGACAAGATTTATGTCTACGAGGCTGGGTATGTCGAAGGCGTGAAAGCTGCTCAAGCTTATTTAGCAGGCCCTGACGGATGGGGAGCTTCTATGTACTTCCCTTTGTATAAGGTCGAAGACTTCGCTCAAAACCAAGCTCAGGTTGCCAAGTTCCTTGAGCTTGCCAAGGGGAAACTCGGGATGGAGAAAGATCCATGCAATACGTACCTCACCAATAACTAATTTTTTAGGATCAATAACGTCATGAGTAATCTCGAAAATCACCTCTTTGAGCAATCATTTGAACTCATTGCACAGCGCTTTAGTTCAAGTAGCACAGAACAACAGCATGAATTGCTATGCCAATTAGATGCAATTGCTAAGAAGCAAACACCCATTGAAATACATCGTTCTCAAGCTGACGTATTAGCCGATATTAAAAATGCAATGGACGGTGAACGTGCTCGTTTGTTTTTCGGACATTCATTTCCTAGTTGGTATCGCAACGGTTCGATCGAACAAGTTTCACAGCTTCACCACTGGACGAGCTTAGATATGGGTAACCGCCACCTGTTTCTTGAAATGCTTAGTCTACGTGACCTAGGGCACTTTGATGATGAAGCGTTATATCAATTCGAACAGTTTTGTTTGTCATCTGTGGGGACGAAGTGATGCTGAGTTATATAGCGATAACTTTGAACAGCGGTGGCGGCGTGGTTCGTCACGCTGAAACCAATGAGGTAATGAACCTTCACTTAGGCGAGTTTGATACGCCAAAACTTGCTATTGAGTCAGCATGTGAGGCGTTGAACTGCGAACACGTTATGAATGGCGTGATCATAAAAGGCAATCACACTGGCGGTCACATGATTATGGACACACAGGAGTTTAGCGAATTATGAGTGACGTTACTTTTAGACCTGCTAAATCGACGGCTGACTTGCCTATCACTTCTCCAATACACAAGCCCTGCCCTGATATGGCAGGCATGGAGAACCCAGATCCAAAGAAACGAGAGCGAGCGCGCTTTTTAGTGTCGAAGTTGCGCGAAAAACACGGCATTAAAAAGCGTGTTAAGGGCAACTCTCAGCCAATGAATTATGTGTGTAGTGAAAACGGGTGCGCTGAACCTTGGGGCTCGGTAAGTAATGCGAATCCAGGGGATGTGAAGCAATAAGCGATGAAGATTGAAACTCTGTACCATGTGGCCGGAGCCGTCCGGCCTATTGATGAAGTTAAAACTGCTAATGCCAGCTATGAAGCTGGTTTTTTAGGTTCCAAAATTCCTCACTACACAGAATACGAGCAACAATTGCTCGATTCTGGCGTAGTTAAATCTCTTCCTGTTTACGACCGTGTTTTTAACCAAAAATCAAAGCACGTAACAGATGTTAAGTTGGCAACTGAACACTTCAAAAGGCTAAATTCAAACTCCAAACCCGACCGCGAAGCGGCGGCCGAAAGGCCGGAGACACTAGGCTTGTCCAAGGGCGCAAAAGTCCGACACGAGAAAAAGCGCTTAAAGTTGGCTCGAATCAACAAGCGTGTGAAGGTTATTGGGCAGCCCATTGGCACCAAGACAGAGCTTGATAGCCGAATGGGCCATGAAAGCTTTGATGCGTTATACGTAAGTACAGAGCGAAATACCGCGCGAGTTTTGCCACTGAAGCATGAGAAAAGGCCCCCTTTCGAGAGGAAGCTTTCCCCTATCTCTCTTCAACTGCAAAAACGAGACTGGTCTGGACAAATGCGTGCTCAAATTGTTACCCAGACGCCTGCAGGAAATGCACCCGAGGCTAATTCGGGTACTCGTTATACGGAAAAACTAACACCAAAGAGCGTTTCTAACATGTTCGAGAGCGGTGCATATGTTGCTCAATGCCATGAAGGGTTTACTACATTTCTAACTTTGACTTTTACACCGGCACAACGTCACGCCATTTTTGGCGCAATGGACGAAGGCATCGATGCTGACGGCCCATTTACTCCAATAGAGTTTGAACGAGATACCGGTGATCTTATTCCTGGCAAAGACGGCCTGTATACACAGTTACCCAAACAACCATTCAAAATCATTAAACCACTCGATACCAGTATTGGGCGCGAAACTTCCCGCTTTCTCGATGGCAGCAAAAAGATGTTTCACCGAGGTTGGTACACCGAGGATGGTGACTACGTTCCTGGGCAATTCAAAGCGAAGCCTTCACCCTTTGGCCCTGATAGAGAGAAAGCTGATTTCCATTATATGTGGGTAGCCGAAAGCCCAATGAATGAAGATGGCGAACCCAACCCGCACGTTCACTTATTGTTGAAATGGACGGTCGATAAAAAGCATTTCAAAGACTGGGCTAAACGTTTGGAGTCGCTATGGGGTCATGGCATGGCTCACATCGAAAAAATTAGACAGCCGAAAGCAGCCAGCACTTATCTCATTAAAGCGGTGGGCTACGCGGCCAAAGGTAATAACGCTGACCAAGGTTTAATTAAGGGGAATCGTTACAGCATAGCAAGAGTCTCACGCGCACCAAGTTGGGAAACTCTCGCATCATTCGAAGCTGACAATATCACTGCTGTTATCCGTGAATTGGGTTACAAGCTTGAGCAGTGGAAAAAGCCTTTGCTACGAACTATCTCACGTATCAATAAGCAAAAAGCTCAAACCGTGAAAGCGTCGAGCATCGCTAAGCAACAAGGCAAGCCTGAAGATCACCTTAAAAAACTGCAGTCGCGAATTATTCGCTTAGAACATGCGGCCAAGAAAACCACGCAAGAAATGAAGTCACGCCAAATGCATGCGTCTAGTGGTAACCGGTTCTCGATAACTTTTGACGGCGACGAAGCCAAAGAACGGATGGATAACTTCTTGATGTGGGCAGCTGGTGCTAGGGGTTGGTCGATGACATGTCGTGATGTGGATTGTAGCGACTTAAAACAAGCAGCAGATGAAACTTATCAAGCGCAATATCATCACTTCTTAGAACGACGGGCTTATTGGCGCTCGGTTCTTGGCGAACCTTACATACCCGAAGAACCCGATGAGGATGAAGTGAGTTATTGGCAAAGTGCCAAAGCAGATTATTTAGAAGGGAGATTACAATAATGCTAATGCCATGCCCAACATGCGGATGCAAAACCCGAATTGTTACTTCACAAGAAATGTCAAACGAGACAAGGAAAGCCTACTGGCAGTGCCTCAATTTTAACTGTGGCGTTCGCTTTCATACGCTTACTTCTGTAGAGGGGATTATCGACTCTGTTGGAGTGCCGCCAGATCCAAAGTTACAACCAGAGCTGTGCAAAGGTGATGTGAACCAAATCGATATCTTTGAAGCGGAACAACCAAGCACTTAAACCAGAAGTCTAGACTACGGGTATTTTGTATAAATGAACCTTATTCCTAAAAAACGCCTTGATGCTTTGCTTGAAGTGATCTCAAAAAGAGATATGCCAGAACAAACTCGCAAAGCTGTGAAACTGGTATTCGAATCTGGTTATTCATACGAACTGGCTTCGCTAAGATCGGATGTATCGAGCAAACGCGTGTCATTGGCGGTTCGAAAACTGAACCAAATGGATGACATACTACTAAAATCCTATAGAGCACAGTAAATATGTTTATTGGCTTGTAAATACTATATTTCATATGTGAGTATTGATGCTTAATATTTTAAATCGCGAGATAGCAAATGTATTGGTGGGTTAATCACAAGCAGACACATAAGGAAGAGATTGGTGGGGGTTATATCTGGTCCCCTAAAAAGAATACTAATGGAGCCAAAAACAACAGCTATGACAATATGCCTAAAACCTCAGTCGGAGACATTGTTTTTTCGTTTGCTAACGCTGAAATCAAGGCTGTAGGAACAGTTGTAGAGCCATGCCTATCATCTGGGAAACCAGATGAATTTGGTAGCAAAGGTGACTATTGGGATCATGAGGGATGGCTAGTAAAAATCAAATGGGACATGCTTGAAAGACCCTTTAGAGCTAAAAAACATATATCCCAAATAGCCCCGTTACTTCCTGAAAAATATTCACCAATACAACAAAACGGTAATGGGAATCAGAGTTGCTATTTGGCGAGTATTACTCCCGAACTCGCTAATGTGCTTTTGGACATTTCGGGCTATACGAAGCAAGAAGATTATTTGGGCTTTGATGAAGATATTGAGGGCCAAGAGAATCGAATTGCAGAGCAGCTTGGAAGCGAAAATACAATAAGCGAAACTGAAAAAGAACAGCTAGTTAAAGCGCGTCGAGGTCAGGGTAAATTTCGACAGAACTTAGAGCTAATTGAATCTAGCTGCCGTGTCACCGGCCTATCAGACAAGCGTTTTTTAATCGCAAGTCACTCTAAACCGTGGCGCGTATCTACAAACCAGGAGAAGCTGGACGGGAACAATGGTCTATTATTATCGCCCCATATCGATAAGCTATTCGATAAAGGCTGGATCAGTTTTACTGATGAAGGCGACCTTCTTGTTTCTGAAGAATACGTGAAGGCAATTCTATCGTCTTGGGGAGTCGCTTATCCGTTAAATGTAGGTAAATTCAACGCAAACCAAAGAATCTATCTTACATACCATAGGGAACATATTTTTAAGCTATAGCTTAGAAAAATATAAAGCCCCTCTATTTAGACAAAACGAACGATCACGATCTCGGACGATCTCTAAATCCCCTATCTAAAACAGCCCTCGATGTAGATACATCGGGGGCTGTGTTCCAATACAACTACCGAAATGAAATGCGGTTCTAAGATCGCATAATTGCAGTGTGGAATTTTGGTGTGGAGGGGTGGGTGAGTCCGAACAGGGCCTGAGCGCCCTACTCCATCACTCATTTTATTCTCGCTGCCTAATTCTGATTTTCTTCTGTAGTTGGTGGCTTTTTGATGTGGGAACGACAGTACGAGCACGCTAGATGGAATGGGCTTAAGCTCAACATCCTCTCGACCGCCTTTGATGGTGGTAAGCGCTTGCAAGTGAGCGAAATCCCCTACGCGGACCTACCACACATCAAAGTCATGGGAACAAAAGCCCGTACCTACACAATTGAAGCGGTGTTCGTTGGCTCCAGTTCTCTGGCTGATGCCAATGCCCTCATGGAAAACCTAGAAGCAAAACCAACGGGTGAGCTAGAGCATCCTTGGTTGGGTGAGCTGCCGCTTGTCTTTGAAGACGTATCCCAAAGCATCAGTACCAAGAAAGGCTTAGTCACGCTGAGCCTGAAGTTTGCTCGCGCTGGCTCTTCCCCTTCAATCACTGCACCGATTTCCGTTCGTACAAAAACGCAGGCCAACATAGTCGAAAGCTTGTCGAAACGTTCTTTCGTAAAAGAAGTAAACGGCTTGGATGTATCGGATATTCATAGGGTTCAGAGTGATGTCACCAGCTCATTGAACGTGTTGGTCGACATCACCAACCGTTTGAACCTCGAAGATGAAAACCTTCAAGACATTAACTACGCCATCAATAAAGCATTCTCGGCAGTGAGTAGCCTCAGCACTAACCCAACTGAGTTCGCAGATCTGTTTTCTACGTCTGTGGATGCGGTGGCCGATGGTGTTCAAGCTGAGCCAAGCTCAAGCAATGAAGCGGTAGACAACTCGCGCAGTGCTCAAGCTTTGCTGTTAAATGAAGTCAAACCGGACACGCCAACTCAGCACCACAATGTACAAATGGTGACGGGCGCGGTGAAGATGAACAAAGACATCACGCACCTAGAGAAAGGCGACCGCTTTGATATTACGCAATCGGCTAAGCAGCCTGAAACCATCAAGAGTGATCTGTCTACTTTGATTGTCGGTATCGAAGAGCGCATCAAAGAGACCACCCAGGTGTCGACGCTTGAAAGCATTGAGCTATTCGACGCAGTCACGACATTGAAAAGCAATGTGAAGGTTCAGCAAGATAAGGTGGTCAGCGGTACTGCGCCCCATAGAACGGTGCAGTCACCACGCTTTCAATCTGCGCTGACGATTGCACACGATGAGTTCACTCAAGAAAAAGTCATCACGAAAATGAATGCACTGCAGCACCCGCTTTTCATTCGTGGTGACATCGCCGTGAGGGATGTGTCATGAACACGCTAACGATGCACATCGATGGCAAGCAGCGTGCCCTCTATCAAGCGAATCTCAACTACTCCATTGAACAGCTGGCCCACACGTTCAGTTGCTCAATTGAGCCTATGAGTATTGAAAGCCCGTTATCGGTCGAGTTCTTCCTTAACGATAAATCTATTCTGATTGGTCAGGTTGATGGTGTGGATTCCAATACCGATTCAAGCGCTCACGCTGTTTCCATTTCTGGCCGCTCGAAGAGTGCCAACATGATTGATTCACGCATCACGATGGATGCACTTTATAACTTGAACGTGGAAGAGCTACTTCGTCATATCGCCAAGCCATTTGGTTTGAAAGTGAAAAGCCTGGTGAAGAGTATGCCGGTCATCCCTGAGTTTCAGATAAATGCAGAATCACCCGTAGAGAACGTGGCGCAATTGATTCGAGAGCAAGGCTTTATGTTGGTTGAGCGCAATGGCGTGTTGATCATTGAAAACACCGCGCATGCAACTATCAGCAATATCGGTCTAGAAACGGGCAACAACATCGACAGCCTGAACATCAAGCGCACCTTCAATCAGCAATTTCACACCATTGATGTGCAAGGCCAGTGGGATGACGCAAGCGCACAGGTCATCAATCCAAACGTCGATAGTTCACGCACTATGGTGATCACCTGTGACCAATTACAAAACCGTGAAGCTTGCCTGTCTCGCGCTAGATACGAGCGCAACCTTGCCATTGCTCAAAGCCTGACTGCATCAAGCACGATTGCCGACATCTTCCCTGAGTTGGCCATTGATGGGTTAAACCGAGTGATTCGAGTGGCAGACCAAGAGCAAAGCTTTAGTGAAATGTTGGTGATCAAGTCGCTTGGCCTATCAGTGTCTGAAAGCTCTACGGAAACTTCGATTGAGTTGTTTAGACCGTTTAAGGAGCAAAGCTATGTCTAGTGCTCTGCAGCAACAACAGCGATTAATGGCCAGAATCAAAAACGTGATTGGCACCGGCACAGTCACAGGTGCCACCACAGGCCGATTACAAATTAAAACCGCAACAGGTCGAACCAACGACAAGATAAAACGCGTGCACAACTACGGGTTTATGAGCCGTCCATTACCAGGGGCGAAAACTTACAACCTGTTCATTGGTGGAACCACATCTCGCGGCATCACCGTGAACGTAGAAGACGAACGCCATCAAATAGATTTGCAGCCTGGTGAAGTCGCGATACTTGACGACAAAGGCAACCTTGTTCATTTCACGCAGCAAGGCATCAAAATAAACGCCTGTGCAAAGTTAGAAGTGATATCGGCGCAAGAAACCACAGTGAACGCAACAGCTGTGAACGTTACTGCCCCTAAGTCCACGTTTTCCGGTGATGTAGAAATAGGTGGCAATTTGAAAGTCACGAAGAATGCTAATGTCACCGGTTCTGTGGGTGGCGCGTCCGGTACGTTCGGCGGTGTCAAAGTTGAAAAGCATGACCACGACTACACAGACGACGGGACAACCAGAACCACCAAGGAGCCAAACAAAGGATGAGCCATTTCAATTTAACCGCCCTGACGGCACCACTCAACTCTAAAGAGGGATTAACCCATGCTGTTCTGCAGAGTGTTTATAACTATGCCGAATCGACTCAAAACGATCGCGCCCGTATGGCAAGCAATGAGCGCGGCGGCACTTGGAGCAATGAGTTGATAAACGTGGTCGGCTCTCGTGATTGGACGCTCAAGCGAGCAAAGCTCACAGACGAAACGTTAAGCCTCGCTAAACGGTTTTGTGAAGAGTCGCTCGCTTGGCTCATTACCGACGGCCACGCCAAAGCAGTTGAAGTCTCAGTATGGCGAGAGAAGCCAAACCAAATGGGTCGCAATGTGATGATCACCCTAACCGATGGATCTCAGTTTGATGTTCCACTTTCAGAGGTTAACCAATGAGTACACAACGAAGCCTAGATAGTCTGATTGCTCGCGCGGAAGCCAATCTGGTATCTGAAACGGGGCAAAATAACCCTGCGACCAAAGCGATAGCCGCTGCCATTGCTGGCGTTAGCTATGGGCAATATGGTTATCAAGATTTGCTCTTTAGGCAGCTACATCCAGAGACTTGCTCTGAAGAGTGGTTATACCTACACGCCAATCGTCATAAAGCCCCTAGATTACTGCCCACGTTCGCAACGGGTCGAGTCCAGTTCACTGAACTTGGTGGCACGGTGGTGATCAAGAAAGGCACCCGTTTAACGCATGCCAACCACGAGTACGAAACCACCAAAGAACAATACAGCAACGTCCCCGTTGATGTCATTGCACTTGAATCTGGCGTAGATAGTAATCTTTCCGAAGGTGCGGTGCTTACGTTAAGCGAAGGACTAAGCGGTATTGACCCAAACCGTGTGCTTTCACTTGGCATTGGCGGAGGCGCTAATATTGAAGAATTAGAACACTGGCGAGCGCGTGTCATCGTAGCATTTGAAAAGAACGAGCTGATTGGCAAAGCGGCGGATTACGAAGTGTGGGCGGTATCGGCTCACTCGGATGTGGATTTTGCTTGGGCGCTTGATAACATCCCACAGCGAGGCATGGTGGAAGTGTATATCGGTGCGCGAGAAAACAACCCAACGTTAAACGCTGAAGTGGTCAAGTTAGTGCAAAACACGTTTGAACAAAATCGGCTTGCAGGTTGCCACCCATTTGCTCACCTACCAGAGCAAGTGCCACTCAATATCGAGATCCAAGGTATTGAAGACCAAGATGTACGAGACGATGTGGTCACGGCACTCGAAAACTTAGTGAAAGAGAAAATGGGCAACATCGAGCCGACAACTCAAAAGCCGGAATCCATCACCAACACAGAAATTGTCTTAACTATCTCTACCGTGACCAACAACTTTATTGTTCGCTCTCCAGTTGGAGAAGTCGCCATTGATAACAATCAGATACATGTATTAGGAGGCGTGACGTGGACACCTCCGACTTAATTATTGAATACAGTGCCGGTGATTTTGAAGTCGCCTATCGTGGGCTATTACCCAAAGGCGAATATTGGCAAGACACCGAGAACCTAGAGCTTGCCAGCACCATTAAAGGTATTGCCAAAGACTTCAAGCAAACCCATGACGAGATTGAGTTGTCGCTACTGACTGAGTTTGAAGAGCAACAATTTGGCTGGAAGATTTCAGACTATCAACGGCTCTTGATGACGATGGGTTCAAACGGTGTCGTGTATGACGAGGTCGCAAGCCCAAACCTCATCAAAATAGACCTGTATAGCTACAGCAATGACGCGGCCTTTAAAGCGTTAGAAGAAAAGCGACTGCCGCACACCGAGTTTCATTGGAATTATCCGTTTGATGCGAAGACACAATTTGAACTGGCTACTGCCTTAACTATGAAGCCAGAGTTTAGCTCTCAGCTTGAATTAGAAACTGAAGCCCCCTTTCTGTGCTGCACCGCCATAACTTGGCAACTTGAAATAGGAGACACCGAATGAGCACACTGCAAGCTATTCCGACTCAGCACGGAATAGATATTTTAAACGGTGAGCTGAAAAATACTGTAACCAAGTATCGGCTCATTGGTGCGTTAACCCATGACGCACCAAGTGAATCATTGTATTCATTCTACGAGGACACTATTGAAACCAGTTACTACGATGACAATGGCGTTTTAACCTTTATCTTAAATCTGCCAATTGAGATGCACTTTGATGAGTACCTGCATCAAATCCATGTACTTGATAGCAGCAATCAAGCCGTGATCGAGTGCTCGACACCCAAAGTCTCCTTACCGAAAGGCATTGGCGGTATGGTCACACTCAAAGCAGCCGTTTCAGGTGAAGCTGGGCAAGTTATTTTCAAACACAGTGAGTTTGTCACTGAAACTGAATTGAATGAGCTACACCTAGCGCCGATTAAAGCGGCACTAGCAAACATGGTGGGAATGATAGGAGAGTTTCATCATTCCGGAGAAAAGCCCGCTTGGATTGACCTAAAAGGCGGAGAGCTATCGAGGACTACCGATAAACTGCTTTGGGATTATGCGATGGCTGCTGGAATGGTAATCGGACAAGCAACAAAAGACGCCGATCCAATGACTCATGCTATGAAGTTTGGTGATGGCGATGGGGCAACCACTTTTACTCTGCCAAATCATCATTTAGGACATTTTGTACGGGGTGCTCTAAATGGTATAAATCATGGTACAACTCAAAATGATGCCATGAGGAATGTTACTGGCCGCCTATGGGCTGGTGATGATGATCATTCAACTAAACTGTCTGTTTCAGGTGATGGTGTATTCTCAGTTACCACTGATTCTGAAACTAGATACCCCAATCTAGATGGTGTTGGCGGTGGGTATCGCTATGCAGGAAGGAACGCTATTTTTGATTTATCGAGAGTTATGGAAGTAGCGAATGAAAACCGTCCATACACAGCAAACCTTTCGATTAAAATTCACCGAGGCTGGATGCAATGAGAATAGCTTATCACTACGATTACAAAACCTTCATTTATCAGGGTGAGAGTCAAATCCATAAAGTGGCTGGATATGATGAATATATCTTGCCTCAGTTTTCTACTTGGGTTGCTAAACCAGTTTTTGACGAAGAAGCCGAACAAGCCAAGTATGATGTCAAGAATCAGAAATGGCTTGTTGAGCTAAAGCCAATTCAAGTGACGGCTTACCATAAGAAAACTCAGGAGCCGAAAGTATTTGCCGATGCTTCTTTAGTGTCAGACGAATACACGTTTAAAAAACCATCAACGCAATGGGAGGTGTGGGTTAACGATGCTTGGGTAACGAACGAAAGTGATAAATATATTGCTGAGTATGACCAAGTCGATAACGTTCGCCGTAGTCAATACGTTCAAGTGTGCGACCCCTTGTTTGCTGAAGCCAACATCAAACGCCTACAGGGTTTTGAAGATGACGCACGAGCAATAGAGGCTCAAGCCTTAGCTGCCCGTGACAAAATCCAAACCGAAACCCCATGGCCAACACCACCTGCCAACTAACGACCAAACCCAGTTCCTATGCTGGGTTTTCTCTTCCTGCTCTCTGAACTTCTATATCTCTCCACTAGAAATGCCATCAGTCCCCTTTAAAACTCAACGAGATACACTGCTTATGGGGCAACAAATCAATTAGCCATAAGAGAGAAATCAATGAATGAATCAGAGGCAAAGGCACTCGTCGTATCACTACTCGATGTCACAGGCCTAAAGAAAATCTTAGCCTCCGTTAGTGCAACCCTATTAAGTTTTGGTGTGAATGACGTACTCCAAGTTGTGTCTGTTGCGGTTGGTATTGGCGCCGGTATTATGGCCATTCGTCACTATGCAGTAGCGACCAAACTCAACCAGGCACAGCTTGATAAACTGAGCTCTCATGAGGATGGTAAGGCATGAGTATAAAAACTAAAACGATACAGGCGGTGGCGTGCTCTGTTGCCTCCGTTCTTGCCATTGTTTTTACCATTGATTCAGAGCTTAGTACCAGTGAGCAAGGCCTCAGCCATGTCGCGAATGAAGAAGGTTGCAGACTCAAACCCTACCAATGCAGTGCCGATGTTTGGACAGCTGGACTTGGGCACGCCCAAAGCGTCACCCCAGACATAGTGATCACCGAACAACAAGCGGCTGAATATTTCGTTGAAGATATCGCAACTGCTGAGCGAGTGGTAAACAAGCACATAACTCAAACCGCTAGCCAAGGTGAATACGACATGATGGTGAGCTTTGTATTTAACCTTGGCGCAGGCAACTTTACACGCTCCACCTTACTGAAGAAGTTCAACCGAGGTGATCATGTAGGAGCATGTAACGAGTACCCAAGATGGGTGTTTGTGAATGGTAAAGACTGCCGACTCAAGCAAAGCAACTGTGCCGGCATTCCTAAACGCAGAACCAAAGAAAAAGACGTTTGTTTGAGTGGATGGTGATCATGTTAAACCAATATCTAACTTTGTTTAAAGCCATCGCCTGTGCTGCCGTTCTTAGCGGTGTTGCTTATTGTTCGTATGACTACGGCGTAACCACCACTGAGGTGAAAGCCTTAAAAGCGCAAAATGTCCTATGGGACAAAGTAGAGCAAAAACAAAACGAGGCTTTTCAGCTCGCCGTGAAGCTTGCGAACCAAAAGCCTGATATTCGAATTGAATTTCGAGAGATAGAAAAAGAGGTGATCAAGTATGCTCAAAAGAACAATAATAAGCAGTGCGTTGTTAATGATGCTGAATGGATGCACATCCGCGCCCAATCAGTGCGAGCGCATAATCGAGCAATCGGTATTCAGCAACCCTCCACCGTCCCTGATGGTACCGCCAAAACCGCTACAGGTTACGAGCGAGACGCCGAAGTCTTAGCCGAAGATGTAGCAAACCTGCAAACCTGTGCTGAAAATGCTCAGAAGCTCTTATCACTACAAACTTGGATAAGAGCGCAGCTTCAACACAAGCTGCAATAAAGATAAACCTTTCAGTACTCAATACTAAGCCGCATCCAAACGTTTATATTCTTTAGGGGTAATGATCGGTTGCCCCACAACATCATTCAACTCTTGCATCATATCAATGAGCGGTAGCAGTTCGTTCTTGTGGAACAGCCAATCGACCTTGTTCAAATCGAGTGACGTAATACTCTCACGTCGAATGCTCATCAACTCGATTGGCACACGGTGAACCGAAAGCACCTCGTTCATGGTTTGGTTCTTCACTTCTTTGTAAGAGTCTTTGGCCTCCACCTGACCAATTGGTTTGAGCTCTGGGGCTTTGGTGTCCTTACCTTTGGCATTCACAAACAAGTTTTTAAACGCCATCCCTTCTTGAGCTTGCAGCTGCTTCTTAATGGCCTTTTCTTGTTTCTCTGTCATGGTTGGCTCATTCATATACAACAAGTAACCAGCATGGTTACCGTTACGGTAGTACTGACGACGAAACAAGGTGGCATCATCGTTCAGCCAGATAGACGTCAAAGAGCTAATGTGACTCGGCAAACCATACAGCTCTTGAGCAACGTCATAATCACCCAAATAGAACACTTGATTAGGTTTGTAATTAATACGCCCTTCATCATCGTAAGCTCTTGGTTTATACGTCCAACCCAAGTCTTCACGCCTACGCATGTAAAGTGTCGGTAAGTGCTTGAGCTTAATGACTTCGCCTAAACCTCTGTAATCACGAATCACCTGAAGGTGAGCACCGCCAAAAGTGAGGTAGTCTTGAATAAAGCGCTTTGCATCTTGGCGTGAGAGTAATCCACTCAGCGCAATGGCATGCATTAACGTATTGCGCTTAAACTCAATCGCACTCGAATGCATCGGGTTCGTGCGCAGTGCCTTGGCTAAGGTGTCGAGTGCAATCGGTGGTTCGTATAAACCATCAACCAACGCCACTTCTAAATAGCTGAGAATGTCGCTGTTCATCACGCTCACGGGGTTAGAAAATTCAATCTCTATCACTTGGCCTCTCCAAAATTAGGCTAGAAGAACTCGACACTGGTGTTGGTGTCATTGTTTATATCAATCGGCTCCCAACGCATTACATGCATCGAAGCCCATGCTAAATCGGCATGAGAACCAATTTTGCTGCGGTTGGAAACAAAGGTGATTTGGTTACTCACCTTAGTGGTTTGCTGGCGAATCATTAAGAACGAGTGAACGAGATCATCCCATTCTGCTTCAAACTGTAAGCGGCCACTGTTAATGATTTCTCTCGACTTGTAGGCCATCAGTCGTTTCACTTCGGGTGAGTAATCTAGCTCGACCAGAGCTGGGTAAAACTTACGAACCAGCTCAGCGGTAGCCGAGCCTACGCCACTGGTATCCATGGCCATGTACACCACATTGTATTTCTCAGTAATGCCGCGAATGGTGTCGGCTTGTTGCTCATAGCTGGAGCCTTTAAGGCGAACCCGCTCAATAAATCGGAACACGCCGCCTTTGCGTCTAGGCTTCAACGCCACCACTAAGCCCGCATCATCCGAGCTTTCACCCGTACCGCCACCTCTTGGATCATAACCAACCAAAACTTCTGTGTTACCCACTGGCCTTGCTTTCTCGTGGTCGACATCTTTCCAAAGTGAACTGTCTGCCTTACACGCCAGTAGTGCTTTCAGTGAGAAGAATGAAGCGCTGTCGTCCAAAAACTTACAACGCAGTAGGTTGTCGAAAATCTCTTTAACCGGATATTTACGCTTGAGCTTATCCATGTTGAAGAAAGTCGCGCCTTTCTTAATCGCATCATCCACCGTGATCATTTGACGGAAGATAAAATCAACACCCAAAGCGCCGGCTTTTAGCGCCTTGTGGCTTATATCAATGCCGTGCTCTTTCTTGCCTTGCCATTTTGGGTAGGCTTCATGGGCCATGGTGGAAGGTGTTGAAATATAAGTGGTGCGGAACTGCGATTGCATCGACATACCGCCCGCGTAATTATCTAAATCCGCAAAGCCCGGGATCCAAAACACTTCATCCCAATACATGTGGCCGTTAAAACCTTGAGAGGTCGCTACGTTGGTGGACATAAAACCAAGGTTCGCGCCATTGCTGAGCTCGATGTCGTCCTTACCTTTTAAGTCAACTTCGCCAATCTCTAGTGCAAACTTACGAATGTAGTTCTTGAAGATATACGACTGCTTTTTCGACGCAGAGATAAACACCTGGTTGTCGCCAGTCAGCACCGCATCTTCAAACGCTTCAAAAGCAAAATAGAACGTAAGACCAATCTGACGCGATTTAAGGTAAAAGCGCACTTCATTGATCACATCGTTTTGCTTATGGCCATGAATGTCCTTTTGGTATTCGAAGAAGGTTTTCTCGCGATATTCGTCCAACATCTCTTTGGTGATGTGGGATACATCGTTCTTCGTCTTATTTGGCTTACGACCACGCTTTTGCTCGCCATCGTTTCGGCTAGCTGGTCGGTTGCGCCTTTGCTCTGCTTCATCACGTTTGAATTGCTGTTCGAGCAACATCTTGAGCTCACGCTCTTGGCTCTCAAGCTTTTGGTCAACCCACATCAAGTAAGCAATGCGCTGTCTCATCATTAATTCGACGGGCGCGTCATCCCTCAGCGTTTTCCAATCAAACTGAGTTATCCATTTTTGAACCGTGCGTGTGGCTACGCTAACCGCTTCTGCAATTTCAGCAGGCTTACGTTGGCGTAAAAACAGTCCCAAAGCTTTCGTTTGGTCGGCGGTATATAGCGGTTCGCTAACAACATTATTTTCCATGTTTGCATAGTGCTACAGCGCTTGTGATTACTCAGCTTGAACGATTTCTATATCAAGCGTTTAGAACTAGGACAAATACAAAAAGGCGGAGGCATTGGGTAAATTGGAATCATCGAATTTAGGAGAGTTTAGGCATGTTCCAATCAGAGCTAATTTGTATTTTACAGGCAGGAGCAACTATTGATGGTCGAGTCATTGAGCAAAAAATCATTGATGAGATTGCAGAAACTTACAACCCAGAAGTTTATACAGCTCGAATCAATGCAGACCATTACCCGTGGAGTAACAAGTACGGCTCTGTCCTATCTGTAGAAAAGAAAGAAGACAAGCTATTCGCCGTACTGAAACCAAACTCAATGCTTTTGCGTATGGCTGAGCAAGGCCAGCTTTTACATACCTCATGTGAGTTCTATGAAAAGTTTGCTGACACAGGGAAAGCCTACCTGACCGGATTGGCCCTGACTGATGAGCCTGCATCGTTAGGTACGACACAGATTCAATTGTCGGCTAACAGCAAAGATAAAGCGTGTGTTCCAACGAGCTTTCAAATCACCTTGGAACAACTCTCTAAAAGCACCGAGGAAGAAGAAGCCTCGATGTTCAATACATTTAAACGCTGGCTTAAGGGCGAAAGTGAACTTGAGCAGCTCTCACAACAACAGGAAGAAGACGACATGAGTAAAGAACTTGAAGAGCTACTCAAGCAAAGCATTGAGCAAGGTAAAGAAAATCAGCAACAACTCAGCCAGTTAAATGAGCAAGTTGAAAAGCTGAACACCAATGGTAAGCCGCCGGAGCAACCTGGTGAGCCTGAAGAAAGTACGGATGTCACCGAACTAAAAGACCAGGTAGAGACTTTGTCTTCACAGGTAGAAAGCCTAACAGGTCAAATCGAAAAGCTCAGCAAGCTAACCGATGAAGAGCAGCGCCAGTTAGCAGGTCAAGACGGCGAAGAAGAGCAATACCTATAAGGCATTCTTGCTCACCCATTTACGAATTCAAATAGGCAGAACAATGGAAAGAAATACAGAAGTAAAACTGAGTGCTTACATCAAGAAAGTCGGTGAACAAAATGATGTTACTGATGCGACTCAAAAGTTCAATGTCACACCCAATGGCGCGCAAAAGATTATTGCGCAAATCCGAGAGGGGAGTTGGTTCTTAGGAAAGGTCAACATCGTACCGGTTAAGCACCAAAAAGGTGAAGCAATTGGCCTTGGTGTAACAGGCATGATTGCTAGCCGTACCGATACCTCTGGTGATGGTGAGCGTAAACCTCAAGATCATTCAAGCACTGACTCAATGCCATACATGTGCGAACAAACCAATTTTGATACTGCAGTTCGTTACGAGAAGGTTGACGCTTGGGCGCATGATAAAAACTTCAGTAGAATCCTGTCCACTGAAACTCGTAAGCAAATTGATTCAAATAAAGTCACCATTGGTTGGTATGGCGAACGAGTCGAGAAGACAACCAACCGTAAGACATCCCCACATGGTGAAGACGTTAATATTGGCTGGTATCAAGCCATGCGTGCTCACAATGCAGCTCGTCTGATTTCAGAAATCGTTGATGGCTCTAGCGTCATTCGTATCGGTGAAGGCGGTGATGGTTCAGTAGGTAAAGAGAAAGGCGATTTCGTTAACCTTGATCTAGCGGTATTGAATGTAAAAACGCTGCTTCACCCTGCTTGTGAAGATGACAGTAACTTAGTTGCAATCATTGGCTCTGACTTACTTGGCTATGACAAAGCCAAGTTCTACGAAGCGCACGGTAATACGCCAAGCGAAAAAGGCAAAATCCAAGAGCTGCAAGTCATTGGCTCTTATGGCGGTCTGCCTGCTGTGAAAGTACCAGGCTTTCCTTCAACGGGCATCATGGTCACCAGTTACGACAATCTATCCATCTACATTCAAACAGATTCTATTCGTCGCTCTGTTGGTAAGAAGAACGACGCCAAAGACCAAATTGAAAACTTTGAGTCGATGAACATGGCTTACGTGATTGAAGAGCTAGGTAAAGCTGCAGCGATCGAGTTCAAGAACGTGAAGCTATGGATTAACGGGGGTTGGTATTAAACCAACCGCTAAACACTAACACCCCCTCAATGCAGGCTCTATTGCTATTTCAGGTGCGCTTTGGTGCTAACTGTTATTCGCGATTGTCGGCCTGCATTCCCTAACCCAATAAGGATACATCATGGAATTTGTCGGTGATAAAAACGAGCGCTATGAATCTGAGTTGCCAGCAACGGGCAAATACCCAGTACTGAACATTTCAGAGTTTCAGTCTCTGTACCATTTCCAAAGCAATGAGACAGAGGCAGGCATTCTGCATCACGCGAAGGTGTCACGCATCAAAGTGCATTCTGAGCTTAAAGACACCTTAGTGCCTTTTGCTAGTTTGACGGCGTTATCCCAAAAACGCTTTGGTGATGATGACTCTGCCGAAACACTTTACAAGCAGGCTGTGTTCGCACTAACCGCCGCGCAACTGATTAGCGTGCAAATGAGTGGTGACGCCACCGCCGAAGCGGCAGACAGACAAGAAGCGCTCACCAGTAAGAAAGAAGAGTGTGAAGTGCAGTACCGCCAAGCGGTAGACATATTAATTCACGCAGAAGAAACCTACTGCTTCGAGAGAGTGTAATGAAAGCACTGCAAAGCTTAACGGACTTATTTAAAAGCCATGTAACAGACGCGGCCAAAATGGATGTGTGGGCGGAGGATGGCGCCTTATTTTGTGGACAAGGTGCTTTTGTCGATGGATTTGAAATTGAATACACCGCCATCGTTTTCTTGCAAAGCGCCAAGTTAGAGCCGCAAGTTTTGTTTATGCATTTAGTCAGCTGGCTTAATAAGTTCGACCCAGAGCGAGCGGAAAAAGGCTTACCCATGCCGACGTTCGCGCTAGAGCCTCTCGATAAAGGTGTGTTTGATCTCAAGCTGAAAATTGATATTCGTGAAGAGTTCGACCTTCAAGAAAGCGAACAAGGAAATTGGAAGCAAGGGGATACCCGTTATGAATGTGTCAGTGGTTTTGAAGCGCGAGCCGATGAAGACCAACTCGGTGAATTGGTCCACTTTGTCGGCCACTTAGGTGATTTGCCATGAGTGAATTAACACTCGCGACGCCTGAACAACTGACTCAAGTTGTGGAAAGTTTAGTGCTTACGGCCAGTGATAAGTTTGAGCTTAATAAACGAATGGCCAACCGAGCACGGCAGTTCTTTCGTCAGCAAATTCGCGCTCAGCGAGATATAGACAACAACCCGTACCAAGGCCGAACGCGGCGAAAGACAACCCAACTATGGGATGGCACTCAAGCGCAGAACACCGTTAACAATAAAAACATGTTGCTTGGTTTTGGTCAGGCGTTAAGAACTCACGTTTCAGGAGAGAGCTTTGAGGTTGGCCTAAAAGGCATCGCTGGTCGCATTGGCCAAGAGCATAACCAAGGCGCTCAAGTGTCATTTACGACACGTGTTAATGGTCACTACAACAGTAAAACAGGTCAATGGACAGGTGGCGTGAAAACCAAGCGCAATTACCAAATGCCCAAACGAACCTTCATTGGTTGGACGCCTGCTCTAGAGCGAGAGTTACTCGCCATGGCAGCGGAACACTTTGCACTAGAGGATGCAGCGTAATGGATAAACAAGAAGTAGATAAAACGGCGCTACCCACTTTCAAGATTAAGCCAGCGAAAACAAGTTTAATCGTGAAAGACCCAACAACCCGAGAGCCACTGAAAGCGGCAGGTGAAGATAAACCTCGTAACGCTTACTGGCTACGTCGACTCGCTGAAAAAAGTATCGTGGTCATCGATAAAACAGCCAAGCCCACAGCCAAAAAGGAAACTAAATAATGAGTATTGGTTTTGCTGAAGTACCAAGCACCGCTCGCGTTCCCGGTGTCTACATTGAAATTGATAATAGCTTGGCAAACAGCGCAGAAGACCTGCAAGTTATCTTGGCTATCGGTAATGCGGTCAGTGACGCAACGGTCGCGCCAAACAAAGTCACGCTTTGTATGGATGAGACGATTGCGGCAGCTTCGTTTGGTGCCAATAGCGACATCGTGGAAATGATCACCTATTTCCGTAAACAAGATAAGACCATGCCTATCTTTGCGGTCAGTGTTGAAGATAGTGATACCGCAAGCGCCTTAGCCGCATTGGGTGACGTTCAATATCACCACATCATGTGCTCATTGAACGACAACACCACCATTCGTGAGTTAGGGACTTTTCTTGAAGAGCGATATGGCGCATTAGAGCAAGTACCAGGCATCGCGTATCTACCCAAGAAAGGCACACACGCAGAGCTCATCACCTTTGCACCAACAAGCAACTGCGCGTTGATCAACTTTCTGCCCATCAATGACTTGGGTGACTCTGCAGAAGCGCCACTGTCTGACGCGGCAGCGATTGGCGCATGGGTTGGTCAAATCGCCCCCTCACTGGCTATCGACCCTTGTAGACCCCTGCAAACGCTCAAGTTGAACGGTGTTTACTCTCTGGCAGCACAAGAATGGGACTGGGCTGAACGTAACCTCTTTTTGTATGACGGGTTAAGTACCTACACGGTGAACTCAGCGAATGAAGTGTTAGTCGAGCGCGCCGTTACCGCTTACACGGAAAACGCAGCTGGCGTAACGGACAACAGTTACCTTGATGTCATGACACCGGCAACCGCCATGTATTTTCGTCAGAAACAGCGTTCATTGATCTTAAGTGTCTACCCTCGCCACAAGGTAGCGAAAGACGGAACCAAGTTCGCCAAAGGTCAGCCGATTGTGACGCCGACCATGTTCAAAGCCAAGCTGTTGACCTTGTATCGAGATTTGGAATACCAAGGCATCGTGCAAGATTTCGATGGCTACAAAAAGTCGCTCATTGTCGAGCTCGATGAAACCAACAAGCAGCGCGTCAACTACCAAGATTCACCGCAGTTCGTGAACGGTTTGATTATCGTTGCAGGCAAAATTCAATTTAGGAAGTAAGTCATGGGAACAAAAATTACTAGCCGTGCAGTCCTTAACGCCGGCTCATTGGGGCGCCTTCCCATCAAAGAAGGGGCGGAATATGGCCTCGGCAACATGAAGCGCGAAACCATAATGGGTGACGATGGCCCTTTGGGTTTCTCTGAGCAATTCTCGGATGCGCCTTTTATTAAATGCACCATCATTCACGCTCAAGACACCGATGAGAAAGCCATTGCTGATTTTGTGGGTGAAGACATCACTTTAGAAACGAACACGAACCGCGCTTACACCTTGAAAGGCGCATGGACAGTCGACCCGCTTACCGTTGCGGTAAAAGATGGTCAGCTTGAAGTGCTCTTCAACGGTGACGAACTCATCCCGCAGTAAGGAGAAAGACCATGTTATCCATACTGATGAAACGAGAGGCTCAGAAGGCAAAGCCAGAACCGGTTGAAACCTTTGAAGCGATCGACAGTGTTGACGCTATAAACGAGTCAGCAATAAGCCAAGCCGTTCGCACCGCTTTTGCTGATAAGCCCTGGGAAAAGACGCAACTCGTGTTTAAGCAAGACCAAAGCTACTTGCGCACCTTGTCTGGTTCGAAAGAGAAAGATCCGTACAAGCAAGAGCTCATTAACAAGTACCGACCATTGGTTGAAAAGCTACTGGACACTCACAAAGGCGACTACGGCAACCTCGATGTGATGTGGTGCTTTTATATGTGGCACTTTGACCTTGGTCAGTTTGAAGAGATCCACGATGACTTTCGAGCGGCCATCGATGGCGGATTAGAAACACCGGCTAATTTCAAAGTGAATGGTCAAACGGGCTTCTGTGATTACGTATTTAAGTACACGCACAAAGCGCACACCGAAAAGAAAGAGTACAAGCGCGAATACCTGCTTAAAGCCGTAAATGATTTACTGGCGGGTGAGCTTGCTACTAACGCCCCACTTAAAGTGAAAATGTTCCGCCTTGTCGGTGACTGGCACTTTGAAGCTGGTGAAAAAGAAAAAGCGCACAACCTGTTTGAGATAGTGATGAAGCTAGATCCACAAAAAGGCGGCGTGAAGAAGAAACTAGAAGCATTACAAAAGGAGCTTGGTTATGACCAACCCCATTAAAGACGAGTCACAAGTCAAGGTCGCGGAGCTGGCTTCGCCTATTGAAAAAGACGGCAAAGCGCTTACGCATATTGATATCAGCAAGCCACACTCTGGGCATTTACGCGGGTTGAGCTTGATAGATGTGTGCGGAATGAAGTTTGAAGCGGGACAAACCCTATTACCTCGAATCTCTTGCTTGAACGAGCGTGACATTATCAATATGCCTCCAGAGAACTGGGCGCCATTGCTCACGACGCTTGCCTCTTTTTTCGTCGCGACGGAATAGTAATAGATCGAGTTGAAAACTATTACGCAGATATCGCCCTTGTGTTCCATTGGCCTCCAAGCGAAATAGACAAACTCAGCTACGACGATCTATTACTGTTTCGAGAGCTAGCCAGGCAAAGGCACGAACAAACACCACAAGAGAGCGAATAAGCTCTCTTTTTTTTGTATCAACAAAAGGCTATCCAGAATGAAAATGAAATTGTCTGTTCTCATGGATATGAAAGATAAAACTTCAGCCGTTCTCAAAGGGATGAGTGGCGAGAGCGATTATTACGCCAAATCTATCAAGAAGGTACAGAAAACACAGGCTGATGACTCTGCCGCCATGGGGATGATTGATTCTTTTAAAACGTCACGAAAAGCAATGGACAAGAACGCCATTGCGGTTGCTGCGGTCAGCGAAAAGCTTGAAGAGTTAAAAGTAAAAACGGCAGGCGTTGAATCCCCAAGTGCGGCCCTAACGGAGAAAATCACAAAGCAGCAAGCTAAGCTGAGCAAACTGAACACGGAGCAAGAGGGGTATAAATCCCACTTAGAGAAACTCGATACCCAGTTAAAAAAGACAGGTGTGAATGCGGGAAATCTCGATGATGAATACGACCGATTGAATCGAAGTTACAAGAAACACGGTAAGGAAATTGGCAGGCTTAGTAAGCGTTATACCACCTTACAAAGAGTCATGAGCCCGATTCAAAAGCTGAACCGTTCGCTCAAATTTCCCAAGGTCGGCGCTGCAGCGGCAGGAAAAGGCGCCGCGCTTTTAAGTGGTTTGAGCTTTGCTGGGTTAGTAACACAAGTGAATGGCGCTGCAGGTGAAATGGACAACCTGGCAAAGACATCGGCGACCCTAACTCTACCCATTCAAGAACTCCAAGCCATGCAGTCCCAAGCTGAACATGCGGGGGTAAGCTCTGACGCACTGTCTAACTCCATGCTTCGCTTTACCAAGCGACTTGGCGTGTTGCAACAAACGGGCTCAGGTGCGTTAGGCTCTTACCTCAAGAAGAGTGAGAACGCGCTGCATAAAGACTTACAGGGAGCAAAAGACACTAAGCAGGCTTATGAGATGCTCCTTGAAGAGTTCTCTCAGCTTGAAACGCCGCAAGAGCAAATGGCCTTTGCCGATGCGGCCTTTGGACAAGACGGTCGCAAAATGTTGATCATGTTGCGTGAAGGCACCGAAGGATTAACGGCAGCAAGAAAAGAGCTCAATGCATTGGGCGGCGGTGCGACGGCAGAAGATGCGGCGAAAGCGGAAGCCTACAACGATGCTTTGCAAAAAATCGAAGAAAGCGTTCGCTCTATGAAGTTTGCAGCACTTGCACCCATCATGGAAAAAGCAACCAAAGCATTCACCCAGTTTTCTGAGAAATTTAAGAACGCAGCCTGGCGAACCGATTTTATCGAAAAGCTAATCCAAACCGTGGACGGTCTTTATCAAGGCTTTGAACTGCTAGGTAAAGGGCTTATTTGGTTAGCGCAAAACTTCAAAGGGATTCTGGCGACGGTCGCCATTTTGAAAGTGGCGTTGATTGCTTTGAATGCGGCTGTTCTGGCAAACCCAATCGGGCTTATGGTGGCCGCGGTTGCCGCTGCAGTAATCGCGCTCACTTATTTAATCGATAAGTTCATTGGCTTAGACAAAGTCATTAAATGGATTGGTGACGGCATTGGCTGGTTATGGGATAAATTCAAAGCGCTAATAAACAAACTGCCAGATGCACTCATCCCTGATGGTTGGAAAATTCAAACTGATGAAGCTGGCCAAGAAGTCGATAACTTAGCCGCTAAACTCAACCGTATTGAAGATAAGAGCGCGACGCTTGGCATTACGACCAATGAAACCCAAAATAAAACTGAGCGAACCCAAACCGAGCAAGGATACCACGCTTATCAAGTTGGAGGGGTTCAGCCTATTAAGCAAAGCACTGCGTATAGCCCTCTGGGCAACCAAACCGTGAAAAGCAAATCTGAAGTGTCATTGACCATCAAGTCAGACAAACCAGTCGCAATTGAAAAAGCTAAGAGCGAAAAGGGAACTGACTTGAACTTAGATGTGGGGAATATGGCGACAAGCTTTTAATCTATAGAACTTGTCAGGGAAGCATTAGGAAAGGCTTATTAGCTGTTAACTGGCTCGATGTTGCAAGCAACGGTGATTGTAGTTCTTACAAGCTTTGTTAAAAAATGAAGCTTAAAGGAGGGAGGAGTATATATGGTTGTTAAGCCACCAGAGCTAGATCCGTTTTTTCGATTCGTTCGAGTGGCTATCGTTAAGGCTCTTGGAGGTAAAGAGTACGCTTGTTTACCAAACGAGAGTATTGAGCAATATATCAACAGTAAACCCTAATATCATGCCTTTGCTTTACGACTTCTTTGTAAAGTTCGATTACTTATACGTACTACGCCAGTCTAATTCCACATTAAATAATGAAGAGTCAGAAGTGTTGCTTACAGCCATGTAATATTTTCCTGCCGAATATTTACACATCAATATACCAATAGTTGCATATTAATGGTGTAATTAGAAAAAACATAAAAGATGTAGATCTAATATAGTGACCTCTAAATAAGGCATTAAAATAATATTTATCATTATTGGGAATGTAGAACCATAACTCATGTATTAAATTAATTGATTGTAATTTGTTAGTTCTGGTTTATAGGTATTATTTTTCTACGGTTCAATATTACATTACTTTAATTGGAAAAAGTTCTAGACTTTTTTGTTATCAATAACTGATTAATGATTCGTTTATGGAATATGGGTTGTGTTGGATAAGAGTTAAGTGATGGGGGCTTTGCTTTCTTCAATTTAAACAATAAATTATACAGAACGAATAACCGTAAAAGATAACCTTTTGAAATAAAGGTTATCTTTGGTTTTATCAGTTAGAAATGTCTACTTTACGTTCAAGTTTAAGTGTCGTTCAGAGTTAAGTAAAAAAGGGAGCATCAACCATCATTGTTAAATATTTGTTATTTTTAGGAAGTTCTTAATATATGCTCAATCCATAGCCGCTCGAATATGCATATGTAACTGTGATACGTTATAGAAAATTGGCGATTAGTGCTTATTTAAAAAAACAAAGTTAATAACATTTGCGTTACAAGGTGGTAGCTGATGGTAATAAGACAAATTGCGTTCTGTGTGTTCGCTTCATGCATTACATACAATGCTACGGCGAATAGCGACTTCTACTTAGGAGGTAAAACTGGTTGGACCCATTTCTCCAATGGCTGTGAGTCGCACCGTTTGGAATGTGATCAAGATGAATTAGGTGCCGGTATCTATCTTGGCTACAAGATCAATGACTGGCTAGCTATAGAGGGGGGATATGATTATTTTGGTGAAGCTGAAGCGGTATACCCTAGCCTCAATGATCCATCAGTTAAAGCGCCTTATAGTGCGAAGGTTCAAGGTATCGAACTTGGACTTAAACCTGATTTTAACCTAACAGAAAATCTTAGTATTTTCGGAAAAATCGGAGCTCTTGGCTGGCAAGCAGACAAGACCGGAAAAGAATTAAACTACACCGTGAACGCAAAAGATAAAGATATTTCATTAATGCTTGGAACTGGGCTGGAGTATCGTTTAACTCGGAATTGGGGGACTCGAATAGAGTATCAGTGGTTCGATAATGTCGGTGGCAAGGATACCGGGGGATCCAATATAAACTTTCTTACCTTGGGTTTAACCTATTCATTTGGAGCCGGAGAAGAAGAAACCATAACTGAACCTGTAGCCCCCGTACCAATAAAGGTTATTGAAGAGAAAGTAATAACTTTTGACGAGTTTAGTGGTAATACCCTTTTTGCTTTTGATAGCTCAGAACTATCAACTGATGCTGAAAAATACCTTCAAACGATTTTAGAACGCCTTAAAAATAATGAGCAATCAGAGCTTACTATTATTGGTCACACCGATTCTGTTGGTTCTGAGACTTATAACCAGGCCCTATCGATGAGACGAGCTCAAAGTGTTTCTAATTATTTTAAGAGTAAACTGGTGTCAGATAATCGCATTCAAGTTAAAGGAATGGGAGAGTCATCACCAATAGCTGATAACAGTACTATTGAAGGTCGCGCAATGAATCGTAGAGTTGACATTATTTCTCCATCTTTTTCTATTGAGGCAGAACATGAATAAATTTTCTTTCTATGTTTTTAGCCTAGCATTATTGGCTGGGTGTGGTGGGGAAAACAGTGGCTTACCATCACAAGGTAATATACAAGGCAATGGTGACGGTGGTGATGTTTCGTATATAAAGCCTGAAGCATTAGGGGTCGCGATTAATGGTTCTGTTGCTGTAGGTGAAACTCTTACTGGTCAATATACGTTTTCGGATCCAAATACTCCAACGCGTGCTGAAGGCGTTAGCACTTATCGTTGGTTAGATGGTTTAGGAAATCAGTTGGGGGTATCAACACCTATAACTATTGATGCGAGCTTAGATGGCAAAGAGATCCAGTTTTGTGTAATACCTATTGCGATTGGTACTGAAAATACAGTTGGTCTTGAGGTGTGCAGCACGAAAGTCACAGTTGTCCAACAACCAATAATCACTAGTTTGTCTAAATCCGATGAGTTGGCTGCTGGTAATTCGATTAGTGCTTCTTCGGTTTGTGGCGATTGTGATGCATCCAAAACAGTTTACAAATGGACAGTAGACACTAACAAGAATGGAACCTTTGGTGACACTATCACCGTAAACGGTCAACCTGTAGAGGACCGAGCAATCGAAGGAGGGGTAATTAGTATTCTCGAGTCCGAAGTGGGAGCTGAAATACAGCTTTCTGCCCAAGCATTTTCAACAAGTGGGCAAGCGTATAGTGTAGTTGAACACAATACATATAAACGCAGATTCTTGGTTGATGCTTTAGGTACATACGGTGGATTCTGGGGCTTACTCAATACCGGTGACCTAGTTCGACTAGGTGTATATGATAACAATCATGACGGTGACCTATTAGATATTAACGATAAGTTTGTAAAAATTGGCACAGCATGGGATTGGTACAATTACGCGATTACTGAAACGGGCAAATTAATATACTCAGGCCCGTATATTAGCTCTTACGGTGTAACAGGTATTGATGCAGATGTTGTTTCAGTTGTTGGAAACAGAGCAGCAGCTGCTGCTCTGAAATCTACAGGTGAGGTGGTTACGTTTGGTACTGACTCATATGGTGGAGTCATCCCCGCATTGATAGCTCCAGAGTTATATGACATCACAAAGGTCGTTGCTGGCGATTACTCTTTCACTGCACTCAGAAAAGACGGCAAAGTGTTTTCATGGGGGCTATCTGATATTGGCAGTATCAACGATGCTGATAACAATGATATTAAAGATGTATTTTCCAATGAAGCCGCATTTGCTGCATTAAAAAATGATGGTTCAGTAGTTGCTTGGGGATATTCAAAACTTGACTATCCTTCAAATGGCTTAGGGCTAGGCTCTGATTCCTCTGGTGTCGATTTTACAGGTGGGGTTAAAACCATCGTCGCTAGTCGCTTTGCTTTTGCAGCAATCAAAAATGATGATAGCGTGGTGACATGGGGTAACACACCTTATGGTGGTGATAGTAGTTCCGCAGACTTTACTGGTGGAGTGACAAATATCGTTGCGAGCCTTAAAGCTTTTACAGCGCTGAAGAAAAATGGAGAGGTTGTGAGTTGGGGGGTATTTGGAGCAGCTCCAGCTATAACTAATGCAAAAGAAATTTACGCCACTAAATTAAATACAGGTAGTGCTTATGACAGTGGAGCATTTGCTGCGCTGCTTGATGACGGAACTGCAATTGCTTGGGGAGCTGCGCTTGATGGTGGTGATATTACCCAACGATCAAGTACCCTCGTTAATAATGACATAACCGCGTTAAAACCAGCTTGGAAATCTTTCTTAGCTATTACCGATGAAGGAACCAAAGGAGGTTGGGGGGAGTTTTCTCCTTCAGTAAATGCTGATGTAGAGAATACATTCGTATCTTATTTCCAGTTCATGACTCAATTTAAGGATAAGTCTGTGTTGGTTGAAGGGGGCGGTTGGTGGAGGTCAGCTGAACTGTCGGAACTGGATCCAATAGATGTGTTACTAGAAACCTCAATATAACCTCTACTGAAACTAATGTAGCAACGAATAAAACCCAAACTAACTCATTCAATGAGTTGATTTGGGTTTAATTTTCTATTCTCGCCAAGGTAGATTTAAGCTTCAGCGCATTCACGTAATATTTAGGTACTCTTCTACCCCTGCTCTTCTAATCGATAATGCCAACATTCATTCGGTTGCATCACTCCGTTACTCTATGGCTTCTTTCTAAAATTTGATTACTTGTGCGCTGCAACAAGCAAACGCGCCACTAAGTACCGAAGAATCCGAAGTGCTACTTTCAGCCCAAGACTTGATTGACGAAGTACGCCTTACTGCCATGTGATCCCTTTCTTGTTAGTTCACCATGAGTACTTAAAATAATTGAGGTGTACCGAAGGCCTCATCTTGCTAGCTAACTGCTCTACTTCGTTTATACTAGGCACAACTTATCTATAGGCTGTGATTTCAAAAAACTCATTGGTACACCTATAGTACTCCTCATTCGATTGGAACCCTTACACCACATGGCTCTCAAACCCACAATCTATAAGTTTCGTATCTCTTTAACTGATATGAATCGCGACTATTACGACTCTTTTAATCTAACGGTTGCACAACACCCTTCGGAAACAGAACAGCGAATGATGGCTCGAATCATGGCTTTCTGTATCAATGCCTCTCCTGAACTTGAGTTCACCAAAGGGTTGTCTAGCATTGAAGAACCCGATTTATGGCAGAAGTCGTTAGATGATCAAATCCTAGAATGGGTTGATGTCGGCGAACCCGATCCAGAGCGTGTTAAGAAGGCAACTCGTCTATCGAAATCAGTTCGCGTATTCAGCTTCAACACTAAATCAAATGTTTGGTGGGAACAGAACAAAGGCAAATTCGGTTATCTAAAAGCTCAAATCGTTCGTCTAGACAACGATGGTATTGAGCAGCTTGCAGCGATGACACAACGCACGATGGATCTTTCTGTCATGCTGACAGGCAACTCTGCTTTCGTTAATAGCGATACACAATCAGCAGAAGTCACATGGGAAGAGCTGCAGAGTAATGACTGAGCTTCCAACCAGTAATCAGCAAAAGCTTGAAGCAAACCAACAAGCTAAAACCAGACTTCACGTTTGTTTGAAGGAGTCTGGCTTAGACTCAGTAACTGCGATTGCGACAGGTTTTGAGAAAGAGCTAACGTCTTTTATTGACGAAAATCATGCCCTGTTTAAACACGCTTGCGAGAACAAACCGGACAACTCTGCACGTCAGACGTTGCTTGGTCTGCTAACTAAAGTACATATCGATGTAAGCTATCGCTTTGAAAGTAATAAAGAAGCGAATGAGGCGATGCAAAATGTATTCGATAATACAGTGGGCACTGAACATAGCGACAAGTTTCAAAACTCTAACGCCCAACAGTTAAAACTAGTCACGCATTTGTGGTTATTCATTCAAGGACGACTAGGAATGGATTACAGCCTAGCCAATGATCATGCTGCTGCGACCGCAACATTACTGTCTCGCCTTTCGAGAAATACTGATGACGAGATTCGAGTCGAGTTCATGGGCAGCTTTTATGATGGCTTGAACCTCTATCAAGCTGAGAACAAACCATCAGGTTTTGTTCATCGCTTTAAGCGTTTGTTTAATCTTACTTAAGCATTCCACCAGCAGTTGTTTCTAGTTACGCTCTATATTTTCGATAGAGCGTACTTTTCCTCTTCAGCCCCAAAAGATTCCCTATTACGCTCGTTCCTCGCTTTAGGGAATGACGAATATGACTGAGTCGCTCACTCTGCAAGATCGGCAGCGTGTGCTTCTAAAAGGCTGACAATAGAATACAAACTGAACCTCCACCCTCGTATTTTCCCTTATGAGCAAACCGATCTTCTCCGTCATCCCCAAGAAGGAGGAACGACTGAATCGGGGATCTCATACAAAATCAGAAAACAGCGCAGACAAACAGATTCCTTACTCGCTCCTTCTTCACTCTCGGTAATGACAACATTCGCAGTCATGCAGTTAACTTTATTACAGGCACAAAAAAGCCCCGCTGAGAGCGAGGCTTAGAATCTTGGTTGCCGATTTGCTGAGGCTAAATCGTACTCATCGAATCACGAAGCGAATTAACGCAGGCCGTGTAAGAATTCGTGGCGCGTTGCTGGGTTTGATCTGAAGATACCACCCAATGCTGTCGTTGTTGTTTCGCTAGTTGCGTCCATTACACCACGTGATTTTACGCAGTAGTGAACCGCATCCATGGTTACAGCAACATCATCGGTTTCTAATAGCGTTTGCAATGCAACAAGGATCTGCTGTGTCATGCGCTCTTGAACTTGCGGGCGCTGAGCAAAGAATCGAACAATACGGTTAATCTTTGAAAGGCCGATGATTTTCCCACGCGGGATATAAGCGACCGCTGTTTTACCATCAATCGTCACTAAGTGGTGCTCACAAGTACTGGTCACGGTAATATCTTTTACACGTACCATCTCACGAACGCCCATCTTGTTTTCAATTACCGTAATTTTAGGGAAATTGGCGTAATCCAAACCAGAGAAAATTTCATCCACGTACATTTTAGCAATACGTTGTGGTGTTTCTTCCAAACTATCGTCTGTAAGATCAAGTTCAAGGAGAGTTAGAATCTCACGCATATGGTGTTCGATTCGTTCCTTTTTCTCTTCTCGGCTAACCTGATTAGGACGCATTGGTGTCTCTAATCCGCGGCTTGCTAGCGCATCTTTAACCAACTTCGCTGATTCGCTAAGACCTGACATTGAACTTCCTCTTTTATTGCCCCTTCTGGATGGCAAACAAGGATACTCGTAATTTTGAATAAATACACCCATATTTTAAGGGAGGTCATTATTTACGGGGGTTAAACTATGCTAAAGTGGCTGCAATTTCGTTGGTAAATAGTATTAATTTGATCATTATTGAATCACTGCTGCCAACCACCAAATCAAAATAATAACGACCAAAGGATTTCAATTATGGGCTGTTGCGACGCTCCCGGCTTAATGCCAATTGAAGAAGCACTAGACAAGCTGCTATCACCAATCAAACCAATCCAAACGACTTTATCTCTGCCTCTTGCTGAAGCATTAGGTTATGTCCTTGCTGAAGATATTCTTTCCCCTATTTTCGTACCTCCTTTTGACAACTCAGCAATGGACGGCTATGCACTGCGCTTAGCAGACCTTGAAAACGGTAAAATGCTGCCTTTAGCGGGTAAGTCTTTTGCAGGTCAACCTTTTGAAGGTGAATGGCCAGCAAATACCTGTATTCGCATTATGACTGGCGCAAAGATCCCGGAAGGGTGCGACGCCGTAATCATGCAAGAAAACACGGTTGAAACTGACGCTGTCATTGAGATTCAACAAGACGACATCAAGCTGAACAATAACATTCGTCCTACTGGTGATGACATCAAGCAGGGTGATATCGTACTTAGCCGCGGTGAACGTTTAACACCTCGTGATATTCCAATGATTGCTTCACTGGGTGTAAGCCACGTTACAGTACTACACAAGCCTAAAGTCGCGTTCTTCTCTACTGGCGATGAACTAAAACCATTAGGCCAGCCTCTTGAAGACGGTCAGATCTACGACAGCAACCGCTACGGCATTAAACCGCTGATTGAAGCGTTTGGTTGTGAAGCTATCGACCTAGGTATCATCCCAGATTGCCCTGCAACACTTAAAGAGACGTTCGAGAAAGCACAGCAAATAGCAGACGTGGTTGTGACTTCTGGCGGCGTAAGTGTTGGCGAAGCGGATTACACTAAAGACATTCTTGAAGAACTGGGGCAAATCGGTTTTTGGAAACTTGCAATCAAACCCGGTAAACCGTTCGCATTTGGTGAGTTGGATAACGCGTGGTTCTGTGGCCTACCGGGTAACCCAGTATCAGCGATGATGACGATGTACGTACTGGTTCAACCTATGCTGGCTAAGCTTGCGGGTCATACCGCGTGGACAGCACCAGAATCTATTCCTGCTATCACCAAGTCTGCATTCAAAAAAGGCCCAGGCCGTACTGATTACCAACGTGGCATCTACTCGATTGAAAACGGTCAGTTTGTCGTAGAAACAACCGGTAACCAAAGCTCTGGCGCTTTCCGCTCAATGAGTTTAGCAAACTGCTTTGTGGTACTAGAGCGCGAACGCGGTCGTGTTGAAGTTGGTGAAACGGTTCAGATCCAACTGTTTAACTCGACGCTTTACTAACGAGGCTCACTGATGGAAATACTGTCTGACACAGAGATGCTTCGCTACAACCGCCAAATCATCCTTAAGCAGTTTGATTTTGAAGGCCAAGAAGCGCTAAAGCAGAGCTCAATCTTAGTATTAGGGGCTGGAGGCTTAGGTTGTGCCTCTGCTCAATACCTTGCGACCGCGGGGATTGGTAAGCTGACACTGATCGACGATGATATTGTCGAGCTTTCAAACTTACAGCGACAAGTCCTTCACGCCGATGCTGACATTGGTAAGAAGAAAGTCGATTCTGCCGCTGAGTCGCTGCAGGTATTGAACCCTCATCTGACAATTGAAACTGTCGACCACAGGCTTGATGATCAAGCGCTTGCAAAGTTGATTGAAACTCACTCTCTTGTTCTTGATGCCAGTGACAACGTCGAAACACGTAATCAGTTGAACCGCCTATGTTACGCATCGAAAACACCATTAGTCTCTGGTGCTGCGATTCGAATGGAAGGTCAGATTAGCGTATTCACTTATCAAGACGCCGACGCGCCGTGTTATCAGTGCTTGAGTGCTCTATTCGGCAACGCCGCACTAAGCTGTGTTGAAGCGGGTGTAATGGCACCTGTTGTTGGCATGGTAGGCGCGGCGCAAGCTCTAGAAGCGATTAAGGTGATTGCTAAATTCGGGCAACCAAAGCAAGGCAAGCTTTTGATACTCGATGCGATGTCGCACAGCTGGCGTGAGATGAATTTGATGAAAATGCCTAATTGCTCGGTGTGTGGATAGACTAAACCATCCTCCTCTTATCGAGAGCCTAAGCCTTGACTATAAGTCAGGGCTTTTTTATTCCTGAAGTTTAGCTTCTACTCAGGGTTATCAATTTGAAATAATTATTAAGGGATTAGTTTCATTTGAATTCTCATTTTGAGAAAACAACAAGAACTTGAATTATCAAAAATAAAAACATATAAAATCATAAGCTTAAAAATGGCACATTACTTGACTAAGTATCTAGACCTTCCATCACAAGGGTGTAGATATGAGAATTACAACGTTAAGTTTGCTATTAAGCGCGCCACTGGTCGCCAACGCAGCGCCATTCGATACTTGCCCGAGTAAGGCATACCTCTTTCAATCCACCCCTGTGGAAGTTTGGGGCGTTAACCTAGTGACTGGTTCAACGACCCTTCTCGAAGACGACACGGGGATGAACGCTAACATCAATGGTGTCGGTTTCGACTTCGAAGACAGATACATCTACGGTTATGACACCACTAACAAGCGCTTGGTGCGCCTAGGCAAGGATTTCCAAGCAGAAGTCATCAACACCAGTGGACTGCCGACAGACCATACCTTCTATGTGGGTGACGTTTACGATCATGTTTACTACCTGTACCGCACTGGTAAAGGGCTCTTCACGGTTGATCTATCACCTTTGGATTCTGATCCAAATGCGACAGTTACCGTTAACAAAATCGCAGGCAGCCCAGCAACAGTGAAATTAACTGATTTCGCTTTCCACCCAAGCGATGGCTCTCTATATGGTATCGATAATAACTCTGGTGGCTTATACAGCTTCAACCCTACAACTGGTGCCGAAACCTATATCGGCGACACCGGCGAGTTAGGTACGTTCGGTGCTGGCTATTTTGATGTCAATGGCTACTACTACGTATCGCGAAATCAAGACGGTAAAATTTACCGTATCAACCTGTCTCCAGACAACGCTGCCAATATCGCGGCAGGTATTGTTCCAGCCGTTGAATTTGTTTCGAATGGCCCAGCTTCTGGTCAAAACGATGGTGCTCGTTGTGCCAACGCACCTGTTGTTGATGAAGATTCAAACATCGACTTCGGTGACGCGCCAGACAGCTACCTAACTCTACTAGCGAGTAATGGTCCTCGACATGAACTCGATGGTGTCACATGGTTAGGGACAGATGCACCAGATGCAGATCTGGATGGATACGTTTCTCCACAATCGGATGAAAGCGTCGGCATTGATGACGAATGGACGAATGGTGGTATCGGCTTCGTAACCGCACTTGAAGCTGGCCTCGATTCGAAAGTAATTATTGAAGCTTCAACAACGGGCTATCTTTCAGCTTGGATAGATTGGAACCAAGACGGCAGCTTCGACGGCGCCAACGAACAAGTCTTTACCGATTACTTATTGGCGGCCGGTGAGAACGACTTATTCTTAAATGTCGATATTAATGCCTTAACGGGTACCACTTGGGCTCGATTCAGATTCAGCCAACAAACTAACCTGAGCTACTTTGGTGGTTCTACCTCTGGTGAGGTGGTCGATATTCAAGTCGATGTTCTTAATGATGGCGCAACGGCTCGTTACTTCCCAAGTGCTTCTGGCTACGCCACCCTAGCGTATGAAGACAATTGGCCTTATAAAGCCGACTATGACATGAATGATGCCGTTATCATGTATCGCATCACTGAGATCTTAAAAGACGGTAAGGTTGTTAAGTCTACCATCGATGGTCGCCTAGCGGCTGTGGGGGCAACCTACAAAAATGGCTTTGCGATTCGCCTACCAAACCTTGCACCAAGCTCGGTAGATACCGTTAACTCATACATGAAACACAATGGCGTATTCACCGATTTAGGTATGGAAGACGGTCGTAGTGAAGCTATCTTTATCGCCGCTGAAGACTTGTCTGAAAAAGCGAATACTTCATGCGCCTTCTACCGTACAAGCAACGCTTGTAAAGAAGATGAACAGTTCGCATTCCAAATCGGTATCAACTTATCAGGCGACGGTGTGAGTACTGCGTCATGGACAGACATGCCTTACGACCCCTTCATTTTTGCAACACCGGGCTACTATCACGGCGACAACCTACCGATGCACCCAGGGCGTAGTTGGGAAGTTCACTTGCCAGACCAAGCACCAACCGAGGCCTTTGACACTGTGAACCTATTTGATTCTGGAATCGGTGTTGATGATAGCGACCCAGCAACAGGTAAATATTTCAAAACAGCAGAAAACCACCCTTGGGCACTGATTATCACGTCAACAGAAGAGTGGGAATGGCCACAAGAATACGTTGATATCGTAACTGCTTACCCAGAGTTTAAGCAGTGGGCAGAGTCAGGTGGTGACAATAACCAAACTTGGTACACATCACCAGCAGACAACCAATGTTACGAGCCATAAGGAGAGACGTCATGAGTATCAAAGATAAACCTAATCGCGAACATCATAACGTTGAGTTGAGAAGCAACCTCTCTAAGGAAAATAATATGTCTGCACAAAGCTCTTGGAACATGAAGAAAACAATGACCGTAGTTTTAGCTACAGCCCCACTCCTACTAGCAGGTTGTGGTGGGGGCGGAGGTGGCGGTGGTGGCAGCACGGCTTCTCCTTCACCATCATCACCGGCGACACCTGCAACGCCAGTAACTGCAACGCCATCACCGTCTCCAGTAGCCAGTGCAGCAGCGGAACCAACTTACACTATGAGTGATTTAGTGGTACCCGATGGTTTTGATTACAGCTCTGTAGAGCAGTTTGATATCGACATCGACATCAGTAGTATTTCAACAGACCGTTCATTTGTTACCGTGTATAGCCGTTTTAGTGCTCGTGACGACTCGACATTGAAACCAGACTACTCAAGCAAAGTGATTGCAGGATCATTAAACAATGGTGTGTTCGCCTCTAACTTCTCGAGCCCAGTCAACCACGATTCACTTCTTGTTGAGATTTGGTTTTACGATGGGCAGCCACCTCTACAAAAAGTAGTATCGAGCAGCAACTCTCAGATCGTGTGGTAATGAAAGTTTAGCTTCGAATATCAGCAACTAAAAGTGAGCAGCAATGCTCACTTTTTTAATCGCCCCACACTAATAACAGCGAAAATTATCTGATAGGCGTTCATTCACTTTACTTCGAATCTAACTTATATTTTCAAGATAACCTTCAAAGACTTACTCTCATGAAACAGTTAAAAATAGGTCTACTTATATTAATGTGTGGTGTCGGCGTATTAGTTGCTCTTACCCATTTCCCGTTAACGTCACAGACGGGGCAACGTATTGAAGCCAAAGTGATTTCTAACACGCTCACTCAGTCACTAGACGGACATAGGCGCTACCTCACGGTTGAAACTCAAAACAACGAGATATTTCGCGTTTCCATTCCACCAACAACAGACTGCCCTCTTGATTCTGTGGTCGCGCTTGATACATTAAACAATCAAATAACCGGACAAAGCAGCTATCAGTTCATCCACTGTAGAACAGCGCCTTAGTCGTCGATATAACAACAAGAATGGATATAAGAAGAATGACTCAGCCACTCATTTCACCAGAACAACTTCAACAACGTTTGCTAGAAGAAAACAACATTATAATCCTAGATGCCAGTATCGAATTTCAGATCCCAAGTGAGTCAGAAAAGATCAAAGGACAAATGATTCCTGGGGCTATTCGTTTTGACTACAATAAAGACTTTTGTAACAAGCACATTTTGCTTCCTCACATGTTCCCGACCGAAAAACACTTCAACACTCGCGCAAAAGAAATTGGCATCAATCAAGACAGTACGGTTGTGGTTTACGATAACTCAGGAACCTTCGCATCCCCTCGTGCGTGGTGGATGTTTATGGCAATGGGACACAACGACGTATATATCTTAGATGGCGGTTTGCCAGCTTGGATCGAAGCCAGTTACGCGACCGAGACTGACTATCGAACCGAAGTAAAAGTGGGTGATTTTGAAGGCAATATTCAAGACAACTATTTTGTTACTGCTCAGCAGATTGAAGGTTACTCCACTGCCAAAAGCGCAAACATTGTCGATGCTCGTTCTCAAGCTCGCTTCGATTCAGAAGTTCCTGAGCCACGTGAAGGCTTACGTAGTGGCCATATACCGAATTCGATTCGCCTACCATTTGCCCAAGTGCTCGATAACGGTAAGTTAAAGCCTCAAGAAGAGCTCGTCGATATCTTTTCAACGTTGCAATTAACCCCTTCTCAGCCGATGTTCTTTAGTTGTGGTTCTGGAGTAACAGCCTGCATCATATTATTAGCCGCTAAACTGGCCGGATATTCAGGTGAAATGGGCGTTTATGATGGCTCATGGACTGAATGGGGCGCTAACGAGAAATTACCCATCACTGTGACTAAAAGGTAATTCAACTTCGCTTACTGCCACTGTTAGAATATACTGCGCATGCATAAAGAGCTTACTCGTAGTGATGACTTAACGTCTCACACAGTAAGCTCTTTGCTTTGCGGTAATGCTACGTCGTTTGAAAACAAATCTGGATTTACTCGGTTGCTTTTTAATCTATAGCGATTTATTGACCATAAACCGTGATTAATCTTGGGTAAATCGTTATCAATGTGGTGAATAATAATATTTCACTCAAGAATCTCTGCTCGTAGTCGTTACACTATTTAATCATTGATACTGTCATCATTGATGTTTGTATCTTTCGTTGCACGAATCACGCTGACGACCCAATAGTTTGTCACTTGCACTCTGTTAAAAGTAGTAACCAACAAAAGGCATCTCATGGCTCTATTTAAGAAAAATATCTGGTCGCTGTACGCGTTGATCGTACTACTGACCCTGATACTTTTCGCCGCGTTGGGCGTAACTAAATGGCAAGCCAACAGAGATGACTTCACCCAACAACAACATATCCAAGTCGAGCTTTTTTCTAGCTCTGTAAGCTCACTCTTGACCAGTCAAGAGGCACTGCTTGAAGTGGTTGGGCACCAACTCGCCCAGCAGTCTGACTTCACTCGTACTGCCTCCATTCAAATTCGACCAATACTGGATAAACTGCTAGATACTCACCCTGCGATTGCAGCGTTTGGCTTGTTGAACACCGACGGTGACTACCTCTCGATCAGCTCAAATCTCCAACTTGCGAATCAAAGGAACTTGCTACAATACGCGCCAACGAAAGACTCCTTTTTAGACGCACTATCAAGCAGTAGCATGGTGCTTGGCCGTACCTATTTTCAAGAATCGTTGAATAGCTTGGTGATCCCGCTGAGAAAATCCATTTCGATCGATGGTAATAAAATCGATGCAGTAATGACCGCAGGGCTGCGGTTAGACGCCACGATCGTATTTGAAAATAATGCTCACGCCGGAAGTTTCAATACACTAAGCCTGATCAGAACAGACAGTTATCGCCAGTTTTATTCGAGTGATATCGAATCTGAGAGTGCATATTCCTCTCCAGTCGGCAAAGATGTCCTACAACGTATTGCACGGACCTTTACCGACCACTTCGGAATCAGCGTGCAAGAAGCGATGAATGGGCAAAAAACCTACTCTTTTGTCGTCGACGATGAACAATACCACTCTTTAATGAGCGCAAAATACATCCCAAACTACAAATTATGGGTGGTTGGACGCACGGATCTAACTCACGTTGATAGCATATTTATACAAGAGTTCAGCATTCTTTTCGTTGCCTTTATTTTTCTTCAATTTGGTTTCTACTTTTTGGTTAAGTCGATTGCCAAGAATGAACAGCGCACTCGTAGCCAACTCATTTATCAGGCTAACCATGATCCATTAACCTCTCTACCAAACCGCTTGTACATGCGTAAAAATATTGGTAAATGGATTGAGGATGAGTCAGAGCAGTTCTCGCTGTTGTTTATTGATATCGATAACTTTAAATGTGTCAATGATACCCACGGACACGACTTCGGCGACAAGGTGCTCAAACAAATAGCTTTGCGTTTGATGCGATTCCGATCTCGACTCAGCCTCTTAGTACGTGAATCAAGCGATGAGTTTTTGTTCTTAACGCCATTGTCGAATGAAGCTGAGGTAAAACGACTCGCCAAGCGTATTATTGAAGTACTTTCTCAACCTTATGAAGTTGAAAGCGCTCAGTTTTTGTTAGGTTGCAGCATCGGCGTAGCTCGTTTCCCTGAACACGGGAAAGATCTAGATAGTTTATTACGTTCTGCCGATATTTCGATGTACAAAGCGAAACAACAGCAAAACTCATACAGTATTTTCACAACGGAAATGCAAGATGCGCACCTCTACAAAATGAAAGTAGAACAAAGGCTACGCATCGCTATCGAGAAACAAACGCTGTTCATGGTTTTTCAACCGCTAGTTCGTGCAAATGAAAGTATTCATGGTGTAGAAGCACTCGTTCGCTGGATTGATGACGAATTGGGTTTTGTACCGCCAGATGTCTTCATACCGGTTGCTGAGAACACAGGCTTAATGCAAAAACTGGGTACTTTTATTATTGAGTCCAGCATTATGCAGATCGCCCACTTGCACAGAACAACGGAACAAAAGATCGGGTTGTCGATCAACATATCAGTTCGTCAGTTTTCTCATCAATCTTTCTCTGAGCACCTGTTCGCGACACTAGAAAAGTATCAACTCTCTCCTAGCTGTTTAACGCTAGAAATTACAGAGAGCTTGTTCATTGAAGATGTAACTTTAGTGAAACCGACTTTTGAAGCCCTCAAAGAGAAGAATATAAAGATCTCTTTAGATGATTTCGGTACTGGCTATTCATCACTGAGTATGTTGAAAGCACTCCCTATCGATGAACTTAAGATCGATAAAAGCTTTATTGAAAATATTGCGGTGGATCAGCAATCATTAACTATGGTTCAAAACATCATAGCAATCGGCAAGAACTTTGGCATGGTGGTATTGGCTGAAGGCGTAGAATCAAACGAACACTTCGCGATTCTAAAGGCGTGTGGATGTGACTTAATGCAAGGCTATTACTTCTCTCGCCCTATTCCTTACGATGAGCTGTGTGAGTTTTTATCTCCAGCTTTAGCAAAGGAAGTCGAGCTGACAGAATCCGAAAGTTAACGAGTAGCGTCACGATTCAAACCTCTAGACATTGGCTGAATCAAGCAGATGGGGAAAGTAGATTTACATCTATGCTTCCCCAAAAACCATAGATGCATTTAAAGCTCACTCAATCTGGATTCGGTAAATTTTGGCTCCATAAGTCACTCTCTATCTTTTTTTGATATCCGTACGCAAACAACTTTTGCATATACTCTAGGCTAAACGAGTTAAGGTTATCTTTCGAAAAATCATCGTCTATGTAAGCAAGATGAAAGCCAATCTGATTTCGCTCACTGTAATTATAGATATGTTCTATATCACCAATACTTTGCCGGCGAATCAAAATCGATAAAGCACGGTAAGAGACTGACGCTAAACCATTTTCCACTTCTTCGAATTCTGGCTTCAGGAAACCATTACGTATGACGTAGATGTTCCTTTTTACGTCTCTTGACGTTGACGCCAAAGGTGTTTGAAAACCTTGAGGAATGAGAAACACTTGTCGTGACACGCCACCATCTACATGCAACTCATCTAGCGTTCCTCCTTCATAAGGCAACACAATTCGAGTCGCAGGGAACAGGCCTGGTACAGCACTACTCGCGATAATAATATCTTGAATCAAATACTGTGCTTCAGGCGTACCGATCTGCGCTATTTTTCCAATGTCCCAAATTGCCATTTTTTGATTATCTAAACTGGTTGTTGCTATCAGCAATAACCGCCCTTTACTTCTCTCAAGAGCAAGCTGATTAAGCATAGTGACATCGACAGCGTGACGCACTTTGCGTTCAAAGCCACTCACATCCACCATTGAGTTACGAAAAGGTAACTTAAAAATCGAGTTACGCTTAAACATCTCTTCAGCTGACGTTCTCGTATAGTAGTACTCTAGTGCTTGATCGTAATCACTTCCTAAAAAGGCAAACACCGACACAATTGCACCGGTTGAAACTCCCGTGACCACGTCGAACTCGGGTCGAGTACCGCTTTTGGTCCATGCATTCAAAACACCAGCAGAGAAAGCTCCATCAAACCCGCCCCCAGACAAAGCAAGATGATTCACCTGTCCAGACAGGTTACTGTGCTCAACTAATGAATCTATCGCGTTATCGATATCGTAATTATCAGCAGAGTTGACAGACTCATCCCAAAATCTCAACCCAGGAGTATTAAGGGGATTTATCTGCTCAGACTTTAAGGAGATGTTTCGCTCAGGGGTTTGTGCGCACCCAGACGTGACGAGTATCAGTAACAGCGTAATAACTACCGCATAATGTGGCGTCATTATCGTTTCTCTTTCAAACTTGGGGAGTTATCTAACGCTTTATATTCAAGTATTTTTTGCATCAAAAAAATAAATAAAGCGCTGACGACAACTGCAATAAAAATTGAACTAAACCTATATAAAATAGAAAAAATAGCGTCTTGCTCACTTGGGGTTATAGCAGTTGTCAAAGGTACCGTTAATGAAGCCATCCCGGCAGAGGCAACGGCAGATTTTAATTTACCTTGTGTGTGCCAATAACAGAATGGCCCCATAGCAATTGTGAATAATAACCAATACAAAATTGCATTTTCGTACCATGGTCCAAGAATCAATTGCACAGCCAATCCTGTAATACAGCCCAGCGCTGTACCAATCACTCTCACTTTGGCCATTTGCACTGCACCTGAACAAGTTAAAGGTGCCAAAATTACAAGTATTGATGCGTATGCAGCCGATGAGTCATAAAGATCAACAACTTGAAATACGATAAAAGACAGCATCACGACAACCCAAATCACCATGATTTGCGTTGCATCGTACTGAATAGGCAGTGCTGTTTCTTCTGGCTGTTGGTTCTTGTCTGTCGCGTCCGGGAATAGCCAATATGCCATAGAGCAGATAACAATATTCATAAAGCAATACACGCCAATCGTGATTGATATTTCTTCTATGTCGATAAAGTCGTAACTACTTAGATGTAATAAAATAGATATCGCAATCAATCCCATATACCCGATAATAAAGGTTTGTTTTTTTGTCATCGCAATACATTTAAAGAGAAATACTCCCGCTACAGCGATCAACAAAGCAAAGGGATAACTTCCGAAAGCTCCCCATAGTAAATTAGCCTGAATTATTGACCAAAGTGCACTAGCCGCAATGATCAACAACAGAGGTAGGTTCAAACTATCACTTAGGCTAAGTACAAAAAGGGGCAGCAGAATCGCCAAAAAGCCCAGTTCCCAGCCCATACTCATACTTATGGCTAAACCGAATGAACAACCAAACCATATTCGAAACGTCTTCATCGCGACCGCCTAATAGATGAAATGAAACCAGCTAACCAAACGGATACGCATCTTAGCGACAAGCCCCCAAAAGCGATTATCGTTTGAGTACAAGGCTAACGTCGCTCTAGAACCAACAAATAGTGGGCTCGGCAACACACCGTCACTCTGTAGATTAATTCTTGTTCGTTGCGCATCGCGTACCCAACGGTTATTCCCTTCAATTTGAGTTAACGTACCGTTTGGGGTTTGGTGAGCGGAAGCAACACCTAAATCTCGGCTCGCGACGCGATAGTCAAATATCTGTCCGGGATGAGCATCAAACGTAACAAGCGCTCGATAGCTTTCTTGAACATGCGCCACAGACTTTTCTCTAAAATCAGCCGCGACCCACATAGAACCATCAGATATTAATGTAATCAACGGCATATTGGCTGTCGCCATTGCTCCAACTTCTAAACGTAGGTTAGTAACGACACCATCGCTTTGTGAACGTACTGTGGTATTCATTAAATCAAGCTGTGCTTGCTTAACTCTACTTTCAGCCAGCAATACATCAGTTGTTGGCTGACCCGCTTCTCCTAAACGAGCGACCAAAGTGCTAAGGTTATGCTTTTCAATCTCAAGTACCGAGCTTGCAACTTGGTACTGTTTAAAAACATTGTCTAGATATGATGCCGACACTGCTTGATTTTTGGCAAGCTCGGCAATTCGTAGATAGTCTGTTTGTGCATTTTTATAACTGGCTTCGGCCCTAGATATGCTCGCTATCGCCATCTTTTTCTGAGCATATAAAGAACGTTCTTGTTCTTTTGCCGCTTTCAATGACAACTCAGCTTGCTCCAGCGCTATTTGGTATCGACTCGAGTCCAGTTCGAATAGCACGTCGCCCTTTTCAACCACCTCATTGTTCTCAACGAATACTCGTATGACTCGACTTGTCACCTCTGGCGCTATCTGCACAACTTGTCCATAAACACGTCCTTCTGTTGTGAAAGGAGCTCGACGATCCGCGATAATTAAATACACAAATAAGACAACAAATACGCTACCAAAAATTTTCATAGTGCGCTTAAATACTTGCTTTTGCTTCATGCTACATCCTAACCGAAAAGATTTTTGTGCAATTATAGTCATAATAAAATCTATCTGGTATGCTCATAAAGAGCCCACACTTGAGCTAAAAATAGGACAATGAAAGCAAGTTTTGACGATATCAGACTATTTTCCCAAGTCGTACTTCATGGAGGGATCAGTGCTGCAGCTAAGGCAAATAATATGCAGCGCTCAAAGGTCAGCCGCCGCTTAAAAGCGTTAGAATCCTCTCTAGGTACAGAGCTCTTGATTCGTACCACACGGAATATTGAACTAACTGGGGCTGGGAAACACTTGTACGAATTGGTGGCTAAGCAGGTTTATCACATTGAGCAGGGAGTCGAAGCGTTGCAGGAAAGTCAGCGGGATTTCAATGGCCTATTGCGCCTAGCCATTCCGTCAGCTTTAATGAGTTCTAGTATTTTTAATTCCACTATCGAAGACTATTCAGCACAGTTTCCCAATGTGCAAATCGAAATTGAAAATTACCAAGATTCCGTGGACTTAAAGCGCCAGGGGCTTGATCTACAGATACTGCCTAATACCGTCGAGATCATCGACGATAGTTATGTTCAGTTTAGCTTGCTACATTATGGCTCAAGGCTCATCGCAACCAAACAGTACCTTGATAGTCACCCCTTCTGCGAAAGCTTAAATGACTTAAAGCTCCATCGTATTTTGTCCAATAGATACAGCGCTGACTTTCTTGATAAGTCCATTCAAATCCATTTAAAGTCCGACGATCTAAACCTTTTACTCAAGTTAGCGTTACAACACCGAGGGATTGCCTTTCTTCCAGATATCTATCTAACGCGATCAGGGGATGAATCCAACCTAGTACATGTTTTGCCAGAGGTTGATTTCCCTAAATTAAGTTTGACCATGATCTACCCTTCCGCGAATTCGTTATCGAAAAAGACTCGCTCATTCATCGATCTGTTTAAGCAAAATTTGGAGCAAAGTTTTTCACCAGAATAATTACTAAACCGACAGTACAAAGCGCAAATTTATGAGGTGTTTACCTATAAAATAGCCAACTATTTAACCGAAAAGGGAGCCTAAGTTGGCTCCCTTTTTTACTCTATAAATGATCTATTTATACACCACTTAACAGAGCCGCCCAAAAAATAAAAACACATACAATAACAACAAAACCCATTATGACTTAACGGTGATGACAACTCTTCGATTACAACCCGTCACCTTGTTGTCCGCCACCTTACATATAGGTGCACTTTCTCCGTAAGCATATTCAACAATGCGACTTCCTTGATGAAGATCTTTCTTCAAGTAGCTCGCCACTTGCCCTGCTCGGCGAGATGACAGGGCTTTGTTGTAGCCTTTACTGCCTAAACTATCTGCGTGACCCTCTATATAAATCTTAGACTTATCACTCACTAAGCTAAGGTACTGACCTAATACTTGCTTATGGCTTTCATCCAATTGATACACATTAATTGGATAATTAAGTACCAAGGATTGCGTCGCTTTATCATAGAAACACACATCATCTTGAGCTCCGACTTGAATCACTTCACTTTCTCTATTGATCACCTCATTTTGAGGTTTCTCATCAAGTTCAATCAGCTTTCCAGTCACTTGTGTCGTCACAGTATGAGAAGACACCAACGTTTTCGACGTGACGTACTCGCCGACATTGCCCAAGCAGTTCGCATAGCCCAATGGAGACATTAGCATCGTAGATAAAATTACTAGGTATCTCATGTTAATCCTTTAGTTTTCCGGTTTCTTCATTAATCAAATTCAAAATGTACTTGTATACATCTTCACCATCTTTGGCGTGATAGATGTTCTTCTTACCAAAGCAATCTCCAAAGCCATCGGTTTCTGCCACTCTATAATTAATACCAATGACGCCCATCGTGACTTTCGTTTTCTCAGCTTCAGTTGGCGCATTACTTTGGAAACGATTTCGTTTCGCTGAAATGGTTGAGCGCAGCTTTCTACATAACCCTTGGTCCACTAGTTTTTGTAAATAGTTCTTGTCGCCATCCTGACCATCGGATAACACAATAAACACCTGTTCAGGGTTAAGGTTGGTCGCGTTATTGGCTTCTTGTGCCGCAGCAATGATTCCGTTCCAAGAAGAGGTTCCTCCACCAGCTTTCAACTGAGCACTCATTAACTGGGCTCGAAAATTATCATAATCCTCAGTCAGTGGAATATCGTAAAACTTGTAGTAATCATCAAAATCATTGTTTCGCTTATAAAGTCGCTCTACTTCATATCGACTCATTCCATACGATGGCTCTATAATCTCATTATACGATGTTGGTCGATCAAACATTCGTCTCACTGTTGTCACAGGAGAGTTTCGCGCGTATTCATAAGTGTATCTCTTTCTCCATGCCCCTCGGTAACCATAAGCGTTCAGTCTCACTATCTCTTCGTCTTGTTTAACATGGATGTGGTTGTACCCAAGCAAGGCGACTCTGCTTTTTTCTTCCGTATTAAACTCTTCAATGTCATCAACGACTCGTTTAATGGTTTCTTTCACGACATCTAACTTCATTTTTCCGCTCTTCCACGAGTTACCCATAGAGCCACTGAAGTCACCAATAAAGTAGACGTCTACTGGCTGGGGAAGATATTTGCGCGTCACAGCTCGGCTACTGACTGAGAATTCAGGCTTTAAATTCACGTCTTCGTATGAAATCCAAGACGTGTATTTGGCCGTTGCGCTCACCACAAAGTCGCTGAACGGTGCGAGCTCACCACTTGCTTGTACACAACCATCTTTGTACTCACATTTACTTGTATAAACCGCTACATCGACATCATCTGTATTGTCGACAACATAACGATCCACTAAGTAGCGAGCATATTTAACGTTGCTCTCTTCATCCTCTCTAGGGCTTGCGATAAGCGCTAGACTCGCTACCTCTGCCGCTTCAAGTAACCTTGTATGCGCAAGCATCTGTTGGGACATCTGCATCGAAAACGCCATAAAAATAACCATCATCGGTAACAGGCCGACGAACAAAATACCCGCCACACCCTTATTTCTCTTTATTGAACGCACCTTATATCCTCGCAAATGAATAAGAAGAACTCACAAGACGGAAAACCTCACCGTTCGCGATACCAATCAGGTTTGTTGGGATCTCGTAGCACAATGAAACCTGATACATCGGTAATCTGCGCCCTCTAGAAGTGACGGGAAGCATTTCTATCGCTTTTTGTTTGGTGATATCACTCATGTCAGGAAAATCACAACCCTCTATGTTTCCTTTGGTTAGCGTCTTTTGATTCCTTCGATAGTTTACTTTACCTCCAGAGACAGCAGTCTCTTCGAGCCTTATCTCATCAATGCGCATTCCGAATTTGGTTTTGTCAAAATTCGGAATCATCCGCTTCATCGAAGCCGACGCAATTGCAAAAGCGTTATGTTCTGTTTTCCGGCAATCACCTGCGCAAATGTCCATGTTGGCGTCAAATAACTGCTTCCGCTCTGCGAAAATCGTGGTCATTGAATATGTCGCTCTGTCCAATTGGCCTTTCTTGTTAATCGCTAGCATGTGGTTCACAACAACTAAGAAAATGCCAGAAGCAAAGACAAGCACCATCGCCAGTTCAACCGCAAAAGATCCTTTTTGTTTAATTTGCACAACCTGCCCCCTGACCAATTTTGAAAGAGCATCTTTCATACTCTTGGATCGTAATAACTTCTCGCTTTATCGGCATAACAGGGAACCAAATAGACACAATGGGATCGTAAGTGTATTCCAAAGCGTAAACTGCAAGTGCCATATCTTCTGGTTCATCTTTCTTATCCGGGCACTTGTCTGCAGAGCCATAGGCGTCCGTGCATTTAAGAAAACCTTCGAAGTCTCGGAAATAGTTCACATGAATGATGACGCTACCCTCTTTAACGACGTTACTCCATAACGCTCCACCGGCTTTGTTCAACTCATCTTGGATCATTTGCCCGTAGTTAATGGATTGACTACTACTCGAGTCACCCGCTTTTTTAGTTCGCATCACCGCTGTCGTTAATGCGTGGTCAGTCATACTCATTGAAAACGTCATTATGCAGATCTCAACCCAGCCGAAGACAATCGCGAGGAAAATCGGAATACCCATAGCGACTTCAACCGTTAATGCACCCTTTTGCTTTCGTTTAAACGATCTCATAAGCGGACATACCTTTTCTTCGTATAATCAACAACAAATGCTCCCTTGATATCAATGCTATTCAGAAACGCCTTGGCTTCATCCAGGTCATTGAAATCACCTATGCAATAACGCTTCCACAGCCCATGTGTATAGGAATACACAGCGCCATAGTTTGTTTTCAAGTAATTCAAAAAGTCCGAAGGAATTGCAGTGTAAGTTGCCAAAACTTGTACGCGATAAATAGGCTTTGCGTTTGGTTTAAGCTTTCTAGGATCAAGTACCGAACCGCCCACACTGTGTTTAGACGCTTGAAAGTCTTTAGTAGCATCAAGCTTGCTCACACGTGATGTTGGGGCAACAAAGCCACCTGAATTAGCTTGAGAGCCAATAAGCTGTTGTTCCATCTCTATTTTTGACTGTGTCACGGTCTTGTTCCCTCCGCTTTTAGATATTGACATCATTAACGCCTTAAGTTGCTTACGCGCTTGTTCATCGCTATTTGAATGTTTCAAAACCTCGAGAGCGATATCTGGCCTTTGAGATTTAACTGAAGAGAGAATCAAGTTAGAGCTCACTCTTTGATCATTCGGATTCGAAAGATATAGGTCATATAAAATGTCCGTCGCACCTAAATAATCAGCCTGCATTATTTTCACCACGGCAATGTTATTTCCAGCCTCTCTATCAGATGCACCTTGTTTACGACTCTCTTCAAAGTGTTCAATGGCCTGGACAAACTGCTTTTGCTGAGCCAGAATTTTTCCGGTTAAAAGTTGATACTCATATTCGGTACCACCTTCGTCACGGTATTTATTTAGTTCTTCTAGCGCGCGTTCAAAGTTCTTTTTCTGATAGTAAATACGTGCATTAGTTAGTATGTATTCGGGGTCATCAAGGTTGCTCTCGCTATAGGTATTGCGATATAGCTCCGCCGACTTGATATCCTTAAGGTCTAAATACAGGTTAACGAGTTTTACTTTATATATAGGGTAAGACTGTATGTTTACTTTGTAGAACTCGATAAGTTTCTGCGAATCGCCGGCCCCTATGAGTAGTTGTTCTTTGGTATCAAGTTGATTATTAACCGTTGTACAACCAGAGATTAAAACCAACATAATTGCGGTTAATATATACTTTCTTATCACATCAACATCCTCAAAATACCAGGGGCAGCAATTAGCACAACAATAGGAACCATGATAAAAGCGATAAGTGGGATTGACATTTTTGCCCCCATCTTTCCAATCCGTTCTTCTAAATCCATCATGTTTAGCTCTCTAATATCAGTAGCTAAGGTCGATAATACGGGACCAACAGATGAACCAAACTGCAAGCTCTGCACAATGGTCATCACAAAGCTTTGCGATTCACTGGTTGGTACAAGGTCGTAAAACTCCTCTAGCGCCTTTTCCAAACCAACAAGGCGTGAGCGTTCCACCGTAACTCGGACAACATGGGCAAGGTTGCTATCAATCGAATGAAGTTCCTTAGCTAAGTATTCGAGGCTCGATTCGATAGTCATCCCGGTATGAACACACACATTCATCAAGTCGAGTAAAAAAGGTAACCTTGAACTAATGTGCTTTATGTTGGCTTTGCCTCGAGCAGATACATAGGAGTCCGGTGCGATGACAAACGCTAATAAGGCCCCCAATAAATACAGCAAAGAAAATATCACTTCGGTTTTACCGTTAAAGAAGTCAAGACCAATTAATACTAGGCAGATACTAAAAGGGATTATTTTCAATAAATAGTAAGCATCAGCAAGGAAGTCATTGTAAAAACCAGCTGCGACTAACTTCCGTTTAGTTTCATGCTTATTGAAACTAAGCCGAGACAAAACAGCCTTAAATAAATCTGTTCGTTTCTTTTCTTCGCGTGTTGAACCAATTATTTTTCGAGTTTCTATATTTGCTCTCGTGTTATCCCAAAAACGCAAGCAATACGTTGCTAGAACCATAGAGATAATAAATATGACACTCCAAACAATAGTCGTTTCAAAATCCATCAATTTACACCTCGCAAAATCAGCCAGATGCAAAAGAAACCTAATAATTCGCTCACTAAAACGTAATAAAAAATAGGTTGTCCCGCTTCCTCAAACATAACAAAGCTGTAGTTCTCAGGGCTTGTAAACTTCAAGATGATAAGAAAAATTACGGGCAAACAGGCGATAATTTTGGCAGAAGCTCGCGCTTCCGAGGTCAATGCATTTTTCTTTTTCTCAACAGCTCGAGAATCAAACATGAGTCGATTAATTTTATTGATCACATCTTTGAGCTGACCACCCCGAGCTAGGTTGATTCTTATCGTTGAAGCGAAAAAGAAATACTCTAAATAAGGAAAAGTATTGCTGCTACGCTCAAGAACATCATCAGGATCTTCACCAATCAGTAATCGCTCAGCCATAAGCTTGAACTCTTTGCCCACATCATTATCAAGCTGCTTACCTACATACTCGAACGCATGAATAATGCTTTGACCAGAAGAAATAGCGCCGCTCAAAATGTTCAAAGCGTCTGGGAAGTTAGTTTTGAAACGATCCATCTGTCTTTGCTTTAACTTTGTGTAAAAAACAAAGAACAAGATTGGTTCAGCAAGAAGTAAGCAAACGAAATAATCCTGACGCAAGAAAAACTCATTGACCGCATAGACTGCCGATGATGTCACAGATACAAATAGAATTAACTTCAAAGACATATTAGGTTGAAAGACTTTGATGGTCTTCTTGTAACTTTTCCTCAACCGGGCTTTGTAGCTCTCTTCAAACTTCTGAGAATCAATAACGGAGCGAACGCCCTTTACCCCTTCGAATTCAGCCTCCATCTCGATCAAGCTACTCAACTTTTTGTTTTGGCGAGAGCGATGAATAAGGAAGTAGATCAGCAACGTACTCCATGACGCAATCAGAATGAATGTCATGAGAAGACCTCCTTGACCGCTTGCTCTAGCCCGAAAAACTTGGCACGTTCATAAATGACAGAGCGGGTAGATAAGCCAGCCGTTCTAAACTCGCCGACCATTTTCCCATCTTTAAAATCCGAGCTCGCCTCGTAACGGAAAATATCTTCCATCACAACGCTATCTCCTTCCATACCGATAATTTCAGAAATGTACATCACCTTACGGCTGCCATCGTGGAGGCGCTTTACTTGAACGATAAGGTCCACTGCACTAACGATGGTTCTACGTATTGCTGATATCGGCAGACTCGCCGTAGCCATCATCACCATACTCTCAGTACGAGCAATGGCATCACGAGGTGTATTAGCGTGCAATGTCGACATAGATCCGTCATGGCCAGTATTCATGGCTTGAAGCATCTCAAAGGCTTCACCACCACGACACTCACCCACAATAATTCTGTCAGGACGCATACGAAGGGCATTAATCACAAGGTCACGCGCGGTGATCTCTCCCGTCCCTTCAACGCTGGCTTGTCGAGTTTCAAGCCTTACGATGTGAGGCTTTTGAAGTTGTAGCTCAGCAGCATCTTCAATGGTAACAATGCGTTCAGTTTCACCAATGAACCCAGATAACGCATTCAACAATGTTGTTTTACCTGAACCCGTACCACCAGAGATCAATATGTTGCACTTACAGTGACTGGCTATAGACAATAGCTTTGCCATTTCCACAGACATGGCACCAAATTCAGCTAGATTCTCAAGCCTAATTTTTTGTTCTTTGAACTTACGAATAGAGATAGATGTACCATCTATTGCAAGCGGTGGAATCACAATATTTACACGGCTGCCATCCATCAAACGAGCATCACAAAGCGGTTTCGATTCATCAATACGACGACCTACATTCGAAGCGATTCGTTTAGCGATGGTGTTCAGTTGCTTTTCATTAACAAATTGAATCGGCGACTGTTCTACCTTGCCATTGATTTCAATAAAAATGTCCGAAGGCCCATTGATCATAATATCCGAGATATCATCGTTATCGACCAAGGCTTGAAGCGGCCCCAAACCTTTCAGTTCATCAAACAGTGCCTTCACCAAATCAACGCGTTTCAAGGAGCTGACTTGCAACTGCTTCTTGTCGATCAAGATATTCACTGAATCTTTGAGCTGCTCTTCCAGCTCTTGATTACTGATTTCGACGAGTGTCGCCGCATCCAACGCGTCAAAAATTTCATCGCGAAGTTGAATGTAGATTTCTTTTAATTGATTCATTTTCTAAACAAACTAAAGCGTGATTTAGGTTTAATTTTCTTACCCGTCAATGTCGCGACCATACTCAGCACCGCGGAGGAGGACTTGGATTTAAGCAACTCATTAATGCCCTGCTGGACGACCATCTTCTCGAGGGAGGGCTCGTACATCAAGTCAATGCTGTCTTTGGCTTTTATCCGCTCTTTAGCGCTAGCAAGTGTGACCATAAAGTCCTTTGCTGGCCTATTTAAATTAAAAATAATTTGGTGTTCGGATTTACCTATCTTTTTCTTCAAAGAGTTATAGGAGCGCAATGAAGACACCGACGGCTCACAAACAATAAAGATGCGATGATACTTATCTGATAACTCCTGATCGTGCATCTCTTCATAACAAGACAACGGCGCTGAATCGATAATAAAGTTATATTGATCAATTAGTTGGTTAGAAAGGTTGTAGAGCGTCGACGCGTGATCAGAGAGACAAGCGACATTCTTCTCTAACATCAGGTAATCAAGCTTGTCTTTCACCGGATGTACATAAGTTTTGGCGATGGCACTGTCGATATCAATTTGATTCAAATCGATACTATTGTGTTTGGCTTTTAAACCTTTCACACCAATATAGATGTCGCTATTCAAAGCCCCTGAGTCATGATCGACCAAAAGAGTTTTTAAATTTGCTTGTTCAGCCAAAGAGTGAGCCAAGACAGAACTCACACAGGAAACGCCAATCCCCCCCTTGGTACCGAGTACTAAAATACGCTTAGCAACACGCGTTCTTTTAACGGTGCTTTCACCCTCTTGTGTCGACTTAATTGCCGCAAGTAATGCATCAAGTTCAGAATCCCACAGCACATATGTCGCACCTAAAGCGTGCACTTGGTTACGCAGCTTTATCGAGTCAACATCACATAGAACGAGTAAAGAGATATTCACATCCAGTCGAATCGAAATCTCAGAGACATGCTCTATTACGTTTGGTGCACTGCGAAGGTCCAATACAACATGGTTCAACTTGATGTTTGACTGATTCCAAGCGCCGTCCAAATCAATATCGGTCACTTCAAGAGGTTTGGGAAAGCCTTCTATTGCATAAAGATCTTGGATTGATTCAGTTAACTCGCTGTCGTCAGAAACAACCAAGTCTGTCGCTTGAACCGACGATTTCATTTTCGACGACGAGTTACGAAATAAAATATCTAAGTCCATCGCTACTTCGCCTCTTTGATTGGGTTAACTAAGCTAATGTTTCGGTTATGCTCAACACTACAACCAAATTGGTAGTCTTCACGTTTCGAAAACACCATCACGCCGCAATCACTGCTTTTAATACGGACGTACCGCCCTATGATCAGGATGTTTTTCTGCTGGTCATCAGCGGCAAGCTCGACTTTGTATCTGTCTTTGGCAATCGACTCCGATTTAAACCTGTCTCGAAACTTAGCCACGAACTCACTCGCATCTGGTTTGTATTTGACGTAGAACGTTGACTTAGGCTCTCTTGCATTCAGCTCTCGAATAAAAGCCACAGAGCGTGACATTGAATCTTCGCTGTTCGTAGTATCAAACTCGAAGCGTTCTTCTAGTTGCTCAATAACGCTGGTGTTCGTGCTATCAACATGCGTACAAGCTGACGCAAGCAGTGCTAGTAGGGTAATAGCGATCCATTTCATTAGTTAAACCCTCCTTGGTTGATTGTGTTTTCTAGATCTGGCTCATCAAGTTCGGAAAGGTCGATTCTCAGGAGTCGTTCAAGGTCGCTGGTACGCCTAAAGCTCGGCAGCTTGACCTGCTCTTGCTCAACTGGATCGACTAAATTAACCGTAGCGACGATGATGAGCTCAGTTTTAGAGCGGTTAGTAGAAGTGTGACTAAACAGTGCACCCAAGATTGGGATGTCACCCAAAATTGGAATCTTGGTTAACGATTCGCGCTCTTCTGATGTGAGTAGCCCTGCGAGCACAAAGCTTTGGCCATCTTTCAAATGAACAGTGGTATGGGCCCTTCTGGTACGTAATGAAGGCACGGAAATAAGACCGGTAGTGGTCTTGTTTGATTCATCAATTGAGCTCACTTCAGGTATCAAGGTTAAGCGGATGTTCTCTGTATCCGTGACCTTTGCCACCATCGCCAATTTAACACCATACTCTTTGTACGAGATGGTGATGCCGTCTTCGTCTCGCACCGCGATTGGGATTTCACCACCCGCTAGGAAGCTAGCCTGTTCGCCAGAAATAACGGATAGATTTGGCTCTGCCAGTACGCGTCCAATCTTGTCATCACCGCTCGCAGAAATAACAGCAACGATATCTTGAGCGGTAAAGTCGAGCAGCTTATTAACAAAAGTACCTGGCTCACCGCTGTCACTGTAAGTCACACCCAACTCGGTTAAAAATGAACTCGATACTTCCGCAACCGTTAGTTTTACGTTGATCTGCTCGGTAGTAAGCACTTTCAGGTTATTAATCACTTGGTCGTAGTTGTATTGTACGGTGTACTCTAGTTCGTCTAGCACTTCGCCGTCTGCATCTTTGAGTTCGTGAGCGGCGCGACGACGTTCTTTATTAAGCATTTCACCGACAAGGCGATTTATCTTCTGTTTAATCTCTTCACTGCCAACAATACCATCGAGTACCACTTGGTCCCCGACATTCGAAACCACTACGTTTTCATCAGGAAATCGCGCGATTAGCGTCTGCTTTAGTAGCCTTAAGCTTTGATTCACCACCAATTCAGCATTGTAAATTTCGTTTCCGCCACGATCATAAACAATCACTGAGGTTGTGCCTTGGCCGACGCCGTAAATGACAACCTTGTTTTCATCAATAATTTTGTAATCAGCGATCTCTTGGTTCGCAACAAATACTGTTGATATCTGTCTCTTTAAATTAATGGTCTTCGCCGCACCTTGATCTAAATTCATTAATTCAGATGCGAGCAATGGGCAAGAGAGAATTGCAGACAATAGCAAGGCTATATGTTGTTTATTTAGATTCATGTTAGTCCTTACCACGTAGTTCTCTGACACCAAACTGTGTTTCTAATAAGTCACTACTGCGAATAGATAAATAACGGTTTTCAATTTCTGAAGGAATGATATTTACATCCCCAATTTTTTGAGCCATTTCGAGTTTCAATACACTGCGCATATTTAGAGCAATAACTAAGCTGTATCTTTTATCTTCAGCATCTTGTGAGTCGGTATCTTCGCTGCCTTTTATTACCTGCAGCACGCGAGCTCCACTAATAATCACTCGGCTAACGAGATCACCGATATCACCATACCCGTTCTCAACTAGATTCGATTTTGAAGAGGTTGTGGAAACAAAGCTCACTTTGTCACCAGGGGTAAGCGTTGCGGTTTGTACCACTCCGATACCGGTAACTTCATAAAAATAAGGTAATTCACCGTTATTTAATGACAAATACATATAATCTCGGTCTCCCGGGTTGGAGATCATATCTTGTGTCAAGTATGTGCCTTCGGAGATGTCTTCTTTAAATAGAGCGCCAGGTTCAACAATAAGATCGTCTTCTAACGTGTAGTAGGAGCCATCTAAGTCAGATATATGGACAAATTTCTTGTCATAGAAATTAGGTGTTAACGGTTGGGAACGTTTAATCGCTTTCTGAGTAACTAAAATACTGACCTTAGGTTCTTCTTTTTTCTGTACTTCCTGTGGTTCTTCATCAGCTGAAATATAGTTAACATTGATATATATCAATGTAGAAAAAATAGAAAAAGCAACAAGAAGGAGAATGATAATTCTGTTCATATTAAGCCTAAAATAGGGGCCTAAGCCCCTTAATATATTAGTAGTGGCCGTTTAATTTGACGCAGCAGTCAAGTTGTCTGTAACCTTAGTCAACGCACCAGTGATAGCATTTTTAAGTGCATCAGTTTGAAACGCGGCAAGCACTAGAGCTGACATTACAACAGCAATAATTGCATATTCCACTGCAGTAACACCGCGAATATCATCTTCGAACTTCATTTTTAGTTCAGCTAGTTTTGCTAAAGTTTGGTAGTACATATTAATCCTCTAAAAGTATATCGACCATTGGTCTTATTGAAATTGCAAAATGAAATTTACCGGATTGAGAAATATACATCCAATTAATAGTTATTATGATCGCATAACAGAATCTTATTTAATAGATAGATAAACTATTTTTATGTCTTCATAATAATTATTAATTACAATTTTATTGATATTAGAACCAATCATAGATACCCTTTACTTATGAATATAGAAATAATTAATTACTCATTTTTAATCGCTCTAAACCTATCAATATTTTCTTGTGTATGCTTTTTTGATTGGAAACACAGGAAAATACCAAACAACTTAAATAAAATTGCATTGGTAGTTAATCTGGTTGTAGCCTTATCAAACGGTTATTTGGCTTCATCCCTGCCGATCTCTATTGTGTGTTTCGTTATTGGAGTTTTACTTTGGTACCTCAAGGTAATCGGTGCTGGCGATGTTAAGTTACTGACAGCATTGGTCGTTGGAATTCAACCTGATCTAGTCATTGCAACCCTGATTTCTATAGGTTTTATGGGAGGGGGGGTAGTTTTAATAATGTATATAATCGGTAAGATAAAGCGTTTCAATAGCTACAAAAAAGGTATCCCCTATGGGATACCCATTGCTTTAAGTTGTTTTATTTTCAGCACAATTTCAACACTATCAAACTAGTCACATAATATTATGCTTTATTCCTGATTCGGAAATATCACTAATCTGAAAAAGTTGCTGTATTTTATCTTTTATTCCTAAAGTTTCGAGTTCTTGTGAAATTTCATCACTACACCAGACATACATATTTACTTTCTGACGTAACGGGATTGTCTTACACTTTTCATCACATACCGACCACTCAGGAAAGATCAAAACCGTCCCGTTAGTATCGAGTTCATTTTTTAACAATTGGCATGAGCTTGTTTTAACCCAACTTGTTACGTGAGATGTTTCAACATTGTAGTCGTTTAATAGCTCTTGAACATATGACTTAGACAAAGAACTGCAAAAAACAACTCTCTGTGGATAGCACTCATAAGGGTCAAGGGAACAAGAATACGCAATCACATAGTTTACCGTTTTTAATTGATAGGACTTTCCGTTCTCCTGTGAAATTCTATCCATAGTAAATATTAAGTCATAACGCGACAACTCCAATGAAGAAGACTTAGTAAAACTGTTTATGGATAAGTCGATATTGTTTAACATTCGAAATTCATTAATTACTCGATTGACCAAATCGAAACAAAATGACTCGTCAATCGCTATGTTGAATTGATCTCTTAGCTCCACTTTCTCTAGATCTTCAAATAACCTCTCATACATGGACATGGTTTGGTCAGCATAATCCAGTAATACTTTTCCATGTTTAGTCAGTAAAAACCCTTCTTTTCGATCAAAAATACTTGCCCCTATTGTACTCTCGATCTTTTTAATATGTTGAGATACCGCGGGCTGTGTCATAAATAGAGACTCAGCGGCAGCTGTAAAACTTTTGTGCTTAGCAACGTGTGAAAATGTTCTTAAATATTTTACGTCGATAGATCTGTTGACGTTTTTCATGGTGAAAACTACCCCGATGTTGCGTTGTTTTATTAATTATTCTTATTAAAAATCAGCGTAAAAGTAACAATAGTGTCATTCAGATACAAAAAAACATTATTTATATAGTCATAAGTAATGTTTATATCCATCTACATAAACAAATACATTTCCCGAACCAACAACTGATTCACAATCCTTATGTGCTTTTACAAACAACATATTTAACTTGTCATTCGTTTTCCTGAGCCCTTACACAACACATGCTCAACACTAATGACAATGAACACAATTATAACCAAAAGCTATACATCGACCACCTTTAAGGTGCAATAAAAGCTCTGAAATTTATGTAAAAATTCGTCATTTATAAGACTTCAGATGAAAAGTCACTCAAAAACATGATTGTTAAAATTTGTGATCTAGATAGCCACCAAGTGAAACTAAACACCTATAAATATTACTTAATTCCAAAAAATGCGACAAAATACGCTGTTTTTATTCTGGAACGAGCTTTTGCAAGACACAAAAAAGGGCTAATAATCGTAGCCCTTTCCGTATATGCATAATTATATTATGGTTTTATTTCAACACTTCATTCGTAACCTAGAGAGTAAACAGAGTATAAAAAGAATAAGAAACGATGAGCTGCCTCCTGACGAATCACCTTGATTCAATGTCACCTCTGACTCGTTTGAAACATTAGGCAAAACTTCTATATCAAAAGAACCAACCCACTCATCACCACTCAACAATAAGACCTTATATTTAATATAGTCATATAAAGCCTGCCTGCGCTCTGCTGGCGCATTATAAATAATCTGGGCACCGATTATATTAGCTAGTCCATTACGTGGGGCTTTAAGAATATTTAACGCTTTCACTTCACCATTAATATTTGGAAACAATTGGACTTCATCGCCATATTTGACTTGTAGAGACTTCGTTTCCAACAACGATACTTTCTTTTTATGCACATCAATAGTAACCGACTGTTCGGTGTACCCCCCTACGGGATCCTGCACCTTGACGCTCAATCGATACTTTTCACCTTCCAACGCTCCGTTTGGTACATGTATAGTCAATGTTTTCGATTGTGTACCACTCAATGCTAATCTAGCACCTTCTGTCTGAGTCCAAGTGACCTGATGTTCAGCTGAATCAACATCCGTAATCGTCGTTACTTCGAATACCACTTTCTCACCAGCTACAGCACCAACCTGAATCTTATTGAGCTTAAATTGGGGAACATCATTAACCGGCCTAATTTCAACCTCAACAGTCGCGTAATCACTTTGGTATCCACCACCATCAACAAGACGATAAGTAAAACTATCTCGTCCAAACTGGTTGTTCGAGGGGAAATATGTACTACCTCTGATAACACCTTTAGCTGGCTTACGACCTATCTCAATTGAATATGGGTGAGATCTCGGCAAATTAAGATCATTGGCCAATAAATTGAGCATAAACGGACTGTCTTCTTCCGTAACGACAGAGTCATCTACCACAATAGGCATGGATTGGCTTGGTTGTTCAAAAAGTACCGCAAAAGGGAAGTTTTGGCCGAAGCCACGACTCAAGCCTCGAGTTTTATAATCGGACATTGCCCCTGAGAATTGTGCTTTCCTCTGTCCATCACCCAAATAAGCATCTAAAAACTGTGTTGAATATTCAGGTGTGCCGTTTTCAATCTCTAAAACCAATAACTTGGATCCAAGTCCAAGCTTTACAGGCTCATCAAAAATAATCTGCCCTCCACCTTGCTGCGCAACACCTCGATGCAATAGACGGCCAGCGGCTTCATCAATCACAGCATTACCAAATCTTGATTGAAACGGATACTCAATCAGTCGATAAAACATCGGCATAGCAACACTCGTCGCCTTAGCGTAGAAGTGCAGCCCTGCAATATCCTCACGCCCCTCAACAACATCAATGGCGAAGCCAAGTACGTTTGTATTTGTGCTATAACGTGGATAAGTTCGGCCAAATGACGTGACCCAAGACGACTTAGTGGCCGCGTTGGGGATAGCTAGAGAAAATGTTGCCTTATCAGCATCACTACTAATATTTGAGATGGTTACATCGGTACTTCTTCCTGCGGTAATGTCAGTCAAAGATGGTTCAGAGTCATCAGAGAGATTCGTCACTGCCTCTCTGCCAGGAAAAACATCGCCCGAGTCACCGGATGAAAACCCACTCTCAAGTAGCCCATCGCCATCAGCCTGAAATACCTGAACCTGCATAGGGCCATCACTATTGAACTGGTTATCTATATTTACCGCCGTAATGAGCAAGCCTTCGCCACGAAGTGCTTGGTCATAATCGGTTTTGCGTCGGTTCTCAATATAAGCTCGAGGCCCAAACTGCTTTAAGTATGGGTCAAGGTGAATCACACTTTCCCCCTTAAGAGTGTCAATTTGGACCAGGCCATTCTCTGAAAGAACGGTTGGCTTAAGAAAACCTGACGCCTCTTTACTCCATGCCAGCATGTTTACTGGAGTCTGACCTGCGTATTCGTCGCTAGGCTTTCTTGCCCAGCTTCCGCCTCCCATCAAACCCCAATGTCCAATTGAGCCGTCATGCTTATGAGAGTAAAGATCCGGCAAACCCAACATTAAATGCCCAAGTTCGTGCGCTATTACTCCCATGGTTGACTGATGATCGTCTTGATAATCAGCAAACAAACAATAAGCGCTGATTCGCTTTCCATCAATCTCGACGGTACTGTGTGCGTACTTATGAGGCCAAATCGTTGGAGTCTTTCGTGTACCGCTAGATTTATCATTACCCGCAAAGACGAACATAACGGAGAGTTCTTGAGGCGAGATGCTATCGTCATTGTTCGAGTCGTATTGAGCAAGATTGAAATCCACGTCTAAGGCTTCATACGCTTTTTCAAACACATTATTGAGTTTAGTTTGGCAATTACGCTCTGATTTGGAGTGGCAGTTTGGATGTTCAATATCTAGAGTGACATTAATGACACCGTCATTCTTTGTTCCTTCACTCTCTTTCGCTGGAACAACTTTATAGTTACCGTAGCTATTTTTTAGAAAGTAATCTTGGACGCTTTGTTGATTGGTTCCAAATATCGTCGACTGAAAGTCATGGTCCACTTTTTCGTTTGAAAAGCTAACTTGTACCACTAATAATGGCTGCTCTATGATTTTATTATTTAAAGCTTGGCTTTCATGCGAACTTTGGTTCCTTATATAATTAAACCTCTTGTTGTTAGCCGCGGGTGATTCAATTAGTTCATTGAAATATGTTGGCTCTATTCTTATATGCCTAACATTAGATTCAGAAGGTACATCTGTCTCACTCGAAGCTAGAACTCCAGTGGAAACTATTCTGCCTTGCTCTTCTTCATTCTTTTCATATCTAGCAAAATACCATTGACTGTCAAAGTCTTGGATATAGAGGCTACCTGTTTGGTCTTGATACCAAAACATATGCTGAGAGCCCATTAACCGTAGTTCTTTAGAACTGCCGTCAACAAAAGTTATCGTATGCCAAATTGGTGCAGGTAAAGTGCTTGCTTGTACTGTACTAACAGCTAATAACGCTGTTATGAAGGTACAAATTAGTTTTGTCCTCATTAGGATAATCCCATTAATAATTCTTTCTCAATAAGAGATAATTGATGCGTAAAATGCAACGCGACTTTATCAATGGGGATTTATGTAAACCAATTAAGTTTCTAACTAAACCTATAAATAATAATTATACCTAATCTTATATAAATTTAATTTATGACAGTATAAATAATATAATTAAATGGGAAGGCTGAATAACCCACCCATTTTTAATCAGAATAAAAGCGCATTAAAAAGGAAGAAAACCATAAATAGTTTATTTATCAATTAATGTCATCTGCTCATCTAAGTTTAAAACCGTCAAAGCATTGCTCACACTGGTTGCTATAACATCAACCACGCCGGTTCTTAGAGCTCCTAATAGAGCTAATGGCTTACTGTTCTCTGCTGCGATAGCAATAACTTCCGCTATTGGGCGAAACTCTTCCAAGCCTAATCCGATCACACGGTCACTCATTACCGTATTTGCCGCTTTACCGTGTACGTCGAAAAAGTCATAGCCAGCAAAGTCACCAACGACACCTTGTAGTAAGCGAGACTGTACGACCTCACCCGCGGTAAACCAACCTAAGTCGACCATATAGCTGTTCTCACTCATATCACCGATACCCACTAAGGCTACATCCGCTTTACGAGCTAGATCGAGTGTTTGCTTTACAGTACTGTTTTCCATGAACGCGGTTTTTTGTGCTTTGTTTTCAGCATAAGCAGGAGCATACAAAGTTTCAGAGGAGCCACCGTACTTTTTCGCTAGTTGTCTACATATATGGTCGGCGTTAAACATGCCGCCTCTTGGGTGTATGCCGCCGATACCGCATACGAATTTACAGTCACGCGGAGTAATTACGCCAGTGTGATGAGCAACAGACGATACGTTTCGACCTTGGCCAACCGTCACCACCATCCCGTTTTTCAGTGTACTGGTAAGATAATTAGACACTAAACCGGCTACTTGGAGTCTCTGCTTCTCTTCATTTGGTTGGTCTAGTGCCACAAGAGCACGCTTAACACCAAACCGTTCGATTAAACGTTGCTCGATCTTCGCGCTAAAGACGGGGTGGTATTTCACGGTGATCTCAACTATGCCCTCATCTCGGGCTTGCTTGAGCATTCGACCAACCTTTGCACGGGATATAGAGAACTTTTTGGAGATCTCTTCTTGTGTCGCGCCATCCTGATAATAAGCAACCGCCACTTCAGTGAGGAGATCAGTGTTTTCTTCGGAAACATCTTGGATATTCTTACTCATATACCACGCAACCTATATTTAACAATTAATTTACCTACTTTGAGATCAAATGTTCGACGCCTAAGCAAATGATGCACAAGTTTACATCTTGAACATATGTAACAGCAAGGTACATTTGTTCAGCATGGTAACCTTGATTTTATTGTTGATTAATTCGCCTTACTTTGTCCGTTAAACGTTTGCTTGCATAGCCCATGATTACTAGAGCGAAATATATTTGACTGAAGTCACCATACAGCACTATTTACCGTTGACTTTGATGCTAGATCGGATAAATATGGCTACATCATTTACTCATCGAGCGATCAAATGTTCTGTGCAAATGTTCGTTCGGAGAAAAATTTAAATTAATGTAAGTTTGGCTCACTGGTACAACCATTGAGAACTTCATTAGTTAGCTTGCAAATGCCCACACCTCTCCCATTAACAATGGTGTTATGCGATACATAGGATGATCAAAATGAGCAATAAATTAGAGCAACTTCGTAAACTAACAACTGTTGTAGCTGACACTGGCGATATCGAAGCTATCAGCAAGTACACGCCTGAAGATGCAACAACTAACCCATCTCTAATTCTTAAAGCTGCTCAAATTGCTGAGTACGCTCCTCTAATCGATGCTTCTATCGAATACGCAAAAGCGCAAAGCGGTGATAAAGCACAGCAAGTTCAAGATACTTGCGACATGCTTAACGTGAACATCGGTAAAGAAATCCTGAAAGTTGTACCTGGCCGTATCTCTACTGAAGTAGATGCTCGTCTTTCTTACGACATGGAAGGCAGCGTTGCCAAAGCTCGTCAACTTATCAAAATGTACAACGACGCTGGCATCACTAACGACCGCATCCTTATCAAACTGGCTTCTACTTGGGAAGGCATCCGCGCTGCTGAAATCCTAGAGAAAGAAGGCATCAACTGTAACCTAACGCTTCTATTCTCTTTCGCTCAAGCTCGTGCTTGTGCTGAAGCTGGCGTATTCCTAATCTCTCCTTTCGTAGGTCGCATCATGGACTGGTACAAAGCGAAAGAAGGTCGTGATTTCGAAGCTTCAGAAGATCCAGGTGTAATCTCTGTTTCAGATATCTACAACTACTACAAAGACCACGGTTACAAAACTGTTGTTATGGGTGCAAGCTTCCGTAACATCGGCGAGATCCTTGAACTTGCTGGTTGTGACCGTCTAACTATCGCTCCTCAACTTCTAGCAGACCTAGAAGCAGCAGAAGGCGAAGTAGTAGAGAAGCTTATCGACTCTAATGGTACTAAAGAGCGCCCTGCAGCGATGACTCACGCTGAATTCCTATGGGACCACAACCAAGATGCAATGGCTGTTGAGAAACTGGCTGAAGGCATCCGCAACTTCGCCGTTGACCAAGGCAAACTAGAAGACATGATCGCAGCTAAGCTGTAATCACTCTCACCAAATTCAAATAGGGGAACGTTCAGTTCCCCTACTTTTATCAATTTTGTTTTTCTTAATTTTTATTCGGAAGTTCTTATGAATCGCAAACATCTAGCTAACGCTATTCGTGCTCTAAGCATGGACGGCGTACAACAAGCAAACTCTGGTCACCCAGGCGCACCTATGGGTATGGCTGACATCGCTGAAGTACTTTGGCGTTCTCACCTAAACCACAACCCAGCAAACCCAGAGTGGGCAGACCGCGACCGTTTTATCCTGTCTAACGGCCACGGCTCTATGCTGATTTACTCTCTGCTTCACCTTGCAGGTTACGAGCTTTCAATTGAAGATCTTAAGAACTTCCGCCAACTGCACTCTAAGACTCCAGGTCACCCAGAGTACGGTTACGCACCAGGTATCGAAACAACGACTGGTCCTCTAGGTCAAGGCATCACTAACGCTGTTGGTATGGCTATGGCAGAGAAAGCGCTAGCGGCACAGTTCAACAAAGAAGGCCACGACATCGTAGACCACTACACTTATGCATTCATGGGTGATGGCTGTCTGATGGAAGGTATCTCTCACGAAGCATGTTCTCTAGCGGGTACGCTAGGTCTTGGTAAGCTAGTTGCTTTCTGGGATGACAACGGTATCTCTATCGATGGTGAAGTGGAAGGTTGGTTCTCTGACGATACACCTAAGCGTTTCGAAGCTTACGGCTGGCACGTAATCCCATCAGTAGATGGCCACGACTCTGACGCTATCAACGCAGCGATTGAAGCAGCTAAAGCAGACCCTCGCCCTACTCTAATCTGTACTAAAACAGTGATTGGCTTTGGTTCTCCAAACAAAGCAGGTACGCACGACTGTCACGGTGCACCATTAGGCGCTGAAGAAATTGCAGCAACACGTAAAGAATTAGGTTGGGAGCACGGTCCTTTTGAAATTCCGTCGGAAGTTTACTCAGAGTGGGATGCGAAAGAAGCAGGCGCAGCTAAGGAAGCAGCGTGGAACGAGAAACTTGCAGCTTATGAAGCAGCATACCCTGAGCTGGCAGCTGAATTCAAACGCCGCGTAAACGGTGATCTTCCTGCTGAATGGGAAGAGAAAGCAAACGCAATCATTGCTGACCTACAAGCTAACCCAGCAAACATCGCTTCACGTAAAGCGTCTCAAAATGCTTTAGAAGCATTCGGTGCTATGCTACCAGAATTCATGGGTGGCTCTGCTGACCTTGCGCCTTCTAACCTGACTATGTGGTCTGGTTCTAAGTCTCTTGAAGCAAACGACTTCTCTGGTAACTACATCCACTACGGTGTACGTGAATTCGGTATGACGGCGATCATGAACGGTATCGCTCTGCACGGTGGTTTCGTACCATACGGCGCAACCTTCCTAATGTTCATGGAATACGCTCGTAACGCTATGCGTATGGCTGCTCTGATGAAAACTCAGAACATCCAAGTTTACACACACGATTCTATCGGCCTAGGCGAAGATGGTCCAACTCACCAACCAGTTGAGCAGATCGCTTCTCTACGTCTAACGCCAAACATGAGCACGTGGCGTCCATGTGACCAAGTTGAGTCTGCTGTTGCTTGGAAACTAGCAATCGAGCGTAAAGATGGTCCTTCTGCACTTATCTTCTCTCGTCAAAACCTTGCACAGCAAGATCGTGACGCTGAGCAAGTAGCTAATATCGCTAAGGGTGGTTACATCCTGAAAGATTGTGAAGGCAAACCTGAGCTTATCCTTATCGCAACAGGTTCTGAAGTTGAACTAGCGGTTAACGCTGCTGCTGAACTAACGGCTGAAGGTAAGAAAGTACGCGTAGTATCTATGCCTGCAACTGACGCATTTGACAAGCAAGACGCGCAGTACCGTGAGTCTGTACTTCCATCTGACGTAACTGCTCGTATCGCTGTAGAAGCTGGCATCGCTGACTTCTGGTACAAATACGTTGGTTTCGGTGGCAAGATCATCGGTATGACAACGTTCGGCGAATCTGCACCAGCAGGTGAGCTATTCAAGATGTTCGGTTTCACTACTGAAAACGTAGTAAACACAGCGAAAGAGCTTCTAGCTTAATCTTGAATACACTGTCTCGCCCTCAAATGGGTTGATGCATACAGAAAGCCCCGCATGAAAATGCAGGGCTTTTTTGTATCTTTGCGCCTTTAGCCGCTAAAACGTAAACCGCGCCCCCACTCGAATCGTATTCTGCTTTAGGTTTTTGCTATAAGTATGGTCATATCCAGCATCGACAGCGAGCCAAGAAAGAATATCAACTGAATTCACAATCCCGAAATTATTTAGACCATGTTGATGGGTATCTGAATAGCGATAAAAAGGTTGCAGTGACCAACGATCATTGAGTGAAACGACCGCCCCCGCCTCACCAATAAAACCCTCATCGTAATTTTTAATGGTCTCTCGATCACACGGATCCCAAATGGTGTCATTACGGCACGAAGAGCGCCTTTCCGGTCTGACCCAATTAACACCACCAGAGGCATACAATTCAACTTGTTGGCTGACAGAGTGGTACACACCTAAGTGAATAGATAAGTCAGACAATGTCGTTGAAGAGCGTGTCGTCGCGGACGAATCAAAACCTAAGAAGAAAGCATCGTTTAATGCATAGTTTCCACAGAAATAACCACCGTAAAGTTGCTTACTTCCTGAATTGTTGTAGGCTCCGCCAAAGTAATCTTGGAAACCATCATCGCTGACTCTCGTATTCTGATACCCAGTATAGAGATAATTAGAGCCTTTTGACGCTAAGCAGGGGAAACTCGTTAAGCTCAAAACAATGGCGGTAACAATAAGGGGACGCATGTTGGTAACTCTGTTATTAACGTGGGATATGGGAAGTGTAACTTAATCACAATTGAACGATGTTTTATTTTTGTTTCAAAGCTTTTCTAACCGTCACTTTTAACCTATAAAAAAGCCTTGCACTATAAGCAAGGCTTTCCCTTAAATCTGACTCAGACTAGCTGTGGCAGCTATTTTTCTTCGAAACGCTTCGCCAATTGATAAAACTCATTCACTTGCTCTTTCAACTCTGTGGAGTGGTCTTTGACTGAATGCGTGGCAACCAAGTTTTGCTCTGCGGTCGAGGCGATGGACTGCATATGTAGATTTACTTCACTCGACAGTTCACGTTGCTTATGTGCAGAACTTTCAACAGACTGCATCAATTCGTTCATGGATTGCATTAGGTTTTCAACTTCCGACAAGCGCTCGGCACTCACCTTTGCAACATCACCACACGCATCCGTTTGCTCTCTGTTTGCAAGGATATCTTTTTGCCAGCCTTCAATCGTTGCCAGCATGGTATCAATACTCTCTTTGATCTGAACCGTAGCCTTTGACGTTCGACCCGATAGCGCGCGTACTTCGTCGGCAACGACGGCAAAACCTCGTCCTTGTTCGCCCGCTCTAGCCGCTTCAATCGCAGCGTTCAATGCCAACAAGTTTGTTTGTTCGGCGATTCCACCAATCTCTTCCATAATCTTGCTTACGCTCTGCGCTTGGTCGCTCAGTTGGTAAGTCGTTTGCGTCGCCTTTTCGGCCTGAGAAGCTAGGCTCTCTAAGTTTTGATGAGTTTGGTTAATGCTCTCTTTAGCGCCGGCACAGGTTTGCAAAGTCACATCAACAATCTGGTGCGCTTCTTCAGTACGAGAAGATACCTCGTTCGCGGTGACTTCAACCTCTTCCGTTGCTTCACGCACTTGTAGAATGTCTTTTGTTTGTTGATCTAACGCTTCTGATACTTCAAATGATGTGGCATTCAGATTATCGGCTAAGTCCTGCAGCGGTTTCGCAGAATCAGTCATACGGCCGAGTACCGTGCGAATTCGAGCAGACAAAAGTTTTAAGTGAAAATCGGCCACGGAGAATTTGCTGTTACCTGAATAAACAAGGCGGCTCACACTGTCGAATTTCGACTGCAGTTTTTTCAGCTGTAAAGGAGTATCAATCAGCTCTTGTCGGAAAAGCAGAGCTAATGCTGAAACAGGCAGCAAGCTAAGAAGCCATTGGGATACCTGCCCTACTTCGACAAGATTTGAAATCAGAGGCGCAGCCAGAGAACCCAACAACACGGCATAGCGAACACTATCACTGATCTGCAATGACCATTGGCGGCCAGATTTCTCAGCCTTCAATAAGCCTTGGTAGGCCTTATCTGCAATCTGCACCCACTCGTTCTTCGGTTTAACACGAACAGACTGATAACCACTCACCTTGCCGCTCTCGTAGATTGGAGTAACGTAAGCATCGACCCAGTAATATCCACCAGATTTAGTCTTATTTTTTACAATCCCGCGCCATGCCTTACCTTGCTTCAGATTAACCCACATATCGGCAAACGCCGCTTTAGGCATATCACCATGCCTAACAATATTGTGGTGTTGTCCTAGCAATTCTTGCTGGCTGTATTCTGCGATGCGACAAAAAGCATCATTACTATAAGTAATCACGCCTTTAAGGTCGGTGGTTGATACGAGTTGTTCGTTTTCGCTGAGAAGTGTTTCACGAGATTGAGAAGATGAGCTGACAGTCATTATATTAACTTTTGTTAATTATTATTTTAGGCGAGGAATATATACAATTATTAAAGTTATGACAAAATGTGAACATCACATTTTGTGTAAATGCCTGCTATTTAAACAAAAATAAGCCAGGTACCTCACAAAGCTCAATGCCTCACGTCTCTTCAATCTAACGATTACGACTCATCTAAGTTCACGGCGGTACTAAACTTCACAGTTCTCATTGACACAGAGGTGTGGAACTTACGAATGTTCAAATCTTTACGCAGCACCCGCTCAACAAAATCTTCATAAGCTTGAATGTCTTTGACCGTAACAATCAACATGAAGTCAAAGCTGCCTGAAATTTGGTAACACTGAGTCACTTCCGCAGCCTTCGAAATAGAGTGGCGAAATATCTGATAGATGTCCCCTCGATCTCGCTCCATTTCTACAGACACAACCAAAGTCATCTTACTGCCTGTAAGCTCAGGATTGATGATAGACACATCACCGACGATTACGCCCTCCTCTCTCAAGCGCCTTACTCGCTTTAAACAAGCAGGTGGTGACAAGCCAACAACCTCAGCCAGCGCCTGATTAGGAATTCGGTTATTCTTTTGAAGCTCTACGAGAATGCTTCGATCTATTCGGTCTATTTCCATAATTTCTTACAACCACAGCTTTGTGACTTATAATTTCCAATTCTACGACAATTAAAAAATTTCACGCAACTTCACAAAGCAATTTCAAAATTACGATCACAGCAATCGCGATAAGATCTTCTCATACAACATAATCGAACAATGGTCGTAACAATGAAATTCACTTATCAATTTTTTAAAGAACTCCTTAAAGAAATTTTCGATGTCACCTCGACGCTTTTTCGAATCATGATTCCAATCATCATCGTGATAAAGGTAGTTGAAGAGCTCGGCGGCATCATGATTCTTAGCGAATGGCTGAGCCCAATAATGGAAAGTGTTGGCTTACCGAAAGAAATGGGGTTGGTATGGGCAACCACCATACTCACTAACATCTATGCAGGGTTGATTATTCTCATCAGTTCCGATGTTCCCCTTACTGTCGCTCAAGCCTCAGTATTAGGCAGCATGATGCTTCTCGCCCATTCATTGCCAATTGAAGGCGCAATAGCGAAAAAAGCAGGCGTAAGCTGGCTTGCCACCTTATCAGTCAGAGTCGGCGGCAGCTTGGTATTGGCATGGCTACTGAATCTCAGCTATCAATACGGAGATTTACTCAACTATCCAGCAACCGTTTTATGGCAGCCAGAAGTATCGTCAGATAACAGTTACATCGGTTGGGCTATCGAACAACTCAAAAACTTTGCAGTGATATTCATGGTGATTTCAGCACTGCTACTGTTACTTAAAGTTTTAAAGGTTCTTGGCATCGAGAAGTTAATGGCTCTGCTGCTACGACCATTTTTAAGACTACTAGGCATCAGCAAAGATGCGACCAATCTAACCATCATAGGGATCACGCTCGGTCTTTCGTTCGGTGGCGGGTTATTGATCAACGAAGCAAAGAAAGGACATATAGCCGCAAGAGACGTGTTTACCGCCATTATGCTACTCAACCTGCTCCACAGTTTGATTGAAGACACCTTGTTGATCTTGCTGATTGGGGCTAATTTTTACACCATATTCTGGGGAAGAATCGTATTTTCAGTCCTCATCGTTGCTTTAATTTCGCACGCTATTAAACGTGTCAAACCAACGATTTGTGAGCGTTACTTTTATCGCGACGTATCCCAATCATAACAGCGAAAACTCACCTTAAACCTTTTAGCAAAAGAGCCGACACACAGGCTCTTTTATCATCAGCTTTTTCACTACCCAACTTGTTCGCCGCTCCAACCCAAAAATTTGCGTAACATTGCGCCCACAAGCGCTTTCACCTCTCCTCAATCGAAGAAATCGTGATAATTCGAGTGAAAATAATTTAAACACGAATAATCCATCATTGGGCTGACAATAAAATTCACTATTCTTATATCAACACAAAGTATAAAGGTATTTTTATTACTATCTAAAGCCTTACCTCTATTAACACGAGAGACAATAACCATATTATCCACACTGATACTTACTATTAAAACAATCAACTATAAATTCACCAAAATGAAATAAATAACTGACAATAAGATAATTATCTAAGGCTATTTGATATTAACTCTTAATGTTGAAAATAGGATAGACAATAACTTGTAAAAATTTACAGTTTGATTGGTTAATTTTATAAATATATTTTGTTACACAATCGAAACAAATGGCTAATTATAACAATGTCACATAAAACAATGGCTTTAATGGTTCTGTCCTTATCCTCACTGTCACAGGCTTCCACTATAGAGAATGATGAACCATTGCTGAGGTCATTGATTGAACAAGGCATTATCTGTCCCGGCTTAAATTATGAGGACAACCAAGAAGCTTTGCGTATCTATCTCAATGCCAAAGCAAATAAGAACCATCAGCCTAATTTCGATTTAAATAAAGATATAAAAAACCAACGTCAGGTAAATAAAGCACCAAAAGAGTGCATTAGACCAATATCGGTGAATAACACCGGTGAAGGAAGTTGATATTAATATCGACATGGAAATATAAAAAGGAAATGTAATGAAGATAATGAGAAAGACGTTGCTGGCTTCAGCAATGATTACTCTATTTAGCGTCAACAGTTATGCTAAAACACCTATTGATTTAGGTGTTGTTAATGAAGATAAGCTAATTGAAATGCTAGTAAGACAAGGCTTAGTTGATGAAAACGCTAGCGATCAAGAAAAACACAGCGCCCTTGATCGTTACCTAAAAAGTAAAATCAATTCGGGTTTTAAAGGTGATGCGCAATTTGGCAAAAAAGCCATGGAGCTGAGAGCAAAGATTCTAAAAGCCATCGAAAAAGAGTCCGGCGTCAAAAAAGCGAGTGTTTTCGCACTGGAAATGGGTACCAAACGCACGGACAAAGTGCTCGCGCTGCTTGTCGACTTCCCTGATCTAAACTGGGACGATAACAAGCTCACTAAAGAGCACACGCAAATGCTCTACGAGAGCTACAACCCAGAACACTACCAAGAGTTACTGTTTTCTGATTCAGGCTATACCGGACCAAATGGTGAAAACTTAATCTCGATGCGCCAGTATTATCAAAGTGAGTCAGGCGACAGTTACAGTGTGGCTGGTCAAGCCGCAGGTTGGTATCGAGCTTCTAAGCCAGCAGCTTTCTACGGTGGTAACTCCCCGACAACGGATAACGACCTAAATGCTCAAGAGCTCGTTCGCGAAGCCCTCAACCAGTTAGCTCAAGACCCTAGCATCAACCTCGCTGATTACGATATCGAAGATCGTTACGATTACGATGGTGACGGAGACTTCCGTGAGCCAGACGGCGTAATTGATCACCTAATGGTGTTCCATGCCTCTGTAGGTGAAGAAGCCGGTGGCGGTGTGTTAGGTCCTAATGCAATTTGGTCTCACAGATTCAACCTTGGGCGCACACATGTGCTAGAAGGCACCTCTAGCTCGCTTCCAGACCGCTTTAATGGCCAGTACGCGGCGTTTGATTACACGATTCAACCGATTGACGCAGCAGCCGGTGTTTGTGCTCACGAATATGGCCATGATTTAGGCCTTCCAGATGAGTACGACACACAATACACGGGTAAAGGTGAACCTGTTTCTTATTGGTCTATCATGTCTTCAGGCAGCTGGGCTGGTCAAATTGGCGGTACTCAACCAACCGCATTCAGTTCTTGGGCAAAACACTTCCTACAGAAGTCTATTGGTGGTCGTTGGATTAATGATGACCAAATCTCAATTGATGACCTGGAAGACAATCCACAAATTTACACCCTGTTCCAAACGACAGATAACTCTCGTCCGAACATGATTAAGGTCGACCTTCCAGAGAAACAAATCGAAGGTTTGAAACCGTTCGAGGGTGAGTACTCATTCCACTCTCAAAAAGGCGACGACCTGAAAAATAGCATGACCCGTAAGCTGGAAATCCCGGCGGGCGATTCTGCAATGCTTACCTTCAAAACTTGGTACCAAATCGAAAAAGACTATGACTTTGCTCGTGTTCTTGTGAACGGACAAGCCATCGCAGGCAACATCACTTCTATGGATGACCCCTACAATACCGGCCTAGTTCCTGCGGTTGGTGGAGAGTCTGACGGGTGGATTGATGCTGAATTTGATGTTTCTCAATGGGCAGGACAAGAAGTCGAGCTTTCGTTCGAGTACATCACCGATGGCGGCTTAGCCATGGAAGGTTTCTACTTAGACAACCTGAGCCTTGTCGTTGACGGCGGCACGGTTGCGGTAGATGACGGCGAAGATAACTCTAGCTTTGCGCTTAATGGCTTCAAATTGAGCAATGGTTTCCATCAAGCTCAACACTACTACCTACTGCAATGGCGCAGTCATATGGACGTGGATGAAGGCTTAGCGAATATCAAGCGCATGGGCCAGCTCATGTCGTTCGATCCAGGTCTGATCATTTGGTATGTCGATGAGTCGCTCACTGATAACTGGGTAGGCAAGCATCCAGGAGAAGGCTGGTTAGGTGTGGTCGATGCAGACCAAAATGCCATGATTTGGCAAAACTCAGGAAAAGTCGCTCAAACACGTTACCAAGTCCGTGATGCCGCGTTTTCACTGAAAGACCATACTCCTATGCGTCTTGTGAACAGTGACAACGATGTGCTTCAGGACACAAACCTAGTGGGTACAGCAAGCTTCTCTGATGATCAAGATTACACATCACCACAAGCTCCTGATTCGGGTCGTATTTTGACTAAGTTTGGCTTGGTGGTAGACATTGTTAACCAAAGCGATGTCAACGAATACGGTGTGGTACGTCTGTCGAAAGTAAGCCAACACAACATCGCGCCAACAGCGAACTTCGAACTCAATACAGATGGGTTGAACGTCTCAGCTCGCAACTTCAGTTCGGATCAAGATGGCGAAATCATCAGCTACCTATGGGACTTCGGCAACGGCGTAACAAGCAGTGAAATAGCGCCAACGTGGACTTACCAAGACGCCGGCGAATACACAGTCAGCCTAACGGTAGTCGACGACAAAGGTGTTAACGCATCGTTTAGCTCAATCGTTAATGTTGAGGTTCCAAACGCGCTTCCTGAAGCAAGTGCGAAGTACATTCACTTAGGTCGTTGGGTCACCATGTGGTCAACAAGCTCAGACAGTGATGGGCGAATTGTCGATACAGAGTGGACATTACCAAATGGAAAAGTGAAACGAGGTCGTACATTCACTTCTATCTTCCCTTCATACGGGAAACACGAGGTGACCTTGAAGATAATTGATGACCAAGGCGGGATCACGACTAAGACCATTATGGTCGACCTATAAGTCGCTTCTAGCTCAAATCATTGAAATAAGTACGTAGACAATAACGTGCGTACTGATAAACCAACTTAAGTACTGCTGTCTTTGGCATGAGTCAGGACAGTAGTTTTAAGAAAACGTTATTATTTAAGCCGTAAGCAAGAGCCCTACCGTCATCGGTAGGGCTTTTTATTGGTCTGTGCTTCGGAAAAGCTAGCCTAACGCTCTGTTCAAATGAAGAGGTCTATCTCACCCAAACAGGTGACAACTACTCACACCGGCTGCTTTTGAATGCGAGATTTACTTGCGCTAAATGCAAACAATAAAATAACGGCTAGCACAAATGGCAATACGTAGATATTGAGGTTTTGCCAGCCCGCAGTCGACTCTAACCAACCAGAAAGCAACGCCGTTACTGTCACACAGCCAAAGACAACAAACTCATTAAACGCTTGAGCCTTCGCTTTGTTCTGCGGTTGATAAGATTGACTGAACAAACCGGTTGCCGCGATGAACATAAAGTTCCAGCCTACCCCGAGTAAAACCAAAGCCGCTCTGAAATGCCAGATTGATTCGCCATGAATGTTGATAGCAATACAAACAACGAACAACACCCCACCCGCCAAAATCATCATTCGTGAACCAAACTTCTCAATAAGTGAGCCAGTAAAGAATGCCGGGACAAACATACCCAATACGTGCCACTCAATCACACCGGCGGCTTTAGTAAAGTCGAATCCACAACCGATCATCGCCAATGGTGTTGCCGTCATTAGGATATTCATCACGGCATAAGCGACCATTGCAGCAAACACAGCACCAATAAAGTTAGGCGCTTTCACTATCACACTAAGAGGATCGGATTTAGGAGCCTGACTATTAAAAGAGGCTGTTGGAAATTGAATGGTTTGTAAGATGAGTAACGCAAGAATGTTCAATCCAATCAAAGAAGCAAAAGCGCCAATATACAAGCCATCTTGCGACCATTGCTGCGACATAATCGCCAAGTTTGGCCCTAATACCGCAGCTAAAACGCCACCAGCCATCGATATAGAAATTGCGCGATGTCGTGCATTTTCATCACACACTTCGATAGCAGCGAAACGATAAAGCGTACCAAAACCAATACCTATCCCGAGCAAAAATGTGGCGAAGCAAAACAAGTAGAAATGCTGCTGAGATAAAGCGTAGGTAGCAAGGCTTGCCCCTGTAATGCCAACGACATTACCAATGCTAAACCCTCTCTTTCGTCCTAGCTTACCTGAAATTAAAGACGCAGGAATCGTGGCAGCCATTAAGCCTAAAAACTGAAGCGCAACGGGCAAAGTAATCATGCTGACACTGGGTGCAATCTGCTTGCCTATCAAGCCAATCACCGAAATCAGTAAGATGTTCCCCGTCATCAATAAGGCCTGACACAGTGAGAGCAGCCAAACATTTCTATTCATCTTAGTTCCTAAATATGAGCACAGTTGGTCAATAGACCAAATAATCAACAAAGTCGCAACACTTTGTTACTCAAAACAACTCCAGCAAACAACCGAAAGCTCTGCTTCGAACAATATTCAATCCAGCGTACTTTGATCTTCGAAGCTTTACACTCTAGAGTTGAAGTTATCATTATTTGAGATAATAATAATTTTTTGTTATTTATTAGGGCGTGTTGATCTTTCGAGCTGATTTTTGCAGCGAGTTGCTGGGTATTTATACAAGGCAGAGGCTTTGATGTGTAGCTAGCCTACATGATAAGCCGATAACGCAGTAGAAATGACCAGCAAACGCTGCCCGGAGGGTTCGAGCTGGGCGCCCCCGCAAAAAGCGTTTTACTCTTTGTTGAGGGAGATTTGCTTAGAATGACTAGGCTGCTTCTCCCTCGCCGCGATTAAAACGCTTTTATCTCGAACAAAATTTAACCACGAAAGTTCAACACGCCCTAGCGCTGTTTTACAAACTTCGGCATTAAGAGGCGAGTATGATCAATCCGCTTTGGCTCAACACATTCAAGACTCTGGTTGAAGTTGGCCATTTCACGCAAACGGCTGAAAAGTTATACATGACTCAACCAGGTGTCAGCCAACACATCAAAAAGCTTGAGCAAGCATGTGATTGTGACCTGCTTTCTCGAGAAAATAAGAGCTTCGAGCTAACCGAGCAAGGTCGGATTATGTATCGCTATGCGCTCAAGCTAGAGAAAGACCAAGAAGATCTTTTCGAGTCTCTGAGTTTTGATAATCCTTATGCAGGACAATGTCATTTGTCTTGCTCTGGCTCACTCTCTTTACGTCTATATCCCAAGCTTCTTGAACTTCAGCAGCAACACCAAGATCTCAGCATCAACCTGGAAGCGGCTCCAAACAAAAAGATATTGAATGACCTACTCCAAGGCACTACCGATATCGGCATTGTTAGGCATTCTCCTAACGACAGCTACTACCAAAGCCAAGTCATTGGCAAAGAAGCACTATGTCTTATTGTCCACCATAGCCACGCCGACCTAGAAATAACACCGCAAACGCTGCATGAGATTGGACTTATCGCTCACCCAGATTCAGCGCACTACCTCTCTTTGTACTTCGACCTATGCGGTGATAAATACTTAGCGAATATTAACGTCAATGAAATTCCAAAATCTGGCTACATCAACCAGCTTCATCAGATATTGCTACCAGTATCAAAAGGATTAGGTTTTACGGTATTACCGGCTGGCGCAGTTGAACACTTCCCAGAGAGAGACAAATTGCACGTTGTGCCGCCAAAAGTAGAGGTTGAGGAGACGCTGTATTTGGTTCAAAAACGAAACCGGAAACTGCCGCACCGATACAATACAGTTATTGATTTGATCAAACAAAATGTGAGTGGCTAACGCGTTGATTCGCTGACTAAATTAAAGCCTTTAACCCCTCAGGTTAAAGGCTTTAAAGGTTATATGATAGTGATTACCACAAGCGACTTATCCCAAGTTGCTTATTCCAAGGATCTGAGAACTTCGCTGGCTCGCTCGAAATCATAGCTAACTAATGCACTTTGAATATCTTTAAGCACAGCAGCATGTGGATACTGCACGAGTAACTCAGCCACGTATTGCGTAGCATCGTTATCATAAGCTTCGAGCAGTGAGAGTAGCTTAACCTTGTGATCTTCTGTGAGCACGGATTCCATCACACTCACTTCATTCACGCATTCAGCTTGTGGCTTTACAATCTGGCTATCCGTTGCTGCAATGAGCTCAGCTAACCTCTCTTCACCTTCTCTGAGGTCTTGCTCATCACACAAACTGTTATGCGCTTTACCTTCTAACTCTCCCATTAAATCAGCTAACTGGAATCCACCAATCGACGCTGCCATGCTTTTCAAGGTATGCAGGTTTCTTTCAAGCGTAATCCAATCGTTTTGTACCAAATTATCAAACGCATCAACCATCATGCTTGGCGCAGTGCTATGGAACTTCCCAATCAATTTGTTTTGAAGTTCCGAATCATGAAGAGTGAGTTGTTCGAACCGCTGTTGAGAAAATACACTGATAGCATCATTGCTCTTGGGTTTACTTGTTAGGCTTTCAAGTGGCTCTGTCTGCCTATCTAACGGAGCTGCCTTTCCTTCTACCATCACCTCCGGCACTATATATTTGACGATCAAAGAAGTCGCTTTATCGATGATAATAGGCTTGTCTAAGAAATCCGTTACACCTGCGTCCCTTGCCTTTTGCTTAGCATCAGCAAACACATTGGCAGACACCGCTATAATAGGGACTTTCGTATCAAACTTACGGATCTGACGCGTCGCTTCAAAGCCATCCATAACGGGCATTTGAAGGTCCATTAAAATCATTTCATAGTCATTATTTTTGGCTAGCGCGACGGCTTTTTCTCCGTTCTCAGCCAAGTCAACATTCAAATTCGTACGCTTGAAAAATGCCAACGCTAAGTCTTGATTTAACTCATTATCTTCAACCAGCAATATCTTTTGCCCCTTAAACTCGATGTGATAATCCAGCTTGAGCTCCTGAGATTTAAAGTGTGCCAGTTCTTCAGCATCCGACCTAGGCAGAGTAAGAACGAAAGAAAACTCACTACCCTCTCCCAATACGCTCGTAACTGAAATCTCACTGCCCATGGCTTGTACGAGCTTTTGACTGATATTTAGCCCCAAGCCAGTACCTCCAAACTTTCTCGTGGTAGTACTGTCTGCCTGGCTAAATGCTTGAAAGAGCTTGTGCCTATTTTCTTCTGAAATCCCAATCCCTGTATCAGAAACAACTACCTTCATACTCACGCTTCGATCATTGGATTCGAGATGAGTAACATTCAAAGTCACGTTCCCATGCGATGTAAATTTGATGGCGTTCCCAATCAGGTTCAGAATGACTTGGAATAGTCTTAACGGGTCGCCAATCAACGGGGTATCTAACTCTGGGTCTATCGACATAGACAACTTAAGTTGCTTCTCATCCGCTTTCGATTCCATCAGCTCAATCACATCATTAAAGGTCGTCACGGGATCAAACGGGATGTTATCAATAACAAGTTGCCCAGCTTCTATCTTTGAAAAATCAAGGATGTCATTGATGATACCGAGTAACGAATGGCCAGAACGGTGCACTTTCTCAATATAATTTCGAGCGACAGGATTAGATATTTCGCCAATTGCCAAATAAGACAAACCAATTATTGCGTTCATTGGTGTTCTAATTTCATGGCTCATGTTAGCCAGGAACTCAGATTTCGCTTGGCTCGCTAGATCCGCTCTCTCCTTTTCCTCTGCCAACTGCTCGTTGAGGTATTTCATTTCCGAAATATCGAATGCCCAAAACAGTGTGGCGATATCCCCATCAAGCTCAAACAAGTAATAACTCGCGAGAGCCACAAAGCGAGTGCCATCTGATTTTCTCAGCACTAACTCTCGGTTTTCTACCTTACCATTGAGCTTAAGCTCCTTGTGTACCTCTTCACGTACCGCTAACGAGTCATGAATTGCAGCTACATCAAACGCATCAAGCTTTTTACCTTCTACGACGAACAGGCGCTTTGCGGTGTCATTGGCATAACGAACCTGCTCCTCAAATACCACCGCAGCGGCAATCGGAGAACTATTGAGCATATTGTAGAGTTGATTCTGCGCCTTTTTGAGGGCTTCAGTCGCTTCATTAGCAATACTGATCTGCTTCGCTAATTTTCGATTCCAGAAAATAATAAGTAGGAGGATCACTAGCGAGAAAACCGAAATGGTGTAAACCAACTGGTAGTCAACTCTTTCTATCGCTTTTGGCGCTGCCCACTTTGCTGAGATCTTCTGATGTTCTTCTGCGGAAATACTCTCAATCGCTTTATTCACAATGGAATAAAGCAAAGGTTCTGATTTGATGACATGTAAAGTTGGCGAGAGGAAAAAATCGAGTCTTCCGATAATTCCGATCTCCCGGTGACCAAATGAGTCAATGAGATAATTGAGGACGTCGACAGTATCGATCATGCCATCTAAGGTATTATAGTCCAGTCGGTTGAGTCCATCTTCTGTGGATTCTACCAGCACCCATTCAACGTTCGGGTATTGTTCGATAACCGCATCTGTATTTGCTGCATTCTTCAAGATACCGATTTTCCAACCCTCAGCTTCTTCAAGTACCAAGCTGCTGATATCTCGTCTCGATGCGATCGCTAAGCGGCTTGAAAACAAGCTTTTGACTGCTTTGACATTGTCTCCTAACGAACGGTTTTCTTGAGCCGCGGAGACCAGTTCTACTTCATGGTGATCAACCAAGCTACGGGTCTCTGACCAATTTGCAACATCTACATGGTTAATATTTAAACCTGTTTTCTGCTCAATCAGTGTTAGATAGTCATCAATCATCCCGATGTATTCACCGGAATTGGATACCGCCTCATAAGGCAACGAATTCGGATCGATACCTATCCGAACATTCGGATTATCTTTGATCCACTTTCTCTCTTTTGGGCTGAGATTTAAGATTTCTCCAATCAAACTATTCGCTTGATAAACATCCGCTATATAGCGTTTCGCCGCATCTCCGAATGAACTGAATTTTTCGACCGAGGGAAAATAAACATGGTTCCGCTCTAACGACTTAACATCAAAATAGAAAGTCATCGAACCAGAGTTGGTGTTTCCTCCTTTGGTTCGATAATTTGCCACCTTGGTGACAGACGAAAAATGAGAGGTGTTTTTCTTCTCTCCATATTCATCAACTAGGTTGCCGATATACCAAGATTTAATCGGGCGATTGTTATTATCCGCTTGTGCGGTGATCACCTGAAATGAACTGTATGTATCAAAAATTTCAAAAACTTCCGTTAACTCTTCAAAGCGGTCATTGACAATAAAATACGCGGATACTTGCGCAATAATATTCGCTTTTTTAAGCACTTGACTTAAATCATTCTGAACCTGCACATCGATAATTTGGCTTAAACCATCATCGGCCTGTTTAAGGTTTTTAATCGCGGCATTGAAGCTGTCTCTAATTTCCTCACTCTTAAAGTCCACATAGATCGGATACTCAACTTTATACTCGTCATGTAACATTAACTCTGACATTTCGATAAAACGAGTATTGGTGATAAACCACTCTAGTACTCTTCGTTCAACCATTAGCAAGTCGACATTTTGAGCCCTCAACTGCGAGAATGCTGATTCAAGATCTTCGTAATCTTCGACACGATCAATGTCTAACTTACCCTTCAGAACTTCAACAGAGTTTTTAATTGGGGATGTTTCGTCGAACAATAACGCCCCTAATGATAGGTCTTTTTGGGATTGAAGTTGGAGTTTGCGTCGCACGAGAGACACAGGAACAAACTCAACATTAAGAACGTTATCACTTAAAAAGTGCGCATTAGGATCATCAAACTGAACACCAGATACAAAGGCAATAGAATTATTGTTATCGATAGCCTTTCTAGCGGCACTAGGAGGAAGGGTGACAACGTCACCTAACTTATACCCCATATCATTAAGAGCACGCTGAAGAATGTCGTGTTCTAGCCCGACCGCTGTGCTGTCTGGGTACATATACGGAGGGTTACCAAAGCCAAATACGCCTTTCAGTGGCACTCGATAAGAGGAGCTATCTAGCCACTTTGATAGAATCTGGTTCTTATTATCAATGTCGAAGGTTTCAATTTGTTTGTTGATTAGCGTCAGTAGCTCTGGTTCGTCAGTTCGAATCACCATTGACGCTTCTAACTTTTTCCAATGTTCCAAAACATAATTGACCGCTAGATCATGAACGCCAATCTTTTTCGCAAGATCCATGGTGGTAATTGGTTCACCGACTATGCCTTGAACATCGCCATCCCCTAACGCACGTACTGCATCAATAACGTTGTCGAACTCCACTCGTTCAATAGCGCTCAATTGAACACCTGCTCTTTGTAAGTCGATATTTTCATTAACCATCGCGATGCGGCGCTTGTTATTTTGCTCTAGGTTTCCATCGAGTTTATTGTCGATAGGTACTATTACAGCAACCTGATAAGGAACATAGGGGTCACTTGCAAGAAAACGCCCTCCTTCACTTGGGTCAAACTGTTGAAATGGGAATACATCACCTCGCCCATCGACTAACGCCGCTTTGGCCTCGACGCGCGAGTTAACTGTGATAAACCGAACATGGACACCAAAACGCTGTTCAAGATCCAATGTCCAATCTTTGATGATCCCAGAAACCAGCCCATCGTCATCGATGAATGAGTATGGGTAATGGTCGGAAAGTGCAATAAAGGTGATGGTCGGTTGGTTTTCCAACCACTGATTTAACTTTGCATCAGTCACTTCAGCCGCGTTTACACTGCGAATGACCAGTGACCACACCACTATGCCAATGACAAGAGGTACTGCAAAACGATTTAGCGACAGCATCCAGCGATCACTCATCTTTGAACTTCTCTTTAATTGCTAGAATCTCAGGTAACTTGAGGAAAAAAAGATCGACGATAGTTGGGTCAAAATGCTTGCCTTTTTGCTCCTCAAACAAACTCAACGCCTCATCAACACTCCACGCTTTTTTGTAGGGCCTTTCTGCGGTCAGAGCATCAAATACATCGGCAACTGCTGCGATACGCCCGACTAGAGGAATATCTTCACCTGCTATCTGGCTAGGGTAACCACTGCCGTCCCACTTTTCGTGATGATATTGCGCGACTTGAATGGCCATTTGCATTAGTTTGGAATCACTCTGCCTGCCAAGTATCTCGACACCGAATTCAACGTGTTTCTGCATGATCGCCCATTCGTCGGCATCCAATTTGCCCGGCTTCAGTAACACGCTATCAGGAATACCGATTTTTCCAATATCATGCATTGGTGCAGCATCACGCAAAGTCTCAGCGTCTTCGTCTGTCATACCCAAGGCTTTAGCTAATATCTCGCAATAATGGCTCATGCGCATAACGTGCATGCCCGTTTCATTATCTTTAAATTCAGCCGCACGCCCTAAGATATTCAGAGTCTCTAACTTGCCAAGGTTGATTTCTTGAGTTTTCTCTTTGACCTGACTAAACAACGCGCGTTGTTGGTCATAAAGAGAAATATGGGTTTTTACACGCTGAAGTGCGATTTCTGGGGTAATGGGTTTCGTTAAATAATCAACAGCACCTAAAGACAACCCTTTCACTTCAGCTTCAGGATCCATTTTGGCGGTCACAAATATAATCGGTATATGCGCGGTATTGGGTTGAGCTTTCAGTTGACGGCATACCTCGTAACCATCTATATCAGGCATCATGATATCAAGGAGAATTAAGTCAGGTTGTGGCACCATCTTCGTTATTTTGATACCGATAGTACCGTTGATCGCGACCTTTACTTGGTAAGTATCTTTGAGAATTGCAGTTAGCACATCCAAGTTACTTGGGGTGTCATCTACGACTAACACTATAGGTTTACGACTCATTGACACCTCGTATAAAAATCAAACAGTTATAATCATAGTGTAGATGGGTTTTCGAACCACTCAACATGAAAATGACAAATGATTGTTAAAAATGAAGAGTAGATCTTCGAGTGACGTCAAACTAACGATTTGAGTCTAGTTTGATGTCAAAAATTCGGCAGAAATTAATGTCTAACACAAGAGAAAATATGCTCTCTTGGACATATGAGCCAAACGAAAAGAGCTCCTCATAGGGGAGCTCTTTTATTGAACAGTTAGAAAACAAACAGCTTTGATTATTCAGTAGCCTAACGACCTGAGTAATACATACAGATTCGAACGCCATCGAACTCGCGAATCTCAAATGGGATCTCGTAGATAGACTCCATCACTGACTTTTCAACCACTTCAGAGACCTTACCCGACTTAACCACTTGGCCTTTTTTCATCGCGACGATGTTATCTGAGTAGCATGAAGCAAAGTTGATGTCGTGAATTACAATAACGACCGCTTTGTTAAACTCATGCGCTAAACGACGCAGCGTCTGCATGATTTCGACAGAGTGCTTAATATCTAGGTTGTTCAGTGGCTCATCTAAGAACACATAGTCCGTATCTTGCGCCACAACCATTGCGATGAACGCCATTTGACGCTGACCGCCACTCAACTCATCAAGGTATTTGTTTTGAATATCAGTAATGCCAAGGTGCTCGAGCGCAGTGTCGACGATCTTATGGTCTTCGTCTTTCAAGCGACCTTGTGAATGTGGGAAACGGCCGAAACAAACCAGCTCACGAATCGTAAATCGCATATTGATGTTGTTCGACTGCCTTAACACGGCAAGGTGTTTCGCCAGCTCTTTGGTATCCCATTCAGCCAGTAATTTATCGCCAATAACGACCTCACCCGCATCACTTTCGGTTAAGCGACTCGCCATAGAAAGCAGTGTACTTTTACCCGCACCATTTGGGCCAATGATAGAAGTCACCTCTCCTTTCGGGAACATAGCACTGGCATCATCAACCACAAGTGACTTGCCATACTTCTTACTTAAACCTGTTAATTTAATCACTACTTACTACCTTTACTGAATTCTGGTGCGTAACAACAAGAACATAAAATACAAACCGCCGACCAAGTTAATGATCACACTCACAGTGGTTTCAAACGACATCACTTTCTCGATGAACCATTGGCCAGAAACGAGCAACACCACCGCTAATAAACTGCTAGCGATTATAAGAGTACGGTGCTGATACGAGCTGAATACCTGACGAGCCAAACTGACAGTGATCAAGCCAAAGAACAGCACTGGGCCAACTAGAGCAGTCGAGACTGCCACCATTATCGACACAATCACCAAGGTAATCTGAGTTAATCGCTTGGTGTTCACGCCTAAGCTTGTCGCGTTATCGACACCAAGCCAAAGCACATCGAGCTTAGGCGCTAGCACCCATAACCCCAACAAGCTCAAACCTAACGGAGCAAGGCTAAGGTAAACCAGTTCACCTTTCACGTTATTGAAGCTTGCAAACATTACATTCTGTAGCACCGCGAACTCGTTAGGATCAATCAACATCGCCAAGAAGTTAGACAAGCTCGAGAACACGCTGCCACACACGATGCCTATCAGAAGTAGTGTGAATACGTTGTTTCGCTTACTCTTGAAGTAAAAATGGAACAGCGCAAACGAGAACAAGATCATCACAGTCACAGACAATGAAAAGTTCGCGATTGCATCAATTACCCAAAAGCTAGTGCCACCAAACACAAACAGAAGCACCGTTTGAACCAGCATGTACAAACTGTCAAAACCCAAAATTGAAGGGGTTAGAATTCTATTATTGGTGATGGTTTGAAAAACCAATGACGATGCAGAAATCGCCACCGCCGCCAACACAATCGACAGCAGTTTTGGTAGTCGTAGAGACAAGAAGAACTCGTAGTTATCCCACGTAAGTCCTTGCCCCACAAATACTGTTGCCATCCCCAAAGACGCGATAGCCAGAATCGCAATTTTTACTGAATCACGCATTCGACTTGTCTCTCATGATTAGGTAGATAAAAATCAAGCCGCCAAAAATGCTGATGACCATTGAGATTGGAATCTCATAAGGAAAGATAACGATTCGCGCTAACAAGTCACAAGCCAATACCAAGATCACGCCCCAGTAGGCTGTCCAAGGCAGAATCTTCTTCATGTTATCGCCCATTATCAGCGACACAATATTCGGCACGATAAGGCCAAGGAATGGGATAACACCGACAATCATCACCACAGAAGAAGCACAGATAGCGACCAACGCAACACCAATGAAAACGATCTTCTGGTAATTAAGGCCGATGTTTTTCGCGAAGCTCTCACCGATGCTCGCCGCACTGAACTGGCTCGCGAAGTAATAAGCCAGCACACAAGCAGGAACCGCGAGGTAAAGGATTTCATAGCTGCCTTGCAAGACACTCGCAAAGTTCGCCATCGTCCATGCTGACATGGTTTGTACTAAGTCGTACTTGTAAGCAATAAAGGTTGTCAGGGACGAAACAACGTTTCCATACATGATGCCAATCAAAGGTACCAGCACCGCATTCTTGAACTTAAGCTGCTGTAGGAAGCGAACCAATAGCATGGTGCCAAACACTGCAAATACGAAGATAAAGCCCAAGTAGCTCCATTGCGCTGCATTGCCTAGCACTAGAATACCGACTATGTATCCCAACATCGCACAGTCAATCGTGCCCATCGTCGAAGGCGCGGCAAACTTGTTCTGTACGATTTGCTGCATGATCAAACCTGCGACACTCAAGCCCGCACCAGCAAGCACAATCGCAAGTAGCCGTGGGATTCGACTAACAACATAAATAGAGTTGGCGTGTTGGTTGCCATCGAAGAACTCGCTAAAGCTAATCTCAGCGACTCCAATCATCAATGACGCAACGCATAACACAACAAGAAATACAGCAGCTGCAATGGGTTTCAACATAGAAATAATACTAAAGGTAGGTATCGGGTAGACCGTATAAAAAAGTGAAAAAGGGCTTATAAGAACACGCTTATAAGCCCGAAAATCTGATGATTAGTAACTATTGAATCGTACGTTCAATGTCACCCAGCATTCTGTGGATCGCTGTTACACCGCCACCAGCCAGATACCAAGCACTTGAATCAAGGTAAACAATGTTACCTTGTTGCGCTGCAGGTGTTGCCGCAACTAGTGGGTTATCAAACAGCTGTTGTGCGCGCCCTTCTGATTTGCCGATCGCTTTTTCGCGGTCAAGAACGTAAAGCACTTCAGGTTTTGCGTCAGCAATGTATTCGAACGAGATTAGGTTGCCGTGAGTCCCTTTAATTGGAGCCACTGTGGCACTCTTTGATTCAACGTAACCAAAGTCATCAAAAATGATTGAGAAGCGACTGCCCTTGTTGAACATCGCGATATTGTTGCCGTTATTCATCAACATCATTGCAGTGGTTTCGCCAGACGTTACTTTGTCGTTTACCGCTGCAATAGAATCCTGAGTCTCTGTGATGATTGCTTCAACTTCATTTTGTTTATCAAACAGTTGACCTAGTGCACGCCAGTTTTCTTGAGCGTCAGCCCAGTACTTATCGCCCTCAATAGAGAACATGATCGTCGGAGCAATTTGTGCCAACTTGTCGTAGACCTTTAGCATGCGGTTTTCAGCAATGATAACGTCAGGCTTCAACATGTAGATAGCTTCAAAATCAGGTTCGCTCAACGAGCCAGTGTTTGCTGTCGTTGCTTTGTAAGACTCTAGGTAATCAGGCATAAGGCTATGAGGTGCGCCGACTGGCTTGACACCAATTTTATCTAGCACATCCAAGCTACCAAAACCAAGAACCACTACTCGTTGCGGCACTTCATCAAACTGCGCTGCGCCCTTCACATGTTCAATAGTCACGGTTTCCGCTTGAGCGGTCATCATGAATGATGATGCAAGAACGATGGCAAGCCCGCTCAATAACTGGCGAACTGAATTGATTGTTTTCTTCATGTTTCTTCCTTTGCCATTGAGACAAACCACCACTCATGACAATGAAAGTCAGATGACTCATAGGTGAGCATGGGGCCTACACAACGGCTAAATAACGATAATTTAAAGTCTGTCATTGCTTCGACAACAAACCCGTAACGCAAGTGAGAATTATTATCAATTATATTTGTGTTAAATTAGCGACACAACAACTTTATTATTCAGAAACGTAAAAGTGAGTATTCATGTTTTGCGTAGTGAAGAGAAGTATTAGGAATCAGAAATAACAAAAAGACGCGAAGAGGAAAATGAGCATTAATCTGGAGAGGGAAATTGATGGCAAAAAGTGACCAACTGTTCTGTAATCATAACGCTTAACCCAAAAGCTACGACTTACAGTTTACAATGTAAAGCCTAAATATAACAAAGGCTTATGTTAACATTAATCAAGCTAGCAATGAAAAGAACTAATTACAAAGAAGACGAAGCGGCGCAAAGCCAAAAATCTGTCAGATATCATAGTAAATATCCTAACCGTCGCTCATTTAACCTTCAGTAAGCGATGATAAGTCACTCAAAAATATTTTTTAATTTAATTGAAAATAGGGTTGTAATTTTAAAAACTAGGCGTATAGTTCGCCACCTGGCTCTAATCTATAGAGCTGTTAATGCTAAAGTAAGTCCAAGTTCCACATAGACAGTTCTCGATTCCCTCGTTACACCATCTCTGCGTCAGCTTTCACCTAGATAGTCATTCAATAGCTTCTCAATTAGATCCCACTACCGTTCTATTCGTCATTTGCTTTCTTTTTAGCGAATTCAAGATAGACCGACTACTTAAATACAAATGTAATAAACACAAGGCACAGTTATGTCACGCAGAACAACACGACAAACCCATTGGTACCAACTATCACGCGAAAAAACAGTCAATAAACTAAAAGGTAATAAATGCTCAAGATTAAAATAGACTTACACAAAGAAGAGATTTCATGGGTCACCGAGATTCGACAGCTCAATAGCGATATACTCCACCGCCACATATTGCCCAAGCTACAACATCACAGTTATCTCATCGACTTTGAATTTAATGAACGAGAAAGCATCGGAACTATCGTTTCAGGCAACGGAAACACCCTAGGACATTTCACACTCCTATAGCATTTCCCAAAGGCGACAAAAAGAAACATCGCCTAGCTCCAAAGATATAAAAGATGTCACCCTCAATTCGCTCTAGCAGAACAAAATAGAGTAAAAGTAAAACAGATCAGAAACCTAGCCCTTTTTGCATTTCACACGCGGCTAACGCTAGCTAGGTTATCGTGCTTCTATTGAAACCAACTTATATCGAACTCTGAATCACCAATGAGTCATTATCAGTGCATTCATGGACTAATAAGTTAACGGCATCGACCTTAACTTCTGATCAAGAGTATATAAGTGTTCTGCAGCTTGCATGTGTTGAGGGTAATCACTGAATTTCTCACGATTCTCTTCATTCATCTTACATGTCTCATCCACCAGCATTAACTTCCAATACAGCTTTGTTGTATGCAGCATCGCCAGTAAAGGTTTGAATACCTCTTTCTCATAAGCTTGAATCAACTCTTCAATCAACTCGTCACGTTCGTCTTCACTTGCGATTGAACCCTCGGTTGCCGACAACACTTTTTGATACTTCAGGTTTTGTTGCAGCTTATCCATAACCGTTTGGTTTTCTTCCGCTAACTCAACAAGTTTCGACTTAATGATATTTATCCAGTTCGCTTGGCTCAGTACTGTGTCATCAACGTTGGTAAAGTCTTCTCTTATCTGTCGTTCCACATCTTTTTGAGCTTTCTTTAAAACCGCACGCACCTTTTGGAAAGGCAGCTGATATTCCTTACTTAGCTCGATAATCAGTTTATGAAAACCACCATTGGGCAGGTGTAAGTTTTCCTTAAACGTCGCCATTGCAGCTTCTTGCTGTTCGGTAAGGTGAGTCATTCTGTTTCCTATTCTTTATCACTTATGGTGCTGAGCCCGGGATCATAACACTATTACCCTCGCTTTTTCGGTAACTTGCTCAGTTACACCTAGGTACGTACTTAATTTCTCTCAACGCGTTATCTTTTGACTAGTTTTCACACTACTTGGCATGAAATGGTAAATCTCATTCGGGGAAAGTTCGTACATTACGCGCTCAGGGTATATCGCCAGACAGGAGTCGTTACTTACATATGAAAGATAACAGCCAGAAGTGAGAAAACACATGACCTATTCAGAATACAAAGAATCCGATTTGCATAAGTGCGTGAGTATTGGTGCAGAAGCAATGGTATCAGTCGCTAAGTTTGCCTTTAGAGCCTCGACCCTTTTATTTCGATTTTTCCGTTGGCTTGTCGTATCGGCCTATTCTTATGTGATGAAGTAATTCTATATTGGAGTCGTTGTTTTCATTACGGCTTATCCAAATACCCAAAAGCGCGCCCTATTAGGTCGCGCTTTTTTTTGTGCCCAGTTTTATACCTAGCTTTATGCCAAAAACCCGAGGACATTTTATATCGTCAGTGGCGCCAAATGGTAAAACTGATAATCGAATAAAAACCATACTACACCTGTTCCAACAAAACAGACTTCTAACTTATACAGGTACTAAAATGAAAAAGATTGCACTTAAAATTGTAGGACTAACGGTTTTGGCTTCTGCGCTAACTGGTTGTATCGGCAGTAACGCCGTAACAGGGAAAGTGATGAAATTTAACGTTGAAGTTGTCGATAACCGCTATGCTCGTGCAGGTGTAAACTTCTTATTAGCGCCTGTATACGGTATTACAACCGCAGCCGACTATGTCGTATTCAACTCACTTGAATTCTGGACAGGTAAAAACCCGATCAGCGGTTCACCACACGTATTTGATACAAAAACAGATACTCACTTCAAAGTGAACGATGAGCTAGACCCAAGCCTTAAAGAAGCGCCTGTCGGCCCAATTTCAAACAATCGCACCATCGAGACCGGTGAGATGATTAAGATCGACGAAAACACGGTTCAAATGGACATCGTTTATACGTCTGGTGAAACGGCGACTCTGACGGGTATCAAAGACGGTCAAAACGTTAGCTATTACATGGATGGTCAGCTTGTATCGCAAACGACTATCGCTGAATTAGAGAAGATTCAAGGCACTGAAGCGTAAGATTCACTGCCTACACAGAGTTCAAACTTAAAGAGACCTTGAAGCTCATAAAATAGAAGAAGCCCGGCGATTGCCGGGCTTGTTTGTATGTGCTCTATTATTTGTAAATGCTCTATTGGGACTGAGACTGTGTAAGTCGAATGCTCACCAAACTCGCCACCATAATAGCTAAATAGAAACTGCCGATAATAGATTCCATAAACACAAAGAATTGAGCAATAGGCAGGGCCGGTGATATGTCACCGTAACCAACCGTGGTCAAGGTGATAAAGCTAAAGTACATCGCATTGAACAAGTTGGTTAGCCAAATTTGTTCTTCTAACCCATTAAATGCATTAGGGAAGAGCTCTAAAATCAACAAGTAGATGGTCGACCAAGCAAACCCTAACAACAAGTAGATACAGATTGACCCGATAATGTGATTGTGCGTCACCGTTTTTGCTTTCATCACCTGTTTTAACGCCGAGTAAATGTGTGAAAACAAAAATACAGCCAACGCCGATAACGTCACTATCGACAGGTTATAGCCTTCCAAAAACGAAAAAACGCCAGACACTAAAGCCGTAATCAATAACAGTCCATACCAAGAGCGATACAAGGCTCGCTCTTTATGAATGCCGACAATTGAACTCGCCAGAGTAATGATGATGAGAAATAGTATTGTTTTCTGGCCTTGCGGATAAAACTGCTGCATCACCGCGCAACCAAAAAACAATACCAACAGTGCATAGAATAAGAAGTAGAAGTTGTCGTCTTTAGAGACTGGCTTCATCTATTTCTCCTCTGTCTCTGCTTTGTTTGTCTCAGCATCTTCTTGGCTTTTCTCTTCAAGCCCAAGCCACGCCATCATCAGCTCATAGCTTAAACTCAGAATCACAGCACCAACAAACAGACCAACGATTCCTGACATCGCCATTCCGCCCAGTGCACCCAATAAAATAACCAGCATTGGAATATGAGAGCCTCGGCTTAGGAGGACAGGCTTCAAGATAGCGTCACTGCCGCTCACCAAAATACACCACACTAAGAACAAGCTCGCCGCCAGTGTCGATTCAACACTAAACATGTAGATGATCGCAGGTAATAGAGCAAGAATCGGTGGAAGTTGGATGATTGCAATTAACAGCACAGCTAGCGCCCAAAACGCAGCAGCAGGAACGCCAGCAATCACTAAACCGATTGCCGACATCATGGATTGAATCACAGCAACACCAATCACACCTTGCACAACACTGCGCACAGTCGATTTAGAGAGCTGTACCAACTCTTCACCTTTACCGCCCGTTAAACGCGCCACTAAGTGAGTCACACCCGTTTTGCATTTATCGGCATTACTCATAAATGCACCAGCAATGATGGTAGAGATGATGAACTGAATAAAGCCACCACCCAACGAGCCAAGAACAGAAGCAGCTTTCGTCGCGAACTGTTTAAGTTCATCAGCATACTTTATGAAAGTGCCTTCAATATTGTTGGAGGCGGCAACCAAGGTTGAATAAACCTTCTCACCTATGAATGGGATATCTTGTAAGGACGTTTTCGGTTTAGGCAATGACAATGTGCCATCTTGAAGCCCTGTCATCAGGTCAGTCGCGCTGGTGTAGATACCAGAAGAAAGCGCCGCCAAAGGAATAAACAGAAGAATGACACCAATAAAGCTCAGCAATGCACTGGCTTTACCTTTCGACATTCCCGTTTTATTTGAAATTGCGACTGCCACTGGATACAACGCAGTCGCAATGATCGCCCCCCATATAACTAAAAGAATGAATGGGCGCAAAATCGAAAAACACCAATACACGAGCATGGCAATCGCTGCGATCTTAATGGCAGCGTCTATCGCCTGTTTTGAAAAATCATCGGTTAACTTCATGAGACGTCCTTGTTAGACAAAATTAAGGCTGATTCTGTAGGAACTTCCAATTCCGTGTTTCTAGGAATAGAGAAGCCAAAATCATATATATGCCGATTAACACTAATTGGAATATGCGTATAAGGGTGTTGCTATCAATGTCGCCTGAGCTCATCAATGTGCTACCAACCAGTACTAGCAACGTACTAAATGCAGTGGCGAAAATAGGTGCTTTTTCGGGAACCGTGTAGATCTTGGTTGCCATAAGAATGGCAATAAGTCCTATAAACAAAGAATAGAAGACAATGTTGGGTACAATAGAAAGAATTGAAAAAGCAGCAATCGCCAGCAATCCCCCGATACCGTTACTTATCACAAGAAAAGCGCTCAACTTTATCGACTTCTCTGACGTAATCATCAACGATAGCAACGCAATAAACATCATTGTCAGTAAAGCTTCAGATATTTGAAAAATAAAGAAAAAGCATACTACTGGGTAAGAGATAATCATCGCCCTAAAGGCCGCATACCAGCGCTGTTTCTTTTCGAGTGGCGCAGCAGCGAAACCAGAGAACTCCGATTTAGGCTCAGGAAAAAACACATGCACTAACGCGAAAATTATCACTGAAACCACACCAGAAGTCGCTAAGCCAGATGCTAACATTACTGAAACGCCAGGGTTATCAATCGCCATGAATGGCAACATCAAAACAGCAATCAATAGTATGGTCGCGAACAAGTTCCATTTTGGGTCGACAAACAAGTAGTAACCCCAAAGCATCATTAACCCCACTAAAATTAGCAATGGGATTGGGTAATGGGTAATTCCTCGAGATAACAATAAACCTAACCCCATAGTCACCACAACGGCCAAGAGCAATTCGTAGACCGTTTCCTTATGGAGGTTTGGTTTATCAATTAAGAACTTAGCAGTGAACACTGGCGCTACAAACGCAAGTGGCCAGTTTATCCACGCCGCCAAGAAAACAGCCAACGTGACCCCGACGGTATACCGCAGGATCCGTTGCTGTGTTTGTTGGTCAGGAATCGGCTTATCGGACATAAGACAATACGCTAATCAAACGAATCCATACTTTGCCTATCGCGTTGAACACAAAGTTGTCGCCGCTATAAACAATCACATCCGCTTGGCCGCCAACTCGGAGCATGCCTTGCATCTCATCTCGTTTAAATTCGATGGTAATAGGAAGCATCTGTGTTTGACGCAACCAACCCGTTTGTTGGCTAGCCTGAGCAAGCTTACCTGCTTGATCATTTTGCCCCCAATCAACTCCCCAATCGATACTACTTACTCGCCCTTTTACCACTTTGCCCGGTGCGAAATCCAACGCTACTTCAACTTCATCACCTACCGTTACATTACCTAGGCTATTTTCACGATAATAAGCTTCAATCCAGATATCTTCGGTTGAAACGAAGGTCATGATCGGTTGCCCTGCTGATGCATAAAAACCTTCAGACAAGCTAAAGTTAGAAACTCCACCTTGCGTCGGTGCGGTAATCACGGTGCGTTCTAGGTTCAACTGAGCTTGTTCAAGAGCTAACAATGCGGCTTTCACTTGGCTATTTTCTTGGCCTTCTTTACCCATTTGCTTCTTAGCTCGGTCAAGATCAGCTTCTGCATTCACAACCGCAGCTCGAGACGTTGCTAATGCTGCTCGTGCTTTATCTGCATCTGATTTAGAAACCACACCTTTATCGGCCATCTCTAAAACACGCTTGGCTTGTAGCTTGGTGTTTTGTCTTTCAACAATCGCAGAAGTCAGTTTCGCTTGAGCTGAAGCAATGCTCGCGGTTTGAGCACCGACATTTTGCCCAGCGATCTCTAAGTTTTGCTCAGCTTGTTGTACGGCGATGAGGTAATCAGACTCGTCGAGAATCGCAAGCTTATCGCCTTGATTAACAAGTTGGTTAGGTTGAACAAGAATATCGAGTACTTTACCCGACACCTCAGGCTTGATTGGAACGATATAGCCTTTTACACGAGCATTATCGGTAATAGGGATGATGCGGTCTGAAATGACACTGAAGATCAGCATGAACGCCACGAACAACAATAAGTAGTTTGTGACCTTTCTTACTTTGTCTTTTCCGTTTTCTTGCTGGCCAACGTCTTCCTTGGCTTCTTGCGTATTCCCGTCGACTTCTGACATGGGACTCCCTTCTAGATAACTAACATCAACAAAATTAATACTTTAAAAATAAACCCAGCAATGGAAAACTCAAGTAAATGAGGTTAGATTTAGTAAACAAAACGTTGCAAATGATATGCTCGTCTAATAACGCGACAATATATACAGGATTGTATTCTCATGACCTCTAGTCACTACCAAGTCCCGGTAATTCAAACGAACTACGCTAAAATTCTGGTTCAAGTTTTTTCTGACTATGGTCTTGATTTACATCTGTTGCTCAAAGATTCCGGTTTACCGCCCGATCTCATCGAATCTGAAAGTGACTTTGTGCCGTCAGAATCCATTAAGCGTTTGATCTATCTCACGTCGGCACAACTTGGCGTATCACGGTTCACCGATATTCTTGGACTGGCATTTCGACGTCGAATCATCCCAAACGTCTTGCATCAATTTACCGAATTCGAAACCATTGGCGATGCACTAAAACAGATCAATTCAATCTTTGCCTACGACTCCCCAGGCAGCAAGGTCGAGTTTATTCAAGAACACGGTCAGAGCTGGTTTTGCAGAACCGCACCTGAAGACAATTCCCCTATGTTTCAATGGGGCGAAGCTTTCGCTGTTATTTATATCATTGAATTAATAACCATTTTATCTCAGTCGCCATGGTTACCTACTAAGGTTCGCTTACAAGGCCATGATATCGATGTCGTCAAAACACTGGTGCCAAGTAGCTGCCAACTGTTCGTTGATCAATCATCGTCGGCTGTACTTATTCCTGAAGAGATCTTACAACTCCCTATCCGTCTTACGTCTAAAGAGCTCAGTGCAAAACCGACACTTATTGAGTGGCATACCAGCTTTACCGATAGCGTTTATGAACTGCTAAAGCCGTACATGAAAGAACAAGACCTTTCTCTTGAAGAGGCGGCAGAGCTGCTTAACTTTTCAGTACGAACGTTCCAACGCAAACTCAAAAATGAAAACACCACATATCGAAAGATCAAAGAGAACCTGATGTTTTCAGTAGCCTGTGAGCTGATGGAAGAAGGTCACACGCTGACCTACATTTCTAGCCAGCTCGGTTACACCAACATCTCGCATTTCTCGAGAGCCTTTAAACGGGTGTCTGGTCTTACGCCGAAGATTTACCAACGATCAATCTCGGCTTAGACTCCGCTCAATTGATTAACCAACAACAATTGGAGCAGGAATCACCGAGCTAGGGCTACACACTCTATTTCGCCCGTTACCTTTGGCGCGGTAAAGCGCCTTATCCGCACTGCGATAGGTCGCTTCGGCTTGCGCCTGTATTTCAGACACACCACAGCTCACAGTCAGGTTCAATGTTGTTCCTTTGGCAATCACTTCTTTCAATCGATACATCGCCTCAAACGCTTCTGGCAAATCAGTTTCTGGCATCAAGATAGCAAACTCCTCTCCGCCTACTCGCGCAACAATGTCGGTGTCTCGGCAGTTATTTCTCAACAGTTCAGCGACCTCTTTTAGCGCTGAATCACCTTGGTCATGACCATGATTATCATTGATAGCCTTGAAGTGATCTAAATCGATCAACGCCAGGCAAGAATGCGTGTAACCATAACGCTCCGCTAGGTTTGAGTAATGTTTTAAGTCGTTATCAAAACGGCGTCGATTCCAGCACCCTGTTAATGAATCCGTTTCCACCAGCATTCTTAATCGGCGCTCCAATATCTTGCGTCGGCTAATATCCGTAAAGGTCACCACGTACTTATTATTGTGCGGTAGGATGTCGGTTAGCTTTTCCACTACAACGTTAACGGTAAACTGCTCACCAAGTCGACTTACGCCACTCAACTCACCTTTCCATCTCTGGTTTTCCTTAAGTGAGCGAGTAATGGTCGCGATTAGGCTGTTGTTATTCATAAAGCAGAGGTCAGAAATCGGGCGAGATTCGACTTGGTCAAAGGCATAACCTGATACCCGAGAGAACTGTTGATTAACTTGTATAACCCTCAATTGACTATCGAGAACGATAAAGCCTGCGACACCATCAATGATCGCTTCCGACAAGTTACTCTTGCTTTGAGCCATTTCATGCCGATAAAGGCGTGCGGTAATGAGAGTGCTAAGTAAAAACAACGCACACACCGAAAAAACCATGGCCGTCGTAGCTGCATTACTCAGCAACCACAAGCTAAATGCCATATTGATGACAAGTGCTGACATCACGTATAGCGGCATTTTTCGGTCATAACTTAACTTGTTCATAGTTTGCTCTGGTGATGGGCGAATGACTATAATGGCTAAGTTTTGATCAAGATATTTACCATTTTACGACACATATGAATTCAAATTAAATGCCAACCAGTAAGCTCACTGACTTATGCTAATTATTGAGTAAGAAGAGTAAACTGCCACCACTGAGCGAACTGCCGTAGTTGAAGTTAATCCCAACACCGAAGTTATCAAAGAAGTAGGAATCGTAGGGGACATCGAACACCAATCCTGCGCCAAATTCATAGTAATAGTGCGTATCAAGCGGGTCAGTGAGATCCCCTGCTACGTCTATTCTTCGAAAGTTGTAGTGAATTTGAGGGTTCTTTAACGACCAAGCATCCAATGCCACATTTTGTCTGAATTCAATTTCATTGATAAAGCGTAAACCTTCAGGGTTGCCGATATCGCCATCATTGGCTTCGCCCCATCCTGTTCCATAGAAATAACGCGCTCTTGATGACACATTCCAACTTCCCCAGTCTTGTTTCTGTAGGTATTTGAGTTTGACCGACGGCTCGCCAATCAATGCCCATGCAGAAGTATTCAACGCGTATCCATCGAGCTGAGATTGAAAGGCTTGAGAGTAGCTGTTTTTATATTCGTATTTATTGCGGTAGTAGAGTAAGTGAGTGCCTAGACCATAAACGATAGACCAATGTTGATTTAAATGGCTTTGAGCACCGAAAAAGCCATACAAGCCCAATACTGAGTCTTTATTAGGGTTAATTCGGCGGTCCGATGTAACATCAGATGAAATCTCAATATCCTGCTCAGACAGCGCATAAGAGCCTCGCACCGACCAAATCAAATCTAGGTCAGGATCATCGGTTTTAATCACGGAAGAATAAGGGATAGAGCCGACACTGACTTGACTTCGAGTGTCGATGGTTTTATCGGAGCCAAAACCACTGTCGTTTAGATTAATGAACGAGTTAGGATCGAAATCCACAAAACCAATAGAGACGGCATCGCTATCTGTAAGCGCAATTGAAACGGCAAATACCTTTTCCAAACGATGTTGAATCGCCTCATTGGATGCATAGGCCGAGGAAGAAATAAGGCCCGTTAAAAGTAAAGTAATAGAAGGGGGATATAGCGATTGGGGTGAAAGCATTAAGTTGACTCCATTCAAACTTATGCTTCAAGTGTAATTGGTAATTTAACTATTTCAATCAGATAGTTAATAGCGTGGTTGATACCCCTCTCAGTTCCGATTGTAAGAGTGTCGCCAAATCTATTGAGCCCCAAAGCTCTTCTACGTCTTGGATTCTAAAATGAATAATCATATGCGCCTCTGTCTAAATTGGAGTCTTATCTTGGATCATTCTGAAACCGGGAACTTACCATAATACGCCATACCCAGTGAAATGACTGTTTACAACTCTGATAGGCGAAGTGATTGTTCATAAGAACTAATTAACGCTGGATGACACGCAGGAACGCAAAAAGTGAGCCACCATGGGCTCACTTTTTAGGTCTAAACAAGATAATAAGTAGCGGAATTAGATAAAGACTCTCGCTCTAATACTAAACACCCAAGCGCTACTTTCATTTGAAAACGCAGGATCTTTTATATACTGGATGTCAGGCGTGACTTGGAAATGATCACCAAACTGCATGTTGTAGTAGATCTCCGCTGTCCATTGCTCTGTGCTACCGCTTATTGCCTTCGCATCAGCTGCAAAAGAATCACCATTCACTTCCGCCCAGTTTAGCGCTACACCTAGGTTATTCGTCGGTTTTCCTAACCCGAAATATCCCATACCAACCGAGATTGATTTATCGTAAAGGGCAACATCCCCTTCAGAGAAGCCACCACGAACAAATGGCATAACTTGATCATTCATGAATTGACCCCATGAGAAGTTAACGCCCGAGCCACCTTCCGCAGCAAGACTATTACTGTGGCGCGTATCATCACCAAAATCCCAGAAAGTGACATGGAAGTTATCGGTGTAGATCTGCTCTTGCGAAGCCGTCCAACCTAATTCCAGTGTCGTAAAGTAAGACGCATCGCTGCCAAAAGCGGTATCAAAACCATCAAGAATATCATCTGATTGACCATTTGCATCCGCGATACCACCGACGACATAAAAATTCTCGCCCAACATATGACCAGCAGAAAGCGCAAGTACACCATCATCTGGTAAGCCCATTGCGCCTGAGCCTGTCGAGAACGCCAAGTTAGTAAAACCAGACCACGGGCTTGCTAGAGCGTAAACATCTGCATAGTTCGTTACATCCTGCCAACCGACAACAATAGTGCCTTTGCCATCGTTGATTTTTTGCTTCCAATTCAAGTCCGTAACACGGAACCCTTGGTCACTGTATGCAGGGCCAATTGCACCAACATAGCCAAGCGGGCCGAATGAATAGTCTTTTGGCGCAGTATCACCATAGGCATGCCTATGTTCCACCTTCCATACCAAGCTACCTGAGTTCTGTGTGCCATTTCCTAGTAGGTGCCATGACCCGTATAGCCGTGCGACGCCGGATGATGCATTAACGCTATCGCCACCAACGCCATCTCCAGAAGTAAGGCCTAACGCAAAGTAATCCGCGCCAAATGTAAAACCATCCGCAGCAAGCTTTTCACGCCAATCCAGTTGCTGATATTTTTGTTTTGAAATTGTATTTTCAACAGAGTCTGGACCTTCGAAATTTGCGCTATAAACCGCTGGGCTCATTGACGTTGCTAGCACCATCACAGCCATACTTACTTTAGATAATCTTGAATTCATCTTGTCACCAATGCTTTTTGAGTGAGTTCTATTTTATTCATTGCTCACATTGAAAATTGTCATTTGATGACAACCATTAATTTTCTTTCTCGTAATAGTCTTCAATCATCGAAGCTTTCATTTCATAACCCATGGTGAGGTTACTTTTTCCATCGACTAAGAAAACTTCTTCAGTCACTTTGTTCGAGCTAAAGTCACCTTCTACCCATACTGGATACTGAACGTTCTGTACCTGAAAGCCTTCAGGGAAAGACACACGCACAATCTGGTTTGCTGGCGGAGGTGGCATGTGAATACATGCGCCCGCCACTGGCACTAAAAGAAACTCAATTGCGGTCATACCTTCTGAGAACTCTAAAGGCACGATGAAACCCGGAACTCGCACTTTCTTGCCGTCAAATTCTGTCGTGATAGCTTCAGCGTTCGCCTTCATGGTTTTCATGTATTCGTCACGCAGCGCGATCATTTCGTCTGCATCAACGCCCTGCTCATTTAGCGCTTTTTTGAATAATAAAGCCTGTTGTTGAGCTTGCTCTTCCTCTGATGCACTCATTGCTATCACACCTTGTAATAGACGCATTTGCTGATCGGTAAGATCTGGCATTTTTAATTTCATTTCGTGAGATTCTGAATTCAGATCTTGCCACTCAAGATTCATCGCTGTTTCAGCAAAGGTAGGTAAAGCGACGATAGTCAGTGACATCATCGATAAGATAAGAGAAAGCGTTTTTTGCATAAGGGACACCTTGAAGAGAGGTGACCTACCGAAGTAGGTCGCCTATTAAAGCTTAACTTTTAACTGAATAGTCGCGCTGTGTTACAGCGTGTTTTTGTAGACTTTGCCATCTTTCATGATGACTTTGATGGTATCGATTTCAGGACTACGCGGCTCTGCGTCAAACCATTTTTCGTTTGCACCAATCACTGTTAAGTCTTCAAGTGGGTTGCCTTCTACAATGATGATATCGGCGTATGCACCCGCTTCAATCACGCCCAACTTACCCTCTGGATATGGGTCCATCACACCAGACAACTTAACGATCTCGCCGTTTACTGATGTCATGCCTTTCAGAGTGAAGAAGTTACCAAGCTCTTTGCCCGCAAGGTAAATCGTATGGTCGGTTTGCTTAATACAAGAAACCACGTCACCAACACAGTCTGTGTGGAAGCCCCATTTAGGTTGGTATTTGTTTACGTTCGAGATGTAATCTTTGAACGCTTTGGTTGCAGATTCCGCTTTACGCTTAGATGCAGGGTTCGAGTTAATCGCTTCGATCTGTGTTAAGTAAGGGGAGAACGCAGTCATGTTGGTTGTGATGTAAGCATCTTTATCTTCCATCTTGTCAGCGATATCACCATCGAACATGAAGCCGTGCTCGATTGTTTTAACACCCGCATCCAAGTTACGCATGATCGCTTTTTTACTGTAAGCATGAGACATCACGTAAGAACCGTAAGCATCGGCAATTTCTACAGCTGCCTCAATCTCTTCCGCAGACATCGCATTCAGTTGCCAAGGGTCAAATGATGAGGCTACACCACCCGATGACATGATCTTAATTTGAGTATTGCCTTGCTTGAAGTTTTGACGCGCAGCGGCTTTGATTTCGGTAATCCCGTCAGCATTAAAGCTCACGCTATTACGAGCCATATTGGTCGATGAACCAAAGAAGTGTTGGTTAGCCGTGGTTAGATTACTGAAATCGGCGTGTGAACCCGTTGGCCCAATAAACGCGCCTGATGTGTAGAGTCTTGGCCCCGGCAACATGCCTGAGTCGATTGTTTTACGTAGGCCCGTGTTCAAACCACCCGCATCACGCCACGTGGTAAAGCCTGATTGAAACGCAGCGTTAGCGTTGACTGTTGCTCGAGCGGCCAGTTCTTCAATCGTACGGTTGTTTTCGTGGTCACTTAGATTACCACCATTCATCAGCAAGTGACCATGGCCTTCGATTAGTCCCGGCATTAACGTTTTGCCTGTGCCATCAATCACTTCAGCTTCGCCAGCCTCGATCGGGCTTGCAGAGATTTGTTTGATTAGGTTGTCTTCGACTAATACGTGATGGTCTTCGTACAATTTGTTTTCAGTACCATTGAACACATCGACGTTAGTAAATAGCGTTGATGCTGCATTTGCAGAAAGAGCAAATGAGCACGAAAGAGCAACAACAGAGAGCTTTAAGCCTGCATTTTTCATTTTTACACCTTGATTCCGTTTGTTAGTGGCGTCCACTTCCCATAACGATTCCGTAACTACTAATGAGTGTTATGAGGTTTCAAAGATGTTTTTATTGGTCGTGACACTCACAAAAATCTAATCAAAATTCTGTGAAATAATCGAGGCAAAAACAACTCATCAACATTCAATAACTTAGTAGTGATACTGCCAGTCTTCAAGGTTGATAAATGGCCATTTGATGACAATAAATCATTCTGCGTTCAGGCTCCGGTTTCTGCTTACAGGCTGGAATTTTTAGTCACTGGCTAGAGCTTCACTCCGGAGCTGTTATTGCCGGATCTCTTACTGATAGCTTTGTACTGCTGCTTACCGACGTTAGCTGTGCTCTTTTCGGTACTGTCTTGGCGTCATGTTCATCTGTCTTTTAAAGGCTCGGGTAAAGTGGGAAGAATCGGAATAGCCCATCTTTGCACCAACTTGCGTGATCGATAGATCGGACTGCTCTAGCAATTCCAAAACCAGCTCAAGAACCATCTCTTCAATCAAGCTCTTGTAGACCACTCCTTCACTTTCCAGACGACGTTGAATCGTCCTAACGTGGATATTAAGAATCTCAGAAGCCAAGCTAATCGGGAGTTTCCCCATCGTGAGGTAAGGCTTGATCACCAACTTGAAGGCATTGAGAAACGTACTAGGTAAAGGGGCGGTTGGCTCAAGTACCTCAGCAACCTTTGGCAAGACAATCGGCGCAAGCATGATTTCTTCTGGAATTTCAAAGGCCGTAACGGGTCTCTGTGTATAAAATTGAGCAGTGCCCATTTGTGGAAGAGATTGAAAACATTCGAGATCGCCACTTTGAATGCCAACCTCAGACGGCTTCCAACGTCCTTGCGTTAATACTGAAAGTAGCTCGTTTATGAAAATGACAGAGAACAATTCGGCGAACTTAAACCAAGGCGCGTTCGTAAATGGCTTCTCGCGAACAAACCACCACTTACCACCTGCGTGTTTGGTATAGACATGAGCCCCATTGGATACCAACTTTAACTGTTCACCAAATTGATCGAGTGCACTTTTCAGCGAATCCTTTTGGTTCAGTTTTGCCACAAACCTTGGTACATAAATTTGCTTGCAAAAGCTCCACATAAACAACGAGAACTCCTCTCTCGACGCCGACTCCCCCATAATCTTGACCACATTTTTTATGGTGGTCTCTGGGAGGTAATCGTAATGGTCATTGCTGGTGAGAATGTCATTGGGGATTTTGGCACTGCGTAACAAGGTGTAGATTTCACCATCGATATGTTTGAACAGTTCCGCAAACAGCTCTACTTCCTTCTTATCAACCACTGTCATTATCTGAGAAGTATTTGGCATCCTTTCCTCTTAATCTGTTCTTTCAAGAACTCTAATTATCACCTTCTTTAAGATAGCAGAACAAACGACGAGTTACCTAGGCCTACTAACCGAATGTCTCTGTCAAAATAACGAATAAACAAACGGTTAGTAGTTAAACACGTGTTTACTGACTTGGTAGATTACTGAACGGCTAGATCCGCTCGGCGTACCCATAATGCTCGGACATGATCGTAAATCAGATTAAACACAAACGCGTAAATGGTAATAAAAATGGTCACGCCGATATCCATCAAAAATGCCTGCCATAACCCCACATTAAGCAAGTATGCCATCACAGGGATCGTCGCTATCAACAAGCCAGCCTCAAATAGCACGACATGAAAAACACGTAACTTGAGTGAACGCTTGGATTTTTCACCCGTGAAATAACGATCGAAAATACGGTTAAAACAGTAGTTCCAAATCATCGCGATGGTCGCAACAACTATCATGGTTCCTGATAAGGCATTTACATCGTGCTCAGTAAATATCGCTAAACCTATAATTGACAGTGTGACAGCCAATACTTCAAATAATACAGAATGAAACACTCTTTATAAGGTACTCATACATTCCTCTGAATAATCTAATGCGTGTTGGATTAGCCGAGATTATGTCACCGGAAACAATAAGAGAAAGTTAACAGCCATCACGATTAGTGATAACTTAAGCATGAATAACCCAGTTTGTATTGAGCGAGAGATAGCATGTACAGTTTTGAGCAACTAAAAGTCTTCGTCACAGTGTGTGAAAGTGGCTCTTTCTCTGCCGCCGCACGCAAGTTGAAACGCGCTCAATCCGGCGTCAGCCAGTCGATCGCCAATCTAGAAATCGCCATCGACCAAGAGCTGTTTAACCGAGAGAAAAACATCCCCGTTTTGACCAATACAGGTAAAGCGCTATTGCCTGTGGCTAAGTCGATTCTTGACCAGCAAAAGTATTTCGATCAAAAAGTAGAATCCCTGACACAGGAAGATGAGCACGAACTGATCATTGCCATTGACGAAAGCATCATAGATACAAATTTCATCAAGATAATCAGCTCACTAGCCGATCAGTTTCCAATCACACACTTCGATATCATTACCACCTCAACCTTTGATGTTGAAGATCTAGTAAGACGCGGAAAAGCACAGATTGGCATCATCTACGCGGACGGTGAGCTTAAGGTTGATATGGATTTCTTCTTGCTGGGCCAAGCGCGTTTCCTAACCGTTAGTTCAGCCACTCACGAACTGAGTCACATGTCCGTAGTACAAGACTCAGACCTCAAGCGCTATCGCCAATGTGTGCATCGTAGTTCAAAACAGCGCGAACTGTGGTTCACCTACGGTATTAGCTCGATGCTTTGGTATGCGAACAACCACAAGACCATAGTTGATCTCGTTGAACAGAACGTCGGTTGGGCAAATGTGCCCGAAATGATGGTGATGGAAGGCATTCAAAAAGGCGATCTTGTGGCGTTGCCTGTCTCACACGAGCATGGTGGTTGGATTACTCCTGTGGGTTGTTTAGTTTCTCGCAGCCACATCAATGGCCCAGTTCTCACCAGCCTTATTGAGCAACTTAAGGGACACTCACTGCAATACAATCAATGGCAGGCAAACTAACCTCCCTTATTCTTCACACATCGTCAATTCAGAGGTTCAATATCGGCGTGGAACTCACCACTGCTACCTCATTTCTGCTTATCTTGCCGATAAATATCTTTGTCGTCTGGATAAAACACCCTAGTTGATGTCCAAAAGTGACCTAACTACACTGCGATCCCAACGGGTTTGTCTTTTCAAACAAATTTAGACGGACCCAAATCGCTCTTTAACACCACTGACCCAACTTCAAATCTCTCAGATAAACGCTCTGCCTTGCAGTCGCTTATTCCGGTTTCAAATAGATCACTTTTTGAATATTAATTCGCCCCAGTTTATGAGCGCTCATCGAGTGCTTTTTTATATCTAAATGAACCTTTTGGAAAATTTGTCGTGAACGTTTTAAGAAATATTTGCCCTGAGAAAATGGGTAAAGAGCGTAACAAACGAGAGTATGATTTACGCGTACTTAATTGTGTCAGTGAAAGCGAATATGAATCGCGTATGGCGGTTTGGAATAGTCTAGCGTTAACTGCTACTCCGTCTGCTTCGGAAACAAAGGGCTTCATCGATGAGTCTTTCAACAAGCTTCAACAAGACCTGAAAGAAGCTAGCCGTGAGTTGTCGATTAACTACACGGACTTCATCGCAATGGCGCATGAAGAGATCAACTACATTAAGGTGTTTGTTGCTGATAAAACCGCACAATACGGTTGGTACGCTGCGATCGTTCTTATGATCATCGGCACCGTTGCTCTGTGTATTCAATAGACCCAACAGTGTGTTAGATAGAGCACCTTAAATGCTCAGTCGATAAGCACATCTACCACTACTTTGTACTGGTGCTTTCACTAGAAAACAGATGACTAGCCTCATTTGTTTTCTAGTCTATAACCTCTTCACTCTCCCATTAGAGATAGTAAGTCTTGGGTCGCTTCTTTAGGGCTTTCAGCGTGACATATCGCCGACACCAAAGCCAAGCCGTGAATACCCGTCTGAACCAACTGCGGAATGTTCGACTCGTTGATGCCACCGATACCCACAATCGGCAGTTTGGTCGTTTCTAACGCTATTTGAATGCCTTCGTAACCCCAGTGTTTCTTTAGATTTGTCTTGGTAGGTGTCGCGAAAATCGCACTAAGGCCAATGTAATCAATCGGCAAACTATCGGCTTCTTGTAACTGCTGCTCAGTCTCAATCGACAAACCAAGAATCTTATCAGGGCCAATCAGCTTGCGTGCTAACGCGGCAGGCATATCCGATTGCCCCAAGTGCAAACCATCGGCATCAACGGCCAATGCCACATCAACTCGATCATTAATGATCAACGGCACACCTGAACCAGACAAAATCGACTTAACGGCCTGCGCTCGTTCAATAAAAGCTCTCACATCTCCATGCTTCTCTCTTACTTGAACCATAGTGACACCACCAGCGATTGCTTGTTCAACCACGAACTTAAGCGTTTCTAAATCTTGTTGGTCATCCGTTACTAAGTAGAGCTTATAAGGGTTCATATCGTGCCTTTGGAGTCGGAGTCTAAATTGAGTTGCTACCATTTTACCGACAATTCGCATCATGTGCATGGAAGTTAATACTAAATTAGCTCAATTAAGCGCGCACCATTGAATATACAACTCGTTGAAAGCATACCGAAAATCCTGAAATTTTTAACGAAAGCGTTACTTATTACACAAACTATTCACTTAAGCCTGCCCAGAACGCTGTTTTATGGAATACTTCGCTATGAAGGAATCAGGTAAATATAGGGATAGTTATGCGCCACCTTTCTATAGCGCTCAAGATCAAGCTGGGTTATGCCATCTGCTTGCTCTTTTTCGTCATTTCAGGCTTTGTGAGTTACAAAGGTATCCAAACCTTGTCGAACGGCTTCAGCCAATACAGTGAACTCAGCCATAAAGCGACACTCTCAGGCAACATTCAAGTGCACTTTCTTCAGGTGCGTTTGGCTTCTGAACGTTACTTAGAGTCATTGGATGAACAGTACGAAACGAATTATCAATCAAGTAAACTCGCGATTGATGAACTGCTGAACAACTTAATCCAAACCACCACCAACACCGATAGCTTGTCGAGCCTGCAATTAGTGCAAGACAGCGTTGCGGCCTTTGATGTGGCTTATGGGTCAATGAAACAGAGTGAGCTCCTCATTGAACAACTGGTAAACGTTGAGATGGTCAAACGAGAGACCAACGCACTGAAAGCTGCTCAGAGCTTGTTGTATGAGTCTTACAATAACAATGATCCAAACGCGAGCTTATACGCCGGCATGTTGATGGAGAACTTCCTCGCAGCCAAGATCACCGTGCTCAGTTACTCAAACAACAACGACCTCAAAACCTATGAAGCGGGCAAAGATATCTTTGAATACGCGCTACCAGGTATCGAAGGCGACATTGAATCTCTCAAATCCTCACCTTATCAAAGTGAGCTGATTGAAGACTTCTCGAACCAACGCGAAGCGTATGCAAAGGGCTTTGAGCAAGTTCATCAACAAATGATTGAGAACACGCAAAGAACCGCTACCCTCGCCTCTATTGGCGACAGTTTAGCGATTGCGGTCGCCGATGCTCAAAGTATTCTCGAACAACAAAAGCAAGCGCTCACGCCTGTACTGCAAGCCAGTGAAAAGCGCTCGATTCAAATCATTATATTGCTGACAGGAGTTGCCTTAGTTATTGGCATGACGAGCGCCGTGTTGGTGACTCGCTCTATTACCACAGGCATCGCGCAGGTTAAACAAATCACCAACGAACTTTCTCAGGGCAATCTGAATGTTGAAGTGAACATTGAGAGCAAGAACGAGATTGGTGAACTGCTAACCAACATGGAGATCACCATTGAGTCTCTGCGCGATATTGTTGGCCAAGTGAACCGCTCTAGTGTGCGTATTGGCGAGATGTCAGAGTCGCTTAACCAGGTGACCAATAATAGCTCGACCAACGCAACACAGTTGAACAGCGAAATGCTCAATATCTCTTCTGCCGTTGATCAATTGGCTTCCAGCACATCAGAAATTGCTGCAAGTGCTAACCACGCCTCTCAAGTTGCCAACCAAGCAACCGAGAATGTGGCGATGGGACTCAAAGAAGTAGACAAAACACTGCATGAGATTGGCAGCGCCGATGAAAGCATGCAGGTCAGCAGCCAGAAAGTAACGGACCTACACAAAGAGTCGATGAACATTGGTGCCATTCTTGAAGTAATTAAAGGCGTTTCTGAACAAACCAACCTACTGGCATTGAATGCGGCTATTGAAGCAGCGCGTGCAGGTGAGCAAGGTCGAGGGTTTGCTGTCGTAGCGGATGAAGTAAGAACGCTCGCTAAGCGTACTCAAGATTCTGCAAGCCAGATCGATGAACTCATCACCTCGCTACAGCGCGGTGCTAAAGACGCACTCGAGTCGATCAAAGAGAGCCACAGCACGGTTTCCGATGCTTCGACTCAGGCACAGCAAGCCTCTCAGAATTTGCATGTGATTAACCAACACATCCAGGATTTGAATCAGGCCAACAGCCAAATCGCGATATCCGTCGATGAGCAGGACTGCTTAACCAAATCACTGGGTGAAAATGCGCAAGGTGCCAATACTATCGCACAAAGTAACCAAGAGTCTGTAAGCCGTATTTCTGGCGCAGCGAGCGACTTAACTGAGGTTGCTCATCACCTAGAGAGCCAAGTGAATCGATTTAGAACCTAGCATAAGCTGCTTTATCACAGCTGACATAGTTCTGAGTCACAAACAAAAAGCCCCCTACACATAAGTGTCGGGGGCTTTCTTTTAGTTAAAAGCTTTAAATTAAGAGCCATTAACTTCGAACTATCAGTTTTGAGCTTAGAACTAGATTAAGCCTACTGAATCTTCAGACGCTGAATCAGTGTCTCTTCATCTAGTTGATACAACTCATCAAGCAAGTTCATTTGCAAGCTACCTGGGCCACGAGAGTTCTCAGCCGCGATTTCGCCAACCACACCCAACACCGCTGCAGCAGCCAAACCACTTTCATCACCGACAGCAGCAAACGCGCCCGCCAAAGTAGTTAAGGTACAACCCATGCCCGTCACATACGGCATCATTGGGTGCCCGTTATTTAACGTCACAACACTGTCTTTGGTGACAACGTAATCCGTCTCACCAGAAATCACCACATTTGCGCCATATTCAGCCACTAAGCATTGCGCTGCGCCTAATGCAGCATCACTGCTATCTAGTGCATCAACGCCTTTGCTCTGTGCTTGCTCACCCGCTAACGCGATAATCTCAGACGCGTTACCACGAATGATCAACTTATCCGCTAAACGTGCGATTTCACGAGAAGTCTCAGTTCGCAGCGTACTTGCACCACAACCCACAGGGTCAAGAACCACCACCTTGTTGTTCGTGTTTGCTTGTTCTACCGCGAAGCGCATTCTTGGCGTCCAAACGCTGTCTAACGTGCCAATGTTAATCACCAAAGCGCCAGAGAATGACATCATCTCAGCCAGTTCTTGTTGTGAGTGTGCCATGATAGGCGAAGCGCCAATTGCCAATAACGCATTGGCCGTGTTGTTCATCACGACGTAGTTGGTGATGTTTACAACCAACGGTTTTTGCTCTCGAACTGCGCGCAGTGATTGGATGATTTGTTCAGTTAGCATGGATTAATCCTTATTCGTGAAAATCGCTTTTAAGCCGCTGTTGAGTCATTAAGTGCATTCAGACCTTGCTGCCAGAAAGCCACTTCCATACGTGTTGCGGTTCTGAAGATATGAACGATGTTCTGACCGCGCTCGCTGTTAATATCAATCTCAGCCAGTAGCTGATTGAAATATTCCGCGCCCGTTGCCACGCCAGACTGGAACTCTTCGCCGCCGTAAAGCTGAAGCCAGCTTGCGTATGGGTTACCTTCCAAAACAGTATCACTGCTTTCTAACAGCGCTTTACCAATCACAGCATAACCAATTGAACATGGAGCCAGTGCCGCATAAAGATCAACAAGATCACCCGTCATACCTGCATCTAGAACGTAGCGCGTGTAAGCAACTGTGCCGAAATCTTCAGGTTCGTTTTCTAAATCCGATTCCGTCAAACCCCACTGACCACAGTAAGTCACATGGTGAGAGATTTCAGAATCTAATAAAGCATGAACACTTGGCAGTGCACGACGCATATCAGCCAGTGTTTTTGCCTTGTAAATCGCCAATGCATAAGCGCGAGCATACTGCTTCAAAAACAGAAAATCTTGCTTTAGGTAATGCAGAAAACACGGCTGAGCGAGAGTGCCGTTTGCCAGCGCTTTAACAAAATCATGCTCAGTGTAGTCTTGCCAATCTTGTTGACAGGCTTGGATTAAGTCTTGGTATTTCATGAGATTCCTTAGTCAAAAGTCGGTACGTAGCCAGCGGCTTTTGGTAGTGATTTAATAATGCCTTTGTCAAACATGAACTGCGCGTAATCATCGTAACGCTTCATATCTACTGCAGAAGGGCGAAGTGCGAAACGGGTTAGTGTGTCGTTCCATGCGCGTTGGTTAAGCTCGTTGTTCAACGTATCTGGTGAATACGCCACAAACTCGCTCCATGACTCTTTTGGATGGTTCACGATGTAAGTCGTTGCTTGTTCCAATGCTTTGTTGAACGCTTTGATCGCTTCATCGTCGTGCTGCTTTGCGTTCGCAACAAAGATAAGCTCATCGTAAGCTGGCACACCGTGCTCTTCTGGGAAAAACGCTTTGGCTTTAAAGCCTTCAAGAGCTAACTGGTTAGTTTCGAAGTTACGTAAGCCACCCCAGATTGCGTCTACCTTGCCTGATGCCAATGAAGATGAAAGTGCCCAACCAACATTGATGGTTTGCACATCTGTAAAAGCAACGTTTTCTTGCGCTAACATAGTGCCGATAGTCGCTTCTTCGTTGCCAGCAATCGCAATACCGATTTTTTTACCTTTAAGATCCGCTAGCGAATCGTTCTTGCCGTTATCCAGTACCATTAGTGTGTTCAGTGGCGTCGCGATAAGAGTTGATGCACGAACGAGAGGCAAGCCTGCCGCCACATCCATGGTTAAACTTGGTTGGTAAGTTACCGCTAAATCGACCTTACCTGCCGCAACCAATTTTGCTGGCGTGCTTGGGTCAGCGGGCTCTTGAATTTCAATCTCTAAGCCTTGATCAGCAAAGTAGCCACGCTCTTGAGCGATCACAATCGGGCCATGGTTCGGGTTCACAAACCAATCCAACATCAGTGTCAGCTTCTTTTGTTCAGAATCCGCCAATGCATGACCTGAAACCAATGAAGCAAGCAGTGCCACTGCACCTACCAATTTTGTATTTTTCACGGTTAACCTTTCCTTTTGAATATTATTCTTATGTTGAGTTATTTTTTATTAAGCAGGCTTTATTAAACAAAGCCTTTTTTAAACAAATGTTATTGAGCAAGCCATCAATGGTTCTCCCAAGGGATAGCTTTTTTAAGTAATTTGTCTGTGATGAAATAGAGCGAGATAGACAGCACCGCCAAGATGAACAAGGCGGCAAACATCTCATCGATGATCATGCGCGCGTTGGCTTGTAGCATTAGGTAACCCAGCCCCTCACTCGAACCCACCCACTCGCCGACGACCGCTCCAATTGGCGCAATCACCACAGCGACACGAATACCAGATGCCAGTGTTGGCAGTGCAGCAGGCAGTTGGATGTGACGAAGCAGTTGCCATTTCGATGCACCCATCGTCTTAGCAAGATCGAGATAGCCTGTCGGTGTATTACGCAAGCCGTCGTAGCAACAGGTCGTTACAGGGAAGAAGATTATGATTGCCGCCATCACCACTTTTGAAGCGATGCCATAGCCAAGCCACAGCATCAATACTGGCGCGATCGCGAATACAGGAATCGCTTGGCTAGCAATTAAGATAGGCAATAGCCAACGTTTCAATGGATCAAACATCAACATCTGCAGAGCAAAAAACAGCCCCATCGACAAACCTAGCAGTAGACCAAGTAAGATCTCTTGCGCAGTCACCCAAGTGTGTTTGAGTAACACATCGTAGCGTTCAATCAACTTGAGGAAGACTTCTGCGGGAGCTGGCAGAATGAAGCTTGGCATCCCGAAAATAACTACCACCATTTGCCATAAACCCAGAATAACAGCACTGCTGATAAGCAAACGCATCACGGGGTTCATCTGACGAGGGCGTGTAGTGGCAGCCTGTCCGTTAGTTGAACGAGCCACAGTTTCGCTTCGCATTAGATCATTCATAATCACGCTCCAACTGGTCTAAGATCGCCTGTTGCAACTCGGCACACTCACCATCGAGCACTCGTGGCGTTGACGTGTGAGGCACAGATAAAGAGTGAGCACTCGCCGGTGTGCCTTGCAACACATACAAGTTATCCGCCAAACGCACCGCTTCTTGTGGATCATGGGTGATCAGGACAACGGTTTTATCCCTTAACAGTTCACACGCTAAGGTCTGTAACTTGTGTCTCGTTACCGCATCCAGCGCAGAGAAAGGTTCATCCATCAGCACCACTGGTTTGTCTTGCATTAAGGTGCGAGCCAAAGCAACACGTTGACGCATACCACCAGACAACTGATCCGGCATCGCATTCGCATAATCAGCCAAACCAACCGCAGCGAGCAACTCGAGTGCTTGATTGGTTTGCAGTGCTTTGTCAGAAGCTGGATTTTGAAAACGATGACTCAGGCAAACATTGTCGATGACCGATAGCCACGGCAGTAACAAATCTTGCTGCGCCATGTAAGCGATGCGATCGGTTAGAGGCAGTTCATCAGACGTTGCCAATGTGCCCTGCCACTCCACCTTGTCGTCCAGCAAGCCTGCCAGATAACGCAATACGGTGGTTTTTCCGCAGCCACTTCGACCCAACAATACCGTCCACTTACCTGCGTTTAAGCTAAGCGACAATCCCGATAAGGTTGCGTGTTCGCTGTCGTTATAACGTAAGGACGCATTGCTGAGTTGAACGCCAATCGTATTAACGGACATTGCCGTGCCCAGCGAAAAAGTGATTTACCGGGCCATGACCTTGACCAACTTGGAGTTCGTCAGCATGAGTAATCGCGCGTGAAATGTATTGTTTACCTAGGTCGACAGCCTCTGGAAGCGTGTTACCTTGAGCCAAGAAAGAAGCAATAGCAGAAGAGAGCGTGCAGCCCGTGCCATGAGTGTTTTTGGTAGGAAAACGCTTCGCGCTAATCACAGCAGATGTGGTTGGTAGAATCAGCAAGTCGTTACTATTTTCATCTTTCTCCAAGTGACCGCCTTTTAGCAGGACTGCTTTAGCACCTAAAGCGCGCAGGTCTTCAATCATATTCTGCATTTCAGCTTCGCTCTCAGGCACGGCTTTTCCTGTAAGTGCAGCGCCTTCTGGCAAGTTAGGGGTAATGATGTCTGCGAGCGGAATCAGCTCTTGTTTTAGCGTGGTGATAGCAGAGTTTTCTAAGAGAAGGTCACCACTTGTTGCGACCATTACAGGGTCGATCACTAAGTGTTTAGGTTGGTATTGTTTGATTTTGTCCGCGACGACTTTAATGATTTGCGAATCCGCCAACATACCGACTTTTACTGCCACGATATTCAAATCAGTAAACACTGCATCTAGTTGGCTAGCGACATGCTCAAGTGGGATTGGGAAAATAGCGGACACGCCTTGGGTGTTCTGAGATGTGATAGCAGTAATCACAGAACAAGCGAAGCTACCCGTTGCCGACATAGCTTTGATATCAGCTTGAATACCTGCGCCGCCGCCACTATCAGAACCCGCGATGGTCAAAACAATCGGAGTATTGATCGAAGAAGATTGGTTTTCTGGTGTTTGAGTGTTGCTAGGTGATGCTTTAGAAATGGAATGCTGTGTCATGGTCGCTCCTACTGTCTAAAAGACGTAAGAGAACCGAACTTTGGCCGTAAAGAGAGTGTGGAGATGAAACCAATGAGAGATCATTGTTGAACCACGTAGGCAAAGTAATCATAGTTCCCTACGCCAGTGTTAACTGAATCAGGTTCAACGGGTCTCGAATAACGATCTCAGCAAATACCAAATAAGGTATATGCCCCCCGACTATTGATAGCGATAGTAACAGCACTCTCACAACTGAGATACTGATTTTATTCAATTATAAGAATTACGCATGAATAAATTTCAATTAGGCGCTAAAAAACAAGTACTTATAACGCTATTTAAGATGGCTTCGACTGTATCAACAAGCACAGTACAATCAGGGACATACCAAACCACCCTGTAAAAGGAATCAGCTCACCGACAACGCAGACCGCGAGCACCGCTGCGACTACCGGTTCAAACAAAGTAAGTAGATTGGCACTACTCGCGGTGACATGGCGTAAACCAAAACTGAAGGCGACATAGCCCAAGCATTGTGGGATTAACGTCAGATAACTGATGACTAATACGTTGGTCTGCGAGGAAAACAGGTTCTCACCAGTAAACCAGAGCGTTGGCAACAACAGCATCGCACCGAGGCCAAAAATACTGCCCATCGCCGCTTGTGACTTAATCCCTTTATCGATCAGTGCCTTTGTCGCCCAAGAATAAATGGCATAGCACAGGCCTGCCACCAAACCTAATCCAATCCCCAAAAGCTTCAGGTCGTCGCCAGAGTCACTCGCCGATGATGATTCTGAAAATACCAACAACCCAATACCTACTACACCAATCGCAAAGCTAGTGAGCCAACGTTTGTTGATATTATTATTTTTGCTAATCAGACACTCTAGCAGTGCAGAAAAGAAAGGTGCGGTAGCAATCGAAACTACGGTACCTATCGCCACACCTGATAATTTCATTGAAGAATAGAAAGCTAAGGGATATACCGCCAAAGCCAAAGCGCTCACTGCCAACAGCTTCTTGTTCTGCAAAAGTTTGTCGAAAACGAATAGGATTTTTCGATACGCCAAGCCCGCTTGCATTAGGCCACCGAAACCCATAGAGAAAGCGCCAATCGCCAATGGGCTCAGATCGGGAGCAAAGCTTGCGGCGGTGCCTGTCGTGCCCCATAAAATAGAAGCAAACAAGATGGCTAAAGTGCCCGTTTGGAATTCATTAACGCGATTGATGGCAAGATTCATTTCTATTATCCAATTTTCATTTTTCAAATAGATAATAGTGAATGTTTATAATATTTAGTTTGCTGAAAGGACGCTATTATTGTTTCTAAAGACTGTCTTTCATGGAGCCTAGAAAAGCCCTTGGAGACATCCCAAAATGCTGAGAGAAGCGGCGACTGAAAGCAGAAACATCACTATATCCCACATTTTCGGCTATCAACTGAACCGGTAAATCGGTATGGGTTAACAAGGCTTGAGCTTTCTCCATACGATAGCGAGTAATGTATTTTAGCGCACTGATTCCAATACACTCTTTAAAGCGCTTCTTAAACTGAGTGGGGCTCAAACAGGCCATTTCTGCAAGTTGTGAAATGGATAACGGCTGCGTGTAATTATCCGCGATCAGCCTTTGTACCGCACGAATTCGAGGGTCGATGCTCTTGCTTACTTCTTGTTGTTCTAAAAGCAGTGAAAACACATCCAAGATAGATGACTCAATACCACTGTCTACTTGGTATTCCAACTGCTTTTCAACAAACAGCAAGAAGCTCATTAAAGGTGGCGTTATCGTGAAAACCGAGAGCTCATGCTCCAACAAGTGCTGCGGCAACTCTGCCATATCTGCGACAATAAACCGCGCTGCTTCATCCGCCTTAAACGCATGCGCTGTGGTTATCGGGATCACTACACATTCGCCCACGGCCACTTTGCCGACATACCCCACCATCTCGATATTGATACTGCCTTGGATCGGCAATACCAGTTGATGATGGTCATCATGAGCATGGGTATTAAATTGCTTAGTGTAAGATCGAATGCTTAAGCTAGATTTCATGAGCAACGCCGGAGTACATTTCGCTAGGTTAAAGTAAGAGACACAAAGTTACATTATCACTTCCCTAGAGTCACACTCAATACTCATCAAATTCATGCGAGCTAGGTGACATGATCAAAAACGGCCTCTAAATAAGAGGCCGTTTTTATTAAAAATCGTCATTCACATCAAGCTTAGAATGACACTTGGCTATCTTGACCAACCGTTACTTGCACGCCGTTTTGAACATCATAGATTTCAAAACCATCAGCAACCGGATCAGCATTATCTTCACCACTGTCATGTTGCGCAGTACAGGTATAACCCAATGAGTAAGTACCTGGGTCAATGAAGCCCAGTGAGAACTCATAGTTCGTCTGTGCTTCATTCATTGTCACTGACGCTGAAGTTACCGGTTTCACTTCATCACTGCCGCCAATTGGAGCCATGTCAGCTTGTTCAACATTACCTTCATACAAGTAGATCGACTGAACAAATGTAGTGTCACCACCGTTACAAGTGTCATAAGTAGAAAGAGCAACAGTGCCTTCAATATTTCCGGTCTCAACCGTATTGATCAGGCTCACAGACGTTCTTTGAATGGTGTAATCAGGGAAAGTCGAACTGTTCTTTAGGCCACGTCGAAGATCGAACTCGACAACAAAATCGTTGCTTTGCTGGTTCACGTTAAAAGAGTTGTTGAAGTACAGTACGCCAGCGTTATCTTCTTTACCTACACCTTGCGGGCACGCGCCATTACCTTTCACCGTTAACTCACGATTCGTATCATCATTTTCTATCACGTAAGATGGATCTGTTGGATGATCACCATCATTCGCGAACACACACAACTTATAGCTACCTACTGGAACTACCTCATTTTCAATCAAAGGAAGCGCATCGCTGCCTTGGTAATCCAACAAATTAACACTTAACGGAATAGGATCTGCGCCATCAGGTAATGGATCGCCATTTTCATCAACGTAGTTACCGTTTTCGTCCGTTTTATACACATCATAAATCAGAGGCGAACCTCCCCCTTGAGGAAGTAAAGCGACCTTGCTAAATGTCACGGTGACGTCTTTAACATCATCAATGGGCGCATCACTCACGCTTAAGGTAATGGGTGTCGTGCTGCTTGATGAACCTGAATCACCGCCACAACCAACAAGCCCAGCCAGCACAAGGCTCGCTAAAGCGGTTTCCTTTAAATACTTCATAACTAATTTCCTATAAATCACTGCTCAATAAAGGGCGTAGTTTGTTGCCCTCTTATTCTTTTCCTTAATGTGACTCATAGACAAACCGCGCTTATGGCCCAAATCGGCTAGCCCTATTATTTAGGGCTGTCTTCATCCAAAAACTCTGTTCATCAAGGTGCACATCTCAGGTCGCACATAGGTTAATTAAGTCTAGTAAGTAAAATGTCAGTAGTCGCACATATTTGGCAAGGTTGCTGTCAATTGTATTGGAATAGTCGGCATGTATAGGGGCTGAGAGGATGATTGAAAGCAATCAAATCAAAGTCAAAAATCGCCCCCAAGATCAAAAAAGGCCGTTAAGACAGCCTGTTGCTGAACTTAAACGACCTTTTTATTGAATGTGGATAAAGCTAATTCGATATTAGCTCATTCAAATTCACTTATTTTTGAAGTTGCTCTTTAGCCGCTTCAACCTTAGAAAAATCTAGGCCAAGCTCTTCAACTGCTTCTTTGATTAGCGCAGGGTTTTGCATTACCTGACCCATCAGCATTTGAAGTTTGTCTTGAGGTAAACCAAGTTGGCTGATCGTCGCCATTGCTGCAAGAGGGTTCTCGGTCAACGTCTTGAATAGCTCGCTGATCTGCTCGTCGCTAATATTGTTCTCTTTCAACATTGCTAAAATCGGGTTCATTTTTTTGCCTTTGAAACACTAAATTAAGTAGGAGCACAGCATACCATCTAGCTGTGCTCGATTGTACTAGCAACTTATACTTTGCCTACTATGAAATAACCCTAAGCCTAGCGAGACTCTAATGGGTAAGAGCGGTAGCTCCACATACCATACGTTCTCAGTGCGTCACGGTAGATGCCTAGAAGCTCACCACTGCTCGCTTTCTTAAGATCTTCTAGCGGCTTGTCTGGGTAAGAAACCGTATCGAAGGTGATACCTTGAGGACCCGTTTGCCAGCTCGCGATTTCAAACAGAGTTTGACCACGACGAACATGGCTTGCCGAGCTGATAATGGTCGCGTGCTTAATATCATGACGAGCAAGCGCATAGCTACTGAATAAGGCATTCCCTACCGTGCTGGTCGCGTAGTTCTCTTCAATGATGCGATCTTTACTTACCCCTTTTGAGATAAGCCAATCCGCCATTAACTTGCCTTCAGTCTTATGGTTCTTCGGCACGCCACCCGTTAACACGATCATCGCATCTGGGTTCGCTTTAGACATCGCCAACGTTGTCTCAAGACGTTCGATCAAGATTTGATGCATAGAACCATCAGGGTTAAGTGCGTAGCCCAAAGTGACTATGGCACCGTGGTCGCTCAACAGCCCCTTATCTGCAGACTCTTTCAGCGGTGTTTCTAACACGCGGTCGACCGTTGCAAAAATACGTTTGATGTCTTCTGCTTTGCCCTTGTTCAGGCTTTCCAGTTTCTCCATGTGCTTGTTGGATTCACTATCATTGCCTTCAAAACGCTGCCAAACCGCAAGGTACGCGTGAAGATCAACATCGTCTGGCGCAACCGTCAGTGCTTGTTCAAACAACTCAATAGCGCGCTCCGCATTCTTGTTGTAGATCTGAGCGTTCGCTGCCGAGATCAACAAGTCAGTACGGTAAGGTTCTAGCTGGTACGCTTCTAACAATCGGTTAGTCACAATTTCCATGTTGCTTGGCATTTTAGCCGTGAAGCCCGCGTGTGAAATTCTTGCCGGAGACTTAAACGCCTGCAACGCATCAAGAAGTAATTGGTCGACAACTTGTCGCTTAGTCACCAACTGCGCGTAATCCGCTGAAGCCTGTACTGCGCCATCGTTAGCAGCAAAAGAATAAGGTGTTGCGCCAAAAGCGAGCATGCCACCAAGAGCGAGGGCGATAATGTTCTTTTTCATGGAAAGATCCTGTGTCGTTAAGTGTTCACATCAGATTTGCTCACCAATGTAAGTCCCTAAGATTAAAAAACTGTGAACCACACCAGAATCTCCGAGGTTAATATTCATTTGTTGCATAAGGTGTGGCAACAGATCACGATTTTGAACTTACCAATAAGCCTGTGTATCCAGATAATTCTGGTTTGAACCAGTGCTCAACGTTTTTGTTGGAATATCTGACTGCGGATTTAATACGCCCTATTCCACCGAAAACCACCCATCACAAACCCGAACTCCGCAGAAAACAACACGCCAAACAGCAACTTAAAGCTCATTTTTTCAACAACTTAAAATCCAACACACCGAATTGTTCGATGGTAATCCTCACTCAAATAACGAAGTTTTAAACACATAGACTTGGAATACGAATCAACAGATTTTCAAATAATTCAAAATCAATTATTGAACGATCGTTCAAGCGGTGCTTTAATGAATCACCAATACAAGGAGTTACCCCATGCTTAAGTTCTATTTTCACCAAACACCCAACCCAATGAAGATCGCTCTGTTTCTAGAAGAGACAGGTCTAGATTTTGAACTCTTTCCTGTTGATACCTTAAAGGGTGAGCAGCACACTCCGGAATATCGTTTGATTAACCCTAACGGTAAAACACCAGCCATTGAAGACGATGGGCAACGCGTGTTCGATTCTAATGCCATCCTTTTGTACCTATCAGAGAAGACTGGTGAGCTTGGGGGACAACCAGAAGACAGAGCTGAACTGCTCTCTTGGATGATGTTTATTGCGAGCGGCCTTGGCCCTTATTCTGGTCAATCGGTACACTTTCGTCATGCTGCGCCAACAGGCCTAGACTACGCTGTGAACCGTTACCTACGTGAAGCACAACGTCATTACGAAGTGTTAGAGAAGCATATGGAAGGTCGTGAATTTATCGTCGGAAATGAGTACACCATTGTCGATGTTGCTGCATGGGCTTGGATTGATAAAGCACCTTTCGTGCTTGGTGAAGAAGGCTTAGAACCTTACCCGAACTTGAAGCGCTGGTTTAACGCAATCAACACTCGCCCTGCTGCACTGCGTGCCCGCGAAACTGGTAAAGACGTTGAATTTAAAACAGAACGCGATGAAGAAGCGAAACGAGCACTGTTTCCTTCGAATTATGCGAAATAACTAAACGTAAAATAACTACGCGCAAAATAAACAAGCTGTACGCAATCTCTAAGTTAAACGAGTACAACTCAAACAACAAAAGAGCGACTAACATGCCGCTCTTTTGTTGTTCAATTCATATACGCTGCATGAGCTTACTATTCAGGTCTCGCCACAAAGTTAATCTCGCCAGAACCCGTTAAATACGGGTCTTTGATCTTACCGCTTATCTCATTCTCAGAAACAAAGTCAATCAACAATCGTGAAGCAAACTCGGAGTAGTACAAACTCTTAAATGTGCCATCAGTTAGTAAGATTGAGGCTGACGCTCGAGTACGACCGTCAACACTCAATCGGTAATAACGACCGCCGCTAAATGTTAATACCGCGTCTGGGTAAGAATCAATCTTCCATGACTTACTTTCTAAAAATGAAAACGTAGTTTGATTCATTTCAAAACCTTGAACCGCGTACTTTAGTTCACCATTAGAGTTAAGAAATACGATCTCTGGCCTACCGTTACCATTTAAATCGGCTAATTCGAACTGCTGAACATCTTCACCAGGGAGCAGTGCTTTAGGAGCTATATATGACATCTCATAAGCAGAAGCTTGAAGTGATATAAATGAAATTAAAGACGTCAATAAGACTCGTGCATTCATTGCTACTTTCCTTTATATATTAGTATTTTTTAAAAAATTCACGAACTGAAAAGTAAAAGCACTTACATACCAAGAAGGCTTTTCATGTCACCAGACATATTAAGCATCCAATATTCGCCATCGCTTTTAAGCGTAATAATTTCATATTGAGTAGTGATTCGGTCGCCGAACTGCTCTTTTTTCTCAACCGTAATATACTTTTGACCTTGGTAATCAAAGTCATTAATTACACTGAACGAAGATAATTGAGCAACATTGGAGCCTTGAGCAACCTTCCGAATATTCAAGAAAGTATTCATAAAGACTTTATCATCCATAATCGCGATATCTTCTCTGGTAACTCCAGAACCAAAGGCAATATTCGCAATATCAAGAACATTCTGATTTTCGTTTTGAAGACCTTCCATAATGATGGATTTGAGGTCTCTAATGACATCCGTATGATAAAAACTTGCAGACTGGTTAAAACCGACCTTAGTGATGAAATCAAAATACTGCTCAACAAACTCAACGGGATCTTGAGACAAAGATAGCTCCCCTTCAACCACGACATCGACGTTTTCAATCAACGCGAATACTGAACTGTAAGGCGTAAAGTTGATACGTTTGTCAACCAACCAATTCTTGTAAACCCACGATGATTCGTCCAGGCAATGCTGTGAAACTTCTGCCAACGGCACTCTGTCGCCAATAGTGGTATTGTGCGTTTTTTCACCTTGAGTGTTTATCGCATACGTGTAAACCAAAACACCAGATTGTGGATAACGCGCCTCTCCATCTATCTCACTAAACGTAGTGTTGATACACACTCTATCTATGCTATTTAGCGCTATTGGCAATAAGGCACTGGCTTCAGCCCTCTGTGTCAAATATCCCTCACTAAAATCGAAAAAATCAAAGCTAGGAGCTTGATACAGATTGGGTTCTTCAGTCAGTGTAGGGAGACCATGTTTTAAATTTGGACTAACCGTGTATGTTTCACTCGCAGCGTTCGCTGATAATAATAACATTGTTAATGGTGCGATATTTTTCATTATTTACTTCCTTTATTTTTGGCGAGAATATCTTTTATCCTGATAAAAAATTCAACCGTATAAACAGTAAAATAAGCAATAAAAAACTCATCTGTGATTACAATCAACTATATAAGCTTAATAAAATACAATTAAAACAATAAATAAACAAAACACTATAAGTTATAATTAACTATTGATAGTAGTAACTAAAGTTACAACTGTAGATATAAACCTCTATTTATCTCTTTCGCATTCTAATTAATTTAAATTAAAAATGGGATCATAAAATAAAATATTGATAAAAATAAAAAAACGATTACATTCACTTCCTGTACTAAATAAGCAATTACACAATATTATTATTAACATCACTTTAAAATACCTTATATCTCAAAGTTATTATTAGCTAACCGAAAATTTCACACCATAAGTGAAAGATAAAATCTATAACCTACGTGATTTCAACCTATCTTAAAGAGCCACTCCAAATGAAAAGCAAACTCGCATTATTAGCACTACTCTCGTTCAACACAGCTTCAGCCAACGACTTATTCTTATTTGAACAAGTCACCGCTTTCAAGTTAGGCGGTGAGCAACATAGCCTTAGTGGAATAGAAAAGCACACGCAGCAGAGAATTCGTATTGAGTGGCGAGAAAACCCTTACGAGAATTCACAGCGTTTAGATAGATGTATTACAACGTTCCAACAAGCAATGAACCAACCGGAACGTTATTACTTGCATGTTGAGCTCGCACAATCGACGTTCATAGGCTGTGAAATCGGAGTGAAGGAAAGCTTGTTAGCAAACTGATCCAGACAGATTTGATAGTCTACGATTAGTATTCGTTATTACTAATCGTGTCTAATCTCATTCAGGTTCAGCGTCCATGATTAGACACCGAACACCTGAATCGAGAATTCATTCATATTTGTGATATATGCAACTTAATTTATATAGATGTATTGCATACATACGGAAGACTAACTAACTTCGCATGCTCCACAAAAAACTGAAGGAATCATTTGCATGCGACGTTTATTACCACTCTTAACTGCCTCTATACCAGTCCTCTTTTCACCAACGTTATTTGCACAAAGCTACTATTCTGTAGCTAGTTGTGATCAGCTGGTGAACATATACAATGAAAAAAACAGACCACTGTACATCGATATTGTAGGTAATCTAGATTGTACAAGTTCTCCGACCTTAGTTGAGAGCCTATCGGGAGTAATCAATGGTAATGGTCATACCATCACGAACCTGAATTTCCAAAGTGAAAGAGGATATAAATTAACCAAGGCAAATTTAAATAACATCACATTTAAAAACACTTCTATCCATAATGAAAACAGCTTTGATCACTTGTTTGACATCGATGATCATTGGCGAAACGTCAAATTCATAGACATAGAAACCACAGGTGCACCATTCAACCAGCTGTTTTATTCACTTGATAACAAAGAGCTTACAGATGTCTCAATTGATCTTGTGGGGGTAAAATTGGCAGTTGTTAGAGATTTAGTCTCTTCACGTATTTCTCGATCTAGTATTAACAACCTAGAGCTTTTGAATGCATTTGTAAGCCGCCATTCGTCATCGCCGCTATCTCTGCTTAGTGGGAATGTATCCAGGTCAACCTTAACGAACGTTACACTAGCTGATATAACAGTTATCGGTGAGCCTACTGGGGATAATGGGAAAACCAGCATAGTAGATAAGATAGCTGACTCTGACATCAACGGGCTAACTCTAGAAAACGTTACATTCTCACGTTCAGAAGAAGATGCATTCTTTTATTATGAATCCGATAACAAAAGTACCTACACAAACATCTACCATAACCTGTTCGATGACACGACAAATATTGGGTTTATACCATTAGTCTCAAAACCTAAAGACGATCCACTTAACCGTACGATCAATTTCCAATCTATGAACCAACCAATGCAAGCTCCGGCAATGTGTACCCCATATTTACTTCAAGATAGTTACTTCGGTATTAAAGCTGAATAAACATAAAAGTGACTCATCCGTAAGTGGCCAGACTAAACTGGCCACTTCAAGCCTCCTTTGAACAACGTATCCTTGTTAACCTCAGTAACGAGATGGGAGAATAAACTTAGTCCTCTAACCGCTTTGTAGGACACTAATGAGATTAAGGGACGCTCCGATATATCGCTATCTAATGCACCTACGTGAAGGCGATACCTTTCTGGATATTGAGTTCATTGAGCTTACAAAATGCGAGTGTTGACAATGAACTCGATTCAGATTGCTCGATAAGCGTTTGCCATTCTTGATTAGTGTACCGTTTTTCCATTTCAAATCTCCTCATGGTTGGTGACTTGATCTTATTATTCGTGTTAGGCGATTAGAATGCGAGGTTTATGGAGCGCTTACGGTCAAAGCGCTTAACACCGAAGAACATGCGATTCATGTTGGTGACACGGGAAGTCTCCCAACTACTGATGTCCTGATCGAAGTATTTATAACTAGCAAGAAGGCCACTCATATCAATTACGTGAGTCGTGCAGAATTGAATATTGCCATTTAAGAAGTTTTACCAATAGTCTGAATTTCGAATGAGTGGACCATTGACGACTACAAACAACTCATCCTCTAGAACCATGAGGGTTCCTGGTTTGTTTGACTCATAGGCAACTGTTTTAGGCTCATTAGCCAAGGCTTAGCTACAACTGAGTAGCGCGCAGGCGGAAATAATCGAACGTAACTTCAGAGTTAACACTATGATTTTATAAAAATTAGCTCTAAGCCATACAGAAAGCTCACTGGCTATGGTCACTTTTTCCGATGAAGATTATCCCCAAATGTATAAATTGAACCCCTCACCTAAAAAAACCGCCCAACTAATAACAATCGAGTTACTAAGTAGCTTAACAAATCAATTCTATTAGGGATTAGTTTCTGTTTTTATCCCTTTATTCAACGTTCTAATCATAGAAATTTCATCATCTAGCACGTAGCTTTCAGGCTATCTAACAGGCACAAAAAAGCCACCGCAAGGGTGGCTATCTGAGATAGTAGCACTTCAAACTTGTACTAATTCTCAATTATCTCTGAGTTGAAATTGCCAAAGCTGCACCAGCACTGATAAATGTAGTTCCAAACACCTTTCCAATAATGCTCCCTGATACAAATTTTTTAGTCCCAGTTTTTAGCTTTTGACTTAAAAGAGAATATGAAAGCAAACATAAAAATGAACACATCATTAGAGTAATAACTAATATTAAAAATTGAATAAATAAAGGCTCTGAAGTATTAATGAACTGTGGAAAAAGTGCAGATGTAAATATAATAGCTTTTGGGTTTGTTAATGAAACCAGAAGTCCTTGAGAATAAAGGCTCCAAGCACTAAATTTTGTTTGGTATATGCTGTCGGCTGTCTTTAGGTTTACACCACTACGCCATAGCTTTATTCCCATATACAAAAGATATAACGCCCCAACTACTTTTATGATCGAAAAAGCTGTTGAAGAAACAATCACTAGCGCGCTTAATCCCAATATAGAGCAAGTAGACATAATAAAAAGTCCAGTCACATTACCCGCTGCGGTAATAAGAGCACGTAGAGCCCCGAACTCTAGACTATGCGTTGATATTAGCAATATCGCAGGACCAGGAATTGCTGCTGCAATAAATGCAATTGAGCAAAACGCTAACCAATTTTCAAAATTCATCATATTTCCTCATATAAAACTTATCTTCTATTAAGGGAAAAACAACGCCAAGCGTTACGAATCACTCTTAAATACTTGTTAGCTGAATTTCTTAAGGTTTTCTTCCAACTGCCCTCTTAAACCTTGATTCTCTTGCTGAATCCAATATTCCGCTATTTGGTTTTCACTGACTCGGTACACTGCGCTTCCTACTGTAGAAAGTTCTAAACCTGTAGGCTCATAACCATAAATGACTCCCTCATGGCGACCTTCTTGACGCCAACGTACGTAGACCTTCGCTCCTTGAACTAAAAACTCTTCTACTTTGAGGTCAAAATTACCGTAAGCCTCTAGAAACTCTTCGACGTGTTCACGATAGTTTTCAGGAGTTCTTTCAATTGCTTGTGAGACTCCAGATACAATTTGATGAGCGACAACTACTTGGGCTAGATACTTGTTAACTAAGTCTAGCTGTTTCCCCGACCTTACTTCCTCAATAAAACCTCTAACCACTTCTTCAACTGACATCAAATATTCCTTCTCTCCTGCTAACAGCTTTATTAGACAAAAAATTCTGCATTTACATACAGAATTTTTCTATCTAGTAATCTTATACAGGGAGAATACACACTGATATGCAATACGATCAATACCTTACTTTCGCTGATGATTGATCACTTCACAAAATACAGAATTTTTCTACATAGTCCGACAGCTATGGTTCATCTAGGTAAGTACGCCCATTTACTAATAGAAAAAGATGTCTCTAAAATGATAAAACTGTGTAAATCATCACCACAATTTAGTACCGTGGGCTTATCATTCCGATAAGTCTATGGTGTGATATAAGAGTAGTTTGCCCCGAATGTGGCCATTCCTTCGTAATGAACCTAGCCTTCACTCATACTCTTAGTCCATCGGACAAAACTACTTCTCAGTTAGTTTTTGAAATGATTAAAGCTCTTGCATCCGATCAGCGCCAAGAGCTAGTGAGATAGGCTCACTTCGCACCCACCCAACATGCTGTCCACACTATCAAAAACTTTCTTCCACCACTTTGTCGCGAATTAACGATTTCAAACAAAAAGAGCCGCTAAAAAGCGGCTCTTGATTTTCAAACTATTCGAACTCGTTCAGATTACTCTTTACCGAATACGTTGTTCTCTTGCTCTTGCACACGGATGAAAGTAGTACGCTTAGTTAGCTCTTTAAGCTTTGCTGCACCTACGTATGTACAAGTTGAACGTACACCACCAAGGATATCTGAAATTGTGTTGTGAACTGAACCACGGTATGGAAGTAAAACAGTTTTACCTTCCGCAGCACGGTACTTAGCAACACCACCTGAGTGCTTGTCCATAGCCGACTGAGACGACATTCCATAAAATTTCATGTATTGCTTACCGTCTTGCTCTACTACTTCACCGCCCGACTCAGAGTGACCTGCTAGCATGCCGCCTAGCATTACGAAGTCAGCACCGCCGCCAAACGCTTTAGATACGTCACCCGCACATGAACAGCCACCGTCACCGATGATCATGCCGCCAAGGCCGTGTGCTGCGTCGCCACACTCGATGATTGCAGAAAGTTGAGGGTAACCTACACCTGTTTTAACACGAGTAGTACAAACAGAACCAGGGCCGATACCAACCTTAACAATGTCTGCACCCGCTAAGATTAGCTCTTCAACCATGTCACCCGTTACAACGTTACCCGCAGAGATAACTTTGTTCGGGAATTCTGCACGTACTTTTTGTACGTACTCAACTAGGTGCTCTGAGTAGCCGTTAGCGATATCAATACAGATAAATACGAAGTCTTCGCTAAGCGCCATGATTTGCTTAGTCTTCTCAAACTCAGCTTCAGATGTACCTGTTGATACAAATACGTTGTTCAGTGTTTTCTTGTCTGCTGTTTTAGCAAACTCAGCCCACTGCTCTACTGTGTAGTGCTTGTGTACTGCCGTCATAACACCGTGCTCTGCTAGAGCAGCTGCCATTTCAAAGCTTGCTACCGAATCCATGTTCGCTGCAATTACTGGAGTACCAGACCATTGACGACCGCTATGCTTGAATGTAAAATCGCGGGTTAATTCAACTTGAGAACGGCTTTTAAGGGTAGAACGCTTCGGACGGAAGAGTACATCTTTGAAACCTAACTTAAGTTCTTGTTCGATACGCATAGTGTTTTCCTTGATTCATAAAATTATGTGTCTCTCGCGAAATGCGTAGTAAAACCGTTGGCAGACGAGTTTACTTTTCTTCGGACACAAAAAAACCGGAGCGTTGGCAGACGCTCCGGTTTTCAGCATTATAGGTCGTGATTTAGTAACAGCAAGTCTGATATTTCACTTTTTTTTGTGTTATCCTCTCAAAGATTCCATATCTGGTAAAACCTCCCTAGCTCGACCTTCTTACTAAATTCTTACTAAATTCTTACTAATTAATAACTTAGCGAACCAATCACGCAAACGTTGTCGGTTTATTGCGCAATCGTTTTCCTCTCTCTTTCACACAATATCGCCTTCATTAAGCAAATATGTGAAGAAAGTGCCTCGAGATCACATAAAAATCACACTTTTCTCCAACAAAAAAATGCCTTTTTTCTTAAATAAATTCGATTTTTTTCCAAATTATTTCTGTTTTCGTCCAAATTAGGCAAACTCATCGTGTTGCTGGTTAACCTCACCTAAGAGAAACACGCTTCAATGCACTCGATTTTGAAGGCAAGGTTCATTTGATTTCGACAATCCAAATCCCAGCCTTTATTAAAAGCCCCCTAAAAAGCCAAACTTTATAAACCACCAACAACCAAAATCATGCTTCTTTGGCGTCTGGTAGTTCATTCAATCTAGATTCTTGAGGAAGAAGGTTCTAAAAAAAAAGAGTTCGCTGAGCGAAAAGCAGAGTAAACATTGAAAATTTAGAGTGAGTAGATGAAAGAGATCGAAGCCTCTAAGGTCAATTGAAGAATAAAAAGCAAAAAAATGGCTAAGGTCGTTAACCTTAGCCATTTTTATTCACTCTTTAGGTTCAGTGCTAGTTCTTTTGAGAGACTAACGCTTCTGCAGTCGCATCTTGAATAGACAAAAATAGAGAGGTGACTTGGCCTGTTGGTGAACGCATCGGGTTTAGCGTGACGTTCTGATACATGAAATCAGCTTGCTGGGTTACTGGCCTCACGTTACGACACTTAAACAGATAAGGCCTTTGTTGCCATGTAATGAAGCTGCGACAGCCTAAGTCATAGACTGGCTTGGTTTTCAGCCTAAACCACTCTTCTGGGATTTCAGGGAATAACTCAAAGATCGACTTACCAATAGCATCATGCGATTGCTTACCGCTATGGTGAGTCATGAAGCCATTCCAGACTTGCACCTGAAAATCACGGTTAATGACCACCAGCCCCATGTCGACGTTTTGAACCATGTCCACCATCCAGTGGAACTGTTCAAATTCAGCAGGAAGATTCAGCATATTAAAACTCCTCCATTAGGTAGGCCAATTTGTTGTCTAGAAGCGGCAAAGACTCATCAACGAACATAAATAGAAGATCACAACGGATGGACGTGCCGTCTATGTTATAGCTGACTTCGAAAGTCATGGTCTTCTTAAATGAACCACTGGTATTTTCAATCACCGAATCAATCGAGATGTGTTGACCTAGCAATACAGGAGAACTCTGGAAGAAACGAACTTCTGATTGCTCCCCTAGTCCATTCAAGAATGAGCCAACGAGAATATTCGACACATCCATCAGTAGTTCTAACTCTTCAAGCTGTTCGCTTTCGGTTGGCACCTTCATGAGCTTCTTAAGATCGCTCACACTGGAATCACTCAACAAAACTAGTGCTTCACCTGCAATCCCTTCTCCGCTGAAGCCTTGGCAAACACCCGATACTTGGTCGTTGTCGGCTAGGTCACGAAGTGCCATGTGCAATTCACTCACTTCGAAGATGTTGACGTTCGGCAGCGGTAGGTGAACAAATACATTAAAGTGGCGCGCCAATGCATCGGCTGCACGGCCTATCGCTACGTTCGCGACTTCCATATAGATATCACGTCTGCGAAGTATTGGCAGTTCTAAAGCGGTTGGAGTAATGATTTGAGGTTGTTTTGGCGGCTCGACATGCTCACGCAAAATAGCTTTGAGCGCTTCTTTATCGATCGGCTTTTGCAAAAACGCTTTGGCGCCAAGCTCCATCACCTTCTGTTGTGCTTTTGGCTGTATGTCACCAGAAACAACGACAACAGGCGTGGTGTCACCTAAACGTCGCATCTCTTCCAATGTGCCATAGCCATCTAATTCCGGCATGGTGAGGTCGAGGAACATCAGTTTGAACTGGTTTTGAGCGAGCTCTTCAAGTGCATTAAGCCCATGAACAGCAAAAGTTATATCTGCATTTAGAGAACTAGGCAGTGATCGAGCCATCTGCTTCCTTGCTAATGCAGAATCATCACATATAAGAACTGGGAACGACATAAATGCACCACTAACAAATTTAAGCTAATTCGAACGAGTGTAACAGAACATTATGGTATCAGGTACGGGGTGAATGGATTTATGTGCAGATTATTAGTAAGAATGATGAAACAAGCAGGTAAGCTATTATCCGACATTATTCTTCATGAAAAACAATATGCTACAAAGGTAATAACCTTTCGTCATTATAGAGTAATAGCACTTTTTCATGGAACAACAGCGCTAATTTATGAAATGACAGCCTTAATAAGTGAGTTTATTAAGGCTCAATCTCGTCATGAATGTATCGGTTTTATATGCTCTATATAAAAGAGCGAATACAAAGGACTAAAACTGGTATGAAGGCCATAGGATCAGTAATGCGAAACGTATAACCACAGCAAACACCAACAAAGCAATGCCCAAACGGTACCATTTGTATTCTGCAATATTCATTGGGATACGCTTGTAGAACATCGTAATTACGCCTTTCCAATCGCTACTGCGTCTTCCGTACTGCATCATGCTCGTCAAAACAAACAGTGCGCCAAGCACTAGCATTCCTTTTTCAGCCCAGAACAATCCAACTTCCATTTGTGTATTCCTCGATAAAACGGTGAGCGACTTAAGTCATTCTAGTCACCTTTTAGCTCTGTTTCTGTAAGACCAAGGTCTAAGTCGTGCCGTGCTTAGATAAAGGTAACTAAATGAACGCAATGAACTCAGCAAATTTAACTGAACGACATGTTCATATCGAGTTCAGCTTACTCACCTATACTCATTTTTCCACTAACAGGAGAAACTCAATGAAATCACTGAAAAAGTCGTTTTGTGTATTAACTGCTTCAGCTTTACTCGTTACCGCTCCGTTTGTGAGTGCTTCAACACCACAACAACCGCCGCAGCCAGCGCTTAGCCCACTGCAAATGGTCATTGCTTCTTTGAATCTAACCGAAGAGCAACAAGCGGAAGTGTTCTCTCTTGTTGAAGATTATCAATCTGATAGAACAAAAATCGATATGGATAGTGCGATAGAACTTAAGAAAAAGCAGATCGCCTTAGTGACACAACCTGAGTTTGATGAAGCTGAGATGGAAAAGGTCATCGACACGGTTCAAGCAACCGAGAAGTCGATGGTAATGCAAGAAATGCGTCTTAAGAACAACATCTATAACGTGTTGACTGAAGAGCAGAAAGAGCAATTCAAAACCATGATGAAATCAGTGCTCTCTGGTGGAAAGTAGTCTGGCAATAAAGCTACCTTATAACCAATAGGTACTCCCTACATCCTGATATTGATTCATTCCCCCAAGGATCAATTTAGATAAACAAAAGCCGCAGTCATTGATGACTGCGGCTTTTTCGTTATCAACTAACTTAATTAAGAGTAAGCTGAACAATCTAAGTCTGGTGTCTTACTGCTCTTGTTTAGAACGACCATCAAATGGATCAGCAATAGAATACCTGTCACGCCTAAACCAACACCGATTCCACCCCAGATCCCTGCCAATTCGAATTTTGGCATCAAATACCAAGCTGCAGGTAGACCAAATACCCAGTAACCGATGGCAGTCATCACGGTTGGCATAGAGACAATCTTCATTCCTCTTAGCAGGTTAATCGCTAATAACTGCCAAGCATCGACAATGAAACACAACGCCACTACCCAGATAACAGAAGCCAATAGCGATGTCATTGCACCAGTGCCGTCATCTAATTTGAAGATAGAGGCAATCATTTCAGGCCATATGATGAACACAGCAGACAAGGCCACACTCAATACCGACACCAATATAAAACTTTGAATCGAGGTTCTTTTGATGCCTTCGTAGTTGCCTGCACCATAATCACGGCCTACTAAAATTGCGGCAGCTTGCGAGAAACCGAAGTTGAAGTTCCAAGTAAAGCTCAAGCATTGCAGTAATATTTGGTGCAGCGCCAGAGAAGCAATACTGATCGTGCCCGCCATTAAGGTGCCGCCGTATATCAAGCCATGCTCAAGTAACGCCGCCAAGCCGATAGGTAAACCCATTAGCAACAAAGGGCTCATCAGCTTGATGGAGTACTCTTCGGTATTTAGCCAAGGTGCGAACTGTTTGAACTCGTCACGTTTAAACACCCACACTGTGTATCCAACCATCACGATGAATGCCGCGATAGCCGTGCCTAAGCCTAAGCCTGTTAGTCCCATATCGAGCTGGAACGTGAGGAAGTAGCTCACTGGTACATTCAGAATCACTGTGATTATCGACATCACCAGAATCGAACGCACATTACCAAATGCACTGGTTAAGCCACGCAGCACCAACAAGATAAGCGAAGGCAACATCACCCACTTCAAAGCGTGCACATACTCCATGGCTAAAGTGATCACTTCTGGCGGTTGTTTGGCTGCTTCTAATACCAACGGAGCAAACCAGAAGCTCGCCATTAAGGTCACACTGAGTACGAACGCCAACATGGTTGCGCCTTTCACGGCCAATCTAATTTGAGTATTACCAAACTCTGGGCGTGCGACACGCTGACCATAAGCAATTGCGATCAGGTTTGCGACACAACCGACGGTGCTGCTCGCAATAATAAAGATGAAGAAGTAAATAGAGGCACCTAAGCCACCAGCCGCAAGGGCTGACACACTGATACGCGACATCATCCAAACATCAGTAAGGACTAAAGCCATGGATATCAGCTGTGAAATGATCAAAGGGAATGCAAGAGTGAGTATTTTTTTCATGAGCGCCTCAGTTAATTTCGCCCAAAATACGATCGATGGGGCTAGCGTTCAATTGATAAATTTGCGATCCTAGCATTCCATAAACTCATGCGAACGAATTATGACCCCATATCCTAGCTTACCATCGTCACATAATGGCTTAAAAGCTTTCGAAGCTGCCGCAAGGCTGATGAGCTTTACTCTAGCTGCCGAAGAGCTGCATGTAACGCAAAGTGCGATTAGCAGACAGATCAAACAGCTTGAAGATGAGTTAAACGCATCACTGGTTATTCGTAAGCATCGAGCCATAGAATTAACGGTACAAGGTCATGATTTGTATGTGGCTTTGCGAGAAAGCTACGGCAATATCGAAGCTGTTATCGCCTCTTGGAGTGAGCCGAAGCAGAAGCGTATCGTAATCAAAGCAACCTTGAGTTTCGCAACGCGGGTATTGATCTCTAAAGTCAGAGAATTAAACGAGCGTTATCAGGAATATGAGATCGTCATAGTTCCTGTGATTGAGGAAGACGAATCAATCAACAGCAGCGAATATGACCTACTGATCTTCCACACGCGCTTCAAAAAACGCTATGACAAGGCACCAGACATCACCTTCTTGCGAGAAGAGTTCATGGCGCCGGTCTGTTCTACTAGCTTAACCACTAAAGACACCGACCTCGATTCAATCTTAACCTTACCAAGGCTGCACCCGACCTTAGATCACCATGATTGGAAAGTATGGCTAGCTGATGTTGAATCCCCACCGAAGAAACCCGTCAGAAATACCAGCTTCTTATCTTTAGATATGGCACTCAGTGCCTGTTTATCCGGTGAGGGGGTGACGGTCACAGATCTGTTGTTAGTTCAACAAGATCTCCAACGAGGCTTCTTGTACTGCCCTAAGAATGCAAAGATCCAACACAGTGCTTGGACTTACTTCATTCACCAGCGTAGTCACACGCCTATCATCAACGACCTTATTGAATGGCTTAGAGAAGAGACAGAAAAAGAGATCGAGTTACTGAAAGCACTGTCTCATCAGAATCATTGGTTTGGTGTTATTAGCGATCAACAGTAACGATAAGCCTTAAGCTTAGATACAAATAAGCCGCAGAACTTACTGCGGCTTATGCTTTTTACCAGTGGTGTTCGCTCTAGAGAATAAGCATTAAAGCTTATACATACGTGCACTGCGCGGTGGTAGATTGAACGTATGGTAGCGAGAAGAAATGGTTTCTGTCGCGCTGCTTAATACGTCTTTGTATTGAACATGCCAATTGAACTCATGTTGGTAGGTATCAACCGTCACGCCACGCGTTTCGCCACACTTGTTAATTCCAACAACGCCTTCTTTGCCACGCTTAAACAGCAAAGTACATTGGTCGCTCGAAATTATCGTCATCGACTTACCTTGCATCGCGTTATGGAAACTAAGCATATTCTTCATATTCGAGCTATTCCAAACATTGCCCCAACGACCATTATCTTTGTCTTCTGAATCCGGAAGATCATCACTGTAGATCAGCGGCGTGCCGCCATCTTTCCCAAGGATATAAGCGTAAGCAAGCTGCTCATCTTGTGGATCCATAATTTGGTAACGGAAGCCGTCGTTGGTTGGAATATCATGTGTGATCGCGAAGGTGATCGAACGATTGTCATCGAGTGCTTGGCCGTACGCTTTTGGATCATGCAGTTGGTTCAAGCCACCGCCCATTGAGAACGCCGAACGAATCGACGCAAACAACGGGAAATCATACGCGGAGTGATTAGTATTATTCAGGTAAGGCGCTAAGAATGACTCATAGCCACTGTTCCCTGCCCCGCCACTGGTGATCACTTCACCAAACACATGCATGTTCGCTGTAATTTCAGGCGTGAACACTTGGTCGATTTGGTACTGGCTCATGTGTTTGACGGCATCAATTCGGAAACCTTTGATACCCATATCCTTCAACGCTTTCAGATATAAGCGCTGCTGCGAAACTACCCAGTTATTTGGATCGAGATCAGGCAAACCTACATCGCCATCAGCCCCGCACAAACGCCAATATTGAACATGACCGGGATCGTTCCAATCTGAAATACAGCCCGCGGCATGGAAGTCATTAGCGGATACAAAACCTTGAGCCAGATTGCCAAACAGAGTCTGGTCAGCATAATAGCTTGAACGGCTCGCATAATCGTTTAGTACTTCGGATCCCGGATAATCCAAGTCACTTCGCTTCCAGCTTTCGTTTGCCATATGGTTGAGCACCACATCGGCGTAAACATCGACGCCCACACCTTTGAGAGCGGCAATCATTGCGGTTAGATCTTGTTTGTTGCCGAGAGGTGAATCAATGGTGCGAAGATCTTGAGGTTGGTAACGCGCCCACCATTGGCTGCCGCTCGATTTCATTGCGGGAGCAACCAGTACTTTCTTATAACCGGCTTGAGCAATTTGATTGGCGTTGGCTGTCACATCTGAATACTTCCAGTTGAAAGCGTGCAAGATGGTATCTGCATAAGTAGCTGGACTGAAAGAGCAAAGCGCGAGCGTGGATATGAGTAGGGTATTGAACGGTTTCATAGAACATATCTCTTATTATAAATTCACGAGAATGATATGACTAAGAAAGACAATTAAAACGACCGATAAATCAGAGTTGAATTAGCGTCACCTTCTGTTGATGTTGATTTTATAAAATTGAGCTATAACCGATCTTATGTGAGATAAAAAAACGAACTAATCTGAAATGAGAATTAATTGAATCAAGTTGACCAGAACAGGACAAAGACTTTGGTCGGCTCTTCTAAACTACGTTATGATTCCTGTTCCCTCAACCGATTGATATTTTTATGCCTTCTTTCTCTTTTTCAATGATCCCTGTAGGGGTTAGGTTCATGATCCTCTCTGCTTTTGGATTCGCACTGATGTCAGCGTGTGTGAAATACATCAGCAACTACGGCATACCTGTATTCGAAATTGTTGCAGCAAGGGCTTTGGTGTCTTTGATCATCAGTTATATCGACGTTAAACGAAAAGGCATTTCGATCTGGGGAAATAACAAACCTTTGTTGTTTGTTCGAGGTGCAGTTGGCACCGCAGCACTGATGTGTGTTTACTACGCTGTGACCACGCTACCTTTAGCAGAAGCGACCATTCTACAATACGTACATCCCGTATTTACCGCATTGCTCGGTGTGCTATTTCTGAAAGAACGCGTCCAAAAATCGACCATGATCTGCATTGCGTTCTGCTTAGCAGGGTTATTAGTAATGGTTCAGCCAAGCATGAGCAGTGGCACGAGCAGCGAGTTACCGCTATTTAGCATAATGGTGGCGTTATGTGGCGCATTTGGTAGCTCAATTGCTTATGTGATTGTGAGAAAGCTTAGCCAAACGGAAGACAGCTCAGTCATCATCTTCTACTTCCCACTGGTAGCTCTACCAATCTCAACAGCCCTTATCTGGAATGACTTTGTATGGCCTAGTTTGTTCCTAACCATGATGTTGGTTCTAGTCGGGATTTTCACACAAATAGGCCAATACGGTTTAACCAAAGCGATGCAGACACAAGCCGCGGGTAAAGCTTCGGCTTACTCATACGTTCAGATTGTCTTCTCGGCACTGTTAGGCGTGTGGATCTTCAACGAAATCCCATCAGTTTGGACTTACCTAGGTGGTGGTCTAATCGTAACTGGCGCGCTAATCAATGTGTTTGGCAAACAACTATTGGTGCCATTTAAAGCTAAGTAGACAACCAAACTAACCCTCAGCTAGTCAATTGATCTAAAAAAGGGCATTGCGGAAAATTCCACAATGCCCTTTAAGTACTTTCTACCCTACTATCATTCTACTAACTTGTCGCATTACGAAGTTTGGGATCATCACTCAGATATTTAACGAACTCGATTTCAAAGCCAGCCGGATCCACAAAGTAGACGTTCTTGCGATAAGGTTCTTCGGCACCGGGCTTAGCAATCGGGAAACCTGCATCAATAAGGCGTTGAGTGACGCTTTCAATGTTATTGGTTACATAAGCGAAGTGTGCGAGGCCAACAGAATGCCCAGCCAAATCTCTGTTCTCACCCTCTCCGTGATCACTCAATGCGATGTATTGGTACTCATCGCCGAAATGCAACCAGTTACGTGGCTTACCCGACCACTCCCCTTTTCCCTCGTCACGAACATACCAATGAGGGAATGCCGCTTTATAGAAAACCAGCATTTCTGGGATGTCTTTTACCACTAGATTTACATGTTCAAGTTGGATCATTCTTCTCTCCTTAAAGTATTCTCGTAAGCAACGTTGCATATCCTAATACCTCAAGTTAGGTTGAGGTAAAGCACTAATTTGCATTTATTTCGAGAACGTCTTTAGAGCCCAAATTGTTCTACTTTGACTACATACAAACTTTAAGTTTAGACGACCTAATCTAATGTGGCTTCCTTGCCAGTGTTCTGTTCTTTGTACCTTGGTGATCTCGTTGTGCTGAGCAGATAACTACATCGCGACACACATTGGTGTATTTGAAATAGGGTCTCGAAAGACGCTCGCTTTGAGATCAAATACGTTACTGAGCATCGTTTCGGTCATCACCTCATCAGGCGAGCCTTCCGCTATTAAGCACCCTTTTTCCAAAACCACTAAATGGTCGCAATAACGACTGGCTTGGTTCAGGTCATGCAACACAACAACCACCGTTTTTCCTTTAGCATTCATCTGTTGCATCAGGTTCATTAATTCCACTTGGTGAGACATATCAAGGTATGTGGTCGGTTCATCCAACATCACTACGTCCGTATCTTGTGCAATTACCATCGCAATCCATGCTCTTTGACGCTGCCCACCAGACAGTGACTCAACCGGCTTATCAGCAAACTCAAGTACACCTGTATCTCGCATTGCTTGTTCGACAATCTTTTGATCGTCCAGCCCTAGCCTTCCCCAATGAGAGACATAAGGCGAACGGCCATATTCGACCAATTTTCTTACCGTGATCCCCTCAGGGCTGACTAAGATTTGCGGAAGAAGTGACAACGAACGAGCAAGCGCTTTATCGCCATAGCTTGATAGCGGTTTGTCTTCAAACAACACATCTCCAGCCACTGGCTTGTTAATTCTGACTAACGTCTTCAATAAGGTGGATTTACCGCAACCGTTAGGTCCTATCAATGCGGTGATTTTTCCCTTAGGGATAGAAACCGACAGGTTCGGTATGATCGTTTGTTTGCCGTACGCGACGGAAAGATTCTGCGTTTTAAGCATGGTTACCAACCTCGATAACGATAGAGAAGAAAGATGAAATATGGCGCGCCAATCACGGAAGTTAGAACGCCTGCTGGTAATTCAATCGGTGGTTGTAGACCTCTAGCTAACCCATCAGCGCTGGTAACCAGAATTGCCCCTACCAGTGCAGATGCAGGGATTAACAACTTATGATTATGCCCAAACAACAAGCGAGCTAAGTGAGGTGCTAATAAACCCACAAAACTGATCGTTCCAGCAACAGAAACGCTAACACTGGCAAGCAATACAGCGGCCAATAACGCGAGAGCCTGAATCTGTTTTGGCTTAGTGCCCAATGTGGTTGCACTTTCCTCGCCAAGCCCCATCACATCTAATCGCCAAGCAAGCCATAATGCCATGGGTAATAACAAGAGCAGAGCACTCCAAACAAACGGGACTTGCTGCCAATTTCTGCCCCAAAGACTGCCTGTTAGCCACACCATGGCCGTGTTGATCTCTATTGGGTTGGTGACCAGCAAGAAGTCGATACAACTGGCCAGAAACGCACTCACCGCAATACCAATCAGCGCCAATTTGGCGGGTGTTGGCCTTGACCACCAGGCCAATGCAGCAATCAGTCCAGCAGCCAATACCCCACCGAACATCGCCACCACAGGAAGCACACTGACTGGTGCATTTGGGAACCAAACTAAACTCGCTGTCGCAGCAAGTCCTGCTCCAGCACTAATACCCATAAGATCAGGCGATGCTAACGGATTACGTATCACGCCTTGCACTAATACCCCTGAAAGCCCTAACCCTGCGCCCACGCTTATCGCGAGCAACATGCGTGGTAGCCGATACTGATGGATAACAAAGTCGTCACTGGAAAATGCGACCAAATGTTCGATGACTTGAGGAATAGAAAGTGACGCTGCACCGACAAACAAACCCGCAGATGCCACTAATATGAGAATCCCGGATAACAAAACTATCTTAGTGTGGTGGTGCATTAAGATCTCCTCGTCGCAATCAAAATAAAACAAGGTGTCCCGAGCAAAGCAGTAATAACACCAACGGGTGTTTCAGTCGGGAAAGCAATCGCTCGCGACAGCGCATCTGACCAAGACACTAATGCTGCGCCTGCCAATGCTGAAATAGGAATCAGTAAATGATAATTGTGCCCAACCATAGGTCGAACCAAATGAGGTACTAACAACCCAACAAAGCCAATTGGCCCTGCGATAGCGACGCTTGCGCCAGCAAGCAACACGATCGTCAGTCCACTCACGAAGCGAGTAAATCTGATGTTACTGCCCAACCCAACAGCTACCTCTTCACCAAGTGCCAGCAAGTTGAGGTTACGAGCAAGACTCATTGCCAACACCAAACCAATCACTACAGGCGGCCAAAGCTGTTGCCATTGCTCATCATCGACACTAGACAGTGAGCCAGTAAGCCAATGCAAGACGCTATAAGCCATATCGTCGGCAAGAATCAGCGCCGCTCGTGTCAGTCCGAGCAATAACGCCGTAATGGCGATACCGGCTAGAACCAAACGTAACGGATGAGAACGTTCGGAGAAGAAACCACCGAGAAGCATCACGGCCCCTCCGCTTAGCAACGCGCCAAGAACTGCATTGAGGATTGGGTTTAGCTCACTGACTACCGGTATACCTATCGCAGCCAACGCCATAAAACAGGCTGCGCCAGCGTTAATGCCAAGAATCGATGGAGACGCCAGTGGGTTACGCGTTAATCCTTGCATCAATAACCCAGCGACAGACAAACTCGCACCAATCAATAGCCCCGCATAAGCTCTTGGGGCTCTTAATGTCGCCAATATTTGATGAGTCATGTTGCTTTCATCAAACGCAAACCAGTAGTGAATCAAGTCACTCAATGTTAATGAGAAATTAGACCACCCGGTCATAGAAGCCGCGTAACCAGATAGTGCCAAACACGACACTAATGCCGCAAATAATGTGACTCGCCACGACAGTATTGGCCAGAATCGCTTACTTTTAGAGAACAACATCGTACTCATGATGGATCCAAGATCTGCTCAATATTTTTCGCCATTTGTTCTGCCGCTAACATGCCTCGATTCAATGACCAAAGTGCTGGAGAAACTTCTACAACTTGCTGTTTTTTTGCAGAGGTTAGTACATTGAATAACGGATTTTTCTGCCAATCATCAACAATATTTGGATGAGAGTAAGCGCCAAGGAGTAACCAATCCGGGTTGGTTTTCAACAACAACTCAAAGCTGGTTGGCAAATATGCCTTCTCTGTTGGTTTCACAATTGGGCTCGCAATGCCTAATGTGGTCAGCACCCCTCCTGCGTAAGACGCTGGGCTATGTAACCACATACCTTTATCCGACACGACAGCGAACTGGACGGTTTGTTTGAGCGAGAAATGACTTTTGAATTCGGCCATGGCGTGTTGATGTTGTTGAATTCGTTGTTCCATTGACGATTGTTTATCGAGAGCGATGCCAATCTTGAGCGCAGACTCCAAATTTTCTTGATACGTCTCGCCGCGGCTTTTAAGCAGCAGAGTTGGTGCGATACGTTGTAGATCTTGATAGACAGTACGATGACGCTCTGCATCAGCAATGATCAGGTCAGGCTTTAATACCGCAATGGCTTCTAAGCTAGGCTGAGAACGCATGCCAACCGATTCCCATGGTTGAACCAACGCACGCATCGCCGGGATCACTCTCGAAGCATCATTGTCATCAGCAACACCAACAGGAGAAACACCCACCGCAGCTAACGCATCTACAAATGAGAACTCCAACACCACAATACGTTGCGGAGTAGTCGCTATCTCAAACTGACCCTGTTCATCTTGTATGACCCTGGTTTGTGCTGAACTGGAGAATGAGAACAAGCTTATAATCAGCAAAGCTAAGGTTATCGCTATCCTGCTGAATAAAAACGGCCTATTAAATGACAGCAGTCCGTTCGACAGCTGCAATGGATTCGAAAACAAAAGGCGAGAGCTGTTTTCCATATTTAATTTTCCTTAAACGCTAGAACCGTGAAAGCCGCCAAGAGTATTGGCGACTTTTATTCGTTATTACTTTCAACAAATTACGTATTAGAACTGATAATTCAGATCCAAAGTGTAAGAACGTCCCGGGGCTGGATAACGACCAACTGGACTGGTATCAATACCGCGGAAGTAATAGTCCTCATCAAACAAGTTGTTCACCGCAAGGTTCATGCGTAGCTTGCTGTTCTCATCCTTGTACAAATCCGAACCTAGGTTAAAGTTCCAGACCATGTAGGCAGGCACTTTACCTGTCGCGCCCGTTGCATCTTCGGCACTTGTATTCGCATTGTCAGAGTAAGACTCGCTGAAGTAGTAACCAGACAAAGTCGTATCTACCTTGCTAAAGGCGTAAGTCGCATCCCAGCTAAATTGATGCTTAGACGTATATGGAAGTTGATTACCTTTGTTTGCGCCCTCTTCCTCTAACGTTGCATCTAAGTAGTTATAGCCAGCGCCCAAACTCAGAGCTTGCATCGCTTGAGGAATATAACGACCAGAGAGCTCAACACCTTGGTGAAGGGTTTTACCAATGTTATCGAAAGTTTGGGTAGCACTTTGCCATTGCAGCTGATCTTCAAAATCAATGCGGTAAAGTGCGATGTTAAAGCTGGTTGAATCTTGGTTGTAGCGTGCACCCAACTCGTAGTTCCACGCTAGCTCACTGCCCTCTTCACCTTTGCCTCGGATGTAAGCGATTTGTGGTGCACGCAAAGATTTCTGTGCATTGGTGTAACCAACCCATTGCTCTGTCAAATGGTATGCTACCGTTAAGCCCGGCAGCCATTCCGTCACTTTGTTGTCTGTGCTCTGTGCTGTACCCAGATCATCAAACGTCATATCAATCGATTCGTAACGAATACCAGGTGTTACCTTTAACACATCATTAAACAAACCAATTTCGTTACTGATATAGCCAGCATAAGCGTCGGTGTCTAAGTGCCAGTCACGTGGGGTTGTTGTAGCACCACCAGCAATTGGCGTTTGGGTCAGCTTGTAATCGATGTCTTCGTTAACATAGCGCGCACCCACAATCACATTTTGCGTCACGGTATTACCGTCAAAATACATCGCGAGTTTAGGTTCAACACCATAAACAGCAAATTCACGTGGTGACGTACGAATATCGGTTGACGGTAATGCCGGGTCCGCCCAGTGACCACCAGCGCTGTTAAAGCCCCATTGGAAGAAACGCTCAGAACGGTGGCCAAACGTTAGTATTTCTAATTCGGCGCTATCTGCAAGATTCAAGTCATGCAGGTACTTCAGGCTCCAACGCGTTGAAGTGCCTTGATATTCATCGTATGGGCGCTTCGACTGAGTACGATCTTTTTCGTAATCATCCGGCGATAAAGCTCCGGGCATTTGGGTGTCGGCATCATAACGTTGAACGAAAGCTTGTAGCTCTTGAGTATCACTCAGTAACCATTGCAATTTGGCTTGGAAGTTTTTGACATCTGTGTCGGAGTGTTCACGGAAGCTTTCGCCTTTTAAGAAGTTACCCTCTACTTGAAGTGCCAGCGTATCGGTTAACCAGCCACCCGTGCGCAGGTAAAAATCATTAAGTGGCGTATCGCCACCCTCGAATACAGTAAAGCGATTACTGATTTCCGTTTGCCACTCGTGTGGAATAGGCTTAGTCACCAAGTTAATCACACCACCCACGTTGTTTGGCCCATACTGCACAGCAGCGCCACCACGCACGATATCAATTCGGTCAAGCATCGACAGAGTCGCAGGGAAAATAGATTGTCCGGTATGACCATAAGGCGCAAGAGTCAGTGGCACACCGTCCATTAGAAATTGAGCATGACCACTGCGGCTGGCTTTCAAGCCACGCACCGAGATGTTAGGCAATACACCGGTACCCGTTTCGTCTTGAACCTTAATGCCCGGTACACTTTGGAAGGCCGAATCAATCGAAAGTGCGCCAGTCTTTTTAATTTGTTCGTTAGTTAGAACGGTACGCGCTCCCGGATACTCTTTCACATCCTCTAGCTCTGAGTTACCGATCAAGCTACCTGTCACGACAACCGTTTCCATAGTCGTTGTTTGAGGATCAGACGCTGCAAATGCGCTCATGGAAGTCACTGAAGCGATGGCCATTGCAAGGGTACTTAGACGCAACTTTTGGTGTGATTGAGTACAGGGTTTACCATCCAAATTCTGGTAAGGCATGAAAATCTCCTAAGTAGGCAGGTTAGGATCAAAGGCCGTGTTTTCGGTTATATCGGCGCTTTGACCCTATGGGCTAAATGGCCTCAAAATAAGACCAACTGTTCACTCATTCGTAGCGAACAAAACAATCGTTTTTAGAGTAGAAAGAGCTCTTAGAAATGAACTCATTCTTAGAACATAATTAGCTTTTAAAACTGATAGCCGTAGCTGAGCATGAATTCGGCTGGCGCTCCGTAACCAATCTGGTTAGTACCAGACGTGCCGTTGGTTGCACCCAGAATGTATTTCTCATTAAGCACGTTGTAAGCGTTCGCTTGAACTTTGTGACGACCCGTGGTGTACGCTGCCATCAAGTCAACCGTGGTGTAGTCACCCAGCGCTACAGCTTCATCATTACCCGCGTAACGGTCACCTACGTATTTCACGCCACCACCTAAACGCCAGTTATCGTCTAGCTGATAAGTGCTCCAAAGCGAAAACAGGTGATCAGACACATCGTTCGGCTTTTTGCCTGTCTCTTTGTTTTCTGCATCGAGGTAGCTATAACCCACAGAAATATCCCACTGCTCAGTAAATTGACCGCGAGCTTCTAGCTCAATACCTTGGTGGCGAGCTTCGATCTTGTTAACAACGTCTCCGTCTATATTCGTTTCTGGTTGCTCTTGATCAATTTGGAAGACCGCGGCATTAAGCATCAAGGCGTTATCTAGTAAGTAAGCTTTTGCACCCACTTCTTTTAGATCCGTATGGAAGAATTCAGCCAATTTAGGATTGATATAAATACCCGAGTAAGGCAATTGCCATGAGCGAGCTAAGCTTGCGTACACTGACATATCGTTGTTGAGACGGTAGACTAAACCACCACGGTAGCTCACTTTGTCATCGTCTAGATTTTCTTTTGCTGAGCCCGCTTTTTGCTGTTCAAGCTCCATCGAGTCGTAACGCACATTGCCGATCACTGAAAGATCACCAAAGGTATAAACATCTTGAATGTAAACGCCAGTGGTCGTTGTGGTGTTGTCGCGGGTAGGTTTAAACCCCGGATCAGGTGTAGGGCCTGCTACAGGGTTGTAGATATCTTTTGGAGGTAAGGTTTCATCTCTTGCGAGCATTAGGTCGATATTGACCTGATTATAATCCGCACCGATCATCATTTGGTTCGAATCCGTTTCCCAAACTAGCTCAGATTGAAGAGTCGTCGTGGTACGAGGGTCGTAACCGAGGTTATTTACACTCTGAGATACTCCATTCCCAGTTACCGTCCCTTGGCGTGTACCCTTTTGCTCAAGTTCGATATGGTTGTATGCTGCGCGGTTTGTCCATGCCCATTCGCTATTCAAAAGCCATTCATAATTAACGCCAACACGAATGCTGTCTGACTCTTGATAGTCATTCGTGCCACCGTAAAACGTGCTTTCAGAGACGTCGACAGGCTTACCATTCTTTGATGGAACACCACGATATGGCACTAACTCTTGGTGCGCATATTCGACATCGAGATCAATAATGTGTCCATCAGAAGGCATCACTCGAATTGTTGGCGCAATAAAGAAATCATTAGAGTCGACATGGTCTACATAGGAATCAGACTGTCGACTTTCCACGTTGATACGACCACTGACCTTGTCACTAAGCGCCATCGAACTATCAACTTGGCCAACAAACAAATTGTTGCTGCCAACACTGCCATTTACGTTGGTGAAGTTATCACCGTTAGCTCGCTTGGTGACCAAGTTAATGATACCGCCCGCGGAGCCTCGGCCATAAAGTGCGCCCGCAGGGCCTTTTACCACTTCGACACGTTCGATATTCGCTAGGCTTCGGTACGATTGCAGAGTCCCGTCATCACGCATACCATCACGGTAGATATCGTTGAGTGCATCAAAACCACGAATCACAAATTGGTCTCGGCTTCCCTCACCCAGAGTATTGTTAACCCCTGCGACACCATCAAGTGCATCCACTAAACGTACCGCACCGCGGTCTTGCATTTCCGTTTTTGTGACAACAGATACTGCCTGCGGTACATCCAACCATTCGACATCAGTTTTGGTACCCGACTGAGGCATATGCTCCGCGTAACCTTCGTACTGATGACCAATAACTTGCAGAGTTTCATCCACAGCTACACCTTCTGCTGCCATAACATTTGGCACAATAGATACTGCTGTTAATGCACCTCCAATTGCCAAAGCGAGTGGGGACAAGGCCAATCTAATGTTCATTATCTAATTCCATTTTAGTTTATAAAATCACAATAGTGCGAATGAAAACAAATATCATTTATATTTGCAATATATATTTTTTGATCTATATTTGCCTTGCAATATGCAACACCACTAATGACATAAGAATCAATAAAAACAATAAGATAGGAAAATTCTCTTTCTTATATACCCGAAAGAGAGCACTTGAAAGCGAGTTGTGAGCAGGCGACAACAACGTTTTGAAAATTAGGAAAGCCCCATGAAATCTACGATAATCATCGTCAGTCACGTCGTGAATGATGCGATCACTCACGGCTTTGTACCGACAGCAAAAGCGATGGGTCTCCACGTCGTTTTGATCACAGACCACAAACTCAACCACTTAAAACTGGCCACTGATGACGACCGCTTTAATCCCGATGAAATTTTAGAATGTGATGTTTTTAATCCTCTTGATCTTATCGAGACCATCACAGAACGAGCCCTAAAACCCGTTGCTGTATTCAGTAACAGCGACCATTTACAAACCTCCACCGCAATCTGTGCACAGTTCTTTGGTGTGCCTGCTAAAGATTGGAATGTGACGCTTAAGGCGAAAAACAAATACTTAACTCGTCAGGTTCTCAACGAAAAATCGTTACCTAATACTCAAAGTGTTTTGTTAAGTCGAGAGAGCGCTCCTGTATTAGATTTCGATTTTCCTGTCGTTGCGAAGCCCAAGGAAGGCGTGGCTAGTTTAGACGTGCAGCGCTGCGATTCTGCGGCTGAGCTGGATAACTATTGCGATACGTTTTGGCAAAAGCACCCTACGACTCCCATTTTGGTTGAGGCGTTTTTACAAGGTCCGCTTATCACTGTCGAAACCATTGGCGACGGGGAAAATTTAGTCGCACTTGGGGGGTTCGATGTGGAACTCTCGGCGCCACCTTACTTCATCGAAACAGCGGCGAGTTGGAATGGTATTAACAGCGTGCACTACCGTGATGAATGTATACGTCAGCTTCAAGAATTCGGGGTGGGGTTTGGTGTCTGTCATAGCGAATTCATCATCACAGATTCGGGGCCGGTACTGGTCGAGATCAACTATCGAAGTATTGGTGATGGCCGGGAATTTTTGCTTGATAACCTCAGTGGCGGGAATTGGTTCAATACCATCTTAAGCCTTCACTTGGGTCACAAACTTGACCCTACATTTCGCATTGATGGCAACGCCCATGTGCACTATGTAGTGGCGCAACAAAGCGGTTTGATTGAAGGGTCATCAACCTCTTTCATTCACCAAGAGGGCGATATTGTCACTCAACAACAAGTGCTTAAGAAGGTTGGTGAGACGTTCCAACAAAGTTTCTCCAACAAGGATTACCTAGCGAGAATTTCGGTCGTTTCTCCTTCTGGTCAAACTCTAGAACCCGCGCTACAACAGGCAATCTCTCGCTTCAATCTAACAGCAAAAAACGAGGTAACAGCATGAATGAAAACGCGTTATACCTCACTCAGCGATTAGTCGATACGTGTTTGCGTGAAGACTTGTTTGGATTGGTTTCTCAAAGCCGATTTAAATCTCAGCTGCCGAGTGAACTCAAACTATCTTCTTATCCTCGTAATCAAATTTGGGCTGTTTTTGCAGGTTCAGACTTTACACTCTACTTGCCCGTTACTCCGAGCTATTACATGCAACGTTGGGTTTACGGCCAACCAGATGGCTCGAAAGGTGATGGTTGGTTCATCGAGAGAAATGGTGTCGTTGAAACCCAGCAGCACTATCAAGATTGGATCGAATTATTGAAAGCAGGTGCTCACGAAAGCTCGCATTCGTTATTAGATGGTTATTTGCAAGAACTCGAATGCGCCGAAAAACACAAAGGATTGTGTGATAGCGCCTTCAGCCAGCACTCGGAAGCACTCATGCTGCCAATTTCTCAACTAGAACGTTGGGAGCAAAAGCTATTACGCGCTGATCAAATCGCATCCTATCTTGATCACCCTTACTACCCGACAGCACGTGCTAAGTTCGGTTTAAGCGATCACGATCTAGAGCAATTCGCGCCAGAATTTGCACAAAGCTTTGAACTTCGTTGGCTCGCAATCGAGAAGTCACTCGTTACATTGACCAGCCCGCAGCCGGAATGTTGGCCGACGATGGAGCAAGTGGGCCTGCCCGCCGATTTTGCTCTTAGCCATGAGTTATTTCCTGCACATCCATTAACCCTTCAAAGCCTTGAAAGCCTCCCTGATTGCGTCATTGAAGCGCCGGGTGCTTATCTTGAGGTGACTCCTACCCTGTCAGTGCGCACAGTGGTCGTGAATCAAGCACCACAGGTCCACATCAAGGTGCCGCTGATCATGCGATCTTTGGGTACTAAAAACATTCGCCTAATCAAACCCTCCACGCTCTATGATGGGCATTGGTTTGAACGTTTATTGACGCACTTAGAGCAAACAGATCAAGACTTACACGGCACGCTTTTCCATTGCAATGAGAAACATGGCGGGCATGTTGGAGACGATAAAACCTTTGCTTACATTGTGCGTGAATACCCAGTGAGCTACTTCCAAGACAAAGCACTGGTGCCTGTGGCTGCCCTTGCCAGTCCAATGCCTGATGAACGTTTGTTCTTGGAACACCTCGCCGAACAGTATTATCAGAAAAACACGCTGACTTGGTTTAAAGATTACGTTGATCTACTTTGCAAAGTGCACCTTACATTGTGGATTCGTTACGGTATCGCTTTGGAGTCTAACCAACAAAACGCCATCATCGCATTCGATGAGCAAGGCAAGATGACCTTAGCCATGAAAGACAACGATGCTGCACGTATTTGGCCAGAGAGTTTCCAAACGTTTGAGCAACAATCACCCGTAAAATGCGATCATCTTTTAGACCAACGCATCACTGTAGATAGCGAGCTTGCTCTTGGTCAGATGTTTACCACCATTACTTTGCAGTTAGACATAGCCGCGATTGTGGAAGCAATGGCGACGAGAAGAATCGCCACGTCAGCTTATCTGTATGAAGTGGTCGCCAATAGCCTCTCACAACAACTTAACCAGTTGGATGAACAAGGACACAACACCAAGCTCGCAAACGAGATGTTGTTTGAATCACCCAACCTATACGCTAAGTATCTATTGAGCTCGGGTAGCTTATTGTCTAAAGAGGCATCTGGCGCAAGCGATATCAATAAATTTTATGGCTTATCAGCACCTAACTTCTTATTGCTAACCAGCGAAGAAGCACAACACGCTTACCTTGAAAACATCAAGCAGAGCGTGAGTTAACCCGTCATGACCAAACTCATCTATTGCGTGCTTTTAAGCCACTTTATCGCCGCGTTTGCAGCTTTAGGAATGCCGTTGTTTTTGCCAATGGTATTACCGACATTGGATGTAAACATTACTGCGGACTGGGCAGGGATACTGTTCATTTTACCCACCTTTTGCACTGCCGTTGCGGCACGTTTTTGGGGACAGTTTGCTGATAAATATGGCAGACGTCGCTCTCTATTACGAGCTCAACTCGGGCTTGCAGCAGGCTTCGCGCTGTGTGGCTTAGCCGATAATCTATCCATGTTTGTGTTTGGTCTTGTCGTTCAAGGAACCTTTGGTGGCACCATGGCCGCCTCAAACAGCTACTTATCCAGTCAAATCAAGGATGCGAAAGCACTCGGTAAATCACTCAATAAAACTCAGCTTTCTGCCCGTCTGGCGCTAATTATTGCTCCGATTGGGCTTGGCTGGAGTTTATCAGAAACAAACCCGCTGAACGCGTACCTGTGGCTGTCCGCTTTGCCGCTATTCGCGCTAGTGATCACCTTAACATTACCCATTGATGACTTAGCGAAATCTAAGGGAATTGTAAAAGATCAGGCATCGAAGAAAGCTCAATGCAGCCAAGCCAATTCGTTAAATACGCTTTACTGGGTGTTTGGCGCGCAGTTCAGCTTTGCTTTCGCCATGGTCGTCACGTTCCCCTATTTCTCGCCTTATGTGCAGCAATATGGCGTGACAAATCAAGCGTGGATTGGATTTCTATATGCCCTCCCACATGGTGTTTATCTGCTCTTTGCAGGGAAAGTTCATCTGTTCTCTGAATGGGTTGATCGCCACCAGCTTGAACACAATCAAGCGCAGCGTACTTTATGGCTAGGCTTTGGTTTGCTTTCACTCAGTGCAGCAATGCATCTCACGCCATATCAAGAAGTGTTGATTATTACTCGTATTGTTTTCGGACTTGGCATGGTTTGCTGTTATCACGGCTTGCATCAAGCATTAGCAAACCAAATTGATCGACGACAAAGCGGCAAAGTATTTTCGCGCTTTGACGCTATGTCTAAATGGGGTGGCGTTGCGGCTGGATTGAGCGCGTCTTTCATATCAAGCCAGGGCTGGCTTGAGGTTCCTTTCATACTTTCTATGTTGGTCAGTGGCATTGCTGCTATCGCGCTGATCATCCATTCAAAATTTGGACATCAACATGTTACAGACTCAATTATCTCCAAGTGAATATTCCGCTGAAGACCAAGTTCTTCAAAATCGTAAAAAAGTACTGCTAAATCGAGAAAAAGCCCAACTCAATACCATCATGGGCGTGGTGAACTGTTACTTACGTGAATACGCGATACCCAATGAGCAGGTTGATTGGTACTACAGTTCTTCCTCTCTGCCTCAAACTTTGAAAAGAAACTACAACGCTCACCAACGCGTGGCCATTCACCTACCTCATCAAGATCAACCTCAGAAAAATGGTCTGATGGTTTTACCCGTTGAGTACACCAGTAAACTGGGGAAAGTGAAGCTCAGTGATACACCTTGGGCTAAAATGCCCGGTGCAGCTTGGTGCAAATTGGACGCAACGCAAACCCTGACGCTTCTACTCAGTTACCTAAAACAAGTGCTGACGATTCCATTCAATCACGAACTGGTCGAGCAAATGGAAAACAGTTTGTTGATCACCGAGCAGTTCCTAAACTCTGACGGCTCTCCTCAGTATCACAATGCGTTTATCGCATCAGAGCAATCGTTACTTTGGGGACATACTTTTCACCCAACGCCAAAGAGTCGATCAGGCGTAAGCATAGATGATCTGCTCGCGTGTTCCCCTGAAGTTGGCGCTAGGGTTCCTCTCTATTGGTTTAAGATCGACACAGAATTGCTTGATATCTTAAGTTCAGATGACCGAACTTCACCAACGACCATGCTTGAACAACTTGCACCTGACGAAGACAAACCAGCAACTACCATGCTTTACCCTTGCCACCCTTGGGAAAGTTACACACTTTTGCAAAACCCAGTGGTCAAAACGGCCATTGAACAAGGCAAAATCATCCCGCTTGGATTAGGTGGTGAAAAACTCTTACCCACCTCATCCGTGCGCACTCTGTATCACCCAGATATGGATTGGTTCGCTAAGTTCTCTATTAATGTACGTTTAACCAACTGCGTACGTAAAAACGCATGGTATGAGCTCGATAGTGCCGTTCAATTAACCTCGATTCTGCATCCAATCAAAGAAAGCGAACAGTTACGTAATCCAGTATTCAAGGTAATGACTGAACCTTACGCCACCACATTGAATCTAGAATCTGTGGCTGAACAAGAACATGCGGATGTTATTAAGGCTCGAGAATCATTTGGTATTTTATATCGAGAGAATTTCAGTTTAAGTGAAACCGATATTTTGCAACCAACGTTAGCGGGTGCGCTCTTTGCTTACGACACTGACGGGAACAGTTGCATCGCCACTCAACTCAAACAAAAAGCGCAAACAACACAAAGCCAATATGCAAATATCGCCACGCTGTGGTTTGAACGCTATCTGCATTGTTTGATTCCTGGTGTCTTTAACTACTACTTCAAACACGGAGTTGCGTTTGAACCTCACCTACAAAACACGCTGATTGGTTTTGAAAAAGACATGCCATGCTGTGTATGGATTCGAGACTTAGAAGGCACTAAGCTGCTACCCGAATTTTGGCCATCAGAGACACTTCAGCAACTTTCAGAGCGTGCTCGTCAATCGGTATACTACAGCCGTGAGCAAGGTTGGAACCGCATAGGTTACTGCACCTTCATTAACAATGTTAGTGAAGCTATTTTCTTTATCGCTGAGGGGGACTCGGCACTTGAGAATACGTTATGGGGAACTTTAAAAGACGCTATCGTCCGCTGGCAGTCGATCAATGGTCAGCAACCAGAACTGATGGCATTGATTAACGATGGCCACTTCCCAAGTAAAAATAACTTCACAACCCGTTTGATGCAAAATGCCGATAAAGAGTCTGGGTACACACTAGTTGCTGCACCTTGGCCGACTCATAAAAGAGGAGCTCACCATGCTTAATTCGCCTCAACTTCCTGAGAACATCCATAAAGAAATCCACCAATTGGCCAAGCAACAAACTCAACCATTATGTGCTTATCTTTATGATCTCGATGCATTGAAGCTGCACATTAAGCAGATGCGCCATGTATTACCAAAAAACGTAGAGCTATTTTACGCAGCGAAAGCGAATCCTTCAGAACCAATATTACGCACTTTAGCTCCTTATGTTGATGGTTTCGAAGCGGCATCAGGCGGAGAGCTTACACACCTCCACCAGCAACAACTCAATAAACCACTGATCTTTGGTGGTCCTGGGAAAATGCCAAGTGAATTAGAGCAAGCAATTGAACTCGATGTTGATGCGATTCATGTCGAGAGCCTCACTGAGCTACAACGCATTGGTGCTTTAACTCAGAGGTTGAATCGGCCTGCTTCGATCTTTTTGCGTATGAACATCGACATTGGTGACATCACACTGAGCAAATTAGCCATGGGGGGAAAACCCACTCCGTTTGGACTCGATGAGGGTGAACTCAATAACGCCTTGATGTATCTACGCGACTTTCCCTTGATAAAGCTAAAAGGCTTCCACTTCCACTTAATGTCGCATCAACTTGAAGTCGATCGCCACCTCGCCTTGATGCAACGTTATTTCCAAGTCGTCAAAGAGTGGCAAAAGACATTCTCACTCGATGAGCTGATCATCAATCTAGGTGGAGGTATGGGAATCAATTACCAAGACCCGCAGCAACACTTTCCTTGGATGGAGTTCTGCGACAAGTTGGAGTTCTTGATTGCTAAAGAACATATACAAGACTGGACGCTACGTTTTGAATGTGGTCGCTACATCTCTGCACCATGCGGTTATTACGTGATGGAGGTACTGGATATTAAGCAAAACCTTGGTGAGAACTTCGTGATTGCTCGTGGTGGAACACATCATTTCCGTACACCTGCTGCACAGAACCATGACCACCCTTTTGTTATCGTGAAAAGTAATCAACAACCTACTATTTCACATCCGATAAGTCATGCTACAGCCACACTAGTTGGACAACTTTGCACTCCAAAAGATGTGATGGCACGAAATCAACATATCGACCAGGTCGATATCGGTGACTATGTGGTGTTCACCCTAGCAGGCGCTTATGCTTGGAACATCTCGCATCAAAACTTCTTAATGCATGAACCTCCGGTGTTTCATTATTTCTAGGCACCCCGCTGTGCTCTATGATTTCTAACTGACGGTTTGAGTTGAACATCCATAGAGCCAGCTAAAGACACTAAATGAAAAAGGCGTTAGTAAACTCAGGTCTACTAACGCCTTTCTTATGTTTATCTTACTCTTTTACCAAACAACTACGGCGATTGAGTAACCGAATCCCCACAGTGATCGCAATGCAGAACCAAACCGTAGTTAATTTAAATACAAGCACTTAGCATTTTTCATCGACTGCGTAGAGGGAATGGTACATGGACAACAGAATCACCATTTTAGAGTTTCTCAGAGTGTTCGATTGCATTCGCTCCTCGGGCAAGCAATTGGATAGCAAATATCAATTGGGCGAGATGGTAGCTTGGCATGATTACGATGGTTACACCTGTTGGTTAAACTACCGAGACGTTACCGTGACCCTGATGTTCCACGGCTCATTGAAGATCGAATACGACAAAGCATCGAACTATGAAGACTTCATCAAGCGTTGTTTAGCTATGCTTGAAACTGAACCCTCTCCTTAAACTATGCATCGCTATCGAGCGAATAACGCATAGCCTACGAGGAAGCAGTGGAGAAAATGATGAACGGAACCCATTGTAAAAAGCGGTTACCCCTTAGGCTAACCACACCTTTACTCCTTCTACTCAGCCTACATTCGTTAATTCTTAAGGCAGATGCAACAGGGACAAACATGATCGACTTTACACAAGCGAGTGAGCATCAAAACTGGACAGTGACCAACGACAATGTAATGGGTGGCATCTCAACAGGCGAGCTCATTTATCTTGATAATATGAGTCGATTTAGGGGAGAGCTATCGTTAGAAAATAATGGTGGATTCAGTTCCATAAAGCGCTCCATTGAATCACCTGCCTATGAAATAGATAGTGCAGAGCTAATATTCGTTGGTGATGGACGCACCTACCAACTGAGGTTCACAACATCGAAGGACGGTCATCGCGTTCAATACAAACACGATTTCGATACCATTAAGGGAGAGCAATTTAGCAAGGTGTTCCACTTCCATAATTTTCAAGCGGTGTTCAGAGGTCGGCTACTGAGCGATGCGCCGGAACTTAAGGCACAAGACATCAAACAAATCGGCTTTTTGATTGCAGACAAGCAGCCCTCTCCTTTTGAGCTGAACCTAATACAGTTTCACTTCAAAACATCGCAACCTATCACATCACCAGAAGCTGACTAATCCGCAAACAAAAGCCCGTGATACCTTTTGACTAGCAATCAGATATCACGGGCTTCTTCTATTTAAACCGTCAACGATTAGTATTTGATGGCCGTTTTACCAATCGAGGCACTGCTTTCAATACGTTGATGTGCATCTTTGATTGTATCCACACTAAAGCCATTTAGGGTCGTGGTAAGCGTCGTTTTAATACGGCCCGCATCAATCAGATTCGCAGCTTGGAATAGGATGTCTTGCTGCTTCTGAATATCGTCGGTATTAAACAGCGAACGTGTAAACATCAGCTCCCAAACAAAGCCCGCTGATTTGCCTTGCAGCGCTGATAAGTCAACGCCACCGTCAAATTCAACAATCGAACTGATCATGCCTTGCGGTGCGATCAACTCAACCATCGCATCCCAGTGCCCTTTTGTATCAGCAACATTGAAAATGTAGTCGACATGTTGAATGCCTTGCTCTCGCACAGATTCGACAAGGTTACGGTGGTTCACCACATAGTCCGCTCCCATATCCCTTACCCACTGTTCCGTTTCAGGTCTTGAAGCTGTCGCGATAACATTGAGGTTGGTCAGTTGCTTAGCCAGTTGAATCGTAATTGAACCAACGCCGCCCGCACCACCAATGATCAGGATAGATTTTTTCTCTTCAAGACGAACTCGCAGGCGGTCAAACAATGCTTCCCAAGCTGTAAGTGTTGCTAGTGGCATCACTGCTGCAGCCTCATCAGAAAGGCTCTTAGGCGCTTTAGCCGTAATACGGTAATCCACAGCTTGGTATTCTGCGTTAGCACCCATGCGTGTTACGTCACCCGCATAGTACACTCGGTCACCGACTTCAAAGCCTTCAACGTCAGCACCTTTGCCAACAACTTCACCGACTGCGTCATAGCCCAACACTTTTGGCAGCTCAAGAGTTTTGTCTTTGGCATTACGAATACGAATTTTTGCGTCAGCAGGGTTGATAGAAGTCGCGCTCACTTTTACCAGCAAGTCATTATTTTTTAGTTCGGGAAGACTCGTTTCAAACTCAAATAAACTGTCTTGTTCTGTAATCGCAAGTGATTGAGTAAATCCGATTGCTTTCATTGTTAATGGTAATGACATGATACTTCTCCTTAAATTCGATAATTGAATCTTAGAGAATTCTCGCTTTAGATAAACAGCCTAATATTTGAATTATTATCAAATAATTTTTGATAATAAGATGTATATGCGCAGGAAAAATACTAAGATTAGCAATTTGAAAATGCCTAATTTATGGGTAACCGAACAACCGATTCAAGGTTCAGAACAGGGAAACGAAATGCTTCTTGAAGACTTACAGGTCATTTTGAAAGTGGCGGAGTTTCGCAGTATCACCGCTGCAGCCACCAACCTAGATATGCGCACTGCCACAGCAAGTGCAGCAGTAAAACGTGTTGAAGCAGCACTCGGTGCTGAGTTATTTGTAAGAACCACGCGCCACCTAAGGCTCTCTTCTGCAGGCGAGCGTTATTTACCGGAATGCGAACAAGCCTTAAAGATGTTGGAGCAAGCAAAGCTCAACATGCGCGAAGAGCTCGGTATTCTTGACGGTGAAATTCGAATTGCGCTTTCATCGGATCTAGGACGCAACCTAATCACACCTTGGTTAGATGAGTTCTTGCTTGAATACCCAAAGGCGACGCTTCGTACTAGCATCAGCGATAGCAATATCGACTTCTACCGAGATTCCGTCGATATTGCGTTGCGTTATGGCTCCCCGACCGATGCCAATATGTATGGCTTTAAAATCTGTGATGTACCCAGAATATTATGTGCGGCCCCTGAATACTTGGCTGAAATGGGAACACCAAAACATCCGAGTGACTTAGCTCAGCACAATGGTTTGCTTTATCAACTCCACGACATGTTGCAAGACGAGTGGGTGTTTAACGATGGTGCTCAAGATCATAAAGTGAAACTAAAAGGAAATCGCGCTTCCAACGACGCAGACCTTGTAAGGCGTTGGTGTATCGCAAGTAAAGGAGTGGCAATAAAATCTTGTCTAGACATGTCACCTCATCTGCTTTCAGGTGAAGTTATTAAAATTATGCCTGAATTTAAGCCGACACCTACCGAGTTGTGGTTAGTGTGTCCAAGTCGTCAATCCATCACTCCGACTGTGCGTCTACTGAGAGATTTATTCAGAGAGAAGACCGCAGAGATCCTTTCGCAACTGAGCGATCAAGGCATTATAGATACTCAAAAGTCTTAGCGACCGAGAGACAAAAAAGCGTTAGCGAACTCAATTCGCTAACGCCTTTCATCATTTGAACATCACACCATATTGATAGATGTGTCGTCTAATACGAGAGCTTAGTTTGACTCGTCTTCAACGTCACAGTCAGCACAGCACTGAAGAGCAATCTCATGTTCGAAGGTGATGGTGTCTTTACCTTCTTCTACTAGCTCTGCGATTTCGTCTGCCACTTCTTTTTCATCATCCGCTTCGATTCCACTTTCTAACTCTTCTTCTGAATAACCAAAGAAGTTAAGCAGTAAGTACTCGCGAGCTTCTTCTTTCGTGCAAACAACGTCTGCTGAAAGATCGGGTGTAACCTCGCCTTGTGCAAGTGTCGCTGTCACTTGTGCGATAGCATCATCTTTCATCGCAGGCGTTAACCAACCAAGATCAGTACTTACTGTCGTTTTTTTACAGTCGAAGCAAGGCAGTTGGTGAAAGTAGTATTGAAAGGTAGTCATAGGTAAATTCTTCTTTAAATGTTGTATAGCGAGATTATGCGCGTTTTGTAGCAAATTACTATCTCAATCAACATTGGAGGCAGAATAGCCGCTAGTTATTTGTACTAAGAGTAAACAAATTAATGAGATGACGTAACAAAAATGCTTTTTCTAGTCGACCTATCCGTATCACAAACTCACAACAAAGCTAAATACGAACCGCTCCAGATAAAGCGACAACCCGTTGGAGTTTACACATCAGTATTTAAGAAATAGTAGCGGTAGGCAAAGTTAAGCTCCCTTCCTGTAGCGACCAAAGCTTCGTTCTGTATCTTCAACCCCAAAAGTAACCTCCCCATACTTACAAGGTACGCGTTTCTATTGTCTCCAGTTCGAGGTTTTAGCTTTCGATTTTCCCTTTTGCATACTCGATCAATCACTCGTAGGAGCTCCGTTAGCATTATGGGGGAAGGTTCAATTCGATCAAGGCATCAATACCTTTGACCGGCATAAAAAAAGAGCACTGGCGTGCTCTTTGGAGTTACGTGAAAGTCTATTTTTATGATTAAGCCATTTCTGGTTCTTTCACTGACGTTGTTGCATTCTTATGCACGGTAACATCGCCACCTAACACTATTGCATGTACGTGAATGTCTTTGATTTCTAGCTTGGGTGTCTCTAATGGGTTTGCGTCTAACACAGCAAAATCAGCTAATTTCCCTGCACAAATCGAGCCCTTATTGTCCTCATGTCCCATTAAGTAAGCAGCACCTAGTGTAACCGCATGGAGAGCTTGTTCTGCGGTTAAGCACTCCTCCTCACCGTACACATTGCCAGAAAAAATACACTTGCGATTCATTGCCCCCCACATCATAAACAGTGGATTAACCTGAGTTACACCATCGTCACACTGAAAAGCGACCGTTTTCGCATAATACAAATTCAAGGTTGTCATCTAAGCTAAAGCCTGACTTTTCAAGCGCTAATGTATTCAGACCAGCAAGGTGGCAGCTTGCGTGCATAAAAAACACTGGAGAGTCACCAATCACTGAATCTAAGAAATAACAATTCACAACCGTGTCATCTGTCATCAATAATGGATCTAACCCCATAGATTTAACCATCAACTCGCTTTTCCAGCCTGCTCTATCGTACCTGTGAATAGTATTTTCCCACCTCGTACAACGGTTGCCGAAGCCTTTGGAATATCTGCATTCATTGTAATAAAATGGCCGGTGTATAGGACGGTTTCTTCATTGTATTGAACACCAGGCTTAAGAGCTGTTTTAGTTCTCATTGTTAAACTCCAAATGTGTAAGGTGCATTGTATTTTTGTTCGTCTTCAACTTGTCTTAACCTGGATTTCGTTTCGAGAATTTAAAAGTGAAATAAAATGATGAAATAAAATAGCGATCTAAAAAAAGGTAAAGATTATGATTTATATGAGTTTTTAGCTATAAGGAGTGCCAGTGCTGTTCAAAAAAGGAATGAACTTCAAAACTGCCGATTGGGTACTCATACTCAATCTCGGGGTTAAAAGTAAAGGTCGATAGCTCTAAGATAATGAACAAACTCAATAATGCCGCCATCATAATCACAACGAACAATTTAAAATAAAAACTCATCACTGCATTCCTTATTAATTAGTAATGTAGTCTTTATAAAGCTTATTCATCGTCCGTTTATTGACAATCCACGCTATAAAACAAATTTTCATCTATTGTCATTTTTATTATTTGCCCTCGATATAGTTGAATGAATCCACTCAGTAAAAAAGCGAGCCACTTGGGCTCGCTTTTGAATAGTCTTTACTGTTTCTAATCAAAACGATAATAGAAACCAAGGATCACATCGTAACTCGCTTCATTTTCCATATCTTTGAGCATCAGATACGGCTCTAGGCCAGACTCTCCCATGTATCCTACATAAAACTCGTGGCTAACAAGATAGTTGTCCCCCATAGATTCATACGCTAAACCGAAATCTAACTCTGCGCTCATTTTCTCAGACAAAGGCATACGGCACTTACCATGTACCGCTCCTGGGTTGTACTCCAATCCGGTTGTATCTTTTTTGGCTTCAACACTAAATATACCGGCGACAGACCCCGCCATTTGATGCCCCCCCCCCAAAAAAATGTACTGCCGATTCCCAGTAAATTAGTACCAGACACCGTGAATAAGAAAGTAAGCAGTGCGGGTTCTCGGTAGTGATTGTCTGCCATTGATAAGGAAAGGCAATTCATCAACGTGGTACCTAAGACATGAAGAATACAACATTGGCTTTTTCGTCAGTTAGTTGTTTCCTTTTGAGGAAGCACTAGGGTTTGAAATATTCGAACTCACCCTAGCACCCGATTACCAGCATGAATCCGCACCACATAACGCAGGCGTCACTGAGCATATCTTATGTATTTCAGGAGAGACGGCCGCGGTGTTTGGTGGTGAGTGGCATACGTTACGAGCAGGACAAGCCATTCGCTTCAATGCTAACCAGAACCATGGCTACAAAAATATCGGTGGAGACAATGCGGTGTTCCATAATGTAATTCACTACCCTAATAACAAGCAATAGTGCCAGATTTACCGCTAACGGATGTTTAGCGCTAACGAAAGAGCTGTCAAACCACTGACCAGTATTACTTTTGAACGACTATACGTTGACGACCATGCTGCCATCTTCGGCTTGATAACGAGCCCATAGTTGAGAGAGGTTTGTTCTTCGATTGGTTTGTCGATGATCATTAGCGTAGCTCTGAGACCTGCTTAGTCAAGAAGTGCCGGAATTGAAAACACTTTCATTTTCCAAATAACAATTATAATTAGGGGTGATCGATTAGATTGAGGGTAAATAAGATGTTTCTAAAAGAGAAAAAGAGCGGTGACCTCGTAGACGTAACTGAAATGACCAAATTAACCAACTTATTCCAGGACAGTATCGAAGGTCGGTTTCAAGCTGGTGAAGAGCAGCAAGACCCTGAGATTTTTAAAAAGTCCGAACTGATGTTTATGTCAGGTGAAGAGTTACCTAGATGCTGGACAGATCCAAACTACCGCTCAGGGACTAAATAACCTAAGTGATTCCGGAGCACCAGAAACTCTGTTCTAAAGGTGTTTGACAAGCGCCTTGTAGGCTATAGCCCCTGCTAAAACATTCAGACGCACCTTAACTAGACACCAAAAAGCGAGCCACTTGGGCTCGCTTTTCATTATCTGATTTTCTTAGAATCTATTACAGATAGTTCTACCAACGGTTAAATAATCACGAGCTCTTCGTTGGCTAGCAAGCTATTAGAATCGCAACTACTAACACGGATTTGGACAAGTAATCGCTAGGTCGTGTTGGACAAATCGTTAAATAAGTTTAAATGCCTTAGTTAGACTTTTTAGTGTCTAGATGTCTTAGATCTTCAACTACTGGTTGGATCCTTACGTCATTTCCTCCTTTCCAGTTAGCTGCATATACTCGCATCCAGTTTTCACCTAGGAATAGAGAAACTTCATCTTTCGTCCAACCATGTGTTGTTTCCAAAGCATCGACCACGGCCCAAATATCGGCAGGATGCCCAATCTCAGAGATGGATCCATACCCTAATGCTGGTGGGTAGTTTTGTGGATTCGAGGAAATCATTGTAAGTGAATCTTTAAGGTTGTGTAGGTAATCAACAGCAACGGCGACATGACGCTTACCATCGACACCAAGTTCACGCTCAATTAAATCAGAAATATAGACAATGTGTTCGGCAACTGATTCGCCCGATGCATCGGACTCCTTGTTCAGGAAGCCGCCAACAAAATTAACGCCTATTAGACCATCAGTCTTAGCGATCGCTAATATTGCTTCATCATTGATATTTCTAGAAATTGGCATGAGTGCAGCAGCATTTGAATGTGAAGCCACTACAGGGGTTGTAGAGTATTTAGCGATATCAATACATGTTTGGTTTGAGTCGTGCGAGCAATCCGGTACCACACCATTTTTGTTCATGTGCTTTAATGCGGCTAATCCTAATTTTGTCAGCCCCTCACCATTTCCTACGCCTCCCTTTACAGATTCACCAGAGCCAGAAAACTGATTGTTTTTATTGTAAGTGAATGACATGAGCTTAACGTCTTGGCTAAATCGGTCAATATGAGTTATATCTTCACCCATGGGGGTGATTGCCTGAAAATTAAAGATAACTGAGGTGACACCTACAGCTTTGTTTGCCTCGATTTCTTCAACGGTTGTCACGTGTTTTTGGCCATGTTTTTCGGCCAAATATTTTTTTGTAGCAGGCACTCGATCATAAATTTCTTCGATGGTTTTATCGGTGCCATTTGATAGCGTGGTTGAATAAACATCGTAATCCTCCTTACCAGCAATCGCGAGCATATCAAACTGTTCAGCCGTCATTGCAGGGAAGCCTTTCCCATCTGAACCAATCCCACCGACAGCAGTGCCATCGATAACAATGCGATCAGCATACTTTGCCTTATACTTTTTACGAAACTTAGCGCGCTCCTCGTCAGTGTATGGCGCAGCAGCATCCACTAAAATATCAATACGCTGCTTTATTTGATCGGCTGGTTTTACATTACCCTCGTGATCAAGCGCATTCCAATATTTAGCATTAATATCTTCAGAGAGTGTAACTTCAGAAGAAACCGCGCCAGTTGCTACGGTTAAACATGTGAGTGCCAGTATTGAATATTTCATATGCGCTTCCTGATTAAAGTGAATCTAAATAGTAAACAGATTGTTATAGCCATCTTAATTTATTCATATCTGCAACTACTTACCTTTTTATGCAAAGGGAGTATATTATAAGAAATCACGTTAAGTTGGAGTTAAGAGTGATTCCATTAGTCAGTGCCCAATTAGTGAAAGCCATTTTGAGTGGTTATCAAAAAGTACTCGGAAAGACAGTAGATATAGAAGCCTTTGGCCTTAGCTATCATATCTATGAACAAAACTCATATTACTTTCCGTCTAAACCACTCATCGTTTTTCTTAACTTCTTACACCATACTTTGAGCACAAAACAACTCGTTGATTTTTATACATATATAATCAATAACTTTGCTATTCCTCATTACTTGGCCCAGTGTTCGAGTAAGCCTACCAATGTAAGAGATTCTTTGCAGAAAATGATAGAGATTTCTCGGATACAAGCACCGTCCGCTCAGATTACGTTAGAAGAAAATAGCGACATATTTTGGCTAAAAAGAACCCAAGTGATCCATGGGTTGGATGACACACCCTCAGACTTTGTATTCGTTCTCTTTGTTCAGTTATGGATCAACACCATGTTGGGCAAGGCAGTGAAAATACATAAAATTCACACCCCTTCAAAGTCGCTATTTACACTTGGGGCATTAACAGTGACTAACCCTCAAACGGATATTCATTATCAAAAGGGGTTCACTAGCGTTGGCTTGTTAACTTCGTTATTAGAACGAGAAACGACCTTACCCAATGAGTATTTTGAAAATCTACAATCGAGATTAGAGCCGATTGATTTTTTAGATTCGGTCAAACATGCGATGGACAGTTATCTTGGAACTGAAAACTACAGTATTGATAGAATTGCCGGCGTGCTAGGTGTAAGCGTCCGTCAGTTTCAATACAATTTAGAAGCACATGGTGTTACGTATCAGAAGTTGAAAGATGAAGTGATACAACACAATGCGAAATGGCTAATACTACAGAATCAGTCGAATTTATCGACTATTGCGACGCAACTTGGCTACTCTTCTATCACTCAGTTTTCGAGAAGCATTAAACGCATTACGGGCATGTCTCCACGCGCGTACAAACAGCATTTGTTCAATGAACAACTTGGGAGCTAAGGGGCGAAAGAATACCGATGTTCGACTCTTCGATTTAGAGCCAAATCTTAGATACATGTATATTCTCAGTTATCACTCAGAAGCAATAACTGTTTTGACTACCAGGTAAATATCTCTTATTGGCAATTTTGGCTTTGCTGTAGCGCCCCATTAGAGAGAGTTTTTATCATCGTTGGATTTCTCATTCCCCTTAAAGTACTCAACCAGAAAATCAATAAAGGCACGTATTCGATAAGGTTGATATTCACCCGACTTATAGACCGCATGCATGGGTAAACTTGCCGCGGTGTAGTGCTCAAACAACGGCACCAATTGTTCATTTTCAAAGTACGGTTGAACCATCCAACTTGGTAATGCTCCAATTCCATGTCCCGCTAATGCCATAGCCAACAGCATGTCTGAACTATCGCTTTTAAAGACTTCTTTCACCTTGACCTTTAGTTGTGGGGCCAACTCTTGTTCAAATACCCAAGTGTTTGATGGGGAGGAAAGAGAGTACGTAAGGCAATCATGATGTTTTAAGTCGCTAGCGAGTTTCGGGGTAGATCGGGTTCTCAAATAGTCTGGAGAAGCAAAATATACCAACTGGTTGTTAAACAAAAAACGGGCTTTGTAATCAGAATCTTCGAGGACAGAGACACGCATAGCGATGTCAATACCACTTTCAATAAGGTTAATTTGTTTGTCATTTACCGATAAATTGATCAATACCTTTGGATGCTTAGTCATAAACTGTCCAATAGGTTTAGCAAGCAATCGTGTCGCCATCGCACTCGGTACTGACAACGTTAGCTCTCCAACCACCTCGGAGAGTTCGCCTTTTAACTCCGCTTCTGTGGACTCCATTTCTTCTATGACTCGCTCACAATAAGCCAGATAGCTACAGCCCTGTTTTGTGAGTTCAATTCTTCGACTATTACGATAGAACAATGAAAAGCTGATATCACGCTCCAACCAGGCAATTTTTTTGCTGATAGAACTTTGCGTGACGTTCATCTCATCGGCAACAGCCGTAAAATTTCCTAAGTAAGCCGTCCGAATGAATACTCTCATGCAGTTGATCTTGTCCATTTGGATTCCATGTAGGAATGGATGGTATACCGATTTTACTATTCAACACCCCTAAATGGAATGATTTAATAACGGCATCACACTAGAGGAGTCTATTAATGAATACTAAATCACAACCCATTGCGATAGTTACAGGCGCTAACGGTGGCATTGGAAAAAATTACACTCGTATGATGCTCGACGATGGATATCAATTAGTTATGGCTGTGCGTAATGCGTCCGCAGGAGAATTGGTACGTGAAGAACTGCTCAAATCTCATCCGGACGCTTTAATCGATGTGCTAACGGTGGATATGAGTAGCCTATCGTCAATTAAGGCGTTTTCTAAACAGGTAACCCAAAAATATACTCGGATTGATGTACTCGCTCACAACGCGGGTGTCTACTTTTTTGATAACAAGCGTCGAGAATCTGAGGATGGAATCGAGCTAAATGTTGCGGTCCATGTTGTTGGCCCGTATGCGTTAACAATGCAGTTACTACCACTACTAAAAGAAACTCGTGACTCACGAGTGATCACCATGTGTTCTACTGAACATCACGGGGCTGAATTGGATCTTAGTGATCTTCAAATGGCGGAAGATTTTGAACAAAAGGGCAACACAATCGCTTACGCTCGTAGTAAATTTGCAGGGCTGGCACTGAGTCACGCGATGGGAAGACAATTTGCAAAAGACGGATTCAATATTAAGGTAATTGCGGCGCATCCAGGCGTTTCTATTACGGGTATTCAGCATAAGGGTAACCCTACATTTATGCAGCGTGTTGCCATTTGGGTATATGGTAAATTATTCGCAGCAACCCCAGCAGAGGCAGCAAAGCCACTTTATTTAGCCTCAACAATTGGAAACATGGGAGAGTTTTACGGCCCCACAGGGTTTAAGGAAATGAAAGGTAAGGCAGGACTCGTTCATCCGGATCCAGAGGCTCTTGATGAACAAGTAGGGACGAGCCTCATACGTCAAATGGCTACACTCAGTGGCGCTAATAGTGAATGACTGTATGATCATCTTTACTAAGCGAAATAGACTCGTTCATGAAATAAAATCTGAATACTATTTCTAAATATACCGACCATTAAGATGGTATCGAACAACGACCTAACTACCGTCACTGTTCGTTGAGAGGTTAAACAATGTTATTTATTCAAGGGTTACTCATTGCGTTTTTCTTATTTGCAAGCTCAATCAAAATCTTTGGTTGGCTAAATAAAATCTATGAACCGCAATTAGCTTTTTTTCACCGTTACGGACTTAATCGTGCGGCGATGTTTGCGGTGGGAGTGGTTGAAGCAACAGGTGCGATAGTGATGTTAGCTGGTATGATTACTGAAGACTCATTGTTAAGCGCCGTTGGTGCAAGTTTCATTGCTTTTACTTCAGTAGGCGCAATATTCTTTCATTTCCGTTTTGACACTTGGAAAGATGCAATACCGTCGACAGTGACGCTTCTTCTTTCTGTTCTGATTTTGTCACCACAATTAGAGATGCTTTAACCAAACATATAAAACAAAAAAGCGAGCCACTTGGGCTCGCTCTCAAATCATCTATATTTGCTTAAGCGGTTGCTTAGATTACAGAAGCTCTACCGACTGTTGAGCAATAACGAACTCTTCGTTGGTTGGGATAACCATTGCTACAGCGTCTAGCATTTCAGACTTCGCGATGACGCCTTCAGCGCCAAAGCGAGCGGCTTCGTTGCCAGCTACATCTTCAACAAAACCAAGAATCTTAAGGTTGTTTAGGATCTCACGACGAATTGGTAGAGAGTTCTCACCGATACCGCCAGTGAAGATGATTCCGTCTAAAGAATCTAACGTTGCAAGGTAAGAAGCAATGTATTTTGATACGCGGTAAGTAAACACCTCAAATGCTAACTTAGCACCTTCATGGCCCTCTTCCATTGCTTCTAAAATGCCACGAGCATCGCTCGTAAGACCAGACACGCCTAGGAAGCCAGACTCCTTGTTAAGAGAGTTGAAGACTTGCTCTTGTGACCAACCTTTCTTAAGTAGGTACTCGATGATGCCCGGGTCTAAGTCGCCACAACGTGTGCCCATCATAAGGCCAGAAAGCGGTGTGAAGCCCATTGATGTATCAACACTGTTACCGTCTTTGATAGCACATACAGACGCACCGTTACCTAGGTGAACAGAGATGAAACTCGCTTCTTCAACTGGCTTGTTTACCATTTTCGCAGCTTCACGACTAACAAAGTAGTGGCTCGTACCGTGGAAGCCGTAACGACGAACACCAAAGTCTGTGTATAGTTCTTTTGCGATTGCACCAGTGAATGCACGTTGTGGCATTGTTTGGTGGAAAGCCGTATCAAATACAGCAAATTGAGGTAGAGAAGGGAAAGCTTCAATCGCAGCACGGATGCCGATAGCACCTGCAGGGTTATGAAGTGGAGCTAGGTCAGATAGACTTTCAATTTCGTTCGTTACTTCTTCAGTAATACGAACGGTTTGAGTGAACTTCTCACCGCCGTGAACGATACGGTGACCGATAGCAACGATATCAGCAGTGAAGCCTAGATCTTCCATCAGGCCAACTAGTTTGCCAATGGCAATTTTGTGGTGGTTACCCTCACCTTGAATGGCAATTTCAGTTTTCTCGCCTTGATATTTCCAGCTCATGCGCGCATCTTCAAGACCAAAACACTCCCCTAGGCCACTCAATACTGCTTCACCAGAAACAGAATCAATGACAGCAAATTTTAGGGATGAACTACCCGAGTTAATAACCAGAACAAACGAATTAGACATTGGATATGGATCCTGTTTCAGTACGAATTGGATGAAGTATTTACTTCAATTTTAGTTAAGCCCATTATTCAATAATTTTTGAATCTTTCAACTTTTGTTTTGAAAAAATCACTAAATGAACACAATTAAGTTGATCTTAGTCATTAAACCATTTATTTCGAGAGCGAAATTAAAAAATAGTTGAATAAGAAAGTTAGCGAACAGGTGACGCAAACGAATGCTCACGTTATTTTTAACTTGATTGAGTTAATTAGAGCGACTCGAACAGATGCAGTCAATCCGCCTAGAAAACAACCGCCCTTCCCTTTCGTCTGCTTATCATTACCGATAACTTTTTACTCGATTTCTCAGTGCTTACATCAAAAATATCACAGGTGTGTTGAGAATAATGAACGACAGAGCCGATCTTCTTTTGATTGCCTTCGAGCACAACCCTTCGAATAGATGCACTGTAACGTCGCTGAGATAGCCTTCACTCTTTGTTTTAGTATCTTGTAGCACGTTCTCGCCGTATAGACTTAGAACGCGATACAGCTAAGTTTAGGCGTGAAGCTTAGTTGAAGTAAGCTGACTACATATATCGAGCCAACCAAAGCTTAAGTTCAAATAGCAGGCACAAAAAAGCCGAGCATTACGCTCGGCTTTTAAATTCAGTGTCTAGACTAAGCGTCTAAGCGAAAGGTTGATTAACCTTCGTTGCGCTCTGGACGACGACCACGGTTACCACCGCCATTGCCGTTACCATGGCCACGTTCGCCACGGAAGTTACCACGGTGATCGCCACCACGGTTACGGTCGAAACGACGCTCGCCATCACGGCCGCCTTCACGGTTACCATCGCGTGCACCATCACGGTTGCCACGGTATCCACCACGACCGCCTTCTCGGTTGCCACCTTCGCGGTTACCATCACGGTTACCACGGTAGCCGCCACCATCACGACCGCCACGACCGCCGCCACGGTTGCCATCACGACCGCCGCCGCCACGACGAGGCTCACGGAAGTCGTTGAAATCAACAACAACAGCGCCAGCTTCTTTTTGACGAATACGTAGTTTGCTTAGCTTACCCGCAGTTTCAGAGTTCATTGCTTTTGGCAGTTGAACGTAAGTAGAACCTTGGTCTAGCTTGATAGCACCGATAGAACCTTTAGTTAGGCCAAGTTCGTTTGCTAGTGCGCCAACGATGTCTTTAACCTGAACGCCTTGCTCACGGCCAACTTGTAGTTGGTAAGTATCCCAATCTTGCGTATTGAAGTTGCGATCGCCACGACCATTTTCACGGTCTTCACGACGCTCTTTACGACGGTTCTTGTCACGCTCAATAGCAGCGATCATTGGGTCTTCGCCAACGTAGAATAGCGGGCTCTTACCTTGCTGACGCTTAAGAAGCATTGCAGCTAGAGTAGCAGCATCAACTTCTAGAGACTCTTGAAGAGTAGAGATAAGACCTGCAAAGTTTTCTAGAGCTTTGCTTTCTTTCTCTGTTTCAAGTTCAGCGCCAAGCTTAGCAACACGTGCTGCAGCAACTTGGTCACGTAGAGGAAGTTGAATTTCTTCCATAGATGACTTAGTTACGCGCTCGATTGTACGAAGCATGCGAATTTGGTTAGTGCGAACTAGTAGGATCGCTTTACCTTTACGTCCAGCACGGCCAGTACGACCAATACGGTGGATGTAAGATTCAACATCGAATGGGATGTCGTAGTTAAATACGTGAGTGATACGTGGAACATCAAGACCACGTGCTACAACGTCAGTTGCAACTAGAATGTCGATAACACCTTGTTTGATGTGATCAACAGTGCGCTCACGTAGAGACTGAGGAATATCACCGTGCAGTGCAGCAGCTTTGAAGCCACGTGCAGATAGCCAATCAGCTAGACGCTCAGTATCTTGACGAGTACGTACGAATACGATTGACGCGTCAGTTTCTTCAGTTTCTAGAAGACGAGACATTGCTTCGTCTTTTTCTACGCCTTTAACAACCCAGAAGTTCTGCGCTACTTTATCAACTGTGTGGTTAGTACCAGCAACGTCAACTTTAGCCGGGTTACGTAGGTAACGGTCAACAATAGTCTTAACCATTGGAGGCATAGTTGCAGAGAAAAGTACACGTTGTGCAGATTCTGGAGCTTGCTCTAGGATCCAAGTAACGTCATCTACGAAGCCCATTTTTAGCATTTCATCTGCTTCATCAAGAACAAATGTGTGTGCTTCATCTAGGTGTAGACGGTCACGAGTTAGTAAGTCTTTAACACGACCTGGAGTACCAACAACAATGTGAGCACCGCGGCTTAGAGCACGCATTTGGTCAACAATTGAAGCACCACCGTAGATTTCAATAACCTTAAGACCTTTGATATCACGGCCAAGGTTTTTGATTTCCGCAGCAACTTGGATCGCTAGCTCACGAGTAGGAGCCATGATGATTGCTTGTGGTTTGTGTTGGTTTAGGTTGATTTTGTTAAGTAAAGGCAGAGAGAATGCTGCTGTTTTACCAGTACCAGTCTGTGCTTTACCTAGTGCGTCACGGCCTTCAAGAAGAAGAGGAATAGCTGCTGCTTGGATTGGAGTCGGAGAAACGAAACCCATGCTATCAAGAGCTGAAAGAATGTTATCGTTTAGGGCTAATTCATTAAATTGAATTACAGATTCGGACATTGGGATCCCACTATATATAAGTAAACAAAAGGTCCCGGGAGCTCTATCAATTCCAATACTGATCCAATCAGATACTGATTCCATTCAGAGTTACGAAGCAGTAATAAAACACTTCAAGCCATTAGGGACGTCTAAGGGAGGCGGATTATTCCCTAAATGCATAAAAAAAGCCAGAAAAAATTGAAATACATCACATATTTTTCGGTTTTCTATCAATACTGGCTATCATATCGTCAAAACTTGATGGATATCTCGTCAAGGCAATAGAGTTCGACCAAATTGGTAGAGTTAAATAAGAGGGCAATTAATTTACGCTCACTTCGGCTTTAAGTAGTAATCGGGCCTCGCAATGATTATAGTGTGCTCAATTGTTCTCGTTAGATAAAAGTAAGATGTTTCAAGATAATCCTCTACTCGCTCAGCTCAAGCAGCAAATCCAAGAAACCCTCCCTAAAAAGGAAGGTACTATCAAAGCCACTGAAAAAGGTTTTGGTTTTCTCGAAGTTGATAGCAAAACAAGCTTCTTTATCCCGCCTCCGTACATGAAAAAATGTGTTCACGGTGACAAGGTGATTGCCATCATTCGCACCGAGAAAGAGCGCGAAGTAGCAGAGCCTGAGGAATTGGTTGAACAAGGTCTTACTCGCTTTATTGCGCGAGTTAAGCTTTTCAAAGGCCGATTGAACGTTGTTCCTGATCACCCGCAACTGAAAAAACTGCAACTTAAAGCGAAAGCAAAGAAGGGCCTAAACCCTGAAACGCTTAAAGAAGGTGACTGGGTTGTTGCTCATATCGTTCAACACCCATTAAAAGGTGACAATGGCTTCTTGGCTCAGATCTCTGAGAAAATCACAGACGCTGACGACAAGATTGCACCTTGGTGGGTAACGCTGGCACAAAACGACCTACCAAACAGTGAGCCTGAAGGTATCGACAACTGGCTAATCAACGATGACGCCGATCTTGAACGTGTAGACATGACGCACGTCCCTTTTGTGACTATCGATGGTGAAAGCACAAAAGATATGGACGATGCGCTTTACGCGAAGAAGAAAGAGAACGGTGATTTTGAACTGACTATCGCAATTGCTGATCCAACGGCTTACATCTCTCCAGATGATGCGATGGATAAAGTAGCACGCGAGCGCGGTTTCACTATCTACCTTCCTGGTCGTAACATCCCGATGTTGCCTCGTGATCTTGCTGACAACCTATGTTCACTGATCGAGAATGAAGTTCGTCCGGCACTTTGCTGCACAGTAACGGTATCTAAAGATGGCGTTATTGGTGATGACATTAACTTCTTCGCTGCGAACATCAAATCTCATGCTCGTCTTGCTTACGATAACGTATCAGACTGGCTAGAAACAGGTGCATCAGAGAAATGGCAACCATCAGAAGAGATTGCTGCGATTGTTTCTGACCTTCACCAATTCGCTCAAGCACGTTCAGCATGGCGCTCAGCAAACGCTGTTGTATTCCCAGATCGCCCTGACTACCGCTTTGAACTTAGCGAAGATAACGATGTTGTCGCTATCCACGCTGACATGCGTCGTAGCGCAAACAAACTGGTTGAAGAATCAATGATCAGCGCGAACATCTGTGCGGGCCGAGTACTCAAAGAAAGCTTCAACCAAGGTGTGTTTAACTGCCACTCTGGTTTCAAGGCTGAGAAAGTATCTGACGTTCTTGAACTGGTAAACCCGCAAGCGGAAATACCGTTCACTGAAGAGCAAATCGTTTCTCTAGAAGGTTTTGCTACTCTGCGTCGTTGGTTGGGCTCTTTAGACAACAGCTACTACGACAACCGTATTCGTAAATTCCAAGCGTACAGCGAGATCAGCAATGAGCCAGCACCACACTACGCGATGGGTTTAGATATTTACGCAACTTGGACTTCTCCAATTCGTAAATACGGCGACATGATTAACCACCGTATGCTAAAAGCGCACATCCTAGGTAAAGCGCCAATTCAAACACCAGATGAAACCATTGGTGATGAACTTGCCCTACACCGCCGTCACCACGGTATGGCTGAGCGTAATGTTGGCGATTGGTTGTATGCTCGTACTCTAGCGAATGCTCCAGCGGAAGAAACTCGCTTCCAAGCAGAGATCTTCGATATTAACCGTGCAGGTATGCGTGTACGTTTACTTGAAAATGGTGCTGCTGCATTTATCCCTGGTTCTCTCATTCTTGATAATAAAGAAAGAATAGAGTGCAACGGAGATATGGGTACTGTATCTATCGATAAAGAAATGGTATACAAACTGGGAGACGTTTTAGAAGTAGTTCTCTCCGAAGTTAATCAGGAAAACCGCAACTTAGTAGCAAAACCTACTCAAGTATTTGCGGACTTGCCTAGCGAGCCTGAAACGACAAACGAAACTGAAGCTTAAAACCTTGAAAGGTTAGGCTTGTAAGGTTAGAGCTTTCAAGGTTAAAAGCTTCAAAGGTTCACTTCTAAAGGCGCTAATTATTAGCGCCTTTTTTGTAAATGTCTCATGCTTAAACAATACTTAAAAAAACAATCAATAAGCAATCAATTTACAACGTCAAAGAAGCGCACTATGTCATCAATTACAGTTACTCAATTCAGAAACTTCATTCCCAGGAGACGAGAACGTTATCCTGCCTCTAAAAACGGTATCTTCATGGTATCGAAGGGCAGCATTTCGTTCGTGCTACCCAATGGCACTGAAGCCTCGTTACAAGCGGGCGATTTCACACTTTACAATTCTGGTCAGATTAAAGACATCACAGTTAACACTGAAAATGGCGAATTTAGCGCAACCTGCTTAGATTTCGATTTGGCTATTTTTCAGAAGTTTATCAACCAATTCAGCGATCTAGAATCCACAAGAATTCCAGACAAGTACATAAAGTTCAATCAAACCGACACCGAGATCTGCCAGTTGAAAGAGCTCATCATGTCGCTTGTTAGTTCTTCGCCCCAGAATGACTACGCACTCACTCAACTTGGCTTAGGATTGTTGTCGCTAATGGTAGAACAACATCCAGCTCTATTAGTCATTATTGCTCGAGCTTCTAGATTAACCGTGACACAAAAGGTCATTCATTACATCGAACAAAACATCGAAAATAATATCTCTTTAGATACACTAGCCAGTTATATGGGAATGTCACCCGCAACTCTTAAACGCCGCTTATCTGCTGAAGACTTATCGTTCTCAAACCTTCTGAAAATAAAGCGTATTGCTCATGCGGCTACACAGCTAAGAACCTCGAGCAAGTCGATCACTCAAATAGCCTATGAATCCGGTTTTAAAAGTGCTGCTCACTTTAGTACTGCCTTCAAAACTTATCATGGTAAGACACCAAAGGACTTCCGTTCGTTAATTGCACAAGCTCAACAACAAATCATAAAACCGGAAGTTTGAAGTAAATAGATTGATGTGATGTGTGAACTGGTAGCTGATGCAAGCTATTTGGCTTTGAGGCTAAGCTGTTTAGCTTTGGGAGCACGCCACCAGCAACGTAAAAACTGAGTGACTATGACCAGAAATACGATTTAGGGTCTTTTTCTATCTCAGCCAAGATAGCATCAAGATCCTTTGATTTAGGCAGGTAGGGATACGGCCCCCAATTTACAGAGTCGGTTTCAACATCACCTTCAAGTGGCACCATCACTAACCAACAAGATAACGACTCATCAAAAGTCACGCAGGCAATCTCGTTTGTATAATCGCTATGAGATGAGTCGAGCAGATAATGCGCCTGAGAAAACAGCACACCACCCTCACACTCTTCATATAGGGATTTGCCTAGCTCGACAGGTAAACTGCGATTTCGAGATGTACAGAGCCTCTCAGCCCCAATTAAAAGACGATTCAGTTCGATATGAATGACGGACATAACACCCCTTGTAACTTCATAGAAACTTCTAAGTAGTGAATTCCTCTACTTAGCTTAGGACTCAACAAACATTTTAGCGAACAAGCGCAAACAAAATACCCGCCCAGCTCCCAGAAACGAATCCTGCTTTCGTAAACCCAGAAAACTCTCACTCATCAAGCTAACAGCTATAAATCAAGCGTATAGAATTTCACAAAAGTGTCATATAACCGACCTATCATATGCGGCAAATGTTATTAACTAGGAGTTGTTTATGTTACGAGTCGCGCTTGCCTCTCTTTTATCCTTAGCCCTGTCTTCTCATGCTGCTTTTGCACAAGAAACCACTATTTCGGGCTCCACTTCAGTATCACGAGTGATGGATGTATTAGCTGAGGAGTACAACAAGACTCACCCTGATAACTACATTGCCGTTCAGGGCATTGGTTCTACCGCGGGTATTACCATGGTTAATAAAGGTGTCTCTGATATCGGTATGAGCTCACGTTATTTGACCGACCGCGAACAGAACGACAAGCTGAAAGTGTTCCCGATTGCTTTTGATGGCCTAGCTGTTGTAACTAACCGCTCAAACGCTGTAAGCAACGTTACACGCGAACAGCTATTCGACATCTACAAAGGTAAAATCACTAACTGGAAAACTGTGGGCGGCGCAGATCAGCCTATTGCAGTGGTGACTCGCGAAGCGTCTTCAGGTTCACGCTACAGCTTCGAAAGCTTGCTTGGTTTAACAAAGATCATTAACGACCGTTTAGTGTCTGACATCAACCCAAATAACTTGGTTGTAAACAGCAATAGTATGGTTAAAACGATAGTTAACCATAACCCGCACGCGATTGGTTTTATCTCTGTTGGTTCGATCGACCGTTCTATCAAGGCCATCACTTTTGAAGGTGTAGAGCCGACATCTAAGAACATCGCAAACCACAGCTATGAACTGGCTCGCCCATTCTTATTGCTGCATAAGACAGACTCTGTTTCTGACGAGAGCAAAGACTTCATCAAGTTCGTGAAATCCAAACAAGGCCAAGACCTTATTGAGGAATACGGCTACACTCGCATTAAGTAAGTGAGATAGTTTTATCTAATGTAAACAAAAAGAGAGAGCACTATGCTCTCTCTTTTTTTGAATCTTTATAAATCGCTTCTTTACAAACCACTTAGAAGTGAAGTTGAATCACCGAAACGATAACAGCACCAGGACGGCGAATACCTTCGATTTCTACGCGGATTTCGCGCTCTATCTCTAGGCCTTTCTTGATTGGCGTTACTTTTGTTAGCGTACTTTTAGCACGAACGTTACTGCCCGATTTTACAGGATATGGAAAGCGTACTTGGTTAAGACCAATGTTTACAACCATCTTCGCTGTTGGGAATTGAGACTTGTCAGGATCAACGCTGTCAGTCAATCGAGGAAGCAGAGATAAAGTCAAAAAACCATGTGCGATGGTTGTTTTGAACGGAGACTCTATTTCCGCTTTTTCAGGCTCGGTGTGGATCCACTGCATATCTTCAGTCACAAGGCCGAACTGGTTGATACGGTCTTGACTTACATTGATCCAGTCGCCAGTATGGATGACTTCACCGATCTGCTGATTAAGCTCATCAAACACAAGTTGTGCTTCTGGCTTAAGTACGATCGGTTGCTCCACCGGCATCTCTGGTGCATCTTCATTGACAGCAGGTTTGTGGTGATCACGAACCCACGCAAAGAAATGGCTATTTTGCGTGCGATTAAGAAAGTCGCCCCAGTAATCTCTAAGAGCTGGAGACATCCATTGCATAAACTCTGAGTGTTGCGAAGACACGCTATCGCCTCGGTGTTTAAATAAATCAATGACTTTCATAAGAACCTCAATGCACAAAAAATTTCAATATAACTTCGTAATTTTGAAACACTTCACACTATTGTGCAAATGTTTTCGAGCATACACCCGTTAGCTGAACCTTTCTATTTTTAGAATAAACAGACACTTACCAATAAAACATCATTTTATTACAAAACCCAAATTAGAGTGTTAGCTCCATCACATAATAAATATTTGCTTATATAAAAAGCGTTTTTATTCATAAGTGGAATAAAAAAGGCTTAGCGCAATGCTAAGCCTCAGTTTTTATAAGGAATTAATTTTCCGAAGGTTGGTCTTGTAAGGGATTAACCCTACAGGACGATCAGTTCCCTACTCATCATCAAGCGGGACCAACTTGGTATTACCGCCGTGTGCTTTCTCACGTTTACGCTGAACGAATGCGTAGAAGCCAGGGATTAAGAACGTACCCGCCAGTAACACACATAACAGGCCGCCAATCAGTGAAATACCCAGAGAGTTCTGACTCACATGACCTGCGCCCGCAGCGAAGATAAGCGGGAAAATACCCAAGATGAACGACCAAGACGTCATGTTCACAGCACGGAAACGTAGCGTACCGCCCTTCACTGCCGCATCTTCTATTGGTGCGTCTTTCTCTTCACGCTCAACTTTCGCGAATTCTACAATCAAGATTGCGTTCTTCGCGGCCAAGGCTATCAAGAGAACTAAACCAATCTGTGCATATAGGTTCAGCGGTGTGCCTGTTAGGTTCAACGCCAAGAAGGAACCTAAGGTTGCGACCGGTACTACTAAGATAATCGCAATCGGTATGGTCCAACTCTCGTATTGAGCCACCATGAACAAGTAGATGAAGATCAGTGCCAATGCGAACGCGAAGATCGCTTGGTTACCTGCGAGTACTTCTTGGTAAGCCATGCCGGTCCATTCGTACTGGTAGCCCTGAGGCAGCACGTCAGCCGCGACACGTTCCATTGCCGCAATCGCATCACCACTTGAGTAACCCGGCGCAGGTTGGCCTTGGATCACTGCACTGCGGTACATGTTGTAACGCCATGCTACATCTGGTTCGAAGATCTGATCGTAAGTCACTAATGTACTTAACGGGATCATCTCACCATTAGACGAACGCACGTGGAATCGTTGGAGATCATCCATGCTGCTACGGTGTTCACTGTCTGCTTGCATGGTTACGCGGAAGTTCTTACCAAACATGGTGAAATCATTCACGTACAACGAACCAAGGTTGCCTTGTAGTGTTTGGAAGATTTCCGACAACGGAATTCCAAGTTGTTGCGCTTTCTCACGATCAATGTCGACATAGTAGTGCGGCACATTTGCACGGAAGGTACTGAATGTGTGTGAAATCTCAGGCTGCTTGGTCGCCTCTGCAATCACGTCATTCATAACCATCGCTAGGTCAGTACGGCTACGGCCTAATGTATCTTCGAGAACAAACTCAAAACCAGACGCTGCACCCATACCCGGAACTGCTGGAGGTCCCATTGCAAATACAATCGCTTGAGGCAGTTCTGTTGCTGCTCGACCATTAATACGCTGAGAAATAGCTTGCGCCGAATGCTGACCGTCCAGTGCGTTACGCATATCCCAATCGTGGAGTTTGATGAACATCGACGCACCATTCGATGCAGAAGCGCCAGTCATGAATGCGTAGCCGTTGACCAGCGTCACGCCATCAACACCCGGCTCTTGCTCAACCATCTCTAATAATTGCTTAGTCACATCCTCGGTACGAGACAGTGATGCCGCATCAGGAAGCTGCACATTGACCAGCAAGATGCCCTTATCTTCTTGAGGTACAAACGCCGTAGAGGTGGTTTTCGCGAAGTAAGTTACCGCTGCTAGTGCCACAACAAAGAAGGTAAATAGTAGAACGCCCTTTTTCACAAGGAAGCCTGCAATTTGACCGTATTTGTTGGTTACTGATTCAAGACCACGGTTAAACGCTTGGTACCAACGTGCTGTGTTACCACCGCCCTGTTTAAGAACCAGTGAACACAATGCTGGTGACAACGTTAGTGCGTTAATCGAAGAGATAACAACTGCGATACAAATAGTCAGGGCGAACTGACGATACATGATGCCGGTAATACCTGGCAGCATCGCTACTGGGATGAATACCGCAAGTAGAACCAAGGTAGACGTAACGATCGGACCGGTTACTTCTTTCATCGCGATAAGCGTGGCTTTACGCGGTGAAATCGTTGGATCTTTGGCCATCGTGGTATCAACGTTCTCGATAACCAAGATCGCATCATCTACTACAATACCAATCGCCAATATCAAACCGAACAAGGTTACCGTATTGATGGTAAAACCCGTCATCTGCATGATGGCAAACGTACCGATCAAAGATACTGGAATCGCGACTACAGGAATCAAGGTTGCACGTGCACTACCCAAGAACAAGTAGGTAACTGCGATAACCAGCAAAATAGCTTCGATTAGCGTTTTTACTACGCCTTTGATCGACTCTGCAACGAAGAGTGTGGTGTCATAACTCGCTTCATAAGCAACGCCTTCAGGGAAGTTCTTGCTTAGGTTGTCGAGCATCGCCATGACCGCTTTACCACTTTCCAGCGCGTTAGCGTCTGACTGAAGTGACAGCGTTACGATTGAAGCGTCTTGACCACGGTATTTGCCATTACCATCGTAGAACTTTTTACCAAGCTCAACACGTGCAATGTCTTTTAGGTAAACCGTTGAACCGTCTTGATTTGCACGAAGCACAACATTTTCAAACTCATCAGCCGTTTCTAGTCGACCTTTTGTTACCAAGTTGAACTGTACCTCTTGTGCGTCGTTATAAGGTGCTGCTCCAATACGACCTGCAGCAACTTGAACGTTCTGCTCCGCCAACGCGCGATTCACGTCAGAGGTGGTTATATTCAGGTTAGCCATTTTCTCGGGATCTAACCAAACACGCATCGCGTATTCACCACCACCCAAAACGTTAACTTCACTAATGCCCTTTACACGAGCCAATTGGTCTTTAATGTTTAAGTTCACGTAGTTGATCAGGAATTGATCGTCGTACTCACCGTTTGGCGAATAGAAGTTCAATACCATCAAAAGGTCAGGTGAGCGCTTTTTAACGGTGACGCCCACCATTCTAACTTCCTGAGGAAGCTTTGATTCGATTTGAGCAACTCGGTTCTGAACGTTGACCTGAGCCATATCTGGATCAGTTCCAACATCAAAGGTCACATTAAGGTTGTAGGAACCATCATTAGCACTCTTAGAAGACATGTAAATCATATCTTCAACGCCGTTAACCGACGTTTCTATGGGGTCGGCTATCGCCTGCTCTACTACTTCAGCACTTGCACCAGTATAGAACGCGGTAACACTAACAGAAGGCGGACTAATTTTTGGATATTCCGCCACTGGCAAGATAGCGAGAGAGATAGCCCCCGCCAGCGTTAAAATTATGGATATTACAAGGGCAAACTTAGGCCTTTGAATAAAGAAACGACTCAACATAAATAAGCCCCTTACTCAGCTTGTTCAGCAGTAGGTTGAATGCGAACAGACATACCATTACGCACACGCTGTAAGCCTTGAGTGATAACTGCGTCATCCTTCTCTAGTCCAGAGTGAACAATCACACCACCTTCAACTTGTCTACCCATCTCGATGTTTCTACGCTCAGCGACAGGCGCACTCTCGCCTTCAACCAAAACCATCACAAAGTCACCTTCAAGGTCAGTTTGAACCGCGCGGCGCGGGATAGTCACAACATCAATAGATTGCTTCTCTCTTAGGTCCACACGAACGTGCTGGCCCGGAAGTAGTTGCTGATCTGGATTATCGGCAATCGCACGCATTGCGATTGTGCCTGTATTAAGATTGATTCGGTTACCTAAGAAATCCAGTTGGCCTAGGTGTTCGAATGCTTCACCATTCTCAAGCATGATCTGAACTTCAACACGATCAGAATCACTGCTGCCGTCACCTTCAATGCGGTCCATACCTAACTCAATACGCTCACGCTCACTGATACTAAACGACGCATGGATTGGGTCTAGGCTAACCAAAGTTGTCAACACACCTGAAGACGGTGAAACTAGGTCACCTTTACTTACTTTCGTGTCACTGATTCTTCCAGAGAAAGGCGCGATGATTTTGGTATGAGAAAGCTGAACATTCGCGGCATTTAGCTGTGCTTGGCTTGCTTCAAGCTGTGCTTGCGAACCTAATAAGTTTGCCGTCAATGCATCAAACTCCGACTGCGAAATACTGCCCTTTGGAAGCAGGTTCTTACCGCGGTTAAAATCAAGTTCGGCTTTTTTAAGGTTGGCATTCGCTTGAGCAACAGCCGCTTTCGCGCTTGCTACTTCTGCTTCAAATGAAGATGGTTCAATGGAGTAAAGTAACTGGCCCTTTTCGACCATTTGACCTTCATTGAAATGACGGCTTTGTAAATAGCCTGAAACTTGCGCTGTGATAGCCGTGTCTTCAACGGCTTCAATACGACCGATGTACGACTTACTTTGTTGGTGAGAAACAACGCTAACATCCTGTACAGCTACGAGAGGTAAAGGCGCTTGCTTAGTATTTTGAGCATCTTGCCCACATCCAGCAAGAATAAGAGAGCTTGCAAGAGCCGTAAGGATTAACTTTTTACGCATGGTTATACCGTCACTTATGAGAAATTGAACAGCATAAAAGTTACGTAACACAATTGCTTCAAATGTCCGAGGAATATCAATTATAACTCGCAAAAGTGTATCAATATGTTAATTGAAACCAAGTGCTTATAAAGTCATTACAAACACGCTACAATTCCTAAGTAAATCAATCTCTCAGCTTTTGTTCTCTATGGATATTGTCTAACATAATGTATTGTCAGACAGATAAGCATTCACATTTAATTGTTAAGGAATTCTCATGATTTCAAAATGGGCTAAACGTTTCTATCAAATGGCGGAATTGGTCGGTTCTTGGAGTAAAGATCCTTCAACTCAAGTCGGCGCCGTAATCACTAAGCACAACCGTATTGTTTCCGTTGGTTTTAATGGCTACCCACATGGCGTGTCTGATAGTGCGGATACTGATGACAGAGAAATGAAGTACCTCAAGACGCTTCACGCTGAAGAAAATGCAATTTTATTCGCCAAGCGTGATTTGGACAGTTGTGAAATCTGGGTAACTCACTTCCCTTGTCCAAACTGCGCAGCGAAAATCATCCAAACCGGTATTTCTGCGGTTCACTGCCCAGAGCAAAGTGAAGACTTCCTTTCTCGCTGGGGCGACAAAATTAAAGTTAGCCAAGATATGTTTGAGCAAGCGGGTGTACAAGTGGATTGGTTACCACTCGCTGATCTAGACTAATCTCAGAAATAGATAACAAGAACAAAAAAGCCGAGAGTCGATATTATCGCTCTCGGCTTTCTTTTGTTTAGGACTCAGCGGACTGCAGAATTAAGTGCTGGCAGGAAACGCTTCAGCGTATGCTTCCATAAAGTCTTTGCGAATGTCTTGCTCTAAATGAATCGCTTTTTCGGTCGGGCAGAAAATCATAAAATGTACTTCTTGCTCACCCGTCGAACTGCTCGTGATATGGATGTGAGGCTCAGAACCCGGTAAGTCAACGCCAGCGTGCTTTTCGATCACGCCGTTGTAACGGCGGGCAACATCGATAAACTCTTCGCAATGCTCTTCAATTTTTACAATAAGACTCGGAACCATAGGGTATAGGTTTACAAAGTCTTTCACCGTCACAAAAAAGTTATGATAAACATAGCGCTTCATGAAGTTTAGGTTCTTTACCGGATAAGTGAAGAACATGCTGTTGGGCAGCGTGGCAGTCTTGCCAGTGAAGTGATACTGCCCATGATACAAATCGATTTCTTGTATCACAGTCGCCATCAAATTGTGCTCAATCACCTCACCGCTGATTTTACCCACCTCAATCCAGTCACCAATTCTAAATGAGCGAGAACTCGCACGTTGAATAGAACCAGTGAAACACAAAATGATCTCTTTAGACGCAACGACGATAGCAACAGCAATAGCCGTAACTGACAGTGCAAATTCGCTGATTTCGGATTTCCACAACACAAATAACGTCACAACAATAATCGCAAACGTGCCGTTTTTGGTTCGTGACATCCAGTTACGTTGGTCTTCGCTAAGGAAAGCAACATCACCTCTTATTTGAGACAAGGTGATTCGGCGAATGATTAAGATAATAGTGATAATCAACGCACTAAAAATAAACTTATGAGCGAGTAGAAAATCAATTACTTGCCACAACTTTTCCATTACTTATTCCTTAGCATTACAACAGTTAGCTTTACAACGGTTAGCTTTACAAGAAAGCCGCTAATATCAGTGCTATGAAAAAGCGCTCAACTCCTGAGCGCTCGTGTTCATTCTGATATTAACCTAGCTAAGGCTATCATTTTATCTTGGCTGAAGTAATAAATTGACCAAAAGTTTCACACCAAATCACAACGGTATTAAATCGATTAAGATCAGTGCCTTCGGGAAGAGCAACCATAAAACGGTCGAATGTTTTCACATCTCCGACTCTCAGTAACTCGTTCTTGCTGTCATTGAAAGCTTGCTCGGTTTCAATAAACTTAGGCGAGAGGTAAACCTTGTAATCAGGTCCCGGCGCCAACTCACCTTCAAAAGCTATCGCACTTTCAGACACAGATACGATGCCCTCGCCCCAATGTAAGAAATCACTGTCTTGGCGATCTTTGCTGAACTTGCCCGTATAAATAGCCTGTTGTGAGACCGCTTCAACTGAACTCGAAGATGGGGAATCAGGTTCAATCAAGATAGGTAATGAATAGACACCAAGCCCAAAACCAAAAGCACCCACGGCTATGTGGGTGCAAAGTAAAACTAACTTTTTCATCGCGTACTCCCTTATGCTTAAAGAGAGTATTATTGAATACTCTCAAAAATACAAAGAGATATAACGCTCTGATGTTCTATTTTTGGTAATGCGTCGCTGTACGTTGAGACAATTCGACAATCACTTTTACCGCTTGCTCCATGCCTTGAATGGTAATGAACTCATGAATACCGTGGAAGTTGTAGCCACCAGTAAAGATATTCGGACATGGTAGCCCCATGAACGATAGGCGAGCACCATCTGTACCACCTCGGATAGGCTTGATCATTGGCTCAACATCGCACTCAATCATCGCTTGCTTTGCTAATTCAATAATATGTTGATGCGGTTCAACCATCTCCTTCATGTTGAAGTAGCTATCAGTTAACACCAACTCAACACGGCCTTTCTCAAGACGCTCATTCAACTCATCCACTTTCTGTTGCATGAATGCCTTACGCGCTTCTACACATTCACGTTCAAAATCACGGATGATGTAACCCAATTCAGAGCGAGCTACACCCATTTCAGCCGACTTCAGGTGGTAAAAGCCTTCATAACCTTCTGTGCACTCTGGTGTTTCTTGCGCAGGCATCATCAATTGGAATTGCGCCGCAATATTCATCGAGTTCACCATTTTACCTTTTGCGGTACCCGGGTGAACGTTGACGCCATGGCAAATAACGTCAGCACTTGTGGCATTGAAGTTCTCAAATTCCAACTCCCCTACTGGACCACCATCGATGGTGTACGCCCACTCGGCACCAAACTTTTCAACGTCAAACAGGTTCGCCCCGCGGCCAATCTCTTCATCCGGTGTGAAACCAATGCAGATGTCGCCGTGTTTAATCTCTGGATTCGCTCTCAGGTAAGCAATCGCGCTGATGATTTCAGCAATGCCCGCTTTGTTGTCGGCACCAAGTAGAGTAGTACCATCGGTTGTAATAAGGTCATGACCATGAAGAGCATCAAGATCTGGGTATTGGCTTGGGTTTAAGCTCTCACCACTTGTGCCTAATTCTATCGTTCCGCCTTGGTAATCTCTAATCACCTGTGGTTTCACGTTCGCACCTGATGCGTCAGGAGCGGTATCCATGTGCGCGACAAACCCAATCGCAGGTACTGAATAATCGACGTTCGACGGCAGTTTCGCCATCAAATAGCCATTTTGATCTAAAGAGACATCAACTAGCTCTAATGCGATCAATTCTGATTTTAAGACTTCTGCAAAGGTGATTTGACCCGGTGAACTTGGGCACTGTGGGTTAGAAGGGTCGGATTTAGTATCGAAAGTAACGTAATTCAGAAAACGTTCTACAAGCTTTTCCATAATTCATCTCACCATGGATTAAGTAATTGATTTACTGACTTAATAGTTAGGGCGCATTGATAAGTAATTTGTTATTAGAAAAATACGTACGCAGAGTCAGTAGCGAGGTTTTTCATCTTACGCCCCTGACCATGTATGTAATTGCTCTAAATCATTATTGTGTGAAATTAGATAGGCTTCCTATACTTGAAAACAGAGGGTTTCGTCAGTTCCAATATTGCATACGGATGATAAGCGGTCGCTTTGTACGCATTCTACGCCCTTCGCTCTCAGCCTAAAAAAAGTACAAAGTGGATGATGATCACAGTTTATCCTTGATGCAGAATCTGTCATACGTTACACGGAGATATAGTTATGACGATTAATAAATATTTCATTTTCTATCCTCAAGCCTCTGAGGAAACACTTCAGCCAGTATTAACTGAGAAAGAAGTTCAAAGGCAGGAAGCTCTAAAGCAGGCGCAGACCCAAGGCGGGTTCGATACAAACGCAGCCTAGTAACTGAATGGATCTCTAGTACCATTAAGACCCCCTATAAAAACGCTCTACTCACTATCCGGTAGAGCTTTTTTATTTCTAATGCAGTACTCATTATTCGGCGTTCGAATGCGCTAAAACTGTCGTTACATTACCTTTTCCACTAATCCCTTCTTGCATACCATTTTCACAACTAATGCTTGCTGATCACAGCGCTGAGAAATGACTCATTAAAGTACCTCAAGCCATACCTTGTCTTACCATTTTGTGCTAATAATTCATATTCGTTTTCATTCCTCACTCGCCCTCTTTTCAAAACTATAATGCGAGTACCAGAGAACCCAACAACAGGAATCCTGAATTCAATGGAATATTCAAAGTTAGGAAGTAGTCAAATTCCCGTTTCCCGAATCTGTCTTGGTAGTATGACTTGGGGGCTGCAAAATACTCAACAACAAGCCGACCAACAGATCGAATACGCATTAAGCCAAGGTATTAACTTTATTGATACGGCAGAAATGTACGCAGTGCCGCCTTCTCCTGATACCTATGGCAAAACCGAAGCGATTATCGGTAACTGGTTGTCACGCAATCCACAGCGTCGCCAAGAGTTGATCATTGCCAGTAAGATTGCTGGTCCTGGATTGCCTTGGGTTCGTAACGGTGGCCCTATCACAGGTGAAGCGGTGATCGCCGCTGTTGATGCATCACTAAAGCGCTTGCAAACGGATTACATCGATCTGTACCAACTTCACTGGCCAAATCGCACAACACCTCACTTCGGTAAACATTTCCCTAATCAGATTCGTTTTAGCGACATCGACCGACAACAGCATGAAGCTGAAATGTTGGAGATCTTACAAGCGCTGGCAAGCTGTATTAAAGCCGGCAAAATCCGCCACGTCGGTCTATCCGATGACAGCACTTGGGGCATTAACACTTACCTCAAGTTAGCCGAGAAGCATGACTTGCCGCGTATGGTCTCTATCCAAAATGAATTCAGCCTGCTACACACGAAAGACTGGCCATATTTGATTGAAAACTGCGTGCATGAAGACGTCGCTTACTTACCGTGGTCACCTTTGGCGGCCGGTATGCTTAGTGGCAAATACATTGATGGCGCAAGGCCGGAAGGCAGCCGTTGGACTTACATGCAGCGCAAAGGCATTTTCCGTGATACTGAATTGGCTAATGAAGCAGTTAAAGGCTACGTAGAAGTGGCAAACGCTCATGGATTCACGCCGAGTCAGCTCGCCTTAGCATGGTGTAACCAAGTGGATGGCGTTACCTCAACCATTATTGGTGCAACCACCATGGAACAGCTCAAAGAGAACATAGCAGCGTTCAGCAAGCCGCTTTCTGAAGAGATTCTGACTGATATCAACACCGTCTTTAAGCGCTATCCTGTACCGTATTAAGCAGTAGGCTAAGCTTATCAGGTTCTGTTGAGCTTAAGTTAATCCTATAAGAGCGCACTATTTAGTGCGCTTTTGTTTTTAAGTGGGTCGCTTTTGCTTTTATATGGATCGCATTAGCTTATCGCACTTTTGGTTATCTAACCTTTGCTCTATAATGCGCGGGCTTATATCTAGGATAAAAACATGATTTCAAAAAACCAATTAAAACTCCTTCGTGCTTTGGGCCAAAAGAAACAACGTAAAGCCCACGGCCTCTTTCTAGTTCAAGGTGAAAAGAACGTTCTTGAGCTATTCAATAGTGACTTAGTCGTGAAGAACGTCTTTGCTACTGCTGATTTCTTATCTGAAAATCACGCATCACTGATTGAGTTTGATTGTGTTGAAGCCTCGCTAGACGATCTAACCAAAGCGAGTACTTTGGTCAGTAACAATGCGGCAATTGCCGTGGTTGAGATTCCAAAGGTTGAATTACCGGAAGCGACAGGTTTGATGATCGCGCTTGATGGCGTATCTGACCCGGGCAACCTAGGTACGATCATTCGCGTAGCAGACTGGTATGGTATCAAGCATATTGTCGCGAGCAGCGATTGCGCAGACCCATACAACCCTAAAACGATCAGCGCGACTATGGGTAGCTTTGGCCGAGTACACGTAAGCCAAACGGACTTACCTGCTTACTTAGAGCAAGCGAACCTGCCGGTTTACGGCGCGTTTTTAGAAGGTGAAAGTGTTCATAAGACTGATTTCACTGCCAACGGCATTTTGCTGATGGGTAGCGAGTCTCACGGTATCCGTGAACATGCGGCTAAATTCGTGACAGACAAGATTACGATTCCAGCATTCGGTGGCGCAGAATCTTTAAACGTGGCGATGGCGACAGGTATCATCCTCGATAACATGCGTCGTCAGCATAGCTAGATCTCATAAGCTAGCAATCCAGTCGACAGCGTTCAAATATTAAAAAAGGCGTATTGATTAAATCAGTACGCCTTTTTATTTGAGTTCTTTTTAGCAATTACTTTTCTAGCATTGCCAACTTGTCAGCAACACCATTCCACTTTTCAGCGTCATCCATTGGTGCTTTTACTTCCGTTTGCACAGGCCAAATCTCAGCGAGCTCTGCGTTCACTTCAATGAAGATCTTTTGGTCTTCTGGTAACTCATCTTCTTGGAAGATCGCTTGAGCATCACATTCAGGTACACACAAGCCACAATCAATACATTCGATTGGGTTGATTACCATGAAATTTGGGCCTTCATGGAACGCATCTGCGGGGCACACGGCCACACAGTCTGTGTATTTACATTGAATACAATTATCGCCTACGACAAATGCCATGATGCTCTGCTCTATAAGTTAGTCAAAATTGAAGAATGGGGATAATACTCATCCCAAAGCAAAATTCAACATCATACGGCTCTAATATCGTGTCTATTTGCTCCATGTTTCCAAATTAGTATGACAGATAAATCAATTTCTCGTAAAATGCGCGCCATTGTGAGCTTATCGTTTCTTTGAGCATCAGCGTTTTCATCAAACTCTGTACTAATAAACGATCTAGCTAAGACACCTATAAAAAACGAGACATCGAAATGATACGTTTAACCGAAATTAAACTCCCACTAGACCATGAAGAGTCTGCTATTCAAGACGCTATTGAAGCGAAACTTAGTATTAACTCTGATCAGGTACTCTCTTTTAATATCTTTAAACGTGGCTACGATGCTCGTAAGAAATCAAAGATCTTACTTATCTACACGCTTGATGTTCTCGTTGAAAACGAAGCTGAATTGTTAGAACAATTCATCAGCGACCCGCACGTAAAAGTGACTCCTGATATGGAGTACAAGTTTGTTGCTAAAGCGGTTGAGAACCAAACTGAGCGCCCTGTGGTTATCGGTTTTGGCCCTTGTGGTCTGTTCGCTGGCCTAGTACTTGCTCAAATGGGCTTCAACCCAATCATTGTTGAGCGTGGTAAAGAAGTTCGTGAACGTACGAAAGATACCTTTGGTTTCTGGCGTAAGCGCACTCTAAACACTGAATCAAACGTGCAGTTTGGTGAAGGCGGCGCAGGTACCTTCTCTGACGGTAAGCTATACAGCCAAGTGAAAGATCCAAAACACTACGGCCGTAAAGTAATCGAAGAGTTCGTTGCAGCTGGCGCACCAGAAGAAATTCTATACGTAAGCAAGCCGCACATCGGTACCTTCAAACTGGTTACCATGATCGAAAAGATGCGTGCTTCTATCATTGAACTAGGTGGCGAAATCCGCTTCAGCACTCGTGTAGACGACGTTCACATGGAAGACGGTCAAATCACTGGCCTAACGCTTTCTAACGGTGAAGAGATCAAATCTCGTCACGTGGTATTGGCTGTTGGCCACAGTGCTCGTGACACGTTTGAAATGCTGTACGATCGTGGCGTTTACATGGAAGCGAAGCCTTTCTCTGTTGGTTTCCGTATCGAACACAAGCAATCGATGATCGATGAAGCTCGTTTCGGTAAGAACGCAGGCAACCCAATCCTAGGTGCTGCGGACTACAAACTCGTTCACCACTGTAAGAATGGCCGCACTGTGTACAGCTTCTGTATGTGCCCAGGTGGCACTGTAGTAGCTGCAACATCTGAAGAAGGTCGCGTAGTAACTAACGGCATGAGCCAATACTCTCGTGCAGAACGTAACGCAAACAGCGCAATCGTTGTAGGTATCGACCCAGAACGTGATTACCCAGGTGATGCACTGGCTGGTATCCGTTTACAGCGAGAACTAGAAAGCGGTGCTTATGTTCTTGGTGGCGAAAACTACGATGCACCAGCACAGAAAATCGGTGACTTCCTGAAAGGTCGCGATCCAAGTGCAATCGGTGAAGTACAACCGTCTTTCACGCCGGGTATCCACCTAACAGACATTTCAAAAGCGCTGCCTGATTTTGCTATCGAAGCGATTCGTGAAGCAATCCCAGCGTTCGAGAAGAAGATCAAAGGTTTCTCTACGCCAGACGGCCTACTAACCGGTGTTGAGACTCGTACCTCTTCTCCTGTATGCATCAAACGTGGCAAAGACTTCCAAAGCATCAACTTAAAGGGCTTCTTCCCTGCAGGTGAAGGTGCGGGCTACGCAGGCGGTATCCTTTCTGCTGGTATTGATGGGATTAAGGCTGCAGAAGCGCTAGCACTATCAATGGTAGAGCTGAACCAAGCTGAGAAGATTGAGATCGCTTAAGCATTTTCAATAAAGCAAAGCTAGATCGCAATCAACCAAAACTAAAATCCAGTGTCTTGTCGACACTGGATTTTTTATTGCATGTGACTAGCAGTACACAAGCAACATGGTAGAATGCCGCCATTAATCTTATCCTTGTATAAGATTGTTAAACCTTTCCATCGCTATTTAGCCAAATCATACCGAGAAACTTATGCCATTTTCCAAGCTTGGATTAAGCTCACCTATTGTTAAAGCCGTTGCAAAACAAGGCTATGAAAAGCCAACCTCTATTCAAGAAAAAGCAATTCCGATTGTACTTTCTGGTAAGAACCTTATTGCGGCAGCACAAACGGGTACAGGTAAAACTGCGAGCTTTGTTCTCCCTATCTTAGAAATGCTAAGCAAAGGTGAAACGCAGCGTAAAAAACGTATTCGCGCCGTGATTCTTACACCGACTCGTGAGCTGGCTGTTCAGGTTGAACAGAACATCACTAAGTACGCTAAGTTCCTAAACCTAACTTCATTAGCGATGTACGGTGGCGTGTCTTACCAACATCAAAAAGATCGTCTGATTGAAGGTGTTGATATTCTGGTTGCAACTCCAGGTCGTTTGATCGACATGTACGGACAACGTGCCGTTCACTTTGATGAAGTTGAAGTATTGGTTCTTGATGAAGCAGACCGCATGCTAGACATGGGTTTCATTGAAGACATCAACAAGATCATTGCGCGTTTACCACAAGACATCCAAAACCTACTGTTCTCGGCAACGCTTTCAACGCCAGTTCGTGCGCTAGCGAAAAGTGCTATCAGTGAAGCGGAAGAGATTTCAATTGCGAAAACTGACGCGTCTAAAGCGAACATTGAGCAATGGTTGGTAACGGTAGATAAAGACCGTAAGTCAGCACTATTGAGCCACATGATTACCGAAGGTAATTGGGATCAAGCGCTTATCTTTATCGAAACTAAACATGGCGCGGCTAAGTTAGTGGCTCAACTTGAAAAGCGTGGCATTCAGGCAGAAGCTTTCCACAGTGGACGCAGCCAAGCGATCCGTGAAAAGATCTTGGCTGACTTCAAGAAAGGTCGTCTAAAGTACTTGGTAGCGACTGGCGTTGCTGCTCGTGGTATCGATATCGACAACCTAAGCCGCGTGGTAAACTACGACATGCCTTTCCCTGCTGATGACTATGTTCACCGTATTGGTCGTACAGGCCGTGCTGATGCGTCTGGCGAAGCGATCTCTTTCCTATCGAAAGATAACTTCAAGAACCTGTGCATTATTGAAAAGCGTCTCGGTCACTTGATTGAACGTCGCGTTGTTGAAGGTTTCGAACCACGCAAAGAAGTACCAATTTCAGTATTGAACTTCGTTCCTAAGAAGAAAAGAGAACAGCAAGAGAAAGAAGGCAAGTAACTATCAAAGCTTAACTAGCAGCGATAACGTGTTAGCCGGCGTATTACTTAAACGAAGCCCTCTGTGGCTTCGTTTTGTTCTTTGATACACAGATAAAACAGAGGTATTGAGATGATTACTCCTATCGCAACGAGATTAACCCGAGGCCAAGACCTAAAGCTTGAGATCCAGAGGCTAGTGACAGCACACAATATCTCCGCGGGCTCTATTGCGTCTTGTGTAGGATGTGTTTCTCAACTCAATATTCGCTTAGCTAATGCCAACAACACCAAGCTAGTTCAAGCTCCGTTCGAAATCGTATCTGTGATGGCAACGTTAACGCCTAACCATCAGCACGTTCATATATCCGTTGCTGATGAGAATGGCGATGTGATTGGCGGGCATCTGCTGGAGGGAACGATTATCGCCACCACCGCTGAATTGATTGTTCACCGTTACGATACTTTGACCTTCCACAGAGAGCATGATGATTCGACGGGTTACACTGAGCTCACTATCAGCAGCAATAATCAATAACTTATTAATAGCAGCACCAAACGCCTCATATAAAACGATACCACCCAATAGCAATTAGGAAACACGATGGCTACACACTCCGCAGACTCCGTTATCGTTCTCGATTTCGAAACCACAGGCTTATCACCAAATATGGGTGACCGAGCGATTGAAATCGGTGCGGTGAAACTCGTTAATGGCGAAGTCGTCGACACCTTCCAACAACTCATGAACCCAGGGTTTCGTGTCAGTGGATTCATTGAAGGCTATACCGGAATCAGTAACCGCATGTTAAGCACAGCGGCCAGTTGCAGTGAAGTGATGGATGAATTTGCAGACTTCATTCAAGACAGCCAACTTGTCGCTCACAATGCCTCATTTGATAAACGCTTTCTTGATGCAGAGTTAGATAACATTGGTCGTGATTACAATGGACAATTTGCCTGCTCAATGCTGATTGCTCGCCGCCTAATCCAAGACGCACCGACTCATAAGCTAGGCGACCTTGTGCGTTTCAAGAATATCGACAACGACGGCACCTTCCACAGAGCGTTAGCCGATTCAGAAATGACAGCTAGACTGTGGTTATTGATGATTGATGAGCTGCAAAGCGACCACGGTATTCAGCAACCAAGCTTTCAACTGATGCAAAAAATATCGAAGACAGCGAAAGGCTCTATTCCAAAGTTGCTGATGAGTAATCGAGGTTAAAATCCTTACCATACGATAATGTTTGAAAGGCTGATTGGTTTAACACAATCAGCCTTTTTAGTTATTAACGAAGCTTACTCGTGCCCTACTCCTGCAGTGTCACTAGCGTTGACTTGAGACTGTCTAATTCATTCAGGAAATAAGACCATTGCTTATCACTACTGATTGCGGCGATATCCACCAAAAATTTGGCTGATGTCTGCATATTCTTATTAAGCTCAGATTCCAATTCGTCTGGATAATAAGCTTCGTTATTCATAAGCAAGTTCATAATAATTGGCTGAGCGATATGTAGATCACTCTTCTTTTCCATCAGTGTTGTGAGATCTTGGTAGGTATTATTTTGATATTGGCGCCAGTTATCGTTGGTATTTACCCACTCTTGAGACCAAGTATAAATAATCTGCTTTTGTTGTTTCGACACCGATCCTAGCCATCGCTCTAGTCTCTCTTCTATGCGATTTCGATATCGCTCTCTGGAGTCTTCGTCATTCAACGACAATCTTTCTTCGTAATAGTGTTGCTGTTTTTCTCTAAAGTTTTTTAAGAACTCGCTATCTTGCTTAGGGCTAAGTTGCATACTTAACGCGTAAACATCGGGTGCAAACTTATTAACGATCGCACGAATATGATTCTTAATTTGCTCACTTTGGTCGACGATAAACGCAGAATTCATATCGGCACGAGCAATACTTTGAATCGCTTCTAATTGAGAAATATACTGAGGAAGTTGAGTTTCTTTATGCCAAGCTTGCAATGAGTCTAAACGGGCTTCTAACTCGGACTCTTGGTTATTGGATAACGAAACAAAGTCCTCGATATAGCTGACCGCAAACCAACTGATATTGTTATAGGCGAATTTCGTCCCACACCCAGCAAATAGAAAGCACACCAATGTCACTAACCAACGGCATTTTCTCATTTCACCCTCTCACAACCCTTTACTGATCAGCGAACCTGTAAACAGATTTATCAGATTCACCCTTGATCTTATAACATTAGCTATAAAAGCAGCTGATCGTAAAAACTTTCAGATAAATTGAGACTTCACCTTGCTAAACCGTCTATTTAGGCAAATGATTAAACTAAAAATAATTAACGGCAGTGATATAACTTGATTTTTATTACTCATTTGACCTAATACGAACTCTATAAAAGAAACGGGGTAGCGTGTTTTCAAATGATTGATATTTGGGAGGCAAGCTATGGCCGCTATTCCTGAGCACCCAAGCGATTTAGAATATGAGCTTTGTTATTTTGACGATGGTTCAATAACCACAATTACGATATTCGTTCACAATCGACAGGAAGCGATGAATTGGTATATTAACGAAGGAAAACATATCAACGATCTTTATTCGATAAGACCCGATGAATAATGCTTTGATATAGAGGACTAGGTCGATAAACCTAAACAAAGAAACTTGAGTGGCATTTTGTGGAACACCCTTTACTGCAATGTCATTAGTTAGCAATATCATTAATTAGACATATCGCAGCAAAGGGGTTCAATCTCGAATTACTTCAAGATTCGGGCGCGGAATTGACGACCCTTCATTTTACCTGATTCGATCTTGTTCAGTGCTTTCTTAGCTACAGAGCGTTCTACAGCAACGTAAGCGCGCATTGCGAACAAGTTGATCTTACCTACTGATTTACCATCAATACCACCTTGACCAGTCAATGCACCAAGAATATCACCTGCACGAAGCTTAGCTTTCTTACCGCCATCAATCTGAATGGTTACCATGTTTGAGTAGTACGGCTTAGCAATGGGTTTTGCTGGAAGCTCAGATGGCTCAATCGGCATATCCATGTACTCATCAATTTGAGCAACACGGTACATCTCTTTCTCACTAAAGAAGCTGATAGCAACGCCCTTGCTTCCTGCACGGCCAGTACGACCAATGCGGTGTACGTGAACTTCAGGGTCACGAGACAATTCAAAGTTGAATACAGCATCTAGGTTATCAACATCAAGACCACGAGCCGCAACGTCTGTCGCCACTAGAATCGAGATGGTTTTATTTGAGAACTGAACCAAAGCTTGGTCACGTTCACGCTGTTCCATGTCGCCATGAAGTTCGATAACACTGAAACCACGGTGGCTTAGCTCATCGTTTACGTTCTGCACTTCTTTCTTAGTGTTACAGAACACAACCGCAGATTCCGGTTGGTGATGAAGTAGCAGCAACTCTAGAGCATCATCACGAGCTTCAGAACCTTCTAGCTTGTAGAAGTGTTGCTGGATGCTTGAGTGGTCATGCGTTGACTCAACCTTCACCATTTCTGGGTTGCGCATAATGCGGTCTGCAACAGATTTGATCTGTTTAGGGAAAGTTGCACTGAATAGCAGAGTTTGGCGTTCTTTTGGCGCCGCTTCAATCACTGCGTCCAAAGCGTCTTGAAAACCCATCTCTAGCATGCGATCCGCTTCATCTAACACAAGTGTGTTCAGCTCAGACAGGTCAATACGGCCTTTCTCTAGGTGGTCAAGAATACGACCAGGAGTGCCCACAAGAATGTGTGCGCCATGCTCTAATGAACCAATCTGTGGGCCCATTGGCATACCGCCACATAGTGTCAGCACTTTAATATTGTGAATACCACGAGCAAGAGTACGGATCTCTTTTGCTACTTGGTCTGCAAGCTCACGAGTCGGACATAACACTAAAGACTGAACACGGAAACGCTTAACGCGTAGGTTCTGCAGCACGCCTAAACCAAAAGCAGCTGTTTTACCTGAACCCGTTTTACCCTGACCGATAACGTCCTTGCCATTTAGGATAGTAGGAAGACTTAACGCTTGGATCGGCGTCATTTCAGTATAACCAAGAGAATCTAACGTATTTAGAAGCTCTGGTTTAAGGGCGATTGAAGAGAATTTTGAAGTGCTCAATGGAAATATCCAACTGGTGAAAAACAGAGTGCATTATGAGTGTTTTTGAAAATTATTCCACCTTAATCACAGTTTTGCAGAAATAGGTTAGGCGAACACAAAAAAGCCAGCTTTCTTAGCTGGCTTTCGCTTCTATATGAATTGCTTTCTATGGCACACCGTGACCTTTAGATGCAACCCATACGCGGTACCACTGCTCGCGAGTCAGTTCAATTTTCAGTGCATCAACAGCTGTCTCAACGCGCTCAATCTTACCAGAGCCAATAATGGCAATTGGGTTAGACGGTAAACGGCGTACCCATGCGTAGATCACTTGATCAATGCTGTCGGCACCCACTTCTTTGCGAATCGCTTCTAGCTCATCACGAACACGAATCGCTTGCGCTGAATCGCCACTGAAGATGCTACCGCCACCAAGACAAGACCACGCCATTGGGCGAATGCGGTTCATCTGCAGTTGATCTAGCGTGCCGTCATGGGCAACTTCGAAGTTCAGTGGATTGATTTCAACTTGGTTGGTGACGAGTGGCTTGCCTAATCGAGATTGCAGCAAGTCGAATTGACGTGGTGAGAAGTTAGAGACGCCGAAGTGCTTAACTTTACCGACTTTGTGTAATTCTGCGAACGCTTCTGCCACTTCATCCGCATCCATCAGTACATCTGGACGGTGAATAAGCAATACATCCAGTTCGGCTACACCTAAACGCTCTAGTGAGTTATTTACTGATTGGTAAATGTGGTGTGCACTGGTGTCATAGTGATTGATCTTACGATCAGGAGTGTGGTCACCACACAAGTTGATATCGCACTTGGTGACGATTTGAATATCATCACGAAGGCTTGGCTCGAGTGCTAATGCTTCACCAAACAACTTTTCACATTGGTAGTTACCGTAAATATCCGCGTGATCAACAGTTGTGATGCCAAGATCAATGTGCTGCTTAAGGAAAGTCAGGCGTTGTTGCGGGGTCATGCCCCATTCAGCTGTACGCCAGTATCCTTGCACCAACTCAGAAAGTTCTGGGCCTTGTGGCGCTGTCGTTACTCTTGCAACCATGGGTTGTCTCCTTTATCAATACTGAACGTATCCTAAGCTCGTTTTACCTAAGGCTCAACGTATAACAAATGGCAAAAGTAAACGCTTGCCAAAAATGTGAGAGCCACAGAAAAACGAACACTTAAATGAATAATAACTTGCTGTCTGCCCGTGAACCGTTATTCCAAAAGGCTTGTTTACTCTAATGAATTACGAAAGCATCTATAAATTTGAGCAATTAAAAGCGATTTAGTTCAACCGTTAAGTTATCACCATCACTCTGTAACTGAACCCAAGGAGAAGACGAACTAGCAGATGATGAGTTAGGAACGTTCCATAAACTCACTTGATCAGATGAATGGTGTGGTGCATTAATAAATTCTACGAGCTGCTTATCTACCTCATCAAAACCAACGCCCTCACGTTTTGCGTGTTCGAGTTGAGCGACGACATCGAACTCATCTTCCCCAATACGCATTGAACTCAGAGCAAAGCCATCTTGACGAAGGTAAGCCTGAAGCTTGGTATAACTTAAGTTCGAATATGGCAAGGTTAAGCGAACCACTTCAATGCTTGATTCACCTAGCTCCAATTCAACATAAACATCCAGATCGTAATATTTGGTTTGGTCACTGCACAGCAGAGTACCTTCTACATCACCACAATCCATAAGATCGACATCGTTGATATAGTTTTGAGAACTTGGTTGATCTGAACTTGTGTTGAATACCGTTCGCAGCCACCAGCTTTCGGTTGCTTGCGTAGAAAATGCAATGGCATTCAAAACCAATAAAAAAGGTAGGATTAAGACAGGAAGAGTTCTCATTAATTGTGCTTATCTCGTGCGGCATGAAGCGTTCATTATACGTGACCAATCAACAAACAAACGCCTGACCGACAAATTTTAGGCGAAAAAAAACGGGCATACATGCCCGCTAGATAAATTCTATCGCCGAATAACGTAATCCGTCACGTTGAGAACCATTACGGGACTAACAGTACTATCCCGACGATTTACATACAACACATTATACTAATTATTTATAGCCACCTTCTATTACAGGCTCTTCAAGCGATAGTCTTACTTTATTACGTTGAATGGCTTCTGGCGGCAAACTGATGAAGCCGTATTGGTTCAACACGCTTTGATGCTCTTCCGACAAAGTTAGTCCAACAAAGAACTTCTCTTGCTCAGTAAACCCTTTACGATGCGCTGGAATATTCAGGTACATGTAATAAACCGTCGCTAATGGGTAACGACCAGAGAGGATCGTCTCTTTGTTTAAGTCGTAGTTCACCCCAAGATTATCAACCACACTCAGCCATTTCACATCCGAGATTTGATCTGAGTAGACGGTGTAACCAATCGCGGCATCTTCGTCTTCAATCTTGTTAATCAGATCAGGTAAATCCGCTAAGAACTGAGTATGGGCATATTCTCCCTCCGTTCCACACTCGACCCAACTTGAAAAGGTGGTATGCCCCTTCAGGTTATGGTCGATAGCGAAAGGCAACATGTGGGTATCTAGGCTTTCACCATTACGGATATCACTGCTTGGTGACCATTTGGGATGTTTAGGGTCGTTAGAGCAACCAAACACATCGATAAGTTCAGCGACACTGATGGATGTTGCTGGGTTATTCTCATTCGCTAGAATCGCAATCACGTCGGCGGTAAACATCAGTTCTGTCGGTCTATAGCCGTAGCGCATGTCGAACCTAGCCATCTCTTTGTCAGTCCACTTTTTGGACGTAATACCAACACGTGAGCGTTGCATGATCATCTGCTCTGGTACGCTGTCACTCAACAAGATCTCTAGGTCAATCTCTTGGCTCTTGAGTAAGTCTTCAACAAGACCCTGCATATTCGGCTCAATCGTGACCAAACCAATTTCACTGGCATCATTCGCAAACGTCGATGCCGAGAACAACATAGGTACAGCAGCAAGCAGTAAGCCCGGTTTATTAGATAGACGTTTCATTACTGGCCTCCTACTGGATCAATCGATGTCTTGGATTCAACATCGCTGTTACTGTCGAGCTGCATCTCTGAGGTGAAGATATTCCAAGATGGATTCACTTCCATGCTTTCTGTTTTTAACACTGCAATGGTCCTGCGCTTACGCTTATGAAGATGCTGAGTTAAGCTGGTTATCTGAGTAAATTCTTGTTCGAAAATTCGCTCACCATCGATGCCTCTGTCGATCAGTGCATCTCGAATCACGCCAGTCCTTTTCTTCGCCAGTACCTTGTTATAAGTGTTTGTACCTTCTGAACTGGTATCGCCAACTAAAGTCACCGATGCATCTGGCTGTTCACCCAGTAAACGAACAAGTTCATTGAGTACCGCAGTATGTTCAGGTTTAAGTTCATACTTATCGAAATCAAATGCCACGCTTAACACTTCAACATCTTCGACGATTTTCCAATTGGCACAGCCTTTAATGTCTACCGTCACGCCTTCTGGAGTATCAGCACAAAGATCGCGTTGGTTAATCACCCCATCACGGTCATCATCCGCTAGATCATCAATTTGATGGCGAGTCATTGTCGTATCGGGCGTTTCAGCACAACCCATTAGCAAGATAGAACTAAGTAGCGCTAGTTTAAAATATCTCATTACTTGTTCTCCCCTTGCCACTCTTCTGGGTGTTCAACCCTTAATGCGTAGGTCAACATGCCCATCGCGTTCAGTACGCGGTATGCTGCTAACGTTTGATCATATTCTGTGCTGATGAAGTTTCGTCGAGCCAAGAACACTTCCACTTTTGCGTCCAGCACATCCAATAGGCTTCGTCTGCCTACATTAAATTGTTGGATGTAACCCAGTTCTGCAATTTTGGCCGCGTCCACATTCTGTTGAAGTAGAGACTTTTGTTGTTCAAGCATCTTGTAGGCATTCCAAGCAAGCTGGGTGCCCTCTTTTACTTCACGCTCGGTTCTAACACGAATTGCTCTTGCCTCTTCGACACGCCACGCTGACGATTCAACACGAGAGTCGGTAGAGAAACCGTTAAACAGATCGTAATCCATGGTCAGCATGATTCTGGCGTCTTCATCAACACCACCCGGTGGGTTAGACACGTTGTCATTTTTGTTGGCATGAAGTTCCAGTTTTACCTCTGGATAGTAATCGCCTTTTTCTCTACGCATCTCTTTACGAGCGGCGTCGATATCAAGCAAGGAGGCTTTGATTTCTGGATGATTCTCGACAGCTTGTTCAAGTGCGACCTGTGCTGAGCTTGGTAATAGTGCGTAATCAAAACGGGGATAAACCAAGTTCACCGCAGGCTTGCCCACTAAACGTAGGTACTGAGTTTGCAAATCAAACAGGTTGTTCTGAGCTGCTATCAATGAAGATTGCGCCGTCGCAACACGAGCAGATATTTGAGCCAGATCCGAGTTACTACTCAGGCCTTTGCTCTTTTTGTCTTGGATGTCTTGATAGATTTCTTGGTGCTCTTTTACATTACGCTTGGACAGCTCAAGCAGCGTCTCTGCTTTTAGAATATCGAGGTAGTTTCTCACCACATCTAAAGAAACATTTTCAGCACGTGAAATCAGGGTTAAACGTTCAGCCTCGGCTTCGAACGTGAGTCGGTCAACATTCGCCGTTGTTTTAAAACCATCGAATAGTAACTGGGAAACTTTAACGCCGATTTCCGTTCGCGTTAGACCACGGTCATCGGTGTCGAGTTTGCTACCACTGTTATAACGCGTCTCTTCATAACCTGCCGCTGCGTACAAATTGACTTGCGGCATATACAAACCGCCTGCAGCATCACCGTCTCTTATCACCGATTGGTATCGGGAGTACTGCGCCAAGATCTCTGGGCTATAGTCTATGGCAAAGGCCACGGACTCTTCCAATGAGGCTGCTTGAGACAGCCCGCTCATCAGTAAGCAAGAAGAGAGTAAGAATTTTGAATGCATTACACTTCCTTTTATATTTATGCTTTAACCCACTTCATCGCTCGCGAAGTGAGTTTTCCTTAGCTCGTAAAATAGGTTTTAACCAATAACTCAATACTGTTTTTTCGCCGGTCAAGATATCAACCGCGACTTGCATCCCTGGGATAATGCTAAAGGCAGAGTTTTGTTGCTGGTCTTCGTTTAACTGAATATGGGCTCGGTAATAGGCGTTGCCATCTTCTGTTTGCAAGGCATCGGCACTGACATAAGTGACCTCGCCTTTAAGCCCGCCATAAATGACAAAATCATAAGCAGTGAATTTAATCGTGGCGCCCAAACCTTTATGCACAAAGGCAATATCCTGTGGCGAGATTCTGGCTTCAACAATCAACTGACTGTTCGATGGAATCAGCTCAATAATCGGCTCACCTGGCCTCACCACACCGCCAATCGTGCGAACAAATATTTCTTTCACCGTGCCATCGACGGGCGCTAAAATTTCCGTTCGTTTCAGCTGGTCGGCAATCGCCTGTTGGCTTTCGTTCAATTGCGCGATTTTACTGGCCACCTCATTTAATTGACCTTGTACCTTGGCACGAAAATCGAGTGCGATGCTGCGATGATCCGCTATCGATTCTGAGTAGGCGGCTATCTGTTTTTGAGCCGCTACTTTTGAGCTGGCAATATCGCCTTTCAGCTTCACCACATCACGGTTCAGTTTCAGCAATTCGACTTCAGCAACCGCGCCGCTCGCGACCACGTCTTTGAGCATGTTGCGCTCACGAATAACGATATCGAGACTACTTTCTAAGGTCTGGATATTATTCAGCGTATCAACACGCGCTTGGTCTTGTTGCTCAATACGAAGTGCCGCCTCTTCGAGTTCCGATTTCAACTGTCCTAAACGCTCTCGATAGTTCGCTTTTGCATTCATTAACGCCGGATGACTTGATACATCAACAGCAATATCTTGTGGCACCAAGACCACTCGCTCATACCACTCTTTCGCGTCGTTATTTAAAACAACAGTCGACAGTTCAGCCTTCAATCTTAATTGTTGAGCCAGTAAGGTATCCGCTTGTTGAGCCGACTCTAAAAAAGCCGCTTTAAAACGCGTGTCTTCCAGCTTTGCCAGAGGCTGACCTTTCACGACAGATTGACCTTGTCGCACCATGATCTCTTGAACTAAACCGCCCTCTAGGCTCTGAATGGTTTGAACAGAAAGACTAGGTACAACTTTGCCTTCACCGATCACGACCTCTTCTAATGTTGCCCATGTCGCCCAACCGATAATCGAGACAATGAGTAGAGCACTTAGCCAAATCAGCTTACGAGAACGGAATGCCAAGTGATTGTTGGTCCACTGAATATCATTACTCATGACGACCTCCCTTCACCACTGAAACCGTCTTAAAACGACTGGTCCCTTTGGGTGCACTTTTCTTCTGTAGAGAGAGGATATCTTTTGGCTCACCCTCAGCCACGATCTGACCTTTGTCCAAAACAATCACTCGATCACACATCATCAAGAACGAAGATTTGTGCGAACTGATTAACATCGAAGTTTCTCTCGGCATGCTTTGCAATGCATTGAAGAACTGTATTTCAGCTTGGTTATCTAACGCGCTGGTTGGTTCGTCCATGATCAAAAGTTTTGGACAACGATAAAGCGCCCTTGCGATAGCCACAGCTTGGCGTTGGCCTCCTGAAAGCAATCGGCCACCTTCACCAACTGGCGTTTCTAAGCCATTGCTTAAGCGCCCCATATAGCCATTCAAACCCGACTGTTGTAGCGCTTGTCTTAGCTTCTCTTCATCAACGTTAGTCGCACCAAGCGTGACGTTGTCGTAAACACTGCCAAAGATAAGATTAGTGGTTTGCCCTACCCAGCCCATGCCACTGCGCAAGACACTGGTTGGCCATAATTGCCCATCGATTTCTTGATAGAAAGCTTGACCTGTTGTGGGTAAATACTGACGAGCAACAATCGATAGTAGGGTTGTTTTGCCCGCACCTGCTGCACCAACAAGGCCAACTCGTTCACCTAGTTTTATCTCAAGAGAGATTTCCTTTAACGCTGGGCTTTGAGTTTCTGGATAGGTAAATGTGACTTCATCCAACCTAACCCCGCCATCAAAGTCGCCCTTATCGATCACTTGGTGCTTAGACTCTTCCTGAGGTAGCTCCATGATCTGATTTAGGCCTTCAACAGCCGATCGTGTTTGTTGGAATCTCAGCATTAAAAGAGAAAGTTGATTCACCGAGCTTGCAGCGCGTCCACTCAACATCACGACAGCAATTAACCCACCCATACTTAGCAAGCCCTCTGAGATTTGATACACACCGAAGATGATCAGAGTAATGGTGACAATCTGCTGACTGGATTGAATAGAGTGCGTCACGATATTTGAGTAATGACGAGATTGAGTCTGCCATTGAGAAAGCGATGAAATAGTCTGCTCCCAACGCTTTTGAGTAATACCTTCCGCGTTGTTTTGTTTGATGTCCGGAAGGGTCGTTAAACAATCAAACAGCTGCGCTTGTCTTTGTGTTGATAAACGCGCGGTTTCATCGAATGTTTTCTCGACTTTGCCTTTCATCGCTATGCTCAACACAATCAGCACCAACATGATGGCAACTGGGATGAACATCATCGCCCCACCGAGCCAACCGATAAGGAACAGGAACAACAAGGTGAACGGTAAGTCGACTAACGTGACCAAAGAGATGGAAGTGAAGAAGTCTTTCACGCTGTCGAAGTCTTGAAGCTGTCTGGCAAATGCACCTACCGATTGAGGTCGATTTTCCAACTTCATACCGAGTACTTTAGAGAACAGTTGAGAAGACAACTTGTTGTCTATATAGCGCCCCGCCATATCAGTCACAGAGCTTCGTGAGCTTCTCAATACCCAATCAAAAACAACAACAATACCCACACCGGCGGCCAGTACCCAAAGAGTGTTGAACGCTTGGTTTGGTACCACACGGTCGTATACGTTCATGGTAAAGAGCGGAACGACTAGCGCCAATACGTTAATCAAGAACGAAGCGATAAACAGGTCTCGGTACCAAGGTTTCACTTCTTTGACGACACGCCATAACCAACGAGTGTTGGATTTACTGTCACTGCGTTCATGGGATTGTACACGAGCATCATCAAGCGCTTGAGCACCCACTTGCCACACATACGGTTCCACTTGAGTAACCAAATCTTTTAAGAGGGTTTGTTGGCTTGAATTGGTTCCGCAATCCAATACATGAAAGTCAACACCGGAACTTTGGGTGACGACAAGAGGCATCCCTGTCGCAGAATTAACGGCAACAACCGGAAACTGACATTGAGTCAGCAACTCTTTTTTTACATGACTCAGAGTCAAGCCTGATTTCTCAATCGCTCTTGGGAAAAGGGACTCATTGAGCCTTCCTTCGACTAAAGGTAGGCCAGACACTATTTTGGAAGGATGGCTTCGAACATTAAAATGCTCACATAACCACTCTACACAACCTAGCCAGCTGTCTTTTTGTTCTACCAATCTAAACTTCCTTTTATAGACCGTACATCTAACTTACAGCGTTAAGTTGTTGTCATCTATCATTTTTTGTAAAATTTGTGCTTCTAAAACACTGCTGCTATCACCTTGATACAAATCGTCGTACGTGACATCAGCCAACAAGATGTTTTGTTGAACATCTTCGTCACCATTAGGCTTGATAGAAATGGTTACGCCTTCGCCCGACTCCTCAAGGTCTAAGTAATTGCGAGCTTGTACTCCAGTACTAAGATCCAAGCTACCTAGAATACTCGTCAGGTCAATCGCATCAGTGTCTGGCGACGCATCAAAATCTTGAATCACATCGTAACTTGGTGCCCCAGCACTGCCCAAACCTGATGATTCAAACACAAAATTGTCAGAGCCGGTACCGCCAATCAACAAGTCGTTATCGTCTGTCGCGGTAATCGTAGAGTCACCTTCCGCCACAAATTCAACCGATACGGTTTGCGGGAGCCCTACTGCTTGGTTATTGCCGATTTCGGCTGATGGCTCAATCGTTAGATCAAACTGATCACCACTGTTGTAGCCCCCGGTAATCGCTAAATTAGGCACATCCGCTAATTCCACGACATACTGACCATCGACCATAGAACCATGCGAGAAAGTTAAACCTGCTGGGATGTCATAGATGGTAATAAAACCCTCTTCGGAATCAGCAGGATTAACGAGAGAAAGGTCTAAACCAAGAGGAATCGAGCCGCTCGCTTCAGCGACAATTGATGGGTATTCAAGGCTTAGCAAAGGAGCATCGGGCTCAGGTGTAATTACCAAAGTCATATCTTGTGAACTTGGTTCGCCAGTATCTGTGACCAAATTACCAAGCACCGTATTTTGGTCAACCGTTTGACCAGTGATCGTAATATCGAGGTTACCCCAAGCGTCTCCGGCAAAGAACTCAAGCTCATCAACAGAACTTGCTTTAACGAGGATCGTAGCCTGTATGATGCCGCCAACATTAGTGAAAGAGCTTGTTTCAGAGCCAATACGAATTCTATCAAGCCCAATTAAACCCGAAGGATCAGAAGTCCCATTCACTGTGACTGTAATTAATAAGAACTCATCACTGTTGGTCTCGAAGCTATTAGCATCAAGTGGAATAACAATGCCTTCATCTTCACTGCCAGTCATCTGTTCAGGTAAGTCGAAGAATTCCACCTTATCACCAATTGGGTTCACACCAACGGTAAAGTCAGATTCGGTATAGCGGATTTCAGTGGTGCCGATTTCTTGAGTGATTGCCTCAAGCACCAGGTTCATGTCTCCACTGAAATCTCTCGGTGGCATAATGACCAAGTTCGCAAGTTGGCTTGGATCTAATTGCCACTCATAAGTAGGGTTTCCATTGAACGTGCCGCCATCTGCGCCATTGTTTGGAACCAACTCATAAGAGTCTCCCACTTTTATCGCAACCACGGCGCCTTCAGGTACACCTTTTAATGCCAAAGACATATTTTCAGAGCCATCTTGGTCAATCAGCTCTGCGCTAAGTGATGATAATGAAATATAGTTGTCTTCATCGCCGACAATATCTTGCGTTACTAAGTTTGCCGCATCAGCAACAGGTTCAACCGTGATCGTCACTACGGTCGTTTTATCTTGTGTATCCGTTTCAGCCACGCAATCCGCTTCATCGGTAATATTGGCTGTTACCGTTAAGGTAATTTCGCCGCTGTAATGTTCAGGTGGTGTCACCAACACATCACTCAAACGGCTAGGATCGGTTAGCGTCCAAGTACCATTGCCGTTATCAACCAACAAGCCAGTATCGGCAGGACTCTCCGACAATGTCACACCATTTGATACTGTGATAGTCAGAGAGTTAACGGTTTCTTTACCAGTAGCGCTGTTGCCTTCACCCGTGATTAACTGGCCGTCTTCAACGCTATCTCCAAGAACAAGCTCAAGATTAAGATCCGTAGTGATGTCTTCTTGGATTGTTGTCGAATCCGTTGCAACCGTAATGTCATCGACAACAGGTAGCACTTGAATGCTGATCGTTTGATTTGTCGTGACTGTTTCACCATTACACGGCGAGGTTTCGACCGTTTCTATAGTAAAGTCAATGCACCCTGCAAAGTCTTCATCTAACCCAGTTAGCGATAACTTCGATAGGCCATCAGCAGTAATCGAATAACCGACGACTTCGCCAGCCGCGTCATATTCAGCAATAACACCATCACCTGAAATCTCAACGCCTTCAGGAAGAGAATCGGCCGGAATATAGAAAGAGATAGTGTTGTCTGGGTCACTGGCAACATCAGTATTTAATAGACCCGTGAGATCGATATCTTCACCTTCTGGCGTTTTAATATCACCATCTGGTTGGATTGGACTTGGAGGCCCAACAGGGTCACAAGAACCGCCCCCGCCGTCATGGCCTGTAATCTGAATTTGGAATGAGGTATCAATATATTTCGAATCTTCGCCATCAATAACACGAGCACGCACCACAATATCTAACACAGGGGTGTCGCTTGGGCTGGAGATCGTCATGCCACTTAAGATTTCTTGAGCCAGTTCTTGGATAGAATCACTCGTCAGGCCGTTTGCAGAGATAATCCAGTTTCCTGAAATATCTTGAGCGGCTCCGTTCGGGTGGTCGATAATCAGCGAATAGCCATCAGGCACATCGATCAAGATATAATCCAAGTACTCTGAGCCATCCATATCTGCGTCAACAAAAGTAACCGCATCCGACACGTTGACTGGAGAACCGTCATCACTAATGTATAGCTGACCAGAACTCTCCAAACGAGTATCTGACTCGACCCTTGCATCTACGGTGACACTGATTGATCCTGAAATATCCTTTACATCAGTCGCGCCTGTCGGCGAAGTATCGGTAACTTCATAGGTAATTGGGATCGAAAATGTACCGCTCAAATCTTCAGTAGCGGTGACTGACAGTCTTCCGCTACTTAAAAGCTCGGACAGTGTTGGCGTCGTAGAGTCTAATAAGCTTTCTAAATCTAACCCTGAAACCAGCACATCAATTACACTGCCATCAAAATAAAGAGTCAGATCAGCAGGAAGGCTGTCAATCACATAACCCGTTAAAGACTCACTTCCATCAACATCTTGATTCACTGATGGCTCTAGATTCAATCCAATTTGGCTGTCTTCAATACCTTGAGTACTAACTGTTTGACCATCTTCTTGATCAACAACAGGCGCTAACTCTACTTTTAACGTCATCGGGAACTCACCCGAATCACCATCAGGCTCAGTTGAAATAGCGATAACGGTAAGTTCCAGTTCCCCACTGAAATCAGCAACTGGCTTAAGATACAAATCATTCAATTGTGCGTTAGAGACTTGGAATACCGGCCCAGTGACATCATCCACATACGCAATCGTTAGCGATACGGGCTGACCCAACGCATCCACCAGCAAAGTTCCCTCAGGGATGTTGGTTAGCAGTACGTTAATCTCTTCTGAAACATCGTCGTCCGAAGTTTGGACCACAAAATCCAGTCGAATCAAACCATCTTCGTTAAGCACCGATTGATTACTGATAACTTTAGTATCGCTATTGTACTCCCAGTGCGCGTTGCCTCCGTCCACAACGATAGGCTCATCCACTACACCTTTTAAGAAAATATCAATGGTTTTAGTATCGCTTGATGCCTGCCCGTTAATTGGGATAAGTGAATCGATAGTCGATTCTGTTGCAACCGCTGTTACATTTATAGATAAGTCTTCAGTAAAGGAACTGATGTCCTCTTTGGGCTGAATATAAGCAACACCATTTTCGATTGCGCTCGCAGGAACGAAGTAAGTATTTGCTCCAATTACAGCAGTACCTTCTCCTAGAATTGACCAACCTTCCGGCACTTCAATAATGTAGCTCAGAGTTTCAGAACCATCAGTGTCTGTCAGGGTCCCCTCAATAACATCTTTTAAATAAATAGGTTCATCTTCCAGACCTTTGTAATCCTTAACAGATAAAATTGGTTTATCCGCATCAGGAGAGATCTCTACGATGACAGTATGAACATTATCAGCCGTTTTATCGGCAGGATCATCGAAGGAGTTTCCGGATTCAGTGGCAATCGCAGTAATTTCAAATTCAAATCGACCCGCCAAGTTTTCATCAGCTCTGATTTCCATTTTGTCGATTTGATTCTGAGTGTACTCCTTACCCTCTTGAACGGCATTTCCGTTCAAGGTGATATTCAGACCATCGGGAATACCACTTATCGTATAAGTTAGTGTTTCCGACGAATCTTGGTCAACGAGTTGAGCGGTAATATCAAGCTTGATAGGGTCAGCGTCATCTTCCACAGATTGATAAGTGAATACTGAATCAGACCAATCGGGAGCGTCTGCAACAGGTAAAACAGAAACCGCAATATCGGCTGTGAGTTCTTTTGGAACCGTATCCGTGCTAATGATGGCGTTAATCGCCAAAATAACCGTCGACGTCGTATTGGATTCATGGAGGGCCGGACGATAGGTTAACTGTCCATTCGGACCAGTAAACTGACTATCAATCGCTGTCAGCTGACTTCCTGATAAGGTGACCTTGCCGTCAACAACTTGAAGTAGCACCCCATCAAGGTACAAGCTACCACCGTTTAGCGATGCTTCAGAGAATTCGATAGCCGTAACCGTTTCGCTTTGGTCAATATCACCGGTTGAGACACTGACGACAATAATCGCATCGTTATCTTCTGTGGTTTCAGAATCTTCATAACGAATAAAACCTTCGTTATCATCCAATATAAGCTCTGCGTTACTAACGACTTCATCGCCATCCGCATCTCGCACCAAGTAATCAATGTCATCGACAATCTTAGGATCGGCAGGATTAGTCGTTACATTCTGGTTCGTAGTTAACTGGTAGCTACCATCTGGTGAGAGCGTAAACTGGCCGTAAGTGGAACCGCCATCATAATCATTAATTAGATTGATCGTGATCGGTGTACCGACGTTATCAAAGGTATACGTGGCATTTCGATAAGTGAAGCTAATAATTTCTGCGCCGTCTGCGCCTGCAAATTCTTCGGTTAGGAACTGTCCATTGAGGTTATCACCCTCAACCATTTCAATAGAACCATCTCGAGCAGTCGGAACATCATCTGTTACGTTGACAGAATAAATAGCAGGATCAGAACTGTCTCCATCCGCATCATTAACTGTCAGTTCAAAATTAAGAGCTAGATTGTTTTCACCATCGCCCGTGGCATGGTCTAGTGGTGCGTAGAGATCAAATTCAGTGGTTCCGTCAGTATTAAAGCGAATCCTAAATACGTTGTTGCCGTCAGTATCTTGCCCATAATACCAACCATCAGAATCAGCAGCTTTAAGGGAGATCGCTTTCCCAGCACTGGTGTAGCCAAGTGAATCAAAAGCAGCGGTGTTGACCGTGACAGAAACAACATCATCAGAGCCTTCAATAATACCTAAAGAAGGACTGCTATCTTCGACTCCAACTTGCTGACCATCTCCTAGCAAACCATCTTCATCAACTGAGATGCCTCCAGTCACCGAAATTTCAGGATCTTTACCGTCATAGATTTTTATATCAGACGCTTGCGAGTCTCTAGAACCATCGGAATCAATGGTGACGATAGAAGCTGGAATCGTCAGCTCGGTGTCTTTAGAACCTGAGCCATGATCAATGGACTGATACAGCTCAATAACGACATCAACGCTTGTTGAGCCATTGGCTTCAAGGCTGAAGCTATCTGGTAATTTGACTCTGAAAACAGCATCACCATTGCCAAGAACCGCATCAAAGGTACCATTACCGTTATCACGCCAAGTCAGCGCTTCACCATTGCTGGTTACCGCTATACCATCGCTATCAAGAACAGCTTGGCCCGTAGTCACATCCAAACCTAAGAAAACCAGTGGATCATTCCCTGCGGTAACGGCTAAGCTCACGTTTGCTGTTGACCCAACTCCCGATGGAGTACTATCAGCCACGGGAATTTCACTCAGTTCAACCGTTCCTGAACCAATCGTTGGTTCACCGCCATCAGTCACTGATACATTCAAGGTTAATTTGGTTACATCATTGTCATCATCTTTGGCGGTAACAACGAATGGAAGTTGGTCTGTAATGTTATCTTGGTCAAGCCCCTTAAAGAGTTCAAAAGTATAAGTAACATCAGTATCCGCCTCACCTGAAGGAGAGGTAAAGCTCAAGGTGAATGCTTTATTGTCAGCACTTTCAGAACCAACATAGCCAGTAAGTTCACTTCCATCCGCAGAGACCACATAAATGATCTGTACACCGCCACTAAATAACTGCGGCTGATCTGCAGCACCGAAAAATACGGACTCGACAAAGTCACTCCCGACGTTGAGATTAAACATACCAGTATCAGAAACACTGCCATTAATAAGATCAGATTCGTCCACAGCAGCATTGCTAGTTGAAGTTAGTACCGGATCGCCCCCATCCTGGATAATCCAATCAAACTGCCCTTGTTCTAAAGCAGTACCATCTAAGTCTTCTCCATCAATGATAAGTGGCAGGGTAATAGAATCGTTGCTGATCAGGTGGTTTATAGGCTGCTCTAGGACTAATGTGACATCTGCGAGAACATCAATACCACTAGCAACCGCACTCAACGTTAGTGTGAATATCGTTTCACCATTTGCTTGTGCGGTAATCGTTTTACCATCATTGGCTAACGTGTAAGTTAGTGGGAACTCCTCATCTCCAGTCGTTAAGCCCAAGGCGTCTAGCTGCACTAAGGTATTGGTATTAAAGACAATCGAGGCGGGATCTGGATTATCTGAGCCTGCGGAAACAGTAAACTGACTGACGACAGTTTGGACTCCATCAGATACGTCACCTTCAGAGCTGGTCGTTGTCCCATCGACAACTAACCCCGCATCACCATCAAAAATATCGATGACTGCCGTACCAGTTCCGAAATCATTACTGCTATCGCCTGCGACATAGTTGAAAGTGATGTTTTGAGCTACGGTGTGATCTAAGTTTCTGTTGGCGACAAACGTCCAGTGACCATTTGCAAAGACGGTTAAAACACCTTCATCAAGAGTAAATGATACAGGGGCACTGCCTGATATTGTTTGTGTCAACCCATCAACTTCAACGCTTTTTATGGTTAGCTGGGTATCAAGATCGATGTCGTTATTGAGTACATTGCCAGATACCACTTCACCTTCAATAACTTCATAAGATTCATCAAAAATGAGTGGGTCAGAATCTTTAATAACAATAGGTAAATGGCCAATAACGAGCTCTGTGGTACCATCCGCATCCGTTTGTAAACCCTCAATGACCAGAGCGGTCTGAATTGAGTCTAAACCAGCCTCTTGATCGATCGCCTGATAGAAGTTGATGTTTACGTTACTGCCGGAAATCGCGGCATCAAATACAACTTGGCCATCGCTTCGTGTTCCAACCAAGCTTTGCTTGTCAGCCGATACCACGACAGTGATCGTTAAGCCTTGAGAAGTTAATGACTCAGCTAAACTTTGATCATCACCAAATGACAAATCTGCAAAATCGATACGGATATCGGATGTTTGTGTTTCATCGCCAAAAATACCGATGACGTTTTCCGAAAACACTACAGACTCAGGAAGAATAATCGTTGGCATGTCATCGATGGCTTCGTTGCCGACGGTATTGAAAACTTTTGCGTCAATCATCCATTCCGAAGGTGAATCTAGGGCAGAAATATCAATATTCTCCACCAGCCAGTTACCCGCAGAATCAACAATACCTTCAAAGACTAGGGTCTGAGTCCCATCGCTTACTTCAATGTAAACTGGGAGCCCTTCTGCAACATTGGTTGTACCCTGCATGGTGGTAAGTTGGCCACTACGGAATGCCAAAATACTAAAGCCATCTAACGTATCAATATCAATAACTGGCGAAACAGTATCAATAACAATGCCCCCTGCACTATTTACTGCATTCGCTGGGTTACCTGCGATATCAATAGTGTCAGCCTCAATGGAAATACTGCCATCTGCAAAGCTCGTTAAATCGACGCCTTCGACAGACCAAGCACCATTCACAACCGTTGCCGTTAGAACGATCACGTTGGTGGTGCTATCTGAAATTCGGATGTTGACCGTTTGGCCATCCTCAACATTTTGTACAGTACCAAAGAATTTGGCAGATTGGATTTCGAAACTGTTGAGAACACCATCCCCGCCATCATCAACACTTGCTGTAATACTCGCAAGCGTGTCCTTAACAATGGTATCGGTCGCTGTTGTAGGGTTTCCTGCAATATCAACAGTACTAGCAACGACAGTGAGATCACCTTCTGCAAAGCTAGAATAATCTTGAGAAACTAGTGTCCATGTACCACCCGATACGGTCGTTGTGTATTCTTGGGTGAGGCCTTGGCTATCAGTAATGGAAATGCTTATCGTCTGACCATCTTCAACATTGGCAACGGTGCCGACTAGCGCTCCGTTGGCAATTTCAAATTGGTTGTAAAACTCGTCACCAAAACCATCAAAGTCGACATCGATTGTGGCTAGGGTGTCTTTGATTGTAGAGTCGTTGGCCGCAATGCTGTTACCAAAGTCATCGGCGATGATCGCGTCGACGTTAAGATCCCCCTCAGCCAGTGAAGAGAGATCGACTCCGTTTACCACATAAGTTTCATCGCTTGTGATTGCCGTTGTGGTTACCGTATTACCATTAATGTCAGTGATCGTTAGAAGAACGGTACGTCCGTCTCGAACATCAACAGCGGTCCCCGTTATCGTGACTGAAGGTACTTCGAACTGGTTTTCGTAACCATCACCACCATCTAAAATATCTACGGTTAACGCGGCACTCGGTAAAAGTATGTCGAGGTTGCCTTCATTGGAAGTTGTGTCGTCTTCAAAATATTCTGTTGGTCGAGTATCAAAACCGGCTTCTGCCAGGGTTTCGTCGAGTGTAGATCGGACATAGGCAATAAAAGAGGCACTAGCGCTAGGTTGGTCGTTTGAAGCACTCGGCTGTTCTGGCGAGCTTTCAATGTTGTTTACAAGCTGTTGAACAACCTCTTCCAACTGTTGTTCTACCGCTTCTATTTGCGGTTCTGTCAGAGGTTGAGTCTGCTCCAAGCTCTGAGGTTCAATACTCACAACTTGCACACCATCGACCTTCGCTTGCGTAGCAGGTAATGGCTGCCAAGTACCGTCAGGAAATACCTGCCAAGTTACCCCGCCAACTTCGATATATAAAATAGGATCCATCCTAAACCTCTTCCTCACAAAACGCTGACATTGAGGGCATCAACACGCTCAATAAAAGACTAAAAAATCAGCAGAAACACTCTAATAAATACTAGCAAACAACAAATCATTAACAGTTAATTAATTACCATTGATACGCTGTAAAGTAAACCGATAAGCTGTGACTTTCATTCAGTTATATTTAACGTCACAAAATACATTTAGTGAATGTGTCATAATGTTGAAATTACTGGTTAATTTTCAAGGAATGTCATGACGGCAACGAACTACCTCAACCAACTGAATCACAAGTATCTTGTAACTCACAAAACCAAAGAAGATTTCTTTTGGGATACCTACATGGGCATCAGTGACGATCATGATGGTTCAACACTCGCTCAAACTCAGTGGACCGAGTTTCTAAGCTCTGCTGAACAGATTGCGGCAATCGAAGCTCAATTAGATACCATCGACCAGATTCAAGAGCCTCAAGAAAAAGAGAGCACGTTAACAGGGCTAAATGGCTGGTTAGCGACCTTTAAATCTCACGCTATCGAATCCCAACAATCTCAGGCGCTAAAAGCAGACCTCATCAAGTTTGAAGCTGAACTGTTTGAGAAAAAACAAAACCATGTGATGACTTACGTAAATGAAGCGGGACAAGAAACAGAAGGTTCGCTTCCTGTCCTAGGTTCAGCTGTGAGAAGTAACAGTAGTGAACAAGTCAGGCTTTCTGCACACCAAGCACTATTAGATTTAGAGCAATGGCTACTGGCTAACGGATTTATTGAGCTCATCAAAAAACGTAATCAATTTGCTCAATCACTGGGTTTTAAAACCTTCTTTGATTACTCGGTGGTTAAAACCGAACAGATGACGACAGAGCAACTGTTCACGATTCTGGACGACTTCGAAGCACGTACACGTGATAGCCATCAGCAAAGCCTAACCCATTTGGCAGAGCAGAAAGGCGAGAATGCGCTCCAAGCCCATAACTTTACCTACTCTTTTGCAGGTGACGTGATGAATGACCTCGACCCTTACGTCCCTTTCTCAAAGTCATTGAGACGCTGGGTTGAATCTTTTGGCCGATTAAATATCGAATATTCTCAAGCCACACTGAAGTTGGATCTGCTTGATCGCAAAGGAAAATACCCAAATGGTTTTTGTCACGGCCCTATTCCTTCTTTCTACGATCAAAACACTTGGGTGCCTGCTCAAGTCAACTTCACAAGTAATGCTAAGCCCGATCAAGTAGGCAGCGGCTATGATGGGATCAACACACTGTTTCACGAAGGTGGTCACGCTGCGCACTTTGCTAACGTGAAAATGAACGCGCCGTGTTTCTCTCAAGAGTTTGCACCTACGTCGATGGCTTATGCGGAAACTCAGTCTATGTTCTGTGACAGCTTGTTGAATGACGCAGACTGGCTCAAACAATACGCGCTTAATGCTGATGGCCAAGCAGTACCTGACGAGTTAATCAAAGCAATCATCGATAACAAGCAACCCTTCAGAGCTTATCAAGAACGCAGCATTTTAGTGGTTCCCTATTTCGAGCGAGCACTTTACGAATTGGCAGATGAAGATCTGACGCCTGAAAAGATCACCGCTCTCGCTCGTAATAGTGAGAAAACGACTCTTGGATTGGCTTGTAGCCCTCGCCCATTAATGGCAATCCCGCATCTATTGTCGGATGAAGCGTCTTGCGCGTATCAAGGTTACCTGTTGGCTCATATGGCGGTGTATCAAACTCGTGCGTTTTTTACCGATAAATTTGGCTACTTAACGGATAACCCAGAGATCGGCCCTTTGTTAGCTAAGCACTATTGGTACCAAGGCAATAGCGTGAATCATAATGGGACAATCGAAAGCCTTACTGGAGAAGGTTTTAATGCCAAATACCTCGCTGACGAGTGCAACTTATCGCCAGAGGAAGCATGGGCTATTGAAGAGCAAAAAATCAAACAACTGTCGACAAGAGAGCGTGCACCAGTTGCTGATTTGAATGCGAAGATATCGATCGTTGATGGGTCAACCGAGTTGGCGAATAATGATAAATCAAACCATCAGATGTGTGATGAGTTTGAGCACTTTATCGTTGGGCAATACGGTCGATAGATTGTGTTTGAGCCTCTGTAACAAAAATTGAGTTCAAAACTAAAATGAAAAAAGGACGATAAGTTATCGTCCTTTTTAGATTCAGCTTAGGATCTATATAGTGAAACATGCTGAGCGAATTTTTCTATTAAACTCAACATCAACAGAATCAACACTTCTTAGTGATTTTCGATGAATGCCGAATACCTGCCCCGTCAAAACAATATAAAACTTTTCAGTTTTCAGTAAATTCCATGCTTCATCTAAAGATTCTGCGTAGACTTTGTTTTGTGAGTCTTGTGGACGAGTACCAGCAGCTCTTCCATGTTTACGTGCCAATTCGAACAATCCATTTCGATTAGGTTTGCACGTAAACAGAGTCTCATTGCCATAAATGACCCCCTTGCCAGATATGCTCTCAACCATTTTGTTTCTCCAGATAATAATCCACTCGTACCGCTTGAGTGGCATACCACATGTCGAACAGTGGATGCTTAAGCTGCGCAAAGAAGAGAATATGGTGTAAAGACCGGGCAGCAATTACACCATTATGTTCAGTTTCGATATTTGAGTTTCAAAGGCTCAGGCTCTATGCGCACCTAAGCCTCGACACTACTCTTAGAAGTAGTAGTAAGCTGCTGCGAATACGTGTGTTTCTTCGTCGTATTGCGTGTTACCGATTGAGCGTGCACCTTCGATATCTTGCTTAATATCAATACCCATGTCTGCGTTATCAGCAATACGGTACATAGCTGCAACGTTGATGTATGAAGAATCTACATCTGATAGGTTATCTTCTTCGTTAGTATTGAAAGCGTAACCTGCAGCAATGGTTAGATCATCAGACAATGTGTAACCACCAGAGAAGTAGAAACCTGTATTCTTCATCTCATCGTTTTGATCGATCCAAGAGTTAAGACCTAGCTTCATTGAACCTAACTGCATGCTGCCAGTTACTGTGTATACTTCGTAATCTTTCTCATCGTCACGAGCTTCGTAACCAGCGTATACGCTAAATACTTCTTGCTCGATACCGATGTAACCGTTAACGCCTTTCTCTGCATCGTTATGGTCGTCATTAGTCTCAAAGTAAGAGATAGCGTAAGCGATACCGTTAGTTGCGCCTTGGAACTTAACCACGTTGAATGCATCAGAAGCGTCGCCAGCAGAAGCACCAAACTCGTAAGTGTTGTCGCCTGCGCCATCAACTTTATCTAGTGCCGTATCGTTTTCCCAACCGAATGAAGCGATACCGTAACCAGTGTCGAAACCTAACCACGCTTTATCAACGTCTGTCGCAGGACCTGTATCAATGCCATTCACCCAACCAGATGTTGCTGCGTCGTTCGCTGCAACGTTATTGTCTGTTGTGTAGTTCAGCATCATGTCTGTTTCAAAGTAACCAACAAAACGGTTGTTACGGTAACTTACCGCAAGTGTTAAACCTGTCGCCCAGTCATCATAAAATGCTTTAGAACCTGTGTCGTAGTAACCACCAACACCGAAAGAACCTGCTACAGAGAATTGATCTTTGTGCATAGAATCAAAAGCAAACATCTCTTCATTCTGGCTGTTTTGGCTGCTTGTGTTTACAGCGAATGCTGAAGTTGAAATGCTTGCAATCGCAAGTGCTACTAATGTTTTTTTCATGGTTACCACTACCTATAGATTGATTCGGCCTTGTTAGTCCGGCCTTTTGGAGTGGCGCTATTGTTCAAAAAATCACGTTATTGATATACCGTAAATTTACTGAAACTTTATAGCTTTGATGAATTAAATTACATAATGATATGTTGATATGGCTTTTATATTGAGAAGCGTAAACCCGATGTCGGTACTGTTGTCCATGTTACGGATGTTTTCGATCATTAGGGCCTCAATCGCAAGTTGATGTAGGCGATAACGGTAACCCACGACCACTTCGTGGGAAGGTTCAGAAAAATCTGGATCGTTGCTCGCCCAACCTTGATAGTTGAGAGATTCAATAAGCAAACTATGACGCTGATTCAGTCGATACTCATACCCTATCGCCCAACTCGCGCTTACGTTTTCAAAACTTAAGTCTTCTAGGCCAACAAAGGAGTTATCGCCATTTCGATGCACTAAACCGACGGTTGAAAAAATACTGTGTTTGGGTGTGATAAAGCTGTAGTTAAGTTGAACGACTTGCTCAAAACTTGTTCTCGCAAATTGTCCACTTCTTACGTTGTTGTAATACAAAGAACCACCAGCAGAGAGCGATATAGGCCCCCTGGAATACAACAACAATTCATTGTAAAAAGTCAGCGCATTGGTTAAGTCATCACCTTCAAAATCAGAGGCATGAACGCCAGCATTATGAAAGTCCATGATGAATTGATCTTCTGCTACCTCATCACGACCGTTTTGCCCAATGCTAAAAAGATCATGAAAGCCCATTACAAAGCTGTCTAAACCATTATCTTTTGCCGTGACTACACGATAATCCAGCTCTGTTTTCCAGATGGGAGACGCTTGCCACTCAACCGCAATATTGAATTGGTTTTGGTAGTAGTCTAGAGAGTAGGCTTCCGTATGAGCCCATATACTGGCCTGCGTGTAAGAGGATTTAAACAATCACAATGAGCTTGTTCAGTTCGCTTTACGTAATGGGTTAGGTATTGCTGAAGATGAAAACACCATTCGATAGCCCTGTTCATCCTTATGATTCAGCACGTAACCTACTCGTTACCTTCACTTAAAGCGAACTTTATCTCATCTGAAGAAAAGCCTTTGCGACTCAACATGGCGTAAGCCTTAGAGCGTTCCTTGTGATCGTTCAGGTCATAAGATTTTTTCTGAAGCTGTTCTAAACAAGAAGCGTAAAAGTCCAATTGCTCTTCATTGATCAATCGGTCAATCAACGATGAAAGCTCAGTGGTATCGATTTGTCGCTGTTTTAGTTCTTGTTGGATAGCGGTTAAGCCTTTCCCTTTACGAGCGTACTTGAGCACTTCCTTCTCCAAATCAGCTTTCTCGGCCTTGATCTGAATATTACTCTTAAGCTCATGAGCTTGCGGATGCTGATCGATCGCGATTTTGACTTGTTGATAGCTGAAGCCACGTTTTTGCAGTGTCGCGACAAGCTTTTCACGGCTCATAGTAAAGCCTGAATAGTAATGATTGATTCGATCGATCAGTATCATTTGTTCGTCGATGTTTTTATCAGCAGATACCTTATGAATCGCATCGGAAATGACCGAGTCGGTTAGCCCTTTCTTCTTCAACTTTTCAATGATGTATCGCGAGCCAAATTCGCCAAAGAAGGCTTGTGCTGCGAATTGCTCAGCAAAATCTTGGTCGGATTTGAGATAGCCGTAACCTTTCAAGTTGCTCAAGGTTTCATTGATCCAATCTTGATTGTCCGTTTTCACTTTCAACTTTGCAATCAACTCGCTTTCCGTCATGTCCCTCTGGGTTAAATGCCACATCGCAGAGTTCATGACACTTTCGATTCGCGTCGCTTTTCTTACCGTTGTATTTCTCGTTTTTGGGTTTTGCTGTGAATCATCCATTCGATTTCAACTATCCAGACTGAGCCTGCCCCATGATAACGTAATTCCGACTAGCGTGAAGTGACATAAAAGAACGAGATTCAGATAAACTGACCTCCAACAAAAATGGACACCGATTCGGCGTCCATTTGATTGTCACATGAAGAAATCGACTCTTAGACGAATTAACTCTCTTCGTGATTGTAAATATGCACATCTCGTTGCGGGAATGGAATCGTGATGCCTTCTTCATCGAAGCGTTTCTTCACGGTTTCCGTCACATCCCAATACACATCCCAGTAATCGTCTGTCTTAACCCAAGGTCTTACGACAAAATCTACAGAAGACGTATTCAAGGTATGAAGCTTGATCATGTGCTCTGGTTTTTTCAGTACTAGAGGGTGCGCGACAATGATGTCATTCAATACCGCTTTCGCTTTATCGATATCATCTGAGTAACCAATACCGAAAACCATATCAACACGTCTTACACGTTCTGCCGTGATATTGTTGATCACGTCACCCCAGATCTTGTTGTTTGGGATCACTAAACGTTGGTTATCGATAGTTTGTACCGTGGTCGACACTAAGCTCATGTCTTTTACCGTGCCTTGCACGCCCGCCACTTTAACCATATCACCAACATCATAAGGACGGTAAATCAAGATCATCAAGCCCGAGGCGAAGTTAGACAGCGTATCCTGCAATGCAAAACCAATGATGACACCCGCGACACCGAAACCAGTTAATAGCGGTGCTAGTTCTATCCCGATTTGCGACAGCGCAATAAGCAAACCAATAAACACGACCGCTTTCGATGCGATTGATACAAAGAAATCCTGCATCAAGACACTGAAGTCCATTTTAGAGTGCGAAACACTCTTGCGAACGGTCTTACGAGCCACGTTAGCTATAAGGCGAGTGACATACAAAATACCGAGAAACAGAGCGAGTTTAACGATAAAAGAAGGGGTATTTTCAAAAGCCCATGAACTGAACGAACGGAGCCAACCATCCAGCAGTTCCAGTGCAACATCAACATCCAACACATCAGCGTTAATGTCTCCCGTCGTCGCCAGCAACACTCGCTTGTAAGAAGTCACGTCGACGCCAAACGGTTCCATTAGTGTGATGGTTTCTTCTAAGCTCGCCACCATTACACTAGTACGCTCGCTGAAACGCTCAAGCTCCTTTTTAATGGTCGCTTTCTCTTCTTCATTCACGAAAGACAAACGCGCTTCTAGATCTTGTCGCTGTGTGTCTGTGTAAAGAATGGCATTAGTCAAGTATTTAGAGCGAGACACCAAGTCTACTTTTAGAGCTGTTTCAGGTACAGCGACATCGACCCCACGATCTTTCGACCAAGTGAGTGTCTTTGCTAGTTGTTGATAATAAACATCCATCATTCCGATTCGTTTTTGAATGCGTAATTCAAGACGTTTCTTAGCGTCACCCTCAGCTGAACGGTTTTCTTTACTCATTGAAACGATTTTGCCTTCATTCAATGTCAGCAATTTTTGTAAAAGTTCAACCTGCTGAGCCAGAATGGCATCTAGCCCTTCCTTCTTGTCTGAAGAGAGTTGTGTAAAAATCTCCTCACGTAGCCCTTGATTCTTACGCCTTAATATATCTTCAAGAAAGGGTTTCTCAGCATCATGCGCCGTTTCTAATGTTGTTAGATCGATCATTAACTGATCTTGTACTTCTGCGATTTTCTCAACGCTCTGCGCATAACTTCCAAATGCGACAAACGCCAACATTAACAATAGACAACGCCAAACCTTCATCATATTAATTCCTATTACTGTCTAAATTGACCCTATAAATAGTAGTAAAAAGAACATGGATAACAAGCATTTAAACGTATGTTATGTTAAAAATTCGCAAATTATCAGCCTGCTTCTAATATTTGAGAGTTCCAATCCCCTCTTATGACCTGTAGAGTACGCATCCAACAAAGAATAACGGCCAATATCTTAATTTTAGGGTAAGCACTAAAGCGCCTTAAGTACGATGTTGGTTCACTGCAAGAGAGCATAAAAATGAACAACGAACTTGACATCATTGAGTCTCTAGAAGAACTAGAGCAATTCCTAATTTCAGTGGAAGCTGGCGGTTTAGGCCTTGAAGGCGTTGAAGGTGTAGGCATGGCAACCAATAATTCAGATGGTCGTCACTTCGTTGCTGTATTCAACAGCAGCCACAAAGTTCTACTTGCTCGCTGGATCACCAAAGAAGTGTTTGATAACGGTAAAGACTTGGTACGTAACGGCCCTCGCCGCACTCACTAAGCCTTTTCAATAGCGCCAATGGTTAAAGCCCAATACGTTCATCGACGAGCTATTGGGCTTTTTTGTATAGCCTGATAATGAATAAACTACTCGATACAGAATAAATTAGTGGCAACTTCCAGTTATTGTGAACTTTAGTGACAGAGCAATGTCGTATTCGCGAGAATTAGTGTTTATGCGTCGTTTATCGTATACCTACGGTTTCCCTCGTTTATACCTAGTTTCACTTTAACAATTTTATGACTTGTGGCGCGAAGAGAACTTATCTAAGCTAGCCACAATTCAACGAGCTCGTTTTAACGACTAACTGATTTAATTACGGACTAATTTTCTGAACACACCGCTACTTTTCTTATCTACACAGAATCGTCGACAAAAGCATTCGCTTTGGGCGCTCTTCCTGACCGGACTGGTTATCGTAACTTGTCTGGCGAGTACTCTGGCCGTAAAGAAAGTATCGTTATCTGCATCCGCTAATGGTCAATCAGTCCTAGTTGGCGCGCAAACTCATACAGAAAACAGTAATCCTCAAACTGACATCGCTTCTTCAGAAAAAATGGCCACTCTATACGCCAGTGTTTTCGGCTTAGAAGCCTCAAAAATGTTAACGTCACCCAATTCAAGTTCATGCAGTCTGAGTTCAAAAATGCTGACCTTTGCCGCCCCAAAAACCGGCTGGATGATCCCATTCGTACTTATTATTGCGGTTGCATTTAACTTACCTCCCCACATATCGAGATTATCTAGAGACAACCATCGCTCTACTCGACCAACAAAACACCGCTTACACCTAAAGCACTGTATATTTAGAGAGTAAATAACCGGGCTATTCCACCCTTTTATTTATTTTTTGGAGATACATTTGTGTACAACACACTACTAACTAAGTTTGTCGATTCTTTGGCATTCTGCATGCGTACATGCGCGAAAACTCTAGTCACAGCCCTTTTGGTCATGACATCATTTACTGCCTTAGCACAGACTACAGGTTGGCTCAGCGTGCCTGAACACCCGCCAGTCAAAATGCGAATGATGTCGACAGGTGAACAGTCAGATGACGGTTCTAAGATTCAAACCGTGCTCGATGTCGTGCTCGACGGCGACTGGAAAACCTATTGGCGCAGCCCTGGTGAAGGTGGCATACCACCAAGCTGGGACTGGTCTGGTTCAACAAACATTGAGTCAGTAGATTGGCATTGGCCGATACCTAAGTACTACGAGCAGCTTGACGTCATGACGTTAGGTTACAAAAAGCACGTCAGCTTTCCTGTCACGTTAACCCTGAAAGACAACACAAAGCCTGCAATATTCAGGGCCTCGTTTACCTTTCCGTCGTGTACCAATATCTGTGTGTTAACCGATTACGATATCGAACTGCCGATTGACCCAAAAACTTTAGCGCTTGATGAAGAAGCGATGTTCTTGTTCAACCAAGGCATGAGCCAGTCGCCACGAGAAGCTAACCGCACTTCGGTGAACGGTTTGTTTTGGGATAAGAGCAAGCAGCAATTGGTTACTCAGCTGACAAGCAAAGATGGTTGGGATAAGCCAATGGTGTTGATTGACGGGCAAGAAGTGATTGATGACTTCTTCTCTCAACCAAGCGTCCACATAACAGACAATACAATGACTGCTGTATTCGATGTCAGTAACTGGCTTGGCGAGGTCGATCTAACCGATCGCACGGTGAGTGTTACAGTATCGGACACGAACTTTGCCGAAGAGATGACAGCTCAAGTGGGCTCAGACCCGATCGCTTATCAAGAGAGTAGTAACGGCTTTATTGCGATGTTCGGTTTTGCCTTAATTGGTGGCTTGATCCTCAATATCATGCCATGTGTGTTGCCAGTATTAGGAATGAAGTTAAACAGCATCATTCAAAACCAAGGAGCATCTAATCGTCATATCCGACTCTCATTCTTAGCGTCTGCTTCTGGTGTCATTACGTCATTTGCTCTGTTAGCCCTTGGTATGACCATTCTAAAAATGGGTGGTAATGCGATTGGTTGGGGAATCCAGTTCCAAAATGTTTGGTTCATCGGATTAATGCTGATCATCACTTTGCTGTTCTCGATTAACCTGCTTGGGCTATTCGAATTCAGACTGCCTTCAGGTTTAAACACTTGGATGGCAACTAAAGGGGATGATTCACATTCAGGCCACTTTGTTCAAGGTATGTTTGCGACGCTATTGGCAACGCCGTGTAGCGCACCATTCCTAGGAACCGCCGTCGCTTATGCACTTGGTGCTAGCTATCAAGAGTTATGGGCTATCTTCATCGCACTCGGCATAGGTATGAGTGCACCTTGGCTGGTTTTTGCTGCCTTCCCACGCCTAACCAAGCTAATGCCTAAGCCAGGCCCTTGGATGTTCACTGTTAAGTTGATTTTCGGCTTGATGATGTTCGCTACCAGCTTATGGTTAACGAGTCTGCTGAGCCCATTCATTGGAAAGTTCCCAACGATCGTGCTTTCTGTTTTGATCCTAGCAACAGTATTGATTTGGATTGGCAAGAAGCTCGGCACTAAGGTACTAGCGCCTATCCTGGCTACCACCACAATAGTATTTGGTGCAGCGCTTATCGTAGGGAGCGTCACTGCGGACAATTGGGCAACTCCGATTGTGGATGATTTACCTTGGCAACCGCTTGACGCGAAACAGATACCTCAACTGGTTGCTCAAGGGAAAACGGTGTTTGTTGATGTGACCGCAGAATGGTGTATTACATGTAAGGCGAACAAAATCGGCGTCATTCTTCAAGACCCTGTTTATAGCCATCTGCAACAAGAGAATATCGTTCTAATGAAAGGCGATTGGACCACTCCAAGCGAAAGTGTCACTCAATACTTACAAAGTAATGGGCGATTTGGTGTGCCATTTAATATCGTCTACGGTCCGAGCTATAAAAGTGGTATTCCACTGCCTGTCATTCTCAACAGTGACACTGTCGTTCAAGCCATCGATGCTGCGAGATAACTAATGAAGACTCCCAACAATGAAGAGAAGCCCAACACGACCAAAGACCACTCTATAAAGGGTGAGGCTAAAAAGCCAAGTCGCCTTAAAAAGTGGGGAAAGGAACTGGTCTCAATGATACTGATCGTTGGCGTGGTTTCCTTTGCTATGGATTTTTATCACAGCAGAAGTATGCCTCAAGGAGGTGCAATTCCAATCGTAGGTCAATCACTCCAAGGTGAGAATATTGATGTTATCGAGCTCAGTAAAAACGGTAAGCCTGTCATTGTCTATTTTTGGGCAACTTGGTGTGGTGCGTGCAAATTCGTGAGCTCAACCGTCAATAGCTTCAATGACTCTCACCAAGTCGTTACGGTCGCCCTTTCATCAGGACCAAATGAGCGAGTGCAACGCTACTTGGACGCCAAAGAGTATGACTTCCCGGTGATCAATGATCTTTCAGGGCATATCAGTAGAGACTGGGGAATCAATGTCACACCCAGCATTGTCATCATTAAAGATGGAGAGATAAGCAGTATCGCGACAGGCGTTACTTCTCCCATAGGGCTGTGGTTGAGAACTTACTTTGCCTAGCCTATTGGCAAACAGGGCAAGTAAGTCGTTTCAAATCAACTAAACAAAGAACACTAGTGCGAGCGCCACCAAATTATCGCTCACCATTACTAAGAATTCGAGATAAATAACATGAAAAAGCTTCTGATAAGCACACTAATTTTAGGCTCACTAATGAGCACCAACGCCTTCGCAGAACTAAGCAAAGAACAAACCCAACAACTTGAGGAAATTAACCAGTTTCTGAAAGAGAACCCTTCAACTATTTCGGGGTTACACACCAGCTTAGAGCAATATGTAGCGGGCCAAGCTCAAGCAAAGAAAGCCCAAGCAGAAAGCCATGATTGGTTATACAACAATGACGCTCATCCAATAACAGGAAACCCGGATGGCAAGTCGGTAATCATCAATTTCACCGACTATAACTGTCCTTACTGTAAGCGCTTAGAGAAAGGTTTGGCTCAATTAGTCTCTGAAAATAGCGACATTAAAGTGATCAATGTGTACTTATCATTTAAACAGCAGCAAGTCGACGGCCTCAACACCAATGCCGCTTTATATGCGATGAAAGTATGGCAAGACAAGCCAGAAGCGTTCCCTGAGGTTAATAGATTATTGATGGCAAAAAGTGGTAGCCACACAAAATTTTCACTACAAGCTGTGGCGAAGAAAACGGGAACAGAAGCCCAGTTGGACACTACAGATGAACAAAAGAACACGCTAATGACCAACCATCAAACCTTTAGCGCTCTGGGTTTAACAGGAACGCCAACGATGATGATGAACGATCAGGTTCTACCGGGCTATGTGCCTTACGAACGACTAAAAGATATTGTGGATGATGCTTTTTAATCAAGTTTAGATAGAGATAAAGATTCGAACGAAAAGAGAATAAAAAGCCGACTAGCGTAACTCGCAGTCGGCTTTTTCATGAGCTTAAGATAATGTTTTCCGATATTATTTTTGAAACAAAAAAGCAGTCGAAGTGTCACCATCTCGCAATGGGTTCTTAATTTATTCTCGTTACTCTAAGAACAGTTATGTCAAAGAGTCCAAGACGTGCTTACTCTAGACAACTGTCCTTTGACCGAGCCCTGCTCGGTCTTTTTTTGCGTGTTTTAAATGGTGACACGCTGCATTAATACGGAAACGTCCAACCGACTGCCCCCTAACTTAGCAAGCGACAAACCAGTGCCCCCGGTTCCCTTAATGCATCCACGTTATAGCTAAGGACACGTCCAGCAGACGGTGCGTGATAACGGCGGCATTCATTACCAAAAGCATCATATTGGATGGCTAACAAATCACCTTGCTCCACGCTTTGCAAAAGCTCGATCTGAGGCAGAACAAAACCACCAATATCAGCACGAATAGACACGACGTTGTTGCCTTCAATCCAATCCATGCTTGGCAGTTGCTTTACTTCTAACGGATCTTGTCCATCGACCTCAAGCATTTCATAATAGGAAAGCATGTTCAAAACACCGTCTACCGCTCTTTGAATCATGTCAGGTTGAGTAAACTTACCCATCCCTACTTCGACAGTGATGCTCGGTATACCACTGCGATTCCAAACCGTTTCAAGAATCCCAGGATCGCCAGGATCATTAAGCACACAATCGGGTTGCATCAGCCTCGCCATATCCAAACATTGCTCTATGCGATAATCAGCAAATACATAAAGTGGGTATACTGCACCGCGAGTTTGGGTATGAAGGTCAACGGCGAAGGTGGCATTATGCTTGAGTAAGCGCTCCCAAAGTGACGCAACAAAGCGCTCCGCCGCTAAGCCATTCGCATCACCCGGAAAGAGTCGATTGAGGTTGGCAGGGCAAGAACCCGGATCTGAAGAGATGAAGTCTCTGCTATGATTCAATAACCCAGATAAGTTCACCGTTGGTACAATTGTCACTGTCCCTTCTAGATCTTTCCCTACTAAGTCTCGGATAATTTGCTGAGCAGCCAATACACCGTTCAGTTCATCGCCATGAATACCGGCCGTGATCATCAACTTAGGACCATCTTGGCTGCCTTTGAAAACAGAAACTGGCATGTTTTTAGGTTGTCCGAGTCCATCACTGGTCACTTGAAACCAAAACTGATGCTCTCCGACCTGTAAGTCTTCAACATTCAAGGAGCCAATAACCTGCCTGCCTTGTAAAACATCGCCTAAGTACTCTGTTTTCATCCAACCACTCCATCTTGTTGAGCAAAATCTATTCTCTCGTAAGTTTTTGCATCATAGAGGATATCTTAACCAGTACAAGCAGTTAATCGATTTAACAGCTGCAGTTCAGCCCATAGAACTCACTCATAACATCCTCATCTCTTTCAAAGTAAAACTCGTACAGATAGCGGTTCTAAAACTTCCAATTTAGATAATTATTCACAAACCGCTCAGCCAAAGGAAATAAAAGTGCAATAAAATCAACATCTAAAAAAGTCCCCCATTCACGAAAATGTAATTTTATGGAAATGAAAGCTTAATTTATCTGCTCTAAATTAGCTTCATATCGAAACGGAGAGCGCATTGCTCACGGATTTTAAAATACAAGGTAAGTGATTATGAAAAAGGCAGTTCTAGCTTCTGCAGTGGTAGCAGCACTAGTTTCAGGTTCTTCTCTAGCAGCAACAGTTTACAGCTCTGACGGCACTGAGCTTAAGATTGGCGGTCGTGCGGAAGCTCGCTTCAACATCTCTGACAACAACGAAAGTGCATCAGACAGTTCTTTCAAAGACAAGTCACGAGCTCGTCTAAATATCTCAGGTAAAACTCAAGTTTCAGATGAGTTATACGGCTTTGGTAAATATGAAGCTGAATTTACTGGAGATACGGCTGAAGGTGTAAATGGAGAGAAAACGGACTCACTTACTAACCGTTATTTCTATGCTGGCCTTGGTACAAACTTCGGTGAATTCTCTTACGGTAAGCAAGATTCATCACAGGTAATGTTGACTGACATTACGGATACAATGGCTACATTTGGTGCTGATGCCGCTGATGCCGTTGATGGTAACAAAGATAAACGTGAGAATAACTTCCTTTACTCTGGTGAGTTTGACGCGTTGACAGTGCAAGCTAACTACATCGCAGCAAATGAAAAAGACGCTGATAGTTTTGGCCTCGCTGCTATGTACAACCTAGGTGCATTTGACCTTGGTGCGGGTTATGTTTCTCAAAAGAATGGTAACTTCGATGACGATCAAATCAACCTTGTAGCTCAGTTCTCCATGGATGCGTTTACTGTTGGTGGCCTATACACAATGGCTTCAGTTGCAGATGAAGACTACACAGGCTACGAGCTTTCAGCTATCTTCAAGGCAACTAAACAGCTATCACTAATTGGCGTATATAACTACGGTGAGTTCGATAAAGCGGCTGATGAAGAAGCAAACAACTTTGCTATTGAAGCGGTATACAAGTTTAACGGCCACATTCGTACATATGCTGGTTACAAGTTCGAGCAACTAGACAATAAAGATGACCAACTACAAGCTGGTGTACGCTACGACTTCTAATCTAAATTTACTTTAGATGAAGGCTAAAAAGGTTGGGCAATGGCTCAACCTTTTTTCATATTCAAATATTCTGACTAACTTCATCAATGCTTTTTCTGGTTTCATTGTGCTAAATCCGTATCATAGGTGAACCACATCAAATAATTAGAAGCATCATGTCACAACACCATCCGATTCAAGGCGCTAGCTGGATGCTAACCGCTGGTTTAGCCTTTGCTTTGATCAACAGCCTAACTCAAATCGCTAGCATTCATTTCGGACTGACTTCTACTACCGTTGCCGTCATTCAGTATTCAATTGCATTGTTCGCTATTCTTCCTTATCTAAAAACATTGGGAATTCGACGAGCACTAAAAACTGATAATCTCAAGCTACACGTATTCCGTGTCTTCCTATCGGTTATTGGTATCCAACTTTGGATTTGGGCGCTGGCTTACCCTGTGCCGATTTGGCAAGGCATAGCCCTTCTTATGACTTCGCCACTGTTTGCAACCATAGGTTCTGGTCTTTTCCTAAAAGAGAAAGTGGGCGCAGCTCGTTGGGGTGCAACCTTAGCAGGCTTCGCAGGTGCTATGGTCATTCTCGAACCGTGGGCTGAAGACTTTAGCTGGGCGACGTTGTTACCCGTTGGTGCAGCGTTCTTTTGGGCATGCTACTCACTGATGGTGAAAAAGCTTTCTTCACAAGACAGCCCTTCCACCATGGTGGTTTACCTTCTGCTATTAATTACGCCATTTAACATCTTGCTGGCCGTTCCTGATTGGCAAATGCCAAGTGGCGGCACTATTTGGGCTATCTTAATCGTTATCGGTGTTATGACAGCACTGGCTCAGTGGGCTATTGTAAAAGCATACTCGGTGGCTGATGCCTCTTTCGTTCAACCGTTTGATCACGCGAAATTACCTCTAAATGTCTTGGCTGGTTGGCTGGTCTTCAGTTGGGTTCCACCAGGTCGTTTATGGCTAGGGGCTGCGATTATCATTGCGTCAGTTGCATTCATTACCCATTGGGAAACAAAAAAAACGGCGAAAGTTAAGAAAGTTTAAAGTCGATGAAATAAATAGTTCGACTATCCGTTCTATATTGATAAGAGAATTTTAAGCGAGGTCGTGACCATGAAGAAACCAGTCAAGATTACACTATACCGTTGGGCAGGCAGCTGGGGTCCATTTAAAGTAAATATCCCATGTGGAGAATGTACCCTTACCAAAGACATTCTTAAGGACACTTTTGAGAATGAATTGGCTGACGTTGATGTCGAACTAGAAGTGAAAGATTGGTTATCTCACTGGTGGGAACCTTTAAAGCTGGGTTCTTGGCATGCTCCGATCCTTGTTGTTGAAGGCAAGGTAGTAAGCCAAGGCGAAGCTCTAAATCGCGGTGTTCTGATTCAATCGGTCATTAAAGAGTGGACCAAAAGAGACAGCCTAAAAGGCAATATTGTTTATGGTAAAGCAACCTGCCCATTCTGCGTTAAGGCGAAGAAAATGCTTGATGAAGCGGGTGTCGAATACCAATACCACGATGTCGTAAAAGACAGCGCAGCTTTGTATCGCATGATTCCAGAGGTAAAAGCGCACATCGGTGAGAAAACACCGGTCACCGTTCCTCAAATCTGGCTTGATGGTAAGTACATCGGCGGGGCTGATAACTTGGAAGCATGGATGAAAGAGAATGGCTTAGATAGCATTCCTAATAATGTGGTCGACCTGTCCAATCAATCTGCAGGCTGAATTAATTAATAGCCATTAGTCAGAAGCGTAATTTGTGTTTTTTGTGTCCATCCACAACAAAACAAAGCGATACCTTTCACCAATCGCTAAAACGAAAAAGGCCTTAAACTTCATCGAGTTTAAGGCCTTTTAAAATTCCGTTTCTGAAAATGCTTATTTAGCCATTTTCTTCATCATTCGCTTGATAAATGATGCTTTTTTAGGCTTTGACTTGCCGTACATTGCTTCGTGCATCATGTTTTTTGCTGCCATTTGACCCAAGTATGCGTGGCCTAGTTCGTAATTCATGCTTATCTCCGCACTTAATCAACTTTCTTTAGCGCGGATTTTACACTTAAAACGCTCAAAAACAAGATCCAAATCACATTTTATTGCAACTTAATCAATGAAGTTGCAATAAGCCTGTTTTTGTCTTTGCGCAGACCGGGATTATATCAGTATATCAATGAGTTAACGTGAAGCCCGGTTTGGCCTTAATGCTCTATCCCTATGAACAATCCAAAACATTGGTCTAGACAGTCATAAAAAAAGCAGCTCAAGAGAGCTGCTTTCTAAAATACTTTACTGAGAAACCTAGCTGCGCTTTGGCTGTCTGTAAGTTTTACCGGCAATTTGGTATGTGTCTTTTTGCTTCAATTCAAACATCGTTTCAAAGAACCAAGCTGCAAATTTGATTAAGTCATCGCCTTCATTCATGACATGTTCGATGTACTCTTGCTCTTCGCCTTGTTCATTTTCTTGAAGCGTCACGTGGTAAATACGCTTTTCGCCTTCCACTTCAGCTAGTGCAAATTGACCAGTCAGTGATGCAGCAGCCTCTGCGACTTCTGTATCCTCATTGGATTTCAATAGCTCAAGCGCTTGAGGCAGGCCATCTAGCGCGCAGATAGCTTTTACCAGTACTTCAAATTCATTTTGCTGCATTTTGTTTTTACCTATTCAATGGACCGAAGCATTGTAGAAAACCATCAGCACAAATACAACGTATTAACGATGGTGCGTTAGACGATAGTGAATTTGGCATTTAGCTATATTCCATTTCAACAGTATCGCCTTTTTTGTTCATTTTGGTTGAAGACCAAAGCACTCCCCCCATAGCTGCACCAATAATGAGGTAGAACGCGCCTAACTGTAGATGAGTCGTCACCCAACTCTCTACTAAATACCCACCGAGTAAACCCGCCAAACACATCTGAATTGAGCCTGACAACGCAGAGACGGCGCCCGCTTGCTTCTTATGAGGCTCTAATAACATGCTGATCGATAGAGGGAACGAAATCCCTTGTGCTATCGCCAACCAAGTAAACGCCCAAACTAAGTTAAAAATGGATAATTCATGAGTAAGAAGCCAAGTTCCCGACGCCAAGATAATCAAAATAGCTAGGCTCATCAGTTGGGACGTACTAAACCTACGATTGAGCATGTTTAAAGCGACGCTACCTATCAGTAAGCCCGCCGAAGGAACAATCATCAATGAGCCATATTCAGCGGCGGTCAGCCCCAATTGCTCTTGCATTAAGAATGGAAACAACGACAACGAAACCAAACTCGCCATATAGCTCATCCAGTTGTAACTGGCGCTGGTTAACACTTGGCGATTGGTCAACAAACGTCCGTAGTTCTTCACCACTTGGCAGGCATCAAAGCGACTCTTTCCGTATGGCAAAGTTTCATGAAGAACAAAGTAACCTAGCGTAAATATCGCCAATAAGTACATCAGAACAAACAGGAATACCGCTTGCCAACCGAGGTGAAATGAAATCCAACCACCAAATACAGGCGCAATGATTGGCATGATCGAAGCGGTGATCGAGATATAAGACAACGCTTTGGTTAGTTGAGGGCCATCATAACTGTCGCGGAGCACACTTCGTCCGAGAACCGAAGCACTACCCGCTCCTAAACCTTGCAACAAACGGCCAACCTCTAGTGCCAGCATGCTGTCAGAAAACACGACACAAACAACAGTACCAATCAAATAAACACCCTGACCTAACAAGAAAATAGGTCTTCTTCCCACTGCATCGGACATCGGTCCGTAAAATAGCTGAGATAAACCAAAGCCTACTAAAAATAGCGTTACAAGAAGCTGCACATCAACTTGAGTGACACTTAAGTCAGCAGCAATGAGCGGCAGTGATGGCAAGTAGATGCTTACACCCACTTGTCCCGTCGCAATGATCATCATCGCTAACAGTAATGGCGTTTTTTTAAAGGTCGATTGGTTCAAAAAATTCCCTATTCGTTTGATATTTGTTCATGATATAAGTCTATATTCAAAACCAGTAATTGATAATTAACCAAATTGGAATTTAATTAAGTCCTAACAGGAAATAATATGGATTGGATTCTCAACGTAAAAAGCTACGTTAGAGTTGTAGAAGAAGGCAGTTTCAATGGCGCTGCACGTAAACTCAATACCACCAGCTCAGCGATCAGCAAAAGAGTAAACTGGTTGGAAGAGCGCATTGGCACTCAACTTTTAAAGCGCACCACACGCTCAATTAGCCAAACCGAAGCCGGTGCGCTCTTTTACCTGAGAGCCAAAGATCAGCTCGACAATTGGCAGTCCATTATTGATGAGACTCGCTCGGTTAACCAAACCCCTGCAGGCTTATTAAAGATAGGTGCGACAATTGCGGTTGGCTCTAAGTTTCTCGTGCAATACATGGACGACTTCTTAGAAAAGTATCCAGACATTAAGGTGCAGCTGATCACGACCACTCCAGGACAATTACCAGAACTGGGCTTAGATCTGGTGATCAGTCGTGAACTGGAACAACTCAACTCGTTAAGCTTCAAGAAGACACCGCTGTTTGAACACAAGGCCAGTTTCTATGCTGCGCCGAGTTATCTGGCCAAACATGGTTACCCCACAAGCGAACAGGACTTAGAACAACACAACTCCTTGATCTGGGGAGAGCGTCCAACCCGTGAAGTCACACTAACTAAAGGACAACGCATCACTTTGAACGGTAACTTTGCGACCACCAACCCTGAGGCTTTGTTTCATGCCGCGAAGCGAGGAATGGGCGTACTGTTAACCATCAAAGCAATGATCAAAGAGGATCTTAAACAAGGGACACTGGTTCCAGTATTACCAAATATAACAGCCGACGAAGTGATGGTTTACGCGTACTACCCTAAGCTTGACTACTCACATACACGAACCAAGCTGTTTTTGGACCATTTGAAAGATAGATTGGACAAAGAGCGCAGCACTCAGGCTCTGTGAAATAAGTCACATTTTAATTTGAAAAGTTATACAACACGACCAATAATAAACTAGACGCATATTGATAGTAAAACTTAATACTGCGCAGTTACAAGATCGTACAAACAAGAGCATACACATACGGCTTATACACTGAATCTGGTTAACTAGGGATGGTGACTATGACTCAACATACGCACAACAGCATGATAGACACTGAGCGCATCGGACGTTTACTGAAGTTGGAAGGTATCGACCTTTTAGAGTCGGCTGTACTTACTTTGCACCAAGCCTTTGGTACTCAATACACCAGTATCATTGAGAAAAAATACTTTCCAGACCAAGTTGTTCCTCTGGTAATTGCTCATTCGGACCATGTACTGCACGACAAAATCAATGCTCGTCATGGGCATATCTACCAGCAAGCGGTTAATCAAAGACACCCAGATTGCTCTTTCGCTCAGTACGTCGTCCAGTCATTACCGACATCAGCATTTAGGCAGGAAGTAACCTCGCAGAACTCGATCGCTATTCCTACTCGTACCCAAAGTGGTGAAGTGATGGGCGTGTTGTTCTCTACGTTTAGCTCGCCTCTTAGTCCAGACCAACAACAAGCCGTGATAAAACACCACCAATTATTCGCCGATATCATCATCCACACCTTGCGTGAAATGTGGTTCAACGACCGTTCTGAGCAACTGGTGAATCAACTCAGTTACGAAGTGTCACACGACAGTTTAACGGGGTTACTAAACCGAAGCTGTTTATCGGATACCCTAGAGTCGATCACTCAACAGAGCGTCACTCCATTCTCACTCGCTCTGCTCGACATCAATAGCTTCAAGGCCATCAATGACATGCACGGCAACTATATTGGCGATAAGGTTCTCCAATATGTAGCAGAGACTTTGCGTCGAACCTTGCCTGAAAGCAACCTGACTTTCCGGACTGCTGGCAATGAGTTCGCTTTCATTACCTATCATTCAGACCCGATAGCCGTTTGCGAGCAAATACTGGACAAGATAAAGCAAGGTTATAGTAACGTTGATATCAAAATCGATTTCGACGTTAGTATCGGCATTGCCCGCTCAGATGGGGATAACAAGGACGTTGAGCAAATCATTTTCAACACCAGTTTGGCGCTTAAAGAGTGCAAACACAGCCAAGATACCCATATCCAATGTTATGACACTCACTTAAGAGTTCGCTACCAAAGAAAAACCGAGCTAGTCGCTGCGCTGCGAAGTGAACTGGAAAATCCGATTTCACAAAGCTATATCCCCGATAGCAATGGAATGTACGTAGTTGTGCAACCCATTGTGGGCCAAGGCGAGACGCAATGGGAATATTTCGAGGTACTGACTCGCTGGAAGACCGCCAGACACGGTGACATATCGCCAGTAGAGTTCATTCAAGTGGCTGAAGAGTCTGGGCTAATTGTCGAGCTTGGTGAGCGTATTATTGAATTAGTGTGCCGCGCGAAAACCGCATTAGAACAAGGCTTAGGTTACAAGGTTAAGCTTGGGATAAACTGTTCTGCTCATGAGCTTACCGACTCTAAGCGCTATATTTCCTATCTGACTCGAACCATTGAACAACATCACTTTAAAGCTGATGAGTTTGTTATTGAGTTAACCGAAACGGTCCTGTTATCTCCAACCCAAGAGACAAAATCGGCACTTAACTTCCTTAGAGGACAAGGCTTCACCATTGCGCTCGATGATTTCGGTACGGGTTACTCCAGTTTGAATTACATTCACAGCTACCCTATAGATTGCATTAAAATTGATGCCACCTTTATCCGTAATTTGTTAACCAACTCAACCTCAGAGAGCGTTGTTTGGCTGATTATCCAGCTTGCTCATAGGCTCGATGTGTCATTGGTTGCGGAAGGCGTAGAGAAGCGTGAGCAATTAGAAAAGCTGCACGCAATGGGATGTGACAAGATCCAAGGATACCTCTACTCGCCACCAATGCGACCTGAAGCTATCGTCAGTTATGTTACTCATTCGGAGGCTTTGACTTAAAGCGCTCCCCTTTAATTGAACTAGGATCAAAAAACCGCGAGAACATGACTCTACTCCGAGTGATGCTCTCGCGGTTTTAATTAGCTGCTTGATAAATAACAGCCTTATTCAGGGTTATCTCAAAGAGCTTAACTAGCTGTTATTAGGTTGGGCTTCTAAAGCGACCTTTAACAGCTTGTCAGCTTCATCTCTTGCAGCTACAAACGTCGCTTTTTCCTTTTTAGGCACAGAATCTGCCATCGGGATATTTGCTGTCATTGCATTGACAGGACGACCACGTTCAATCAGCTCATAGTGCAAATGCGCGCCTGTCACTCGGCCAGTTTTACCAGACAAACCAATACGCTGCCCACGAGATACCGTTTGCCCTTTACGTACGAGGATTTTACTCAAATGTAAGTAACGTGTTTTGTATGTGCTGCCATGCTGAATTACCACGTAGTTACCAGCATATGGGTGCTTACGCGTCATAATTACTTTACCATCACCCGTTGCTTGAACCGGCGTACCAACTGGCGTCGCGAAATCTGTACCGTTGTGCGGTGAAATTCGGCCTGTCACAGGGTGTAATCGCTTAGGATTAAACTGAGAACTTTGACGCCAACCACTGCTCACTGGGTAACGTTGGAAAGCACGTTGTAAGCTATCGCCATTGGCATCGTAATATTGCCCATCAGTATGTAAGTACGCAGAAACAACGCGGTTACGATTCATGATTTTAATCGCTTCAATTTCACGTTTGCCGGTTGCAACACCATCAACATATTGAGCTTTTTGAAGCACTTCAAACTGATCGCCAGCGCGCAGATCTCGGCTAAAGTTCAACTTGTCTTTAAGAAGCGTCACAATATGGTCAATCTCAAGACTGTTGAGACCAACCTTGTTCGCTGACATCGAAAAACTGCCTTGAATATCACCGACTAAAGGCTTTTGCTTCCATTCACCCGGAATAGAGATGTCTTCGAATTCGTAGCTGCCGTCATCAAGCAGTCGATAAACCACTTTGTCCGCGACGCTAAATTGAAGTTCCATTTTAGAAAGGTCGCTGGTCGCTTCATCACGCCAAAAGCGTAATGTATTACCCGGACGAAGCGTATCTAAAGCAAGGAAGTTCAAATCGGTTTCCATCACGCTCATCATCGATTTATAAGAAAATCCAAGTTGCGTGAAGATGCTACTCAAGTTATCACCAGATTGAATTTGATACTCAAATGTCGGCGGCTCAATAACGGTAACAGAAGAAGGTGACAGAATTGACTCAATAACGGTTGAGTCTGGTAGATCAAGCTCGATCGTTTTCGTCAAATTTGATTGTGAAGATTGCAGAGCAACTCCAATCGCTGCAATAAGCGGCAGTCCTAAAATTGCTACTTTTTTTACAGGTGAAAGCTCGGCAAACGGAGAGGAAAATATTTTTGAATACACGGTAAACAGGTCTTTCTACGATATAAAGGCATAGGATATGCTTTTCAAACGCATAAATCATCAATGCATTGTCATAATATGATGTGAATCTGCCCAATACAACTTAAGTCATTGAGTTGCCGTAGATGTAGTACCATTTAACGAGAAATAAAATTAACCGCTAAATTTGAAAATAAAAAAGCAGAAACGGCTAATTTCTGCTTTCGATAGGTTGGCGTTATTCCGTTTCGACTAATTAATACACGAAGCGAATTAGTTGCTAATTATTATAAAGTGGTTAAGCGTTAACCGTCGACACTAGGCAGTTGTCTTCACCAAATTCATTTGGTATATAACGGTCGGCATTCGAATCGTTTACCCATTGTTGATCGTCAACTAGGTAGCGGAATTGAAACTCGCCATCTTTAGGTAGACGAGTTTTAAACTTGTAAACCTTCCCTTTCGCCAGTTTTTTCATTGGGGTAGCTTTCCAGTCAAGGAAGTCAGCAACAATCGATACAGAGTTCGCTTCTTGAGCTTCTAGCTCGAAGGTCACTTCCACTTCATCTTTCGTCTTAAAAAAACGTTTATTAATCATTCGCAAGCTCCATTTGTAAAAGTAAGCAGACACAAGCATAAAAAAGTGTCTAAATTTCATTCATCTTATTAAGATAATATGTAATTTGGCTCACATAAACAACAAATCCTTGCACAAACGAAAACGCTATTGCTTACCAATTGATTGCGTATCAAAAGAAAAGCTCATCAACACCTTTTCAGAAGGGGCTTCTGCAAAGGATTGTTCCTCAGAATGCTGAGTAAAGCCGATAAAACCTTCCCCTGTGAGTTTTTTCTGTGATTGCGAATGTGGCTGCTGAGTGACATCCAAAGTCTGAATTTGCACGCGATCGCCTAAGAAAAGCTGGTCAACTAACACGACACGGCTTCGTTGCTGATCATGTTTAAACAAACCAAGGTAATAGAATACACCACTGCCTTGGTTAGATATCCACATCGGCGCGACAAAGAAACTCGCTTTGCCCAGCGTGACAGCTGAAAGGTTATTGGTGTCTACCGTTATCACACCGCGCTCAACCCCTGAGTCATAGCGTCCAAACGCGATTGCTCTAGGTTCATCGACTTCATTGATAAAAGCGTAGGCGTTAGTTTCTGGAACTTTAATTGTCCATGGGTTGGTCGTCTTCAAATCAAAAACGTTTTCTACAACTGGGTCATAACTCACTTGAGAAGAAGGAAACTTCGCCAAGATCTCTTCATCACTTAAGCTAAAGCGATAAATACCCGCTACTATCACCACAAACAACATGACAATTGGAATCAGTAGAATCAGAGGAATAGGTAAGATTTTCTTTTTCATGAGCAATTATATTCTTTTGTTTTCATCCAGTTGTGCAGACCATAAAGGGCTTTAGTATAATTATCAATACAGGGTTAACCAGAAGTGGAGCATGGATGGATATCAATCATATTAAAGATAGAAATATCAGAAGTTGCGAATGCCGCTGTGGAGCAGTCAACCTAGTATGCCGAGGCGAACCTCAACGCACCTCTATGTGTCATTGCTATGAGTGTCAGAAACGCACCGGAAGTGTATTCGGTGTTCAGGCTCGGTTTCCAATGGAGCAAATCACACTCAGCGGTGAAGTGACCTCTTTCTCACGCATTAGCGATACAGGTAATGAAGTCACCTATCAGTTTTGCCCCAAGTGTGGCACCACCATGCTTTTGCAGTCGGTTGCCGCCGCCGATTTTTATATCGTCCCGCTCGGATTATTTAAAGAGCAAGACTTCCCACTGCCAAGCTTTTCGGTTTATGAAGAACGCAAACATGGATGGGTTAAGTTCGACCACCAAATGAGCCATTACAACTAGTTCGCTATTGACCGTTATCTTTATATAGCAACAGTATTAGAGCAAACTGCAATACTGTTGCCTAAGATCAAATATCAACGCCCCACAACGCTAGCGTATCTTTTCGCTAGCGTTATAATCTGCTCCTCTTTCTAACCCAGGGTGAACCACATGATTTCTAAGCTACCTCGCTGGGTTGAATACGGCGCCTTACTGTTAGCAGGCCTTGCTGGTAGCGTAAATGCTATTGGGTTACTTGGTTTCCAGCATCAAGCCATTTCCCACATCTCGGGCACCATGTCTTTACTAGGCAGTAGCTTGCTCACACCGACTTCGGCTTCTATTCATCTCCTATTGGTGATCATGAGCTTTATGTTAGGTGCAGCTTTCAGTGGGTTCTTTATTGAAAACCAAGCCCTGAAGCTAGGCCGCCGTTACGGTGTTGCTTTATGTATAGAGGGTGGATTACTGTTCTTGGCGCTGTGGGCACTGTTGCAAGGCTACACTTCAGGCCAGTATTTCGCTTCAGCCGCGTGTGGTCTGCAGAACGCGATGATCACCACTTACAGCGGGGCGATCATTCGAACAACACACATGAGTGGGATCATTACCGATCTTGGGATCATGATTGGCGCTCGCTTAAAAGGAATGCCTTTTGACCGCCGTAAGGCCAAACTGCTGATGTTCATTGTCGTTGGCTTCCTATTTGGCGGCTTAAGTGGCGCTTGTCTGTTCCAACGCTTCGAAATTTTGGCACTGGCCTTCCCTGCCTCTTTCGCCTTCATTATCGCACTTAGCTACTGGTTCTACCTGACTTATCGAACTGAAACTCCAATCAATTTATAAATATCTGGCAATATATCCTCAAACTACGTAACATTCGCAACACTTTATTCTAAACTCTTAATGAGTTGCAGAATAACCAGTGTGAATAGTTAACGATATTTGATGAATAGTATTGCAAGCGCTATCAATACTGGGTAATCTTGCAGCCAGTGAGAAAATACGGATGTTTAGAGAATAAAAACGCCAAGGATGTGGCTTTTTTACATGTAGAAATACGAGAACAATTAACATGTCTAACAACACGAATACTGCTCAACCAGAGAAATCTAAAGGCAGTTTCTGGGTTTTCTTAATCCCATCTCTGATTGGTTTATTCCTTTTCATGGCACCAATCAGCTACCAAGGTGATCTAACGATCCCTGTCGCTATTCTAGCCAAATCAATTCAAGCGGTTTTCGGTGAGTCTCTAGTTGCTATTATCACTGCAATCGTTGCCTTCATGTCTTTAGCTTCCGTTTTAAGCACCATTTTCAAGCCTGCATTCATTACATCGAATTCATTCTTAAACGGTCTTTTCAACCCGTCTCCACTATGGTTGTTAGTTCGTTTAATTGGCGGTGCAGCCGCGTTCATGGCTTTCTTCCAAGTCGGTCCTGAATTTATTTGGGAAGAGAACACTGGTGGCTTAGTTTTAGAAGGGCTACTACCGACTCTATTTTCAGTATTTATTTTTGCTGGCTTACTACTGCCACTGCTGCTTAACTTCGGTTTGTTAGAGCTGTTTGGCACCCTATTAAGTAAAATCATGCGCCCTATCTTCAACCTACCAGGTCGTAGTGCTATCGACTGTATGGCTTCTTGGTTAGGTGATGGCAGCGTTGGTATCCTTCTTACCAGCAAACAGTACGAGAAGAAGTTCTACACTCAGCGTGAAGCTGCAGTTGTTGGTACGACTTTCTCGGCAGTATCGATTACATTTAGCCTTGTGGTAATTGCACAAGTAGAGTTAGAGCACTTGTTCCTACCTTTCTACGCAGCAATCTGCCTGGCGGGTATTGTTGCAGCGGTAATCATCCCTCGTCTTCCACCACTAAGCATGAAGAAAGACACCTTCATTGACGGTAGCAAGCCGCACAAAGACGCTGATGCAATCCCAGCGGGTCACTCAACATTCTCTTGGGGTCTTGAGCTAGCGGTAAACAAAGCATCACAAGTGAAGTCGGCTAAATCTGTATTTGGCGAAGGCGTTCGCAATGCTGTAGATATGGTCTTTGGTGTACTGCCTGTGGTTATGGGTCTAGGTACCATGGCGTTGGTGATTGCGGAATACACTTCTGTATTCTCGTTCCTAGGCCAGCCTTTCATTCCATTCCTAGAGTTACTTGGTGTACCTGAAGCCGTTGCTGCATCGGAGACTATTGTTGTTGGTTTTGCGGATATGTTTATCCCAGCTATCCTTGCAGCTTCTATTGACAACGAGATGACTCGCTTTGTTATTGCAGCAATGTCGGTAACTCAACTAATCTACATGTCCGAAGTAGGCGCTCTACTTCTAGGCAGTAAGATCCCAGTGAACATCTTGGAACTGTTTATTATCTTTATTCTGCGTACGTTAATTACGCTTCCAGTTATCGCTGGTGTAGCTCACCTAATATTCTAAATTAGATGCTACTTATATAAGTAAATAAGCAGAAAGAATTATAAGCCTCACTTTTGTGGGGCTTTTTTTTGTACGGAATACATTCACACGTCAACTCAAAACCTCAGAAATATATAAAGCTGGCATATCACTCGATTTCATATCAATTTTACCCCGGCCTCTTTTAAATCGAGAACTACATACATAAACACAAAATTAATACATTATTAATTTCTTCCACCTCCAGACAGATCAATTCTTCAACCCATTGAACCAAATACTAAAAGTAACCAATATGTGATTTAGTGAATTTTGTATTGTTTAGGTTGTTGTATTTTTGTAGTCTATTTTGTGAAATTACATTCAAGTAAAATTCAATCTAGTCGATATATATAATTACAAAAACACAATTAACTTTAGTCTTCGCAAAGCCTGTAAGAAGGGGAAAACTCAATGAAATTTAGCCATAAGGTGGTTGCTGCATCATCAGCCTTGCTGCTAGTGACAGTATCATTGCTTTCAATACAACAACTTTACACCGTAAGAAGCGCTGTAGAAAACCACGTCAATGCGAGCCTAAAAGAGATGGTCTCCGGCGTTAAAAACACCGTCGAATCAGAGATGAACGCCAAGAAAGCCTTGGCTCAATCGACGACTGAAGTCATCGAGATCAACCCTGAAGATCGCGCTTACGTTAAAGAAATCTTAGAAAAGCCAAAGCTTAAAAACAGCTTCCTAGCGGTTGGTTTTGGTTATGAAGCAAACGGTTTCGTTATTGAGAATGACGATGGTTGGGATGCAGGTCCAGATTACGACCCGCGAATCCGTCCTTGGTACATTGATGCTAAATCCAAAAACAGTTTAGTCGTGACCGCTCCTTACGTGGATGCATCAAGCAAAAAAGTCATCATCTCAGTAGGTACGCCAGTTAAAGACAACGGCCGCTTTACTGCAGGTATGTTCTACGACCTAGAACTGACCAACCTTGCGACCTTAGTCAACCAAGTAAACTTGTTTGACGCGGGTTACCTATTCCTAGTCACTGCTGACGGCACCACGATTGCTCACCCGAATGCGAAAAACAACGGTGAATCGCTTTCAAGCTACATGCCTCAAGCGACTATTCGTGAAGGCTCTCAGGAAATTGAAGTCGATGGTAAAATGTTCTTGGTTAATTTCACGCACATTCCGAGTGAAGATTGGTACATAGGTGCCATCCTTGACGAAGAGATCGCTTACCAAACCGTTGAAGACTTGAAAAACAGCTCAATGATCTATTCATTGATTGCCGTTATTCTTAGCATCATCGCCCTGACTGTTCTGATTCGTGTATTAATGCGTCCACTTGATGCGCTTAACCAAGCAATTCAAGATGTCGCGAGCGGACAAGGCGACCTAACTAAGCGCCTAGATACCAATACCGACCAAGAGTTCTCTGACCTGGCGAAAGGCTTCAACACCTTTACTGAAAACCTGCAAAATCAAATCATTCAATCGAAAGCGATTGGTGTTGAGATTAAGCGTGGCACTGAAATCACCGTTAAAGGTGCAGGCGAATCAGCAAACGCGATGAATACGCAACTACAAGAGCTTGAACAGCTAGCAACCGCAATGAACGAGATGGCGGTTACGGCAACAGAAGTCGCCAATAATGCTCAAGGTGCGGCGGCGGCGGCTCGTGAAGCTGACGAAGCAACGCTAGACGGCACTTCTGTAGTTAGTGACACCACTCAAGCGATTGATAACCTATCTGAGCGCATCGACCAAGCCGTTGCTGAAGTACAAGTACTTGAATCAGCAACAGCAAACATCGAAACGATTCTCAAGGTAATCAATGATATTGCAGACCAAACCAACCTACTGGCATTGAACGCAGCGATAGAAGCGGCTCGTGCTGGTGAATCAGGCCGTGGTTTCGCAGTCGTAGCCGATGAAGTTCGTACACTGGCGCAGCGTACTCAAGAATCGACCACTGAAATCCGCAACATGATTGAGCAGCTCCAAGCAGGTGCAAGTTCGGTATCGAACGCGATGAATCAAAGTAAAGATACCGCAACTGACGCCGTTGAACGCGCTCAGCAAGCCAACTCTTCACTTGACCGCATCCGAGACGCGATTCAACGCATCTCAGATATGAACATTCAGATTGCTTCAGCAGCAGAAGAGCAGAGCTTGGTAGCGGAAGAGATCAATAACAACACAGTTAAGATCAAAGACCTTTCAACACAAGTGTCAAACGCGGCTCAAGAAGCGAACACAGCAATGCAGGTTCAAACGGACAATGTTCGCCAACAAGACGAGCTATTGAACAAGTTTACGGTTTAACCGTCTTACCGTTAAACTAGCACTCTGTTTAGTAACTAATAAACAGCTTCAAATAAAAAGCCCCGCTTACTAATTACCAGTAAGCGGGGCTTCTCTTTCTAGCCTATCCGAGTTAACTCATGACAGGCTTCAATTCGTTCGTCGTCAACATCATGCACTGGTTGGGTTCAACCTTAATTGTTAAGTCCTTACCAACACAGTCGAACACTTTTCCAGACAATAAATCGGTCACTGCACCAGTCCAATTTAATGAGGCTGTTTTGCTTCGTTTCGACTTGTTGATCACCACAATGCCTTTATCACCACGAACAAACACCAGCAAATCATCATTCGCTTCAACCACACGCATCGCTTCGCCATGAACATGGTTATGAAATTGAATCATGTTTTTCATGTAAGGTGCTTGCCAATCGTTAAGCCAACGAGGCTGACCATTCTCATCTAAAATACCACTGGTGCTTAATTCACTGTAAACCAGTGGCACACCGCCATCTCGACCAAGAATGAAAGCATGAGCCAATCGCTCGTCCACTTCCTCCATCACATGCTCCAAAAACACCTCGTTGTTTGGAATATCATGAGTTACTGCAAACGTGATAGCTCGCATGTTCGACAGAGCTTGACCAAAACAGTAAGGGTTAATCAAAGACTTAAAGCTGCCCTGCTCTTCAAATGCTTTGAAGATGGTGTTGAACAACGGGAAATCGTACGCCCCTAAACGAGTGTGTTTAAGGTATGGCTCAAGGAAAAGCTCATACTCTTCTTCTGTCGCACCGCCATCGGTAATGATCTCACCGAAGATGTGCATTTCTTCGCAGATGTCATCAGTCCACACCTTACGTAGGTGTGCTAGTGTCATGTGCTTTGCCGCATCAATGCGAAATCCTTTCACACCAATCGCTTTCAAGGCTTTTAGATACGCTCGCTGTTGCGCAACCACATTATCGTTATCCAACAGCGTTGGCAGGCCAGGATCGCTAGCGCCACCGGTAATACGTCCGTTTTGCACTTCCCAAGTGTCTTTCCAGTTCTTGATACCAAACGCTTCCACGAAGTCGTTTTCATCAAATAAAGGCTTAGAAAGATCACCAAACAAGCGGATCGATTCGTAATAGTCAGCATCTTTTTGATAAGACGTCATGTCTTGCTGGTTGGGGTACGTTAAATCGCCGCGGATGCCCGATTCGTTGGCCATGTGGTTAAACACGACGTCTACATAGGTACGAAGCCCATGTTGCTTTAACGTGTCGACCATCGCTTTAAAATCTTGTGTGTCACCCAACTGATTATCAATCACACGATAGTCTTGCGGCTGATAGCGTTGCCACCATTGAGTACCAGAATCTCGATCGCAGCCTTTAGGACCACGTAATGACTTCATTGCTGGTGAAACTAAAACAGATTTATAACCCAACTCTTGGATCAGTGGGGCGTTCTTCATTACGTCAGCGTAGCACCAGTCAAAGGCATGCAATATGACATCTGTCGCTGGGTTGCTTAACATAGCTGAACTCTCCATGGTGTTCTCCTACCAAACTCGTTTACAGCTTTCTAGATAAATACAAAGGCTAAAAGGCAAAGCTGCATAAATTTCCTTAAGAATGGCATTTATTATATGAGTTACTCATTAAAAACCCTCCTCCTCCCAACGATTAGTCACGGCGGATAGTTAAGGGCGTAGCGCTAATTATCGCATAACGTCTGGGATGAACACTCAACCGTATTGCTTTAAAACGCGCAAAAAAGTCACAAAAAAGGAGCGTATATACGCTCCTTTTATTCAATCTATCACATATTCATTGCTACGTTCTGTAAAGAACCTTAACCACATGCCAACCAAATTTTGTTTTCACAAGGTGTGGTACTAACGTCTCGCCAGAGAAGCAAACCTTATCAAACTGAGGCACCATTTGACCTTTTTTGAACTCGCCTAGGTCGCCGCCCTTTTTACCTGATGGACAGGTTGAATGTTTCTTCGCTAGCGTTTGAAATTTAGCGCCCTTTTTAAGCTGCGTCATGATGTCTTCTGCTAGTTCTTTATGCTTCACCAAAATATGAAGCGCTGCTGCTGTTCTTGCCATGATAATTCTCAGTTTGTTGCTGCCAGTTTACTTTCGACGGTTGCTTTGAACATCGCTAATGAACTGACTGTTGTAAATCTGTTTGCCGCTAACGGCTTATCGACATAAATCCATCGACAGCCAGCGTTTAGCGTGATTTTAACCCAAGAACCGCTATTCTTCACTCTATAAGCGAAAACAACTGCCTTAAAGGCCACTAAAAACCGCATCGCGACTTGCTGCGGCTTCCATTTCCCTTTAAATTAATCCTTATAAATTAAGCGCGTATTAAGTAGGAGCCACTTATGGCCAAACCGATCAGTAAAGCGAGTCAGTCACAGGGAATGTTGATGTTCAAGTTATCCCTCACTCAAAGTTTTGCGATTGGCACGCTTAAGGTCAGAGAGATCGTCCCTTTTCAGCCGATGACTCAGATCCCCTACTCTCATCATCACGTGATTGGTACAGTGACTATCCGCGACCTTACGGTTCCTGTGATTGATATGTCCGCTGCGATTGGCTTCCGTCCGATAACACCCGCTGAATACCAAGATTGCGTACTCATCGTCACCGACTGTTTAAGAACCGTTGTGGCGTTCTTGGTTCGTTCGATTGATAAGATCATTGAATGCGACTGGAAGAGTATTGAATCTCCACCCACCAGTGTGGGTCGCAATGTTTTTGTAACGGGTATTACGCGTTTTGAAGACCGTATTGTACAAATGCTCGACGTGGAACTGCTGCTTTCTAAGATCTACCCAGATTATGAGAATGCACATATCCCTATGCTGACCGATGTAGAAAGAGAGCGTCTCAAAGCGTTGAACATCTTATTGGTAGATGACTCTTTGATTGCGCGTAAACAGTTATCAGATGCCTTAGACAGCATCAACATCCCTTACAGTATTTGTAACAACGGCTTAGATGCCATTGATCTAATGCGACGCCAAGCCAGCGTTGGCAATGCCATTGACCTTCTGGTGAGTGATATCGAGATGCCAGGTTTAGATGGTTATGAGCTTGCGTTTGAAGTGCAGAACGACAGCGCATTGAGTCATGCTTACTGTATTTTGCACACATCATTGTCCAGTGAAATCTGTGTTGACCGTGCCAATCAGGTGGGGGCACATGAAGCGCTTGAGAAGTTTAACGCGGGCGAATTAATCGAAGCCATGTTACGCGGCGCAAAAGTATTAAACGACGCCTCTACGGCTGCTTAGGCTCTGTTTTAGAAGCTAAACCAAGTATCAACTCGTTGTTTAGCTTCTTTGTCTGTTATTTATTCCAACCTGAATGAGAATAGAGCTAACCGTTAGTCTTTATTTTCTGGCATAGACTTTTTCGGCATAGAGTAGCTCTTACTCACAAATTCCACTTCCTCGACTTCATTGACATGATTGGTAAAAGAGGCCAATGCATAGAGAGTGTTCGCCACTAGGTTTGCGTATTTAAAAAGAATCGGGTCTGGCGATTTTTTCCTTTCATGATGTTCAATACTGACCAGCGCTCGCACGACCTTTTTAGCCTGACAGCGACACAAGTGAAGCTCGCTAGACACTCGGTGCCCACCGGGTAAAACAAAGCCTTTAAAACCACCTTCTAGCTGCTCACGGATACGATGATAGTCTTGCTTGAGCTCGACCAATTCAAATTCGGTGATGGCAAGCTTACCGCGCACAGAGCCATTCAAGTGATAGATGTTTGGCTGCAAGCGTTGCAGGATCTCGCGAACCTGAGGCTCTAGCTCTAAAGACAACACCAGCCCAACTCGGCAACAAAGTTCATCCGACAAAATCTCAAAATCACAGATAGGACTGTCTTCATAGATAAATGGGTAACAGAACTCGTCCCAATCTCGACTTACTGGTTTCACGTACCGATCCTTACACATAAATAATCATCAAACGCCAATATACCAAACTCTTTGATTGAGTCTGAGTTTATTAGCTAAAAGACCCGCAGTTTCCCTGCTTGATAATGAGATAGCAAAAAGCCCTCACATTGGAGGGCTCCTGAAGAAGTAGGTTAAACGAGATTACTCGTTAGACACTTTTTTGTGGCCTTCTTGCAGGTGAACGAAATCCACCAAATCGTCGCCTGATACTTGATATGCTTGACCAAAACCTTTCACGAACAGTCCGTTATCTGCTTTAAGGTTGAACAGAGAGAAATCTTGAAGCTGGCTCAAACCATCGATGATCTCGCCGAAACGCTCTTGCATCTGGCCGATAACTTGAGTCCAAAGCTCCGTTTCACGTTCTACAACGCTCGCTTGCGCATCAAACGTTAGACGCTTACGTGCGTAAAGCTGCTTCGAGCTCTCTTCGTCTTCAATCATCATCAAAGACACTTGAGGGTTTGCTTTCAAGTTACGAGCATGACGAGCAATATCAGAAATTAGAACAAAGTAACCTTCTTGGTTCTGAACGAAAGGCGCGTAACTTACGTTCGGGCGACCTTCTTCGTCGACCGTTGCAAGTTGAAGGGTACGGCGCTCTTGGCGAAACTCTTTAATTTCTGGACCTAGGCGACCTTGTAGACGTTCTTGTTTTACTTGCTGTTCCATGGGTAATTCCTTTATTCACTTTCTCTGATTTATTATGTTTGCTCGAGGTTGAGCGATCATTAGCAAACTCAACGACTCTCGAGCATTGATGTCTTATTAACTATTACTGCTGATTCTTTTTAAGCTTGTTCTTTTAGTGCTTTGAAGCGTTCTACTTGGTCAGCAATAAGCTCTCGCTTTTCATTGCGGCCTAAGTAGATCTTGAAAATGTTCTCACCCGTTTCACTGAAGAAACCGAAGTAATGACTTTCACGACCCATGAACGCTTTGCTCACCAAACCGATCTGTTTGATGTTGTCGAGTTTCAGGTGACCATGAAGCTCGCCCTCTTTGCCCATAAGGTTATAGTAACCACGCGCTACTTTGCCTTTCGGGAACGGCGCTTTTACTTCGAAGATTGAGCCGAATGAATGCACAATTGTGGTCACAGGGCCCCAACCCACTAAACCTTCTAGAATTTCTTGAGCACGGCTACCATCTAGCATCACTGCCATGTCGTTTGGAAAAGCAGCAACCACTTCTACCTCTGAAACACCGAGCTTCTCAGCAATCGCTGTAGGAAGCAGTTTTGGCTCTTCTTCTAGAATGCGAGCGACACGTTGTTCTAGAGTTTCTGTCATTTCTAATGTTGTATCTTTCATTGGATATATTTCCGTATAAACAAGTAATTACGTAAGTTTTAGATTAAAAATTCGATATTAAGCGTGCTTCAAGCTTGCATGCGGGTGAACGCCCGAACCTGACGCTTTCGGCGCTGGGTGCATCGCTTGATATTCAGCGTTAAGCACTTGAATCACACTCTGCGCTAGGCTTACCGCCCAAAAGCTGCCAGCAATAGTCAGGCTCAGATAATCTTCCGAAAGCTCAACCAAACCGTTCTTTTCCCAATGCGCGAAAAGAGGTTTTAGGTAGTCGAACGTGTCTTGTCCCATAAAGCTCGGTAGCGTACTTCTTCTAACAACACCAGAATCGAAACCTGCCTTTAATGTTGAGAAGATAGGCTCTAATGAGCTTTGTTTCGTCATCATGGCGATAGGTAATTGACCTTGCTTTATAGACTCCATGTAGCTGTCTAAAGTTCGATGCTGCATCACACCGTGGCCGCCGATGTTGCCACCAGCGCCACAACCAATGGGTAGAACCTCGGCATAAGTTTTCGCTAAGCTGTTGTAAATGCTGCGTTCGCGGTTATCACGAGTCCAGTGGTTTACGCTCAGTTGCTTGACCTTATTTTTTGCCATGAACTCCACACCCGCCAAGTACATACTCGCCTTATCTGGCGTATTCGCAGGCGGTGGGATTTTTCCTTTCTCAACAAGATTAAGCATAGGTGCATTGCCCGCAACAATCAGTTGGTAGAGGTCAATGCCGTGTGCGCCAGTAGACATGTAGTCTTCTAAATCTTGTTGGAACACTTCCATAGATTGGTGTGGTAATCCGTATAGCAAATCAAGAACGATTGGTGCTTGCTCAGTACGGCTTAGTGAACTGATACGTTCTAGCACAACCTCTCGGTCATCTAGGCGTTTAGCACTGCGTCGAACTTGAGTATTGAAACTTTGAATACCGAATGAGAAACGATTGAAGCCACCTTCAAGCGCACGATCAAACATCTCGTCGCCAAATCGATTGATGCGCCCTTCTAAGGTCATTTCCACATCATTGGCGAGTGGGAAGTGTTGGCGGATAGCCTTGCCTAATAACTCGACTTGTTTAGGCGATAAATCGGTTGGGGTTCCCCCGCCGATATAAACAGCATGAAATAATCCAGACTGAGCCCAAGGCGTTTTGGCTTTCTGCTTTAACTCAACCATCAGAGCATCGAAGTACTCATCCACTAATTTTCGGCTTGCAGCATTTTGGAAGAAGTTACAGAACGTACAGCGCACACGGCAGAAAGGAATGTGGATATACAGGCAACGTTTATCCTGTTTTTCCCCTTCGCTTAGCATCAGTTCATCAAAGAGTTCTAACTTCTTACTGGGGTCGACCGGAATTGAACTTCCTCCGGCGTGTGCAGAATGCTTTTTGGCAAACGCAAAACGAAGCGGATCAGGGCTAGAAACACCCAAGATTGATTCGTCAAATTTATAAATATCAAGACTCATATAATCTCTCTAAACACTTACATAGCAAAGCCTGGAAGACTATTCGCTAAAAACTGAGAGAAGCATAGATACACGCAAATGATAATGCAATTGATAATTGATCTTATTTAGATTCTAAGCAATAATCCGATACAGAATTTTGATTTGGTAAAGGATTGACTGTGAACGTTCCTAGATATGTTATTGCAGGCGGAGCATCGTTAGTGATTCATGCAGCGTTGTTGTTTGTCGCTCAAGAATCCAAAGTATTTGCGATGCCTGCAGGTAGCCAATCGAGCACGGTATCGATCAACTTCACTCCTAAGAGCATTCCTTCACAAGCTCAGCAAAAAACAATCACAGAACCTGTTGAACCAGAGCCAGTAAAAGAAACAGTCTCGCAAGCCGAACCTAAACCAGTCGAACCAAAAACGGTTGAGCCAAAGCAAGCTAAGCCAACCCCAAAGAAAAAAGCGCTCACCAATAAGCCTCAGTCAAAGAAAGTTGAGAAAAAAGTAATTGAGAAGAAGGTCGTCGAGAAAAAGCCAGTTCAAAAGAAACCAGTGACTGAGAAAAAGGTAGTTAAGAGAGAACACCCAGAGCTGAAACCAGCCACTCAAGCAGAGAAGTTGGCCGACAAGAAAGTCGATAAGAATATGGACGAGTCTGCCAACCAACCTCAGGAAGTAAACCAAGGCGTATCAAACCAAGAGCCAGTGCTAGTCACTAAGCCTTCTTTTTCTGCACGCCCTACACCGCCGAATTATCCTCGCCAAGCCAGACGTCGTGGCGTTGAAGGTGTTGCAACTTATGAGATCTGGTTAGACGCAGAAGGCAAACAAATTAAACAAGCATTAGTAAATTCATCAGGCGCACTAATGCTCGATAACGCCGCTTTAGACGCCATTAAACAATGGAAATTCTCACCTCATACTGTCAATGGTCGAGCGATTGCTCACCGAGTACAAATACCTGTTCGTTTTAGGTTGGATTAATCATGCAACAAATCAGTTACTTACAAGATCAGCTGGGCTTAATGACTTGGCCTCTTCTTATCTGTTCAGCACTAACAGCAATGATCATCGCAGAGCGTGTATTCCAAGTCATGCTCAGCATTGGTGTGGGCAAACGAGCCATTCGTCGTGAGCTAAACCAAATCTCACCAACCAACAGTAAAGAGATTGAAGCGCTTGCTCAGTCGATTTCAGATAAACGCCCGCTACTGTACAAGGGCGTGTCAATGTTGCTTGCTCACCACTCTTTCTCAAAAGGGTTGCGTGAAGATGCTGCTGGCATTTGGCTACAAGAAAAACGCCACCAGCTTCATGCAGGTTTAAGACTGCTTGGTTTGATCGGCGTGATCAGCCCACTCATCGGCTTGCTTGGCACGGTACTTGGCCTTATTGAAATGTTCAAAGGTGTTGCCGCGACAACAGGCAGCATCACGCCCAATGATTTGGCAGACGGTCTTGGATTAGCAATGAGAACGACTGCCGCAGGCTTGATGATTGCACTTCCTGCTATTTCAGGTGCACAACTATTAGGCCTTTGGGCTGACCGAGTGCTTGCTCAGTTAGAACATACTCTGAACTATGTGAATGTGTGGCTAGAAGGCATGTCGATTCAAACGAATCAATCCGATGATACTCAAGGTAAGCCTGACAACAAAACCTCTATCGGTGATGTGAGCCAAGCATGATTAAAACGCCCTACTCATCGAACACACAGAGCCTGGCTCCTGACTTAACGCCGTTACTCGACATCATTTTTATCGTGATGGTTTTCCTATTGCTTACTGCATCGGTAAAGCTGGAATCGCTAGAAGTTGAGCTGCCAAGCTCGGATGTCAAAAACGTTTCTGAAGTCCACAAAGATTCGATTAGTGTCAATATTTTAGACCACGAACCCTACTGGGCGATTAACGGCCAAGAGTACATCGACTGGGAAAATTTCAAGATAGCCTTGTTAGAAGAGACAGGTTCTGCGGATAAAAAGCCGATCATCATTGGCGCAGATAAAGCTGCCAACGTGGAGAACCTAGTGAAGTTGCTTTCATTCCTTCAAGAGAACGGAATACCAGCGACTCAATTGCTCACTGACGATGGCTAGAACAACTCTCTATTTTCATGAGGTTAGGCTCTAGTTACTAAGACCAAATAGCCAGAGCTAAACCTCTCTATAGATTCGAACTCACAATGCGAACGGACTTCTCACTGAGTATCTTCGCAATTACTCTCCATCACAAGAAAGTATAAAGATAAATATTATGAACAACTTAAACGTGCTCAATAAATTAAAGATCAAGACACACCTTCTTTCAGTGGCCGCAATGAGCTTAGCACTTAGCGCACCAACCGCAATGGCCAACGACACTGAACAACCTCGAATCATCAGTGCAGGCAGTGCCGTTACTGAGTTGGTTTTGGCATTGGGTGCTGAAGAGCAGCTAGTCGCGATAGATGTAACCAGCCACTTTCCTCAGTCTGAAAACCTACCAAAGATTGGCTACCACAGAAACCTGTCTGCGGAAGGTTTACTTGCCCTAGAGCCAACCACACTGATTGGTTCTGATGAAATGGGACCAGACAACGCGATCTCTCAATTAAAATCGGCAGGCGTTGATGTCGAGATTGTGAATACTGAAGCAAACGTTGAAGGGCTGTTAAAGCGTATCGACCAAATCGCCAAGATTACCCATACCGAAGAACAGTCACAGCAAGTTAAAGCTGAAGTAAATCAGAAGATTGCTGCACTGAAAGCGAACCAAGTATCAAGCAACGAAACGAAGAAGGTGCTTTTCCTGTTGTTGCATGAAGGTCGCCCTGCGAACGTTGCCGGTGGTGAGACTTCGCCAAACGCAATCATCGAGTTAGCTGGTGGTATCAACCCTGCCGCTCAGAGCCTAACGTCTTACAAGCCACTTTCAATGGAATCACTGGTAGAAATGCAGCCAGATGTGATCTTAGTCAGTGGTCGTAGCTACCAAAAAATGGGCGGCGCGGATGTCATCCTTAAATCATTACCTATGTTAGCGGCGACTCCAGCAGGCATGAACAAGCAAATCATTACCGTAAATGGCAGTGCTTTGGTTGGCGGACTTGGTCTGGAAAGCCTCTCAGAAGCTAAGCGATTAAACGCACTTATCTATCCGCTATAACTCGACTACCCTATTTCTGCTATCGCTATTCCACTTCCCTTTATCCACAGACTCACGTTGTTGGTAGAAGGAATTAAAGTTAGCGATAGATATTGAGGCCCTTTATGTTGTTACGATCCGTCCCACTGAAAACATCGATGTTAGGCCTAGGTGCAACCCTAGCCTTTGTCGCGCTGTACTCAATCACTGTTGGGCCAATGAACATCAGCTTGGCGGACAGCGCTACAAGCTTAATTAACCGAAACAATGACTTAGCACCTCACATCAACTTAGTCATTCAAGAAATTCGATTGCCTAGAACCATATTGTGCATGTTGATTGGTGCGATTCTCGCGTTATGTGGCGCTGTCATGCAGGGCTTATTTCGAAACCCGCTTGCTGAACCTGGAATCATTGGTGTGTCTGCTGGTGCGGCGCTAGGTGCAGCACTGGCCATCGTGCTTTTCTCTGAGCTATCGCTTCAATACCCTGCTTTCATGAACTTTGCTGCGGTTCCTGTGTTCGCTTTTCTTGGCGGTGCTTTAACCACACTGCTCGTTTACAAGCTTGGTACTGGCAAATTCGGCACCTCTGTCACCATCATGTTGTTGGCGGGTGTAGCGATCAGTGCGCTCTCTGGCGCTGGTATTGGCTTCTTGAATTTCATTGCTGATGACCAAATGCTGCGTGATCTTTCATTGTGGTCGATGGGTTCACTGGCGGGCGCTAAGTGGTCAGGTATTTTACTGGCTGCTATCACACTCGTTGGGTTGTTTGTTGTTTTCTACCGCCAAGCAATGTCACTGAATGCTCTATTACTGGGTGAGTCAGAAGCGCAACACCTTGGCATCCCAGTACAGAAACTCAAGCGAAAGCTGATTCTACTGACTGCCGCAGGCGTTGGTATCACGGTTAGCCTATCTGGCATGATTGGTTTTATTGGCCTAGTGATACCTCATTTAAGTCGCATGTTGGCAGGCCCTGACCACCGAGTTCTATTGCCATTGTCAGCGGTGCTAGGCGCACTACTGCTAACCGCCGCAGACATGTTCTCACGCGTGGTATTGGCACCAGCAGAGCTGCCAGTGGGTATTGTCACTGCGATTATCGGTGCTCCATTCTTCTTGTACCTTCTATTTCAACAGAAAGGGAGAATCCTTTAATGTTTCCTTCAGCGTTAAAAGCGACCGATATCGAAGTGAAGTTCGGCAGTAAAGTGATATTAGATGGCGTTTCTATTGAGATTGAAGCAGGAAAGGTAACAACACTGCTTGGACCAAACGGCGCAGGAAAAAGCACACTGCTAAAAGCCTTATGTCAGGAGATATCGAGCAAGGGTGATATCCAGTATTTTGGGCACACCAAAGACAAGTGGCCTTCTCAGAAACTGGCGAAACACTTGGCGATGCTTCCTCAACACAGTACCTTGACCTTCCCATTTCTGGCGCACGAAGTTGTCGAACTTGGTGGTATTCCTCTGCAAGAATCCAACAAAAAGCTCACTAGTATCGCTAGACAAAAAATGGATGTTGCTGATGTCACTCACCTGAGTGAAAGGCTCTACCCCTCGCTATCTGGCGGTGAAAAACAGCGCGTTCACTTAGCTCGAGTGTTAACTCAGCTTCACCACTCTGGTGACCAATGCATCTTAATGCTCGATGAACCGACATCAGCACTGGATCTCGCCCACCAGCACAACACTTTAAAAATCGCGAGAGAGCTAGCCGACAACCACAATGCCTCCGTTATCGTGGTTTTGCACGACCTAAACCTAGCCGCTCAATATTCTGATCGACTCGTAGTATTAAAAGACGGTAGCTTGGTTTGCGATGGCAGCCCTTGGGAGGCTCTTCAACCTTCGATGATTGAGGATGTATACGGCTACAAGAGTATCGTAGAAAAGCACCCTACCATGAGCTTTCCTCAGGTTCACCCCGCCCAATAGACTCGATTTAGAACCTACTCATTTTGAGTATTCGTTCCTAATAACAATTAAGCCATTCTAAGCCTCGATTTTATCGAGGCTTTTTATTGGCTCATAGCCTCTCTCTCGCCTTAAACTTAATTTTATTAGCAACCATAGCAATGAACCCCACAACGTCTCACTCCGAGCGTTTGAGGCTCTAGAAATAAACAGTATCAGTTAGTGTTGCTTAGTTTTTTGCAACTAAGATTGAATATAAGAGGCAAACGTAAGCATTTAAAAAGAAAAGAAATAACTTCATTTGGAACTAAATACAGTTAGCGGCAACGGTGTGAGAGCAAGAGAAAAAGAGCGAGATAAATGAAATTGCAGGCACAAAAAAAGCCCCCTCAGGAGCTTCTTTCATTGTGTGTTGATTATTGGCTCATTCGAATCAATGATTTACCAATCAACCACTCAAGTTCTTTACCGCTAGAATCGCCAAACTGAGTTTCAGTCAGCTTGTATAGACGATCAATACCGTTTGCAGCGAACTCATGAGCGCTCTCAGCAGTAACGATATGATGGAAAAGTAAACGTAAGATTGCTAGGAACTCAGCGTCTTCAAGTGCTGCAACCCAGCTAGCTGAAAATGCGTCAAGGCCATTTTCGAAGTCAATGTGTTCCATGAACATCTTGAAAATACGACCGTCTAGAGCAGCAGTAAAATCCGTTTTCTTTGGAAAGTGATGACTAATACCTGTACGAGAAACGCCTGTTTGTTGACTCAACGTCGTGTATGACATCTTGTCGTAACCCAACCTTAGTAACTGGTCTACAACGGCATCCATGATCTTCTGGATTGTGATTTCTGTATCTTCTTTACTACGCTTTGGCATATTCAGGCTCTTCTCTTTGTAAATCCATCTAACTCAATCAAATGAAGTCAGAATGAAAATTGTTATCAGCATTATGTGAGCAAGGCATTTTTTCGCAAGTATTTCCATTAAAATACCCACCAGTACTTCGCATAAACAACTTTACAGTGCTGCCTCTTTGGGCACTTTGTCTAATTATTCTTCGAAAGTAACCTTACCGCTCTAAGTGGTTAATCTAAAATAACTACTTAGAATATCAAATACCCAACAATAAATTCATTGTATAAATACCTATCAAGCAATAGATAGTCTTATAAAATTAGTCACGACGCAACTAACTGAATGATATTCTAACAAATTAATGACACTGCTTTTCAACAAAACATGAGATAGATCACATACATATTTGTCGGCGCGAATGTACATATTCATTTAACCCCGTAACAAACAACATAGCATACCAATGCAAATTAGTTCAAAGATTTTAATTTTTGTAGATACAGTTCAAATTGCTCGTTAGAATAACCTCAGATTTTGTAAGAGGATTATTTATGAGCCAAGATATTGGTAACAACGACGTATGTGAAGCTTGCGGCTGCGCGGGCGAAATCGGGTTCATCATCAAAGAAGGCGACGATGTTGCTGAGGTAACAGTTTACGGTAACTCTAAAGCCCTTATTGAAGCTGAATTCGCTAAGTACGTTGAGTTAGCAAAGCAAGTGTCTAGCAATGTTGAATTTGAAGCGTCAGAGATGACTGAAGAAAGCACAGAATTGCATGCACGCTTTAAATTTGAAGTAAGCGCTGAAAAGATTATTTTCGAACTTAAGACTCGCTCTCTAGCTCGCTAATATAAGCACTTACACGCACACTATTAAAAGACGAGTTTATTGCTCGTCTTTTTTTATTATTTCAACCCAACCTAGAGCACCATTAGTCTCAAAGTCATTTTCAGCCGCACATTTAATCACAACACCCGACACCTCAACGATAGCACCGACACTATATGCCCTATCATTGTAATAACAAACTCGTTGCTGTGAACCACTCTGAGTGACGACGACTGCCGCCTTTGCTGGCGTTGATATTATTTTATTAGCACTTGCTGATATTGAGCAAAGCACCGCGGATAAAATCACAAAAATTGTCAGAATTTGACGCTTTATTCGAATCATAGATTTACCTTTCATTGTCTCTGATTCCTATTTACCTACCAACAAATGAGTAAAACACTATGCGAGAATAATTTTTTCATTATAGTGTTAACGTCTATCGTAATAAGAAGCTCGTTATGCTCCGAATAATTGCACTTATTATTGGTTCTTTAACCATAACAAATGTGACTGCAGAACCACTCGATCAGTATCAAATATTGAACCATCTCGACAATTACGGAAACTTATATCTACGAAATAAGCCTTATACATCACTACCCACTGGGTTAATTGTTGATGGCAATCTAAATATAGAGAACACAGCGATCACTCGCCTGCCTAAAGGCTTAGAAGTTAACGGTAGCCTCAAAGGCTCTAACAGCCAGCTCTCTCGAGTTCCGACTGGAATTAAGATAAAAGGCTACGCCGACTTAATTGGCAGCAAAATCACCAGCTGGCCAAGAGGCGTAAGAGTGGGTGGTTTTATCAACCTCACTGATACTCCACTTCAGAGGCTACCTAATGGCTTTAGAGTGAAAGGCGATCTGAGCGTGATTCGTACGCCTTTAACAGAACTACCAAACGGGATAATCATTGATGGTGACTTATATATAGGTGGTTCTGGGATCACAACGTTTCCCGATACCATGACAGTCAAAGGCAACATCTATCTAGGCGGCAACACTGTAACCACATGGCCAACCAACCTAGAACTCGGTGGCGCCGTCGCTCGATAGTTCAACCCAAACTTTAGGTCTTAAAAGCAGATGGTCAGCAACAAAAAAGGAGCCTAAGGCTCCTTTTTCAGTTCCATCAATGAACTCGTTTGCTAACACTCGTTAGCCGATATTCTTCACTGGGTTCGCATAGCTATCGATCAAGTATTGACGAGCGCCTTGTGGCAAAGTCGATAACTTCTCTTCAAACTCTTGCTTAACCGCAGCTGTAATCGACTCGTCTTCTCTTTCCGCTGCTAGCAAGTTAACTGGGAACAGCTTGTAGTTATCGTGGATCTGACGATCGATCTCTTCAGCAAGAGCTTCAGGCGTATCAAAATCTTGGTCGATAACCTGACCGAAGCCGACGTGAACGCGTCCTTTATTACCGATGATGCCTTGAATGATACTTTCGATATCTTCAAACTCACCCTTTTCGTAACTACCGTTTACGTCTTTTTCGAAAAGCTCTATCGCTTTAGCTGTGTCACATGGGTCGTTCTCGTAAGAAATAGCCACAGGAACGATCTTCAATGACTTCACATATTCAGGGAAAGCAATTTTTTGCTTACGTCCTTCAACGTGAAACATTTTCAAGATTGCTGGCTCAGTAAAATCGTTACCGTCTTTAGCGCGACCTTCCTTTTGAGCGATCCAGATTGAGTTGCCCGTTTCTAAAGAATGCTTAATGTAAGAAGACAGCTGCCCTAATGCTTTCATCATCTCACGCGGTCCTTTCAAAGAACGCTTTACGATGAAGCTCTTGTTCAAACGCATCAACTCCGTCGCACATGGTTTCTTCAGCAGGTTATCACCAATAGCGATACGACAAGTCTGATGGTTGTTTTGATGCAGGGCGTAGTTTACTAATGCAGGATCCATAGCAATGTCACGATGGTTCGATACAAACAGGTAAGCTTGATCCGCATCCAGTGACTCTACGCCAGTGTATGTCACACCTTGGGTCGTCTTAGCCAATGTATCGCGTAAGTACTTTTTCACTTCAATTTGAATGGATTCAACGCTGGTCAGCTTGCTCCACTTCATTTTTAAGTACACACGTAAAATAGGGCTCATTAATGCTTTGAACCAAGACGCATGGTTTGAAAAACGATAGTGCAAGATTGCACTGATAAATTCTTCATCATTAATAAGACGGTTTAGTGCCGCTGGAATTTCATCATCGCCGTAAGGACGAATATCAACATATGGATCGGTTGGAGAGGTCATTTTTTCATTCATATAATAAAAAGCTGGCTCATTCTACGCGTTGTTTTGACTTCTCGCAGCTACAGAGCCCATACTTTTGACAAGGTCAGACCAGAAACAGTGAAAATCCCCTGTTATTGTTGGCATTCTTTAAGATTAACGGTAATCTTGACGCCCCAAAATTAAGGTACTATCTATGAACTTCGCTATTGAATATACATCGGCTTACTTTTCACACTTGGTGATCACACCACGCAAGAAAGTACTAAAACATAGCCTTGTATCGGTTCAAAGTGGCTTGGTTTTGATCAAACTGGGTAAGCAAGAGTACGCTGTTGAACCTGGCCAAAGCGTTTGGATTCCCTTTGACTGCTTAACTTCGTTGACTTACTTCCCAAACACTCAAATTAGCCGTGTCGACTTTTCTGTACGTTTGACGGATTCATTCCCAAGACAAGCGGGGTACATTACGCAAACTAACCTCTCTTCGGCACTATTAGAAAAGCTAGAGCAGACCAAAGCTCGCGCTTCCAATGCCAATAATACGGAACAAGCGTTTAAAGATATGCTTTCTGTATTGAAGCAAGAAGTGCTGTCGTTTAAACCACTGCTTTGCGAAAGTGCGCTTTCTCAGCGATTCAATCAATGGAACATTGATGATTCAAACCTACCACAAGAGCACACTCTGGTGATGGTGATGCGAGAAGCAAAGAAACGTATGCAGTCAGGCCAAAAACGTTCACTTGTGATTGATGATCTGTTCTCAGGTAAAGAGGAAGAGTTCGAGCAACTGTGTATGCTTGTTTTTGGTGAAGATTTATAGCTTGGCGGTAAGTGAGAGTTGGTATTTAAACTAATAAGCCAGATACTAAAAAGCCGCAAAAACTGAGTTTTTGCGGCTTTTTTAATTCTTAGTGTTTTTACATAGATAGCAATCTATCTATGTCACTACCTGTCTAAAATGGCAATTCAACCTGCATCATTAGGTCGGCGTCACGTGAGTCATGCCAACGATAATCAAAGCGCATACGCGGCTGCCCTTCTACTTTCTCACCAAAACCGATGCTGAGTTGAAGACCATGATTCATCAACCACTCTTCCGTCGACATATCATACTGCTCGTCTTCCAGATCTTCGGGAAACCACATCCCCAAACCTACATAGTTTGATTCAATGCTTTGTGTCAGTAGTGGTGCGTCTTTACTTTGAAGAACCCAATCAGACCAATAATCAGGTGTACTTTCTGGTTCATCATCGCTCAGCCCACTGATTTCCATCATACGTTGGCCAAAAGACTCGATACTCGAAGAAAAGTCCAAGCAATTATCGTCACTAGAAGTCAGCATGATCGAATCTAAGCTAAAAAAGTCACATTCAGCGTATGCAGGCATACTGCATGCTGTTATCAACAACGTCGCTGGTATCGCGCGCTTTAGCATAGTCATCAGACCTCTTGAATTAATGAATCTACATTATTGTATACAGACCACTATCTTGCAACATCTTTGTAACTGACTTAGTGCTCAGTTTTGATACATCGCTTCCACTTATCAACGCATTACGAATGTCTGTACTACGAATTTTGACTTTTTCAGGGCAAGCCATTACAGACCACTGCTCGGTAATCTCATCTGATTTATAGAAAGATGAGAACTTAAAGAAGTTATCTGGGCCAATCACAAACGTCAGTTCAGCGTCACGATGTAACTTTTGAAGTTCACTGAGCACTGCAAAAGTCGTGACGCTTTCACCTGGGGTAAATAGGCTCTTTTCGATCAAAGAAAGCTCCACTTGATCCAGTGAAAGATCACTAATAAATGCGTTAACTAACTGACATCTCGTATCAAAGTCTAGCATCTCTTTTCCCCAAGCATGGGCAATACTTGGAACCAGAAGAATCTTGTCGAAATGAGCCAGTGAATCAATCACACTTTTATGCCCTAAGCTCGGCGGATTAAACGCACTACCGAAAATGGCTATTTTTTCCATTATTAATTACTGCCTTCTCTTTCTAAGCTTGTGCAAAGAGGTTTTTAAATCGAATGATTTAGGTATGATAACACTAGATTTTTAATTTGCTTGCAGGAAAGGAATACGAATGGAACAGTTAATTCGTGACGAAATGCGCGTACTACCTTCAATTGACCCTCACTTCGAAGTGACTCGTCGTGTGGACTTTATCAAAACGAAACTTCAACAGTCTGGCTGCAAGTCCCTGATCCTTGGTATCAGTGGCGGTGTAGACTCAACGACCTGTGGCCGCTTGGCACAAATGGCCGTTGATAGCCTTAATGAAACTGCTGGTAGCAACGACTACCAATTCATCGCAGTTCGCCTACCTTACGGTGAACAAAAAGATGAAGACGAAGCGCAACTTGCGCTGTCTTTCATTCAGCCTTCTCAATCTGTTTCTGTAAACATCAAAGCGGGTGTTGATGGGCTTCACGCTGCATCTCACGTTGCGCTTGAAGGTACAGGCTTACTACCAACAGACTCAGCAAAAATCGACTTTGTGAAAGGTAATGTGAAAGCTCGCGCTCGCATGATCGCACAATACGAAATTGCAGGTTACGTTGGCGGCATTGTGATTGGTACTGACCATTCAGCAGAAAACATCACTGGCTTCTACACCAAACACGGTGACGGTGCATGTGATTTAGCGCCTTTATTTGGCCTGAACAAGCGTCAAGTTCGTGAACTAGCAGCAACACTGGGCGCTCCAGAGCTACTGGTTAAAAAAGTGCCAACCGCTGATCTAGAAGAGCTTGATCCACAAAAAGCCGATGAAGCAGCCTTGAACCTTTCTTACGATCAGATTGATGATTTCCTTGAAGGCAAAGAAGTGCCTCAAGACGTGTCTGACCGCTTAGTGGGCATCTACAAAGCAACACAACACAAGCGTCAACCAATCCCGACGATCTACGATTAATGCTTTAAGTTAATCTCAAATTAAAAAGGCCGGAAGTTCAACTTCCGGCCTTTTCTATTTTATGAAGGGAATGACTTAATTAGCCATTAATCAACAACTTCGATATCGGTTTGAGGCACACTGCAACATGCCAGTATCTGACCCATATTACGTTCATGCTCTTGCAATGCTGGTACATCCGGTTGGTGAACTTGCCCAGACTCAAGGGTCACTTTACAAGCGCCGCAGAAACCCGCACGACAACTTGAAGCAATAGACACACCCGCCGACTCTGCTTGCTCTAGCAAGGTTGACTGGTTATTACCTTCGAACAAGTAGCCATTGACACTTAGCTGCAGCTGCTTCACCGCCTCTTCGGTAGACTGAGCCAAACCAAACGCTTCTTGATGGTAATGCTGAGGGTTGAGTCCCATTTGAATCAGCAGTTTCTTTGCATTATCCATAAAACCGTCAGGGCCACACACGAACGCTTGGCGCTTGTGTAGATCTTCAATTTTAGCGACATGAGACACGCTCAAACGTCCAGACAAACCATCCCACTCTTTCGTTGGTTGGCTCAATGAATAAATCACACTTAAGCCTTCGTGCTCTTTGGCGATCTGGTCAATCTCAGCTTGATAAGGGATGTCTTCTTCGCTGCTGCATTGATGATAGAAAACCACGTCATCAATTTGACCATGGTCGGCTAGGTAGCGAAGCATCGACAGCATTGGCGTAATACCGCTGCCTGCAGACAAAAGCAATAACGGGTGAGTTGGATTCGCTTCTAAGTAGAACGCACCATCTGGATTTTGAGCAACCAAAGTATCACCCACTTGGAAGTGATCATTTAACCAGTTAGAGATTTGACCATCGTCCACTCGCTTCACAGAAATCGCCAAACGGCCTGCGCGTGATGGGCTAGAAGATAACGTATAACGACGAGAAACCTTCTCGCCATCAATCACCATCTCAATCGGTAGATGCTGCCCAGGCTGGTAACTTGGTAGTGAGTGGTTCTCTTTCGCTGGTTCTAGCCAAAACGTTGTAAAGTCGCGAGCGATCTCTTCACGTTCAACACAGGTTAAATGCAAAGACTCGACCCAAGTGTCTTCATAATGCTCTTTCTCTTTGGTTTCGAGAACTTCAACCACGTCACCCGCTTTAATCAAACCCTCGTTTTTTGCCACAAGGTTTTGACCAAAGAATACGCCACCACGCTCATTCGCTCTGAATGTAGAGAAGGTATTAAGAGGCTCTTTTGTCGCTCTGAATTCGCCGCTCTCAACATCTACTGTCGTTAGGATACAGCGCTCACAAGGCTTCACCGCTTCGAATTCAACCTCACCAATTCGGATACGCTTCCAGCTATCTTCGGCAAAGGCTTCTGTATTTGAAACAACAAAATTGGTGCGGAACTGATCCATTGAATGGACTTCAGGGCTGCGGCGATTGAGCTCATCTAGAGAGGCTTGGCTGATCACCAACATTGGATAGCCATCAGCGAAGCTTACATTGTGACCAAGCTTTTCTCGGACACGATTTGATTGCTCGCCACAGAACAGTAACTCAACACGAACACCCAACACGTCACTGAACCAATCATCGGCTTCATCACATGTCGTGTATGCCGTGAAGCTGTCTTTCCACACCGTTGCAGGCGCTTCTTGCATCTTGAAGTTTGCATATTTCAGACACAGTGGCTCTTTACCTTCATAAGTAAAAATCAAACCGTCTGGCTGCAAACTTGAAGAGACCTTAACCATCTTCGGGTACTTGCGCGCTGTAACCATTGAGCCGTCAGCCAATGCCAGCATGAAACGCCTGTCAAAAGTTAGACCTTGTTTTTCGACCCAAGCAGAAGAGAGCGCGATCCCGCCCACAGATTTCACGGGAAATACATTGATTTGAGATAGAGAAGGCACTTGCTCTAAAGCCTTTTGATCTGACGGTAGCTGCGACATAACGATTCCAATGCTTTGTTGTTTCTCCCAATGCTAACAAATGGTTATAAATAGATAAACGGGCAGGCTTCAAACACTTGATGCTCAGTCGACATAGGTAAACTGTTAGAGTCACATTATGTTCTAGGAAATCCACAATCCCAGAAACTAACGACGATGATGCAGGACGAACTAATACGCCCCCTCGACTCCCCAATAGCATCTATGTTTTCTGATGTTGAAAACCAACAAAATTCAACTTCAATACTCAGTACTCTTCCTGTTCAATAAACATAATGATCTCTGCACTATATTTAAGGAGATGAGCAATATGCTATATGTTTTTTTGACAACTGATTCAGTGAGCCCGGTTTACCCAAATGATACCCTTGAAAATAAGCTATGCCCTGCGACTTTGCAAAACGAAGATCTTCATGGGTTTCAATGCCTTCAGATAACAATTCAATTTGATACTTTCGAGCTAAAAATCTGAGGCGCTCCCAAAAGGCCGAGTTATCACTCCGATTTCTCATCAATGAACGATCTATTTTTACGATATTCGGTTTGACTAACCTAATCAGTGCTTCACCAGTGTTATAACCACTGCCATAATCGTCAATCGCAATTTTAATCCCAAGACCACGACATACTCCGAACTGAGAAATCATCCTTTTCTCGTCGATGCCAACGGGGTATTGTTCATTCTCAGTAAGCTCAATCCATAAAGTTATATCTAACTTGTTGCACGCTTGCCAAATTGGGTAAATATCACGTAGAAAAGTGAAACTTAAAACGTGACCTGGCGAGATATTAATAGTCAGAAAATCAATCATTTTCTTCTGAGACAATAGTTCTTCGGACACTCTTAACAAGAATTGTTGAGTAAACCATGCAATCTTCCCACAACCTGAGAGGCAACGAATGGACGCTTCAACGTCATACCCTTTTTCCCAACGTAATAAAACCTCAGCACCGACAGTTCCATCACCATTAGTTATCGGTTGAAAAACAGGATAAAACAATCCCTGATCGACATCGTCAATAAGTATTTCGGCTTGCAAATTTTTAGACAACATACTCGAATTCATAGACAAACCTCTTCTTGTGATTGATCGATACTACAGATCAATAGTTAGCGAGGTTTAGCATGAACAAATCATATGTAGCTTTACATGCCTACTTCTTAACCGTGTAGAACAAACTGCATAAGTAGTTAAACGAACTCCTATGCAGATACACAATACCGTTTAAAACAGGTACATCTCCTTTCCAGAACTATGATCTATTGGCCTCCGTAGTCAGATACTTTTAGATATGTTACTAAAAAGACGCCACAATCCATCTTGAATAGCTATACTTTAATGAAATCAAATTACACATAGAGATAATGGATGTTTGGAGAGTATTTAAAGGAATTGAGAGTCTCACTTGGTCTTACTCAGAGTGAACTTGCTGTTAAGTTAAACCTTGCAGATGAAGAGTTTCGCTCTGTAGACGTGGTAACGCTAAGCCGTTGGGAACGAGGAAAAACCAAGCCAACACTTGCAAAATGCCTAAGAATCTTGCGTTGTTTACAGGTTGACCTGAGTGACTTTTATGAATTAATACCGAACCCAAACGAAACAAGACTCTTAGACGAGTTCGCTCAACTACGTTTCGATAACAAAATGATAAAACTTTCTTCATTAAATTATGAGACTCCTAAAAGACCACAGTTGCCTCTAATTACTGAGATGCCGCTACTTCTAAAAGATGACGACAAGATCTTATGTAGCCTTAAAGCGTTTTACGAAACTGCAAGCTATATCCCAAAAGGATTATTTGACATTAATCTATATGATTATCAGCAAAATAAACGAGCTATTTTCAAAAGATTTACAACGGAAAGTGGACAATTGATAGGTCATTCACTTAGCTTTATATTCGAAAGTGACTATTTTAACAAAGTCACCCATTCGAAAAGTGTTGATATCGACCTAAAAAAATCTGTCAGTTATAAAAATACAACTAACTTAGCAGTCTGCAATTATCACCGTTACTCTTCTAACTTCGAAGTATTCCGATGCATGTTGGTTTCTCAGTATATAAATCTAATTCGCTATTCAAACGTTAAAAGTTATTATTTTTTTAATGCACTTCCTGAGAGCGGGCAATTTTTGGAACGGCTTGGATTTGATAAGATAGCATTTGATGTTGAATCTGAAACTGGTGGGTTTAAATTAGGCAGTCGATCATTCGAACATTGCTTATATGAAATTGACACTGCGACACTTCTTTCTCAACCCGAAATAATAACCCTTATAAAAACAACACAGTGGAATAATAAAAACTTTATAAAAGATAATTAGGCATATCCAGATAACCAATACTTCAAGATGCCTACCACCTTAAATTTATACACATAATAATAATTCGCCTTATGCAAAAGACCGGAGAAAGCTACTGTGTTTGGCGAATACTTAAAAAAATATCGAATTGCAAATGAACTAACACAAAGTCAAGCAGCTACAAAGCTCAACTTACTCGGAGGAGATTTATCGAACATTGACACAGTTACACTTAGTCGATGGGAAAGGGGAACAACTAAACCAACTCTTAGCCGTAGTATTCGTGTTTTGCGAGAATTTACCAACGATCTTGAGCCTTATCTATCTAAAGTTAGTCATTTACAACATCAAGACCCCAGTTCTAAAAATAGAGTTGCTCAATTCGACTCTCTGATGGAAGAGAAATATCATAGTTTAAATAACTTGCTCGCCAGAGCAAATTATCAGTCAACATCGATGATCGAACATAATCCTGTTTGTGAATGTCCGATTGGAAATTCCAATGATAGTGAGACTGTAAACTCTGTGCTTCTTTTTCATGAGCAAACCTCTGATGAATATATGAAGCATGGACTGAAAAAAATTGACTTTTTAAACTATTGTAATGAAAAACGTTTCATTGCCTATAAATATGTTGATAGTATAACTGGAGAGCTGTTAGGACATAACGTAGGAGCTATATTTACGCTCAAAGGTATGAGTTCCGAAGTCGAAATGCTTGCTCAAAAGTCGATTGATGAAATAGATTTTAGAAAAACCGTACCTTACAATCAAAGCCGAAATTTAGCCTATTTTGCGGCTAGTCAGCATTCACTTTACGAGCGACCTTTTCGACTGCAACTAAACAGAGAATTCAGGTTTTTAGCAAATCACGCTAACATTACCGACTACTACACAACGGTTGCTATAAATAGCTCAGCAAAAGTACTTGAAAAAATGGGATTGTCTGTTGTTTCTTACGAGAAAAAATCAACCAACGGTGCAATCAAAATCGGTAAGCATAATTACTCTAAAGCCTTAATGCACATAAAAACAAGCCAGTTACTTGCTCAACCCGAATTCTTAAATTTACTTACCGGCTGTCAAACCTGTTCAAACCCATGCTCAACCAGCTCTAAGGGCTGCTAGGCGGTCTCTTTCAGCACACATTAACAGGAGTGCCAATCCATCGAAGGTTAGTTCTGATGGATGAACTCCTGCTTTTTTCAGCCTTTCAAAACACAACTCTACAGTTCTAACATTCGTATTCGAGATTATCGAACCAATATACTTCATCATCTGCTCACTTAACTTATCGGTATAGCTACATACTAAGTTAATCAGTAATTAGGTGGTAAAGCACACAGTCAAAAAATCAAATTCACTATGCTAAGTTCTTTAAATTACATATCAATCTCACGAACAATTATATCGTCTATTTCATTGTTTAATAGTGTAACATGACTGCTCTGAGTCAAATATCCTACAGATTGCGTATCATGCAGGCCATCCACATTCGTTAGACTCTTGTCAGAATATATTGCTCGTATATCTCCTCCGACTCTACCTGAAAACGTAACATCATCGGTGCTAGTAGAAGCATTCGCTGAGGTTGCAAAAAGTAAAAACGAACAGAAAACGACCGAAATATTAATAAACGACTTCATAAACACCTCTAATGTAATTGGTTACATATGAGATTTTAGCTAATTTTCGAAGAAAATAAAGTGTAATGCCTAGTTGACCAGCTGAATGACAACATTAAAATTCATTCCCGATACAAATACACCATGAACGCAGTATTAGGCAGCGGTGTAGGCATGGTTAAACCTGTGTCGCAAAGGTGCTGAATAAGAAAATAATGAGCTATAAAGATAAGAAAGGAGATGCATTGATGAGGGAATACGAATATAAATTTATTTATGTGATTTCTTACCATTTCGTTGTATAGCAAACTTTTGCGCGTTCCTCTCAGGACGGTAGTCGGTGTGCCATAATGCGACTAGCTAGATTCCAGAACTCAATACCCAACCAAACGATACACACCCTATTGCAATCATGACTACGTTATCACTCTCTAGCCTATTAGGGGTACAAAAATAACTAACACCAATAAAACTCTTCAATATGTTTTCGCACAAACATAAAAACGACAAAGATATCGTCGCCGAATTAGAAGGTATTATGTAGAGACATTCGGTGTGGTTGAAGAAGTAATTCAAAAAATTTAGTGCATCGAGCTAAACAGCACATAGGAGATGAGAAAAAGTTAGTTAAGAGCTGATGATGTGGAGTTCTATTTTCTAATGGGGTATAAAGCAAAACCGCCTTTTCAAAGCGGCTTTGCTGACTAAGATATCAAATCAAGTGTTCTATTCTAAGATCTGACCGGGGTGGATTAAGTCCGGATTTTCAATATCATTATTCTCAATGATCTCTTCTAAATCAAAGCCGAACTTTCTACGCAGCTCATATAACCAATCCCCCTCTTGCACGACATAAGGCAATGTCGGCTTAACAGCAACTTCAGATATACTGTTAGACATAGTATCGGTGTCACAGTCCATATCCGCTGGGTTAGATGTACAATCAGGAGCTTTTGTAATTTCAAGCGAAGAAGGGCGAGGTTCAACTTGGTCAGATTCAATCTTACGCTTGCTGTCATTGAAATAATAAGATAATCCCACCACGGCTTCTCGTTGGTTTTGCCCAAAATCATCGTTCAATGTTTGATTCAAAGCGATGGTTGCACCAAGGTCGTTATTAATCGCATACTCAGCAACGTACTCTACCGTTGGATACTTGTCTTCAAGACCAATGCCTATCTTTAAATCCAGTGAGTCTCCGTCATGCACGCTATACAATAGAGAAAGATCTGGAATGTATTCAGACTTGTTGTCCAACTGATAATGCTTGGCCCCAAGGTTTAATTGAACTCTGTTATATTGATAAAACAGATGGAGCGATTGAGAGTTGTCATACATATCTCCATCAAAATTATAACCATAGTTTGCTCCAACACCTACACGGTGTGAGTCAGATTCTGCAGCAACAACAGAACCACAACCAATGATCAATACAACAAAACTGAAAGTGAAAAATAAGTGGCTCACAGATTTACCTCATAAACTACATTAAACGACCCCTGATAATTCCCTGAACTAATAGAGTTTCCATCAATATCAAAACTAATGTCGTATGCTACGTCGACTCGATTACTCCCATCTCCATCTACTGTCACCACTTCTGAATCAGGGAATGAAGCGGTGTTTAATACTCCGTCTTGAACAATCACTTTATCTGCACTAGCGCATCCGATCGCACAAGTGATGGTATAGGGTATTTTTTCTAATGAATTTTCCGTATTGGTTAACTCATAGTCACCGGAAGTAGGGCTAAAGGTCATAATCACACCTTCAGGTAAAGTCCCAAACAAACTAACATCATACCTCGTTGTACCAGAGATCCTTTTAGACGTAGTGTCATACTGAGGATCGATAATACCGCTACCTAAGACTGTCAAAGATTCTAGAATCGCTGCTTGATAATCAATAGTAATGAGCAGTGTCTCAGGGATCCTGGTATAGGTCATCGTTCCCGTTTGACTTGTAAAAAAGTACGTTGGAGAAAGATTGATTGAAGCCGTATAAGTTCCCGTACCGACGGGAGCTGCAAAGATGTCGCTGCTAATATCGGGCAATGAGAAAGCTGGTCGAAGGAACTTGAATGGTTCTACTCGGCTTGCCGATACATAACCGGTTCGCGACACACACAGAGTAGACTCTTGTATTACTTTGGCTGAAGTACCGCTGGTGCTTGAGCTGGCGCATTCGTTAGCAACCCCCGCTCCCACATTTGAACCATGATCCTTCAGTGTAAAATAGTTAGCCGAGCTGCCTAAGTTGTATTCAACCCCTAAGACTTCCAAGCTAGTAGTAAAGCTTTCGCCTGACGTATGATTCACGAAGGTAACCGTATTTACAGATTGGTTATCCATGCTTGCAGGGTACCATTCCGCTGTCGTTTGCTCCTGGGCAATCGTCCAAGCAGACGGCGATATGGCTCCACTACCAAAATAACTATTCATTGCAGCGTTATTCCAAACGACAGGCCCATTAGCCGTAATGTTTCCGTAGACTTCAGCGGCATAGCTGGATCCAACTGAATTGAACAGTAAAGCAATAAATAGCAGACTATTTCTTGTTAATCGTAATTTTTTTGTTGTAACTGTAATCATGGGTAGCAACCTTTACGGATAACGAATCGACATCTTTTAGGCCTTCAGCTAACTTAATTGTTTTCTTTCGGCCTGCTAATATTGTGTTAGTTTGTTTGCATTTATTGTTTACTATTCCAGGTTTACAATTATCAAACTGCATGTAGAAAAAAGTGTTACCTTTATTTTCTACATAAACTTCATCACCATTATATTCAATTTTGTATTGAACATTTGCACTCTCAGCTGGAACAATATAATACGGTGCATATCCATAATTTATTCCGACTCTGCTTTTATTTTTTTCGTCGTCTAATACGCTAGGCATGAAAGTCACTTGATAGACTTTATCTTTTTCTAAATTATCGCAGTTAACCTGACACAGATTTTTCACTGATACCCGGCGGCGCTCTCCCGGGTTGAGGATCAACTTACTTGGAAGTAAGGCCAGATCCCATAATGGTAAGTTATCTTTGGTAAGTTCGAGTTTTTCTAACTCACCTCTCGTAACTTTTATTTGGCTTACACTACCTTTTATATACTCTGGTTCTCCTTTGGAACTAGTCAGAGTAAATACACCATTTCCGTCATCACCTGCGATCAATAGCATTTTGTCTATGCTAAATGCGTGACTCAAGGAACTCGTAATTAATAGCATTGAAATTAAAATTACACGTTTCATAATATTCTCTAGATTAGTTAGATGCATATGGTGTGAGTTCCATATGGACAGCATAATTAATAAGCTCGTTGACAAATACTTTATTTGCCGTCGTTAGTAAATCAGTCGACTTTGCGAAGATATATGAATATTCTCCTAAACGTTTGTTGATGATTTCAACACCTGATTCGCTAAGTTTGTTCTGATAATTCAAAACAACATTACTGTCCTTGTATTGCCCTAAATAATAGTAATAGATACCATCAACTAGCGCGATCTGATAACCTTCAGAGTTTTCTTCAAATGTAGGCATGCAAAAGTTGTTACCTAAGTTTAAGTTATTAACTGATGATAATTCAGGGATCACACACTGGTTAGTTTTAGATATAATCTTGTACGGTAGCTTATTTTTAACCTTAAACTGGTAAACACCCTCTACAAGCCTATCTGTCGATACACAACCGTCTCCTATACACTCCACACCATCAATTGGACTTCCGTTTATATCACTGAAAGTCGAGATAAATGACTTGAGTTCCGAAAGTGATGTGTCTAAACGAATAATCGTTCCAGGGTAACTCGTTGCTGAGATATATGACTCTCCATTGTTATAAAAGTCAGAAGCTTCAGTATCCAGTTCAAATTCATACTCTTTGTACTCTTTTAATGGATAAACATTTAATGCATCTTCACTGACATATGTATTACCCTGTTTCCCATTTCGCTCTGAATTTACAACCGCTAAGAACTTACCGTCAGAGGATAAATTCCCTGTATCATTGTTTGCAATAAAGTAACTCGACGACTTTTCACTCGTAAATTCAATCCCCTCTGACGTAATGATGTTACTTGTTCCAATGTAAGCAGATATATTAGCGCTACTATTAGAATTCACATAGACATAAGAGTTGGTATCCATATGCTTATTTTTATAATTTGCAGAAATTGACAAGTCTGCATTATTAGAGTCTTCTTCGCTATCTTGATAATAAAGACCAGCTGAACTTGATACGTTTAGGTTATCTCTATTTACAATACTGCTTGATACTGTATCTCTATGTGACAACGTCGAGTTTCCTCTTTCATCAAACCGTGCTTGCGTACTATGCATATAGTTATTGCTAAGCCCCAAGGGAATCGTCACCGAAGCCATAACACCATAATTAATATCACTAGATTCACTCGCTGATAACTCTAGGCTCAACTTAGAGTCAAGTGGTAATGACGAAATCTGAACACCACTTCTTGCTGACCAACTCTCAGAATCGTTGGTGTACCCATTAGTTAAGTCTTTATGTTGATTTCGAGTCAATATACCCGATATATACGAAGAAACATTTCTCGATAGATATCTGCTATAGTTCATCGATAGTGACATGTAGCTTGAGTTTCCAAATAGCAAGCGAGATAAACTCACATCAGAAAGATTACCGCCTTCGCTCTCAAAGTTTGTATATGACAAACTCAAATCATATAGCCCAAAATCCACATTATAAAAGCTAGAACCATCATCAAATAACCCGGTTACCGCAGATAACCTAGATACTTCACCTAATAATAAATTGCCACCAACATAATTATAGTTGTCGGTCGAAGTAACAAACATTCCCCCACCCACTGCGAGAAAGTCCGTAACCTGATAGCTCAACTTTCCGTTAGTAAAAACGGGGCTTTCGTAATTATCATAGGCAAAACTAATCGAATTACTATCAAAGCTCTCATCTAAACCTGTATTAGTTAATTCTCTTGATAAAAAACCTGCAGTAATATGATAATCAACTTGACCAGAAGCTAGCGCAGACGATGCTGTATTTACAATCAATCTATCTTCGTTATAAAACTCCTCACTGCCATCAAATATTCTAATTGTTGCGGTGTACGTCCCAACAGGTAACTCATTGTAGTCGAAGTAGTCTTGACCAGCATTGACATTACGGCTCAGCAATACACGCCCCCGATCATCATTGATTTCTAATCGCCCGGCTCGAGGGACATTTAGGTAGACGCGCCTTGAGTTGGCTGTTGATTTTTTAACAAGCTCTCTCGTTGAACCAACCGACAGCATATAACCAGAAGTTTTGCTGTTATTCTCTAAAAACTGAGTACTATTCCAAGCACGTTCTTGATATTTGTAGCCTACAGAAAAGCGAGTATTGCCTTGAGCATAATTGTAGGACGAATCATCCGAACTGAATCCGTTGACATCGCTATAGTTCAGGTCATTGTGTATATAGCCATACTTACCAAAGCCTATATAGTTTTCATGTTGATAAGAGTATGCTGATGTATGATCCGTTGTATCACTGTAAGAGCCTGATAGGTTAAGGCCATGTGACATGATCACTGAATTATGGTCAGTTTCTGTTCTCACAAACTCCAGCTCTAACTCTTCTCGCTGCTCTTCTAGATATAAAGAGTTAACATGAGCAATCAATGAGTGACTATCTGGCACGTAAACAAAATCGTAGAGCTCGGGAAGCAAACCACATTCACTTCTATAACCAACACACTCCTTACTAGATTGAACGCCCGTCACTAAAGATTCAGCGATGGCGTGGCTAACGGCTTCATCAATTCCGAATATCACCTGAAGTTTTTCTACTACTTGTGCTTGTTGAGATGTTTGAATTCTTATCTCATCACCGGCAACCAAGGCTATTAAGTTAAATGATTTATTTTTATCTGCTGACAACACCAGTTTTAATGTTAATTGCTGTTCCTCAAATAAGTCTTCAAAACCGTCAGGAATATTCGCACTTGCCTTTGCACTATACATTACAACAGACACGAATATAATTAGGCTGTTTAGACCTAACCAAATTCTAAAAAACATCATAATTGTAACTCCACATTAAATGTAATGTTGCCATTACAACTCAATGGCTCATCACTCGGTATTTCTTGGTTTGTGACTAGAGAAAACTCGTTGCTTGCCCTCTCAAATCCAGTGATATCTTCAGTATCAAATAAAAAATTGGGTAAATTATTAACATCAGGGTAATGGACATGGTCGATATAAAGATCGATAAAATCATTTATAATGACAGTTCCATTTTCGTTGGTTTCACAAGATGAGCTAAAATCTGAAACGTTGTAACTGTATTCAAATGAGTCACCAGAGTTAGTTGGAATAGTTGTCGTAACATAGGATAAGAAAAACCCATCATAGAATGATTTAGACTCATCATCATATTGCAATACAATATATTCTTTGGATAACCTAACATTGATTGAGTAATCATATAAATTGGCTCTATTGATCTGTGTACTTACAGGGAATAAATAGCTTTCTGAACCAGAACTGCTACAACTAAAAAAATTCAACAAGCATAAGAAGAAACAATTTATATTTATATTCATGGGATAGATGTTCTCAAAAAAATAAGGCACTTAATTGATATAAGTGCCTTATGAATAAAAATGTAATTCTTAAGGCAGGGTAGCGATCATATCGACGTTCACGATAACTTCTGTACCAGTGATATCATCAGGCATGCTGTGCGCGGTTTGGTTTGCAACATACAACTGAATATCCTCACCCGCAGAAAGTTGTGTCGCAGCCAGAATATCGGCGTTGGTCAGTTCAGTTGTCGTTTTCATATCACCTACAACAATGTTCGGTTGAACTTCAGCCATAGCTGCTGGAAGTACAGTCACTTGAGATACTGTCCAATTTGCAGGGACTTTAGCACCAAGAACCGCACCTGTGTAATCGTGAGCTTCTAGAACAACTGGCTTAGTCGTTTCAAATGTACCGTCTGAGTTAACCTGCAAAGTGCCTTGGTATGATGCAGAGTCGGTATTACCACCTGCGCCTGTTACTAGAATGTCACCATTTGCAACAAAACCAGGGACGAAACCACTAAATACTGCCGAGCCAGTCGAAGTATCACCAGGCGCAGCAAAAGCTGGAACAGCAGTAATTGCAGACAGAAGCGTAATTAAAGTTAGCTTTTTCACTATATTATCCTTTTGTATATTTGAATATCTGTTGTATTGGCGTTGTGCCATGGAACGAGGCGAATAATAACGTTCTAGCAACACTTTGAGTTAGCACTCTAAAATTTCTTGCTTGATGATATGCCTAGTGGATAATTAACCATGTGAAATAATAACCAATACCAATAGATTGTTTTATTTACGTCGAAAGCAATGGCGATAGTTTCATTCATAGTTACCTATTTAATTTTTTAAATTGCATAAAAAAGCCACCTATTTGAATGAAGTGGCTTTCTTGTTTTATTTGAGATTACTCTTATTACATTATAATTTTAGTTTTTGATGAATGATGAAAACCTTGCTGAACTTACAACAGCATTCGTACCGTCTGTGCCGTTCCCGTTATAGCCTCCAAACCCAATCCAGTAAGAAGAATTTTCATTAATATTTCCCCATGGCATTGGCAAAGTGATAACCGAAGTCGAAGGTTTATCCCCAATCAGACCATTACGAGTGTATACAGAGAAGTTACCGTCGCGGCTTTCGAACCACAGTTTGCGTTCTCCCGATAAATCCGCGTTATACACTGCGATGCTGTTTCCATAACCATCAAATAACTGCACTCTTTTGTTATAGACGTTAATCACAATTGAGAATACTTTCGTCGAATTTGGTGCTCCAGGTTGAAGATCACTAGGGCCCCATGTCGCTTGGGGAGCATCCCCTCTAACTTGCTGCACATAAAAAGAGTACTTCCCTGAGACTATTGTATCGGTTGGTGACTCGACAATAAACTCCCCTATAAACTCTGAACCTTGATACGCCTCGGCAGAATAAAGATTGGTACATTGGACTTGATTAAACATAACCGGAAGCCCCGCTGCGGTATGAGGGCGTAATGCACCTGGAGTATTAGATCGGTGGTGAAGGGCCAATCGAGACCAATTTGAAGGTGTCGCGACATCGAGATCACCGCTTTCTGGCTCTACGACTCCATAAGCAAGGTCATTGTGAATACTGCTACGGACAAAGCTCTTTTCCATCGAGTAATCAAAGTAGCTAACATCAAAATCACCGGATGTGTCAGACGTAACCACATCTTCTGATACGTCTCCCTTAGTTTCGCTATCTACCTTTACGTTTACCTTTTGAAACGGTGCTAGGTTGCCATCTGGGCCATAAGTGCTTGCACTTAAAATGTAACTCCCATCTACTTGACGGTCAGAAGTAACAAGATCCCTGACTGCAAAGTTTTTTACCGCTTCAGAGTCAAGTAATACACACGTTACTAGTCGCCCTTCAAACGGTTCATCTGTTTGCGCTACGTTATCGTTGTTGTTAAATAAATTGAATGTCTTCGCTTGATTTTGCGCCACTTTGTCTGCTAACCAAAAATCTTCCTCGGTTGGCCAGCCATGTGATTGATAAGGCTTTCCTACGGTGGAGTACAATGTTCTTAGTTCACGTTCTATAGGTAGCCTTCCACCTACATCGATGCAGTGTTGGTATGCATCGTTGTATGTCATGGTGATGTACTGCTCACCTAGAGGCGCGCTAATGCCATCCCCTGTAAGGACTTCGTGATAAGGTACCTTAGATAATTCTGCATAGGCCAACGACGCCGGAGCCGTGAAGGTAATTGGAGCACTGATGTACGGGTCGGTGATGGTTATATCGTCCCAGCTTTGAAGCAGACTAATATCAGCTTCGACGTTAACTTTGATCGTTGATGATGCATAGCCACCATTTTTGTCTGTCACCACATAGCTTAAATAGTGTTCTCCGAACTGGCTTGTTTCGAACGTAAACGAATTGGAGTCAAAGTTAGATGTAGGCCCAGGCTGAATGATATTAGTCGAGTTGTAACCAAACACATCTATGAGCTGAAGCACGTCGCCGTCCGGGTCACTTATCACACTCGATAAATCGATGAGTGTCGGCGTGTTGACTCTCACTAAGCTCGGATGCTCGTATTTGTTCGCCACTGGGTCACTATTAAGATCCATCGACACGCCGATGTCTATAATTCCTCCTGCTACGCTGCTTGAATCATTGCTCAAATAGCTATAGTTGATACGCTCGACTCCGACAAAACTATTGCCTGGTGTGTAATTAATCGTATTGCTAGCACTATCAAAAGTTGCGCTAGAACCCGTTGACCCTTGGTCGGGTAGCGTCACAGAGTCCAATGTAAAATTGGCCGTATCGAGCTCTCCGCCTACCTTAGCGAGTTCATACGTAACATCGATAAGTTTACTCGTATTCAGTTGAGTTTGGCTGTGAATTGGAATCAATTGCTCAGTTGTATTACCCACCAATGCACGAGTCGTCGCCGAAGAGAATCCATCATCGGTTGACGAATAACGTGTCGCATTCGTCAAACTCGATTGCTGTACTACCTCTTCGCCACCGACTGAAAAACGGTAGTCACACGCTTTTGCGCTATCTGCAGTTATACTAAAGCCATGACTACTCTGTGATACAACGGCACACTCTGTGTCTTGCGACAACGGCGTCACGTCGATTAGTGCAGCAGCGCTACCGTCCGAAGCCTCCATATTTTCGGAGAGGTCGATATACAATGGTTGCTGGTTGATTCCAGATTCCACCATTTTGTCTTGCACATAGTAGATAACACGATCATTATTGGCTCCTGAAGTCGTTTCAGAATCTCCAATACTAGAGTCACCGCCACCATTACACCCAGACAGTATTGTTAATAAGATAATTGATAATAAACATCTATTCAGCATAATTAAGCTCTAAATCAATATTAACCCTCTATCATTGAAAGGGCTAAAAATTAAGTATTTATATGAAAAACAACCAGGTTATTTAATTGGATTTCTAGCGTTATTGTTCCGCACGGAAACTCGCTTCATTAATATAGGTTTCAGCCGCATAATACGAACGTCCACCAAAACCTATCCAATATTCAGCATTAGGGTCGATCATTCCCCAGTCCATTTCAAAATCAAACAGCGAACTTTCAGGCTTTTCTGCCACTAATGAGGTATAAAGCTTAAATCGATTATTTTTCACTTCGAACCAAACATAACGATCTCCCTGTAGATCAATATTGCTTACCGTATACTTGGGCGTATTACTATCAATAAATATATTCAGTTCTTTCTCATATATATCGATAACCACTTCAAAGTTTTTGCTGGCTGGGCCACCCGGTCTCCAAATCTCCTGTCCCCAGGTGCTAGTCGGCGTATCGCCCACTTGCTGAAGATAGAATGAGTATTTTCCGTTACCGGCACCAACATTTTGGTAGCTATAATAACGACCGATTAAAGTCGATCCTGTGTAAGACCCAACGTTGTAAACTGACGTGAGTTTTTTACCCGCAAACGTGACGGGTAAACCGAAATTGGCATCTACAGCAGGTATGCCGCTTCCTTCTGTAATTGTCCTGTTCCATGAACCTGCGTCTTTTACACTTAAGACATCAGCCTCACTATCAATACTAATAAGCTGCTCTTTGACAATATCGTAGACGGACACAACACCAACGTTGTTTTCGAAAGAGAGATCCGTGTAGTCAGCATCAACCCAACCAAACTCATCAGTATCGTAGTACTCTTGCTTGAAGTATCCGTTCTTCTCGATACCCGCAGTCACAAAAACATTTTTGGCGTAGTGCGCGGGTTGAAGATCAGGCGTCAGTATGCGGAATCGGTATCGAGTTTTATCACCTATCAGTTGAGAGCTGCCTTGATCGATGGAATATCGGCGCACATCTGGAGAGTCATAAAGCATGCACGTGACCAAATTAGGGGTTGCCCTCAATTCTTGAGACACAGTCACTACATTTGTGGGTGAAATATAAATAGACCAGCCTTGGTCAGCCCCTGTAAGGTTTATCGCTTGTTCTGTTCTTGAGCCAACCCAATAACTATCGTCTGTTGGCCAATTATTGGATCGAAAGAGTTGAATTGACTGTTCAAGTTCCCCTTGAGTCGGAAGGCGCCCCCCCATTGCTTTACAGACATCCATTGCCTCATCGAACGAATGAAGGGTAATTTCACTAAACGCAGGGCTGTTTACCCCGTCCCCAATAAGCGTGTCTGAGTATGGTTGATTGACATAGTCTGCTTCCGCTTTAGACATAGGCGCCGTAATCGTTACGTTAGTAGCATTAGCGGTATCGTTGTACGTTATATCTTGCCAATCTCTTACCGATGAAGGCTGAGGTTCAACTGTGACACTGACGACTGCGGAGCTATAACCACCTTTACCGTCTGAAACAACATAGGTAACATAATGCACCCCTGAAACGGTCGAACTGAATTCAAATGTCGAGTCGCTTGTGACCGAGACAGTAGAATCGTAACTGCTTACCTCTTGCAGGGTCACCACGTCACCATCAGTGTCCGAGACAAAACTTGATACATCGATAGCGATTAAGGCGCCGTTCCCTACAATAGTTGAACCCGTCACTGAGTCTTGATATTGGAAATTTCCGCTCGTTGGCGCGTTGTTACTGCTGGTCGAAACAGAGACATCAATGTCCCCCGTAAGAATGTTGATGCCATCACTGTAGCTGTAAGAAATACGTTCGACACCTAAAAAGCCCGGGCCCGGTGTATAAGTAATCTCATTGGTCGACGGGGAAGTAATCGCGCTTGAACCTGAATGAGCACCATAAGGCATGGTGACGTCGCTAGATAATGTATAAACCCCCGTGTCAATCGCACCACCATTTGAAACATCAATGGAAATCGCGATGCCCTCTGAAGTTACAGAAGATAGCGGCGCTAGCATTGTGACGGTTTCACCGACAGCAGCTCTAGCCGTTGCGGTTGACGTTGAAGCACTCTCTTCAGTCTCGGCCATAGCCATTGGCGTAATGCTTTTACTACTCTTTGCCCCCACTCTATAGCGATATTCACAGACATTCGCTGAACTCGCATCTATAGTGAAACCTTTATCGTCTGCGGAAATTGGATCGCAAAAACTATCGGAGCTCATTGAAGCAACATGAATAACTGAAACTTCGCTACCATCATTAGAACTTATATTGTTCGAAAGGTCTAAATAGAACGTTTCAGATAAAGGTCCTGTGCGTATCGCATCAACTGCTTGATATAACGTTTCGGTATTTGGTGAGGCTGTTTCAACCTCTTGATTGCTAGCTGTGTTATTATCTTCCGCTCCACATCCGTATAGCACGCTAACGAAAAGAAATAACAATATGTTATTTGTAGTATGTTTTTTCATGTCTAATATTAGCTTCCAATGAGTACGCCTTTAACATACCGAAATACGTAGCAACAAAGTTAGCATCAACTCATCATGAAAGACTCACCATGCCTAGTTAAATCATGCAAAGGAATTATATATTCAGCATTAAACACTTGATACTAAGCTATTATCTTGAGATGTTTAGCTTTCTACCTTGATACATTAAGGCAGCAATGCAGTAACACTCTCCATACGTTCTATACTTTGAACACAATTACTGCATTGAACTTTCATTGAATAAAAAGGATTTATCATGAACAAACTCGTCATTATCATTTTATGTGTACTGCTTCCGCCTGTTGGTGTGTTCTTCGCTCGTGGTGCAGGTAAAGATCTGCTGATTAACATCATCCTGACCTTCTTCTTCTGGGTGCCAGGAATGATCCACGGGCTTTGGGTGGCGACTCGATAGCTCGTCCTCAAAATTAAATACCGAATAAAATACGAAGAAAAACAAGCTCCTAACCCTGAAGAGTTAAAAATAGGATGAAATGAAAGTGCTTTTCCACTATCATCCTGTCGCCTAAACGTAAGCGATTGCTTTCACAGATTTCGCCGAGTTTAGGCTCCAACTACATAACACTTCAAATGGTGGGAGCCTTCAATGACACAACTTACGATTACTCGTCCTGACGACTGGCACGTTCATCTACGCGATGGCGAAGTATTAAAAGATACAGTGCGCGATATCAGCCGCTACAATGGTCGAGCGTTAATCATGCCAAATACCATCCCACCGGTAACCGATACCGAAATGGCTCTTGCTTACCGTGAACGCATCATGGCAGAGCAGCCAAGCGAGCAGTTCCAGCCTCTAATGGCACTTTACCTGACAGACAACACAACACCTGACGAAATTCGCAAAGCGAAAGAGTCTGGTGCAGTAGTCGCTGCAAAGCTTTACCCAGCAGGCGCGACGACTAACTCGGATTCAGGTGTAACTTCGGCTCAAAAGATTTACCACGTGTTAGAAGCCATGCAAGAAGTGGATATGTTGCTACTGGTTCATGGTGAAGTAACCACTCACGATGTTGATATCTTTGACCGTGAGAAGCAATTCCTAGACACCGTGCTAGCGCCGATTGTGAACGACTTCCCTAACCTGAAGATTGTTCTAGAGCACATCACAACTGCTGATGCTGCAAACTTCGTTAAAAACGCGAACGACAACGTAGCGGCAACCATTACTGCTCACCACTTGCTTTACAACCGCAACCACATGTTGGTTGGCGGCATTAAGCCACACTTCTACTGCCTTCCTATCCTGAAGCGCAACACTCACCAGTTAGCACTTATCGAAGCGGCAACAAGCGGCAGCAAGAAGTTCTTCTTGGGTACAGACTCTGCACCACACGCAAAAGGCGCAAAAGAGTCAGCATGTGGTTGTGCGGGTTCTTACACAGCGCACGCTGCCGTTGAACTGTACGCAGAAGTGTTCGACTTAGAAGGTAAGATTGAGAACCTAGAAGCGTTTGCAAGCCACAACGGCCCTGACTTCTACGGTATTCCACGTAACACGGACACCATCACTCTTGTTAAAGAAGAGTGGAACGTTGCTGAAACGATGCCTTTTGGTTCAGACATCGTTGTGCCAATCCGTGGCGGCGAGACGATTGCTTGGTCTGTAAAATAAACGCTTAGTCGGTAAATAAGCGCTTATATTGCAAAATAAGAGCGTGGTGTTAATTAAACACGACCCATTAGATTAAAAGGGGCACCATAATTATTATGGTGCCCCTTTTCGTCTCGTGGAGAGAGGGTTTTATTAAGATCAATAATGAGCGATTACTTACCGCGAATTTTTCCAATCACAGTCCAAACAGCAACGACGATCAATCCAGCTAAGACGCCGATAACACCGTTCAACAGAGTTGGAACCACCGCTGTCGCTATCGTATGTCCACGAAAATCCATAATAATCGGCTCAATTAAGTGATGAATCGCAGGAACGTTGTGCACCACAATGCCACCGCCAACCAAGAACATCGCTGCAGTACCGACCACAGCAAGCGTCTTCATTAACTTGGGCGCAAACGCGACTAGCCCGTTACCCAATTGAGTTTTCATGGTACTTCCACTCGATGTTCGCTGCAGATAGAAGCCTAAATCGTCCAACTTAACGATCCCTGCCACTAAGCCATAAACACCAATCGTCATCACTACCGCAATCAAACTCACGACAAGAATCTGAGTAAGGATACTTGTACCCGTCACAGTACCCAGTGCTATCACGATGATTTCCGCCGATAAGATGAAGTCGGTACGAATCGCGCCAGCGACCTTTCTCTTCTCGTATTCCTCTATGGATTCACCAGTACTCGTATCTTCCCCCTTTTCATCATCATGATGAGCATGAGGAAAGAGCTTCTCTAAGATTTTCTCTGCGCCCTCAAAACAAAGAAACAGACCACCAATCAAAAGCAAAGGCATGATCAGCCAAGGAATAAAGGCACTGATCAATAATGCCGCGGGCACCAAAATCAGCTTGTTTTTAAATGAGCCTTTGGCAACCGCCCATACCACTGGGATTTCTCGCTCAGCAGAAACACCGGATACCTGCTGGGCATTCAGCGCTAAATCATCCCCCAACACACCAGCGGTTTTTTTCGCTGCGACCTTAGACATCAGTGCGACATCATCCAATACGGTTGCAATGTCATCCAGTAACGTTAATAAACTTGCTCCAGCCATTTTATGGTCTCTTTTAAGGGATTAAACAATTGATAAAATGTAACACCATCAATTCACTCGTCAAAGTTATGAGTCTGTAAAAAATAGAGTCACAAGTTGTGTTTTCTATTGCCGGATCAGCTAGACAGGACTAGTCTGTCCTCATCTTTCGCGAACATAAAAGAAGAAGTATAGATGAAAAGTGAATACTCCTACCCAATTGGTAAGCCAGGACAAAGATGGCAAGAAGCAGAACGTCAAGCATGGTTCGCTCAAAGAACCGTTAAGCGTGAATACCAGCAAGAAGTCGTGCCAAAAATCCAAGCATTAGCAGACCGCTTTGATATCGAGCAATACGGTGCATTGAGCTACGATGAAGCTCGCTTCCCGCTTTTTGCAATCAAAAGCAAAAACTGGGACGAGTCAAAGCCGACGATTCTGGTAACCGGTGGTGTTCACGGTTACGAAACCAGTGGTGTGCATGGCGCTATCAAATTTGCAGCGACCCAAGCAGAGAAATACGTAGCGCACTTCAACATTGTAGTAGCACCTTGTGTAAGCCCTTGGGGTTACGAAGTGATTAACCGTTGGAACCCAAATGCTGTTGATCCAAACCGCTCTTTCTATGACGGTACGCCAGCAGAAGAATCAGCAAACCTACGTGCGTTAGTCGCTTCTTTACCAGAAGTCTTGGTTCACGTTGATCTACACGAAACGACAGATTCTGACGAAACAGAATTTCGACCAGCACTCGCAGCACGTGATGGTATTGAGTACATTGAAGGTATGATTCCAGACGGCTTCTACACAGTTGGCGATACTGAAAATCCACAGCCAGAATTCCAAGCGGCGGTGATTGCTTCAGTAGAAAAAGTAACGCACATTGCGCCAGCAGATGCAGACGGCAAGATCATTGGTTCTGAAGTTACCCAACATGGTGTGATTAACTACCCAATGAAGAAGCTTGGCTTATGTGGCGGTGTGACTGACTGTAAGTACGGTACAACCACAGAGGTTTACCCGGACAGCGATAAAGTGACAGACGAAGAGTGTAATGACGCTCAGGTTGCAGCGGTAGTCGGTGCTTTGGATTACGTTATTCAGCACGAACTGAACGCGTAAGCCAATAGCTAGTAGCTAGTCCCTTAGAACTAATCCCTAAAACTAAAAAAGAGCCACAAGTGACGAGTCGCTTTTAGCTCTTTTTTTGTCTCTTTCTCTTACCTGCCATTTCTTCTCAGGCATAAAAAAGCTCCCTTGCACACTGTGCAAGAGAGCTTTGAAATCACGCTTAGTCAGGAGTCATTCATGAACTCCCTGCTTGAGTTCTTTAGTTAGTCGTTTCGCTAACGCTTGCTTGTCCTTTATCTACTTCAGTTAGTAGACCTTTCAACAAGCTGAAACAACCAATCAGAAGAATGATCGTAAACGGCAGTGCAGCAATGATCGTTATCGATTGCAGTGCTTGGATAGATTGAGTACCACCAATCCACAGCATTACCATTGCAATAGCGCCTGAGATAACCGCCCAAACCACTTTCTGTTTCACTGGTACTTCAAGCTTACCACCCGCCGTCATGCCATCGATAACGATAGAACCTGAGTCTAGCGTAGTCACGAAGAATACGATGATCAGTGCTACAGCGATAACAGATAGAATGCTACCAAACGGGTATGCGTCTAGCATGTAGAACAAGCTTAGAGATACATCTGTGATGCCTTGGTCGAGGCCAAGTTGCCCCACATGACTGATCACTTGCTCGATAGCCACGCCACCAAAGATAGACATCCAAGCCGATGTTACCAATGTTGGGATAATCAGTACGCAAAGTAGGAATTCACGCACCGTACGGCCTTTAGAAATACGCGCTACGAACATACCGAAGAATGGTGCATACGCAACCCACCATGCCCAGTAGAACACAGTCCAACCATGTAGCCATGTTGTGTCTTCTCGACCAGAACTTTGGCTCAATGCAACGATGTTTTTCACATAACCCGTTACCGCAGTCGCCACAGAATCAAGCACAGTTGTGAAGTTCAGAACAGCGATAAGACCAAGGAATACGAACGCAATAACCATGTTCAAGTTACTAAGGAACTTAACACCACCGTCCATACCACGCATAACAGAGATGATCGCCAAGCCCATAATCAAAACGATAATAGATTGCTGAAGGAAGATGTTGTTTTCCAAGCCAAACACGTGGCTGATACCACTTGCTGCTTGTGTACCACCTAAGCCTAATGAGGTCGCAAGACCAAACAACGTAACCAGTACAGTAAGTACGTCGATCACATCACCGGTTTTGCCCCATACTCGTTCACCCAGAATTGGGTAGAACACGGAACGCATTGATAGCGGTAAGCCTTTGTTGTAAACAAAATACGCAAGACAAAGTGCCGTCATGCCATAGATAGCCCAAGCATGGAAACCCCAGTGGAATACGGTCGCACCCAGTGCCAATTCACGGCCAGCTTCTGTGAAAGGTTCTGCATCGAGTGGCGTTCCGAACCAGTTGGTGAAGAACGCCGTTGGCTCTGCAACACCCCAGAAAATAAGTCCAATACCCATGCCTGCTGCGAATAGCATCGCAATCCAAGATGACATTGAATAATCCGCAGTCGCGTCTTCGCCACCTAAGCGAACTTTACCCAAAGGTGAGAATGCAAGAATAACGGCAAAAACTAACATGATGTTGGCTCCCCACATAAAGAGGAAGTCAAACTTAGATAAAACAGCACCCTTGATAGAATCAATCGCAGCTTTGGCATCTGCAGGAGGAAGAGCAAGAAGAGTGATGATAAAGAGAAGAGATAAGCCTACTGAGGCTACGAAGACTGTGTTATGGACATCCATGCCCCATTTACTGACGTTATCTTGACCAACTTGATAGTCAGTAGAATCAATACTGTATTTTTTTGATTTAAAACTCATAAATTATGATGTTCGCATATCCGAATCAACGAATATAAGGACGCTCTCCATATCCAACTACTACTTGATTGGCTCGCCATTTCACAAAAATAAAACGTGATAAAAACCACCGAGCAAGGTGATAAATGGACTTACTGGCTCAATCCCAGGACGCACATAATAGCACAGCACGAAGTATTTTGACTGAGTTTTTGCTCAATAGTCACCCAAAGCACCGTCAACCATGATAGTTGAGACAATAAAAACAGAATAAAATAAACAAATAAAAACCTTTAAATACAGCGCATTAAATTAAAATAACGCACCGTAAAATATCATTCAAAGTTTCTACAGATAATTTTACTAACCACCCAATTTATTTATAGCTCTAACAAAAAAGCCCCGCTATAGGGGCGGGGAAATTACCAAAGGTAAAAGAGAAATCAGTGTTAGGATGTCAGTGCTGCGATTAGCAGAGCAGCACTTCACATTTCAAAGACAGCACATTAGATCGCGAAGCAAAAACCTAGGTTGTAGTCTTCGCCATTCTTCGCCGTGAACTCTTTGTCTTCACTTGATGCATTCGGGCGGCCGCTTTCATCGCCTTTTACTAAGCTCACCCAGTGACGAATACCTGAAGAACGGCTAGCCTCAGTTTGGCCAAACGTGGTGCACGTCTCTAATTGGATATCTTGAATATCAACTAACTCCAGACGGCCTGTGCCTTTACGAGCGCCGATTGTCACTTCAACGTGTGTACCGCTTTCATCGCGGAATAGGATTGCTGAAGGCTTAGACTTGTCACCGGTGTAAGCTACAAAATGCTTAGCGCGTTTCAGGCCGGTGTGTTCACCATTTTTGAAATAAACCTGAACATGTCGGTAATCAATCTCGTAGCTCACTACATCTTCATGTGAACCAGTCTCTAGAGGAAATAGAGTATCAAGCAGCTGTTTCGCCATTTTTTGTTTTTCGAGTTGCTTGTCTGCTTTCACCATCTCGACGGCAAAGACAGCTTCAGCAATAAATGTTGAATGGTTTCTGTGAAGTTCTGTTTTGTCTAGTGTCAGCATATTCATAGTCTATCCCTCGTACGGCTTTAAATTTCATTTAGGTCAAACATCCCAATAGACCCTTTTCAAAATTGTTCTTTACTGTGTGGTTTCCATGTTTTTCATACTACTTGTATTTTTGAAACAATTTCACAACAAAAATTACACACTGTGAATTTTACTAAATCGCTTTTTTACACAAACCGGTATTTCGAGCCCCCAGCCCTTTATTTCACTGGGTTGAGGGTTCAGTAGAAACACGTTTACGTGTTGTTTGAATTTGTGTAATAACCCACTCCAACCAACTTATTGTCGATCACTCGATAGTAAGTATGCTTGGTTTCTACTTTGCTCGACAGCGGGTTTAACCATCGGTAGGTGTAAACACCTCGGCCGTTTTCTTTCGCAAGGTTCAACATCTCCGTGAGAATTGGCTTATCGTCAGGGCTTAGAATTTCGTTGTGTGAACGCCCGACAAGCTCAGGAGAAACCCCGTGCGCCAGCAGTTTCCCAGAGCTCATATCCATCACAAACACATACAAATCCCCTTCTACAAAGCTGCCTTCCGCGTCATTGAACTCAGTTAGGCTCTCTTGTTCTGACTCCACTATCGCGGTCATCGCTCTCGCCAGTAAATTCTTAGCCTCAGCCGCACTCGAACGTTCAGGGTAATAACCCACAGCCACAATCACATCGCCTACTCGCTCAAAGAAAGTCGTTTTCGGTTCACCCATACGATCAGTCGGATTCGTCCAGTGATACTTCACTTCACCAAAACCGTTGTGTACCGCTTTGGTGATCATTTCACGGAAAAAAGGATTGCCGTAAACGTCTTGCGTGTCCAACACACTGTCGCCCACCAGCACCATCGAAGATCCGCCACTGGCAAGGAATTGGCCATCGATGCCCAAAGCAAACACATATAGCTCCCCATCGATATATTCAGGGTCACTCATAAAGTCTTTAACGCTTTCATCGCCATCCTTTTGAACATGGACCACCGCTTTAGCAAGGAGAGTTTTGGCTCTTCTTTCTGCATCACTGACAACGTGTGGTTCAGAAATATCGAGCACGTTTACAGGCTTGGCTTCTTTCTCCGTTTCAGAATGTTCGGCACGTAAACCAATGCCACTCACTACAGCAAACACGGCACAACCAATGAGGATGATTCTGGATAAATTCATGGTTCTCTCTCCTAATAGCCGACTAAGGACGGTAGCCAAAGCGTAATTTGTGGGAAGAAAGCGATAACGAAAACACCCACAACAGAAGCAAGTACAAAGGGGTGGATCTTCGCGGTGATTTGCTCAACCGTTGAGCCCCCTATGCCCGAGGCGACAAAGATATTCTCTCCAAGTGGCGGCGTTGCAAAACCTATCGATAAGGTACACACCACCACAATTCCCACGTGAGTAGGATCAGCACCTAGCATGTACATGATTGGTAGTAACACTGGCACGATGATCATGATGGCCGCTAAGGTTTCCATGAACATGCCGATGAACAACAACAAGGTAATGGTTAGCGCCCACACCATGTACATGTTATCGGTGAAACTAAGTAGCGATTCCGCCACCACTACTGGGATCTTTTGCTCGATCAACAAACGTCCAAACACGGTAGCGGCAAAGAGGATCAACAACACACGCCCAGTGATCCATGTCGTGGTCGACAGAGATTTCATCACACTTTTAAACGACAGTTCTCGGTGAATGAAAAGCCCCACAAACAACGAATAGAATATCGCAACAACCGCTGATTCTGTTGGTGTGAACATGCCACTGTAGATACCGCCAAGAATTAAGAACGGCGCTAATATCGACCATAATCCGCGGCGCAAGTAGTGCCTTACATCGCCAAACGACCACGTTTCGGTCAGCCCTTTATAGCCTTCACGCTTAGCAATAAAATAGTTAGTGACTACTAGTGTCGACGCCATAATGAAACCCGGCACAACCCCAGCGACAAACAGTTTTGGAATCGATAAGGAAGCAAACTGGCCGTGTTGAGCAATGGCTTCTGGTGGCGCCATTAAGCCCATTGCCGAGATACCAAAGATAACCAAAGGAATGGATGGCGGGATGATAATGCCCAAGCCTCCGGATGCAGCCGTTACGGCCGAAGCGTAGCTCTTATCGTAATCACGTTTAACCATCGCAGGCACCATTAACATGCCTACTGCTGCGGTGGTTGCCGGACCTGAACCCGAGATAGCACCAAAGAAAAGACACGCCATTACTGTTGCCGCACCAAGGCCGCCTGTTACGGGACCAGCTAAGCTTTCTGCGATATCCACCAGACGTTTGGAGATACCCGCCGCCTCCATTAATGCACCCGCAAGAACAAAGGCTGGCAGCGCCATTAATGGGAAGTTGCCCACCGAGGTAAACGCGATTTGTACTAAGGCGATGGGATTTTTATCGAGCAACATATAGGCCGCCATCGAAGCGCCGGCCAGTGATACTGTGATTGGTGCGCCTAGGATTAACAGCGTTAAAAAGCCACCAAATAAAATTAGAGTTAAATAGGATTCCATTATTACATCTCTCTATTACGACTATTCTCTGTGATGACTATTGCGCGGACTTTTGTGCCGTCATTTTGCGCAGCTCTTTGACTTCTGGATCTTCGTTGGTTGCGCCTTTAAATAAACGCTCATAGTTGTTCCAGATAATTCGAATCATCATCAGTGAAAACGCGATAGGTAAAATCATGTAGAAGTACTTCATCGGGATACCTGTGGTTTGAGACTTCCAAAACAGATTCATTTTGTTGAACACGAAGTCGTAGCTGAGGTAAACGAAGTAGCCGTTGAAACAGAGCCATAGGAAGTCAGCGATGGTTTCACTCACGGTCTGCACGATTGGCGGAAAGAATTTAAAGTGAAAGCTCACTCGGTTGTGCGCCGACATCTTGGCCGCAACAACAGCCCCTAGATAGGCAAACCAAACGAACATGTAGGTCGCCACTTCATCACCCCAAGGGATAGAGTAATCAAAAAACTGACGAGTAATAATTTGTGTAAACAGCAATAGGACAAAGCTTGCAAGCAACAAACAACAGGTATATTCCTCAATGTTGTTCAGGTGTTTTTTTATTGTTTTAGCGACTGACATATAACCTCCAATGTTGATTTTCACATGACAACCAGTCGCTCACGGTCCTAAAAGATCAGGTACAGAACAGATCAACGAGTACAGCCATGTAAATGCCCTATCTCACTGTTCTACCGCTAGGTGATTAAGTAGCGGAGAACAGCAGATAGGGCGAATCTAATCGTTACTTTCTACCTAGTAACTCAAGAACGTCGTCTAGCTTGTCTTTACCCCCAATGCTTGAGTAGAACTTAGGCCAAACTGACTTAGTCACTTTGTTGATCCACTCTTGCTCGTTGTCTGCTGGGTCTGTGAATACCATGCCTTTCGCTTGTAGCTCTTCGCGAATCTTGTTTTCCGTATTTTCTAGATAAGCAAAGCTGTGCTCTGTTGCTTCCTGACCCGCTTCAAGAATGATTTTTTGCATTTCAGGTGTCTGTTGTTGGAAGACCGTTTCACTCACGATTAGAGGTTCTAGAGAGAAAATGTAGCGAATGTTGGTCACGTACTTTTGCACTTCGTTGAATTTCATCGCGTGGACTGTGATGTAAGGGTTATCTTGACCATCTACCACACCTTGTTGCAGGCCGGTGAAAGTCTCAGACCATGCCATTGGTGTTGGGTTTACACCCCATGCTTGATAAGAAGCAATCATGATTTCGTTACGAGGAACACGAATCACTAGCCCTTTCAAATCCTCTGGTGAAGCGACGGGCTTTTTCGAGTTAGTCAAAACCCTAAAGCCAGAATAAGCCCAACCGACAATACGAACACCAGCATCACGAATCGTGTTATCGACTAAGTCTTGACCTACTTGCCCTTGAGTCAGTAGTACCGCTTCTTCTGCGCTTTGAATCACATAGGGCATGGTCAATAGACCAACAGTTGGAGAGAAAGGCGTCACGTTGTTAATCGCCAGTACAGAGAAGTCGAGAAGACCTATTGCAGCATCGTTTACGGTGTCTTGCTCATTGCCTAATTGGCCGTTCGGAAACAGATCGATTTTCACTTTACCGTCTGTTTTTTGCTCCATCAGTTCAGAGAATGAGGTCGCTAATTCCCACTGCGTACCACCAGCAGCATCGCCGATAGCCATTTTAAAATTCGCTGCTGCCGCGGTATGAGATAACACCGCTGTTGCTACAATAGTGACACCAGCAATAATTTTATTTTTAATCAATTTCATAGTCTTAACCTTTCCTATCATACAGACTTCCTGCCTGTACTTTGCTCACAAGGTGACCTGGTACAACTTTCCTGGTCGTAGTTCTATTTCCCTATTTTGGAAACAATGTTCGGGTAGTTACAGCCTTTCATCCTTTAACGAATACCACTGATAAAGGAACCGCTGCCCCATTCTTCGAAACGGTGCAAACATCTCTGATTCCACCACTTCCCTTACGTTGGGGAACGGAAGTTTTGATTCAAATATTGGTAGGTCGAGCTTGTGACCTTCACCTGCGATCCACTGAGCAAGGCGTTTACCTGCTTGAGCGGAATACATCACGCCATTGCCGCCATAACCCAGCGCGTAGAAAATCGATTGCTTTGGATTCGGCTGATAGATTCTCGGCATCATGTCGTGGCTAACATCCACCCAACCCCACCATGAATAATCGATTTTTATCTGATCGAGAGACGGGAATTTTCGAGTAAGATCCGCTCTCAGCATGTCTTCATATTTCTTTTCAGGCGCGTTCTTGCCACTGATGGCACTGCGTGTACCAATCTGTACTCGGTTATCCGGTAACAAACGGTAGTAGTGGCGCAGAATTCGAGTATCAGTAATCACTTGATTGGTTTTGAAGTTACACGCAGCGATCTCGTCTTGAGTTAAAGGACGTGTCACCATCGAGTTAGAAAGCACTGGCAGAAGGCGATTCTTAAGCTCGGAATGCAAACCTTGGCTGGTATACCCACCCGTACAAACACCGACAGAACGCGCCTTCACCAAACCACCTGGCGTTTTCAGGTAATGCACACCGCCACGAGTTTCCCAACCCATAACTGGGCTCGACGGGTGAACTTTCACGCCGAGAGCTCGCGCCTTTCTTAGGTAACCAAACGCCAGTTTCCCTGCATGAATACCAATCCCTTCGGGTTCATGCATCGCGCCAGCCGCTTCTTGGTCGCCAACGTAATCACGCTTTACGGTTTCCGCATCTAAGATCTGCGCATCGTAATCGAACGTGTCACGCAGCAACTTGGCTTCTTTCTCGAGTGTTGACATCACTTTTGGACGATGAGCCACATATAAGTGGCCGCCCGGTTGTGGGTCACAATCGATGTCTTTGATCAGTGACTTGAACGTTTCCATGCCATCCACACACTCGCGGTGCATTTTTAGCGCGGTTTCTAGGCCCCAACGTTCAATCCACTGAGAACGCTTCAAACGCCCAGAAGCACACTGTGCTTGGCCACCATTTCGGGTACTGCAGCCCCAACTCATACGGTTAGCTTCAATCACAGTCGCTTTAATGCCGTACATTTCAGCAAGGTGTATCGCGGTACTTAGGCCTGTGTAGCCTGAACCGATAATAGCCACATCGACATCCATGTCTGACGTGATTGGGCCATCATCTTCAGGTGGTGCGCCTGCGGTATCTACCCAATAAGTCGGGGCATATTCCTTACCGTGACCTGGGCTCTTGTCTTTAAGTGGATCGTATTTTGGATCGTATTTGTCTTTTGCTTGGGTGCTTTTCACCTTTGGCGGCACATCGGCTGCCGGTTGTTCCATTACTAAACTCATAATTCGACTCTCCTAGTCATAACACGTGAACGGGTTGCGATTTCGTGTCTAGCTCTTGGGAGTATTGCTGGGAGTCAAAAGAGGTCGTGTTTTACGGAAGGCATTTTTTACGCTGATTTTTCCGTCTTTCAGGGTAAACACATCAACCATACGAGCTTCGATGACGCTGCCATCCGGGTTCGTCGCAGAAAACGTTGATTCACTCACAGCACGGTCACCGCATACAAAGTGGACAGGGTCGCTCCAAGCCGCATCTGGAAAGTTCTGCCAAACCAATTCAAAGCTATTTCGAACCGCTTCGTACCCTTCGATAGTGTTTCCAAGCAAGCCTTCTCCTGCCACCGTGTGGAATACACAGTCTTCTGTCATGAAAGACATGAGTGCTTCAATATCATGGTTATTCCACGCATCACTGAAAGACTGTAAAAAGGCGGTATCGACTTGGTTTTCCAGCACGAATGTCGCCGCATTGGTTTGCATATTCATATTCCAGAATCCTTTATGTTTTCGTTATTGGTTTAAATTTCAGTAGCTTTGCGCCACTTTTTTATTAGAGTGTTTAAACTAGACTTGTGAAAATTTAACAACTTGATAACAAGGTTCATCACTCTAACTTCGAGTTAGGTTATAAACAATCTCTAAGCTCACAGATTTCATCTTTTTATAAATCAATTAGTGTTCTAATTTTATTTAATCAACTTTTCACTGACGAAATAAGAGGTATAATTAAATTAGAACGTGTTAGCCTTTAGTCGAAATCAAAGTCTTGATGATACTTTCGACCATACTGTTCAAGTTGACGATCATGAGTATTAACTTGCAATTCAATATTGCCGTCACCTTTATTTATGACTTGGTTGTTATCTGCATGTGCTTCGTTTTTTAAATCCGTTAGTTTCTCTTCGACATACTCTGTCGGTTCATTTAAAACATTCATGGATATTAACTCCTTTATCAGGTTTACTTTCACTGATGGAAGAATATGAACGGACACTAGACCGTTTGAATATTCTTTCTCATCGTACAAAGGCTGAATGGCATCATTGCCACCTTCCTTAAATGGGTGAATGGAATACCACTTGTCCTTGCGTGGCTCTTGCTGATCGCAATCCGCCACATTAAATATCTGAGTTTTGTTGAGATCACACGGCGAGCTAAAAACAATAACCCGATGATAATCAATAGCTTTAATTATATTTATGCAGTCTTTACTTTGGCTGTGACACACCGACCAAAGCGCATTTAACAGGTTATCGGTCCATTCCAGTAAACGGGTGGGAAAGCCCTGCTTCTTGGCTAAACACATCAATAACCAGTCATTTATGTCGTGTGAGTTCAGCGAGTGACCACCGTAAACTCTCACAGTTGAAAGCAACTCTTGTTCGACACGGCGTATGTTCTTACGATTGGAACGGCCTAAACTTGGCATTAGATTATTATTTTCATAATCACACACGTTATACATCAAACCAAGTTGGTCACTGCATTCAGTCATTAATGAATCAATTATTTCATACAGTTCTTCGAGTGTGCTGATATAACGTTTATTGTTCATATTTGATTCCAACCACTCGATAATATAAATAACTAAATTGAAATTTATTCGTTAAAAACTGACATATAATAAAACACACATACTAAAGTCTAAGAACTCTATCGACTTATCGATAATTACTATTTAAAAGTTACTCATAATAATTATTAATAAGTCTCTATTACTGAAACCGCGCACCTATTCTTCTTGGTTGTTTCATTAGGGCTCTAATATTTATAGCGAAATAATAGAAATATATGACCCAATACTTAGATATCAGTACTATTAAGAATCTTTGAAAACAACTCGCTCGTTGAGCCATTCTGTTTCATCATCCAATTTGCAATTAATCGCTAGTTTTGAATCCTAATTTGTTTGCCCGACCACATTCTCGATAACGCTTTATCTAGCGTTCATGAGACTGTTTTGGCCGGGCAAACTTCCTATGACTTATACGTAGTCTTTGTACTTATCTAGGAAACGAACCGGCGTTGATAGTGCATCTCGGCGGAACGGGTCGCCCAATTCCTGAGTACACATGATTTCAATGATGGTTGTTTTGCCTTCGTTCATTTGCATGTCGATGGCTTTCTGTAGAGTTGGACCTACATCTTCTAGCTTATCAACCGTGATACCTTCAGCGCCCATTGCTCGTGCGATTTCCGCAAAGCTTTGGTTGTCCAGTTCACCAGCAACAAAGCGTCGGTTGTAGAAGTCGACTTGATTCTTCTTCTCTGCACCCCATTGACGGTTGTGGAATACCACGGCTGTCACAGGAATGTTATGACGAACACATGTCATGGTCTCCATCAAGCTCATGCCCCATGCGCCGTCACCTGCATAGGAGATAGCTGGACGATGAGGTGCCGCTGCTTTCGCACCAATGATGGTCGGGAACGCATAACCACAGTTACCGAAACTCATTGCAGCAAAGAAGCTACGTGGTTTTTCAAAGCGTAAGTAGCTGTTTGCCACTGAGTTGATGTTACCGATGTCCGTCGAGACCATTACGTCTTCAGGCATCGCTTTTTCTAGCTCACGCAATACTTGGCGTGGGTGTAGATATTCGCCACCAGAGAACGGAGTCTCGTGAGAGTTTTCTTCAATCATATCCAAGCTGAACGAGTCACGTTCGTGTGTCCACTCATCAAGCTCTTTTTCCCACAGTGCTTTCTCTGTTGCTACTGTATCTTGACGAGCGCCTTTATTGTCATCACACAACAGTGCACGGCCTTCCAATCTTTCAGATAGAGCAACCGCAGCTGCTTTCGCATCGCCACAGATACCAACAGAGATCTTCTTAACGAGGCCAAGCATCTTGTTGTCGGCGTCAATCTGAATGATTTTCGCGTTCTTCGGCCAGTAGTCCATGCCATGTTGAGGCAAGGTACCAAATGGACCAAGACGTGTACCCAAAGCGATAACCACATCCGCTTGAGCCATCAATTTCATTGCTGCTTTCGAACCTTGGTAGCCTAAAGGACCACACCATAATGGGTGACTCGCAGGGAAAGAGTCATTATGTAGGTAGCTGTTCACTACGGGTGCGCCTAGTCTTTCCGCCAACGCTGCACACTCTTGAACTGCATCTGCCATTACCACGCCGCCACCAGAAATGATGACTGGGAATTTCGCTTCAGCAATCAGGTCTGCCGCTTCATTTAGAGATTTCTCACCACCTGGACCACGGTCTAAACGCGCAGGTTTAGGGATCTCGGTTTGAGTTTCACCGTAGAAGTAGTCACGAGGAATATTCAGTTGAGTCGGACCCATTTCACTCATCGCGCGGTCAAAACATCGACCCGTGTATTCCGCCATACGGTCTGGGTGCGTTACGTGTCCTTGATACTTAGTGAACTCTTGGAACATTGGAAGCTGGTTACACTCTTGGAAACCACCTAAGCCCATTGTTTTAGTGCCTGTCTCTGGCGTCACAATTACGACCGGGCTATGTGCCCAGAACGCCGCTGCAATCGCAGTCACACAGTTACTAATACCCGGGCCATTTTGCCCGATAACCACGCCATGGCGACCAGATACACGAGAGTAACCATCTGCCATGTGAGCAGCACCTTGCTCGTGTACCACTGGGACCAATCGAATGCCAGCAGGAGCAAAGATATCCATTGCGTCCATAAATGCTGACCCCATGATGCCGAACATGTCGGTAACATCATTAGCAACCATAGTTTCAACGAACGCTTCTGATGGTGTCATTGTTACTGTGCCGGAAACAACCGTACGTTTTTCTTGCTCACTCATTCTTCCATTCTCCTTGAGTTAACCAAAATTTCATTTTTCGGAATGAATTGTCTCTTTTTCGAATTCACTTTCACCTTAGTAGTAGATTTTTTGCGCGTCAACTTTTTATATTAAATTGGAACAATTCATTCTAATTAATAAAACTGGATCACATTATTGATAGTTTTTCGTACAAAAAGTGCCGTTAACTTAGAGTGAGCTGTTAATAATCGATGACATATCGCCCATCGAGGCAGTCATGGAAGCTATTGAGAGGGAAGAAAAATGAATGATGCGGAATTGATACCAACGCAACCAGTAAGTGTGAGAGAGTGTTTTGGCATCGACAGTAACCTAACCGTATTGGGGTTTGAACATGCTGGCGAGTATGTACCCAAGGTCGATCCTAACTACTGTTTTGATCCGGAAGTAACACTAGCGATATTGGCGGGTTTCACCTCTAATCGCCGCACGTTGATACAAGGTACACACGGAACAGGCAAGTCTTCCCACATTGAACAAATTGCTGCGAGATTGAACTGGCCGTGTTTGAGGATCAACCTAGACGGACACTTAAGCCGATTGGATTTCATAGGAAAGGACAGCATCGTCATTAAAGATGGAATGCAGGTGACAGAGTTTAAAGAAGGCATTCTTCCGCAAAGTATCCAGCAACCCATCGCTCTGGTATTAGACGAATACGATGCAGGACGACCTGATGTAATGTTTGTGATTCAACAACTCTTAGAGCAAGACGGCAAATACACCTCTTTGGAGCAAAACCGAGTGATCACGCCTCACCCTTCTTTTCGCCTATTTGCAACCTGTAACACACTGGGGTTGGGTAATTTCTCGGGGTTGTATTCCGGTACTCAGGTTCTTAACCATAGCCAGCTTGACCGATGGAACATCATCGCCACGCTTAACTATTTAGATCCGCAACATGAAACTAAGATCGTGTTATCCAAGCGCCCAGAGCTGAACAATGAAAGTGGTCAGCAGTTGGTTGAGAAAATGATCGCAACCGCTGGTTTAACGCGAAATGGTTTTAGAGCGGGCGATCTGTCAACGGTAATGTCTCCGAGAACCGTGATTACATGGGCTGAAAACATTCGAATATTCGATAACGTAGCGACTGCATTTAGGCTTTCATTCCTCAACCGTTGTGAAGATGAAGAGAAAGAGCTGGTGAGCGAATATTATTTCCGCTGCTTTGGTGAGGCGCTAGAAATGCCTACTCAGAGTTATGCGCAGTCGGAGCCGTAAACCATGGCCAATGTTTCTTCTCAGCAGAAAAAGCTCCTCGACCTTGGTGTGTCTGTCGCTAGAGCGATCAGTGGTGAGCTGGACCTGAATTATCGGGGAGAGCGTCTCTATAACGGCAATAGCCCCTGCTATTATCAGTCTGCACATACTAACGATCTCACCTTTGTTTCTCGCCATGAGTTGAAAAACAGCAAGCTTTCGATGCAAGGCAAGATCGATTCATCGGCACTACGACTATTGCTTTCAGACACTGACCTCCATTATTCATTGCGACCGAAAAACGAAGTCGAACGTCTGCTTTACGACTTCTGCGAACAGGTACGGATTGAATCTCAAGTCCCGCCTTATCTAAAAGGCGTGACCACTAGCATCCAATTCAACTTTGCGTATTGGAGCGATCAGTACCATCAAAATGGCTTTACTGAATCACGAATTGGGATGTTACTGTTCACGCTGATGCAAATCATCCACACCCGCTTAACCAGTGTCCCAGTTTCGGAACTAATTGCCGAAACCATTGAATCGACACGTGCGGGCATCGTGTCTATTTTCGGAAGCAGCCTAAAGCGCTTAAAGGAACATCGAGCCGACCAGCTACAGTTTGCTCACTGCGCCAATGAACTGGCCTCTTTAGCGCAAGAACTCATCAACCAAGAACAAGAGAGTAACAACTCGCCGACACCTACCGTTGAAGCAGACATCAAGATCCTCGCGCAACTGGCACTTATCGTTGATGGTGACATTCAAGATGAAGACATCGATGCCGACATCACAGGCAGTAGCAAGGTGTTTGAACTGTCGGGCGCCAATTATCAGGTCTTTAATTCAGAATTTGATCAAGTCATCGCGGCAGACAAACTCGTCAGGCGCGCCCTATTACTCGAACTGAGACAAAGGCTCACCGATGACATCATGGCGAGACAAGTCAACACTCGCCGTTTAGCCGCGATGCTCACTCGCTTTGTTGCCACACCACAGAAGAATCGACGTCAGGACCATTTAGAAGAAGGCATTGTTAACGCCACCACCATCACCAAGCTCATCACTTCGCCATTGGATCGCACTGTCTTTTATCAGCCAGAGGTTGGCGCATCTCATCAATGTGCCATCACGTTTTTGATGGATTGCTCAGGTTCAATGCAAAAGCACAGTCACAAGTTAAGCTTGTTGATGGATACCATTCTCAAATCCGTTGGACTGGCTAACATCCCTTTCGAGATTATTGGCTTTACGACCAATAACTGGAACGGGGGTAAGGTCTATCGACAGTGGCTTAAACAAGGTCAACCAAAGCACCCAGGCCGCTTAAACGAAGTTCGTCATATTGTATTCAAGGATTTTGATACGCATTGGAGACGTGCTCGCCTTGGCATTGCTAGCCTTCGTAAAGCCGACATATTCAAAGAAGGGGTTGATGGCGAAGCGGTTCAGTTCGCTAGCCAACGATTGCAGCAGCACACCGCCCAACGAAAGGTTTTGATTGTGTTTTCAGACGGCTGCCCGATGGATACCGCCACCAGCACAGCCAATGATCAGTTCTATTTGGACAACCATCTCAAACAAGTGATTGAGCGCGAGTCGATCAAAAACAGTATCGAAATTCATGGCGTGGGAATGGGCGTCGATTTAAGCCCGTACTACCGCAGTAACATCACTTTAGATGTCCAGGAGAGTTGCTTGTTTGGGTTATCTAGGAGCATCTTTGAGATATTGAAGCGTTAAGAGATGTAAACCGTGAGCAGTGACGTACCGGCTAGCAAACCGCTAGCCTCCTTTGTCGAAAGTGGTTTTACGAAGAGCCAAACAACGACCATGCAGAGACAGCCATCAAATACCCACCAATCAACATCAACACCATAAATACCAGCTTTCTGAGTTGGTCATTCGAAAGCGGTGGGGGAAAGCGCCGAGCAAACATAGTAACAAGCGCTACCAAGGGAACAGCAATAGCGGATAACCACAATATGCTCGCTTCCATGTCACCTGCTGCGTAGACATTGACGGTACGGGACATCGACGTACAAGCGAACACCATCAGCAATGTACTTCGTACCAGATCGAGTGTAAAAGGCTGCCGATAAAGGTGATAAACAATCGGTGGCCCCGCCATCCCAAACAACCCGCCCGCTAAACCAGAACTAAAGCCAGACACCAAGAAGGATACCGTGGCCGAGCGGTCTTTTCTGGTTTTAGGTTTGAACATAAAGCTCAGACCTGCGAATAACACCATTGCCCCCAATAGCCCTCGCAGGATATGCGTCGCCGACTCACTCAACTCGTCCAGTAAAAACACTCCCAGCGACACGCCGGGGATAATACCGATCACTAACACCACCAGAATTTTGAGTTCCCCAAGCAGAGGCTTGCCCATCAACGCGACCACACAATTAAACAAAGTCACAATGCTAACCACGGCAGCAATTACGGGCAACGAAACCAAATTAAGGCTGACCGTTAGACCAATCACGATAATGCCAAGCCCAAACCCTGTGACGGTTTGGAAATAGGTACCGACCGCAATGGTGGCAAGAATGGCGAGTAAAACAGGTAACTCCATTAGCAATCCTAATTAGGTGTTTTTACTTAGTGTGAGTGCGGGCTTTAAGTTTGAGCCTAGTACCTAAACTCAAATTCCGATTCAGCTCTTTCTTTAGCTTTTTGATCTTCTGGAGCTTCTTGAGCATCAGCGTCAACATCCGTCGTTGCATTTGCAGTTTTGCCTTGTTGTGCTTGCACAGCAGTCACCGCGATTACATTAAAGATATCTTCGGCACTACAACCTCTGGATAGGTCATTGGCTGGTTGATTCAACCCTTGCAACAAAGGACCAATCGCGACCGCGCCTCCTAGCCTTTCAGCAAGCTTGTAACCGATATTGCCAGCTTCTAAGTTTGGGAATATCAGCACGTTAGATTCTCCTTTAACCTCGGAATCGGGCAACTTTTTCGCCGCAATTTCAGTGACAATCGCCGCGTCGAGTTGAACATCCTGATCAACCGCAATTCCGGGGCAACGTTGCTTCACTAACTGGGCGGCATTACGCACCTTATCGACCGATTCATGCTTGGCACTGCCATTGGTAGAAAACGACAGCATTGCCACTTTAGGTTCTTCCATTAACAGCGTTTGAGCACTATTTGATGCGGCCACTGCTATCGATGCAAGCTCGGTTTCATTGGGGTTAATCACCAAACCACAATCACTGAAAATCATGCCACCTTTGAGATTGTGGAAAGGCTCGCACAACATCATTAAAAAGAAGCTCGATACCAACTCGCTGTCTGGTGCTGGCCCAATGATCTGCAGCGCAGCTCGCACCACATCTGACGTGGTATAAACCGCGCCATTAACCGTGCCGTCGACCAGCCCTTCTCTCACCATCAAATTGGCAAAAATCAGTGGGTCTGTAACCTTCTCCAATGCATCTTGATAAGTCATGCCTTTGGCTTTTCTGAGCTCATACAGACGTTCAGCCAACACGGCTTTAAGTGCCGATGTTTGTGGTGAAACAATATGAATGCCCGCGAGGTTAATATGATGCAACTGAGCGGCTTCGATAATCGCCTTTTCATCCCCTATTAGCGTGATATAAGCGAGTTGTTTATCTATCGCTAATCGTGCCGCTTTGAGTACACGAGGATCTTCAGCTTCGCTCAAAACCACACGCTTACGATCTAGGTGCGCCTTATCAATAATCCGTTCAATTGCTTTCATTTTTAAAATTCCATTTATTGAGATTAATCGTTCCATAATTTATATTTATATTATTGGAATAATAAAAAAGGTCAAATTTTATTCAGATAATTGAAGAATATTGATTTGGTATGTACACTCTTACACATAGACATATCGCAAGGATGAATCACTGTATGCAAACAGAAACACCACAAGTTCAAGGAGATACGCCCACTCTCCGACTTTTTGCACTATTAGAGGTGATAGCGCAAAAAGACGAGTTTATTTCCCTTCAAGGGCTCGTCGAAGAAACCGGACTGCCGAAACCCACTTTGCACCGTATGCTGCAACAATTAGAATCCGCAGGCATCATTCAAAGAGACGGTGACGAAAAGCATTACAGCTCTGGCATTCGACTCAGAAAGCTTGCTGAAAACCTGCTTTTGAATAGCACCATGCACAGCGCCCGACGCACGATTCTTGAAAATCTAAGAGCAGAAGTCGGTGAGAGTTGCAACCTGACGGCTCTTTCAAGTGGTGAAATCATCTATCTTGATCGTGCAGAAACCGAAGCACCACTTCGCTTCCACCTGCAACCCGGCTCTCGCGTTCCTGTGCACTGCTCTGCGACTGGCAAACTGTTTTTGGCTCACATGTCAAAATCACAACGCAGAAGACTGATCGAAAACGTGCCACTGACTCAGTACACAGTCAAAACCATCACCGACTACTCAGTGTTAGAGCAAGACATCGAAGAAGCTAAGATCCAAGGCTTTGCGATTGATGATGAAGAGTTTCTACCGGGTTTGGTGTGTATTGCGGTACTCATTCCATCGCCAACGGGCCAATCTAATCTCGGCTTAGCAATCCAAGCACCTGTGATTCGAGTAAAGCCGGACGAAGCGATCAAGTTCCTACCTGCTCTACAAAAAGCTGCAAAAGCGCTAGCGAAAATCGAAGCTGATAATTGGAGTCAGCAATAGACTTTTCTTAAAAGATTTCGAAGTCCATGACTTAGCTGAGCATGGATTTCGAAAACTCGAATTTAATAAACAATGATTTTGTATACCTTGCTTTGGTAAACAATGCTTTCACAAACAAGGACTTCAAAACTATCGAATTAACGACCACAATCTGCGACTAATGAACATTTGGTCAAAATGATCTGAACACTCACCAACCCGCATATCAGCAACACGTCTAAAGGAATCACGATGCTAAACATTAAGAACCAGCACTTACTCTCTTTTATGGTGACAGAAGCGAACAACGCAGTTGCAGTCACAAATCCAGCAACGGGTGAACTCATCGGACACGCACCGGTATCATCAGAAACAGAGCTAGCAAGCGCGATTAAACGAGCTCATGTAGCGCAGAAAGAGTGGGCAAAGGTTCCAGCTAAATCTCGCGCTGCGATACTGAAGGCTTGGCACCAGCTAATCATTGAGAATAAAGAAGACCTTGCTCGAATCATGACGATCGAACAGGGTAAACCGTTAGCAGAAGCGGCAGGTGAAGTGGTTTATGGTGCGAGCTTCATTGAGTGGTTCGCAGAAGAAGCCAAGCGCACTTATGGTGATTCCATTCCTAGCACAGTCGCAGGCAAACGCTTGGTAACTATCAAGCAACCTATAGGAGTCGCGTGTGCCATTACGCCATGGAACTTCCCTGTTGCAATGATCACTCGTAAAGCAGCGCCTGCATTAGCTGCCGGTTGTAGCTTTGTCGTGAAACCTTCAGATGAGACACCGCTTTCCGCATTTGCTGTGGTCGAACTGGCTTACCAAGCGGGTATTCCTAAGGATCTACTCCAAGTCGTATTAGGTGATAGCCCAGAACAGATTGGTGAGCTATTCACATCGCACCCATTAATCAAAAAGATCTCTTTTACAGGCTCTACCCGTGTCGGCAGTATTTTGATGGCTCAAGCCGCAAAAGGCATCAAGCGTACCTCTATGGAACTCGGCGGCAATGCACCTTTTATTGTGTTTGACGATGCAGACATCGACGCTGCGGTTCAAGGCGCAATGGTCTCGAAATTCCGCAATGCTGGCCAAACTTGTGTTTGTGCAAACCGATTCTATGTTCACAGTAAAGTGTACGATGAGTTCGTGGCTAAATTTGATCAAGCCGTTCAACAACTTAAGATTGGTAACGGCTTAGATGAAGGTGTAACCATAGGCCCTGTTGTCAGCCAAAATGCCAAGAACAACATCCAAGCATTAATAGACCGAGCGATTGAACAAGGAGCTGAGCCTGTTACTCCAATTAAGGATCTTGATGGGCTTTTCCTTCAGCCTGTCATTCTTAAAGATGTGAAACACAGTATGGACATTGTTCAACAAGAGATCTTTGGCCCAGTCGCACCTGTGATGAAATTCGACACTGATGAGGAACTCATCGACATGGCGAACGATACTATTTATGGTTTGGCGTCTTACTTCTACAGCCAGAATATCCACCGAGTGTGGAACATTGCAGAAGCGCTTGAGTACGGTATGGTCGGTATTAATGATGGCCTAATCTCAACCGAGGTAGCGCCTTTTGGTGGCGTAAAACAATCAGGTATTGGCCGTGAAGGTGCTAAAGAAGGCATCGATGAGTACATGGACATTAAATACTTATGTTTTGGTAGTAACTAGGATTTAGTAGCAATTAGGTTTCGGCGTTGACCAAGATTCAGAAGCACTTAAATCTTAGTGAGCACTAACCTGGCCCACTCTCCCCCCTTCCCACCACAAAAATGAATCAAAAAAAAGCCGCGCTATAAAAGCGCGGCACCTTGGGCTCGGTTAAAGGGGGTTTCTTTTTTTAGTATTTTACATTCTCTGTTTTTGTTATTCGGTTGCTTCGCTATTCCTGCGCTTTCAGCTTTAGACGCATCGCGTGCAGCACTGGCTCGGTATAACCACTCGGCTGAGCACAGCCTTCAAATACCAACTGGCAAGCTGCTGAAAACGCAATGCTGTTTTCAAAATCAGGCGCCATATTTTGGTAGCTTGGATCCCCTGCATTTTGTTCATCAACCACTGCTGCCATGCGCTTCATGGTTTTCATTACTTGGGCTTCCTCGCAAATGCCGTGACGTAACCAGTTAGCGATGTGTTGGCTTGAAATTCGCAGCGTTGCACGGTCTTCCATTAATCCCACATCGTTAATATCAGGCACTTTCGAACAACCTACGCCTTGGTCAATCCAACGAACTACGTAACCAAGAATACCTTGCGTATTATTGTCCAGTTCGTTTTGGATATCTTGAGCAGTCAGCTTTTGATTACCTAACAATGGGATAGTAAGAATATCGTCAACATTTGCTCTCACACGCTCACGAAGCTCTTTCTGACGGCTAGGAACACTCACCTTGTGATAGTGCAAGGCATGCAGAGTCGCCGCGGTTGGAGAAGGAACCCAAGCGGTATTCGCACCGGCTTGTGGGTGTCCAATTTTCGCGTCCATCATCTTGGCCATGTTATCTGGCTCTGGCCACATACCTTTACCAATCTGGGCTTTACCTTGCAGGCCACAAGCTAAGCCAAGATCAACGTTTTGATCTTCATATGCGCCAATCCATGTCATGGTTTTCAGCTGTGTTTTAGGAGCAAAAGGACCCGCTTCCATACTGGTGTGGATCTCATCACCCGTTCGATCTAGGAAACCTGTGTTGATGAACACAACACGGTCTTTGGCTGCGCGAATACACTCTTTCAAGTTCACAGAGGTACGACGCTCTTCGTCCATGATGCCAACTTTGATCGTGAAGCGATCTAAACCTAATGCATCCTCAATGCGACCAAACAGTTCATTGGTGAAAGCCACTTCTTCAGGGCCATGCATCTTAGGTTTAACAATATTGATGCTGTTCGCGGTCGAGTTTTGGTAAGGGCTATTACCCTTTAAATCGTGCATTGCGATAAGCGATGTCACCATGCCATCCATGATACCTTCAGGCACTTCATTACCTTCAGCATCAATAATTGCAGGGTTAGTCATTAGGTGGCCCACATTGCGTATGAACAACATGCTGCGACCTTTAAGCGAGATTTCCCCCCCCGTTACACTGGTGTATTGACGATCTGGGTTCAGGTTACGAACAATGGTCTTGCCATTTTTCTCTAGCGATTCTTGCAGATCACCCTTCATTAAGCCTAACCAGTTGCGGTAAGCCAATGCTTTGTCTTCACCGTCAACCGCAGCAACCGAATCTTCGCAATCCATAATCGTGGTCAGTGCCGATTCCACCAGTACATCTTTAATACCCGCCACATCGACGCTGCCAATCGGCGCACTCGGGTCGATTTGAATTTCGATATGAAGGTTATTGTGTTTAAGAAGAATGCACGAAGGTGAACTTGCGTCACCTTGATAGCCAATGAACTGGTTGCTATCTATGAGAGTGACTTCTTCACCGTTATCGAGTGTCGCTATCAGCTTATTGCCGACGCTAGCGTTACTGATGCTGTATTTGGTCACGTCTTTATGAGAGACACCGTTTAGTGGTGCAGCGTCATCAAGGAAACCTCGAGCGTAGCTCACCACTTTAGCACCGCGTACAGGGTTAAAGCTTCCGCCCTTTTCCGCGCCGTCACTTTCACTGATGACATCGGTTCCATAGAGCGCATCGTATAAACTACCCCAACGCGCGTTGGCCGCGTTAAGCGCAAAACGTGCATTCATAATAGGTACAACAAGCTGCGGACCCGCTTGTGTTGCAATTTCAGGCTCAACGCTGGCGGTCGTAACTTGAAAGTCATCGCCCTCAGCAACTAGGTAGCCAATCTGCTGTAAGAACTGTTTGTACTCGGCAGCATCTAGCGTTTGTCCCGCACGCTCTTGGTGCCAAACGTCAATTTGATGTTGAAGATCTTCACGCTTGATAAGTAAGGCACGGTTCTTTGGTGCCAGATCTTTAAGGATGGCTGCGAAAGATTGCCAAAAGTCCTCTGCGACAATGCCTGTTCCAGGAATGACCTGCTCATTAATTAATTGGTAGAGGGTGCTATCAATGCTCAAGCTTCCCTGTTGAATACGACTGCTCATAAAATCTCTCTCAAATTAACCGCTGACTACTAAATAAATTTACGTAACTGACGAAAATTTAGCTAATTTATGCCGCTTATATTGGATATTCACAAAAGAAATACCATAAAAAACTGTGTTATCCCGTCACACCACTTTCGATTTCATTGGCGACACTTTTGATCAAGCGACGCATCCACTGGTGGTCTGGATTGGTTTGTAACAAGGGGCTCCACGCCATCTTTACTTCAAAAGGTTCAATAGCAAATGGGGCTGGTTTGATTAACAAATTAGGGTTGTTGCGCTGCAATTGCGCCGCTTTAGTAGGAATAGTAAGGATCAAGTTCTTCTGTTGTGCGAAAAGAATCGCCGACAGGTAGTGTCGAGTAAATACCGTGATATTGCGGGTTTTACCAATGCGCATTAACGCTTCATCTATCCAACCGAGCTTTTGTGCTTCACTTGGGTTGATTCCCACTCCGGTTCCCATCCCCGTCTTACTTACCCAGATATGTTGCGCTTTTAAATAAGACAAAATATCAAAGTTATCGGCAATTGGATTATCACAGCTAAATAGGCAAGAGAACCCGTCGTGCCAAAGGCTCATCTGGTGAAACGACTGTGGGATGTCGTCAAAACGGTTGATGATTATATCAACAGTACCTTGCTCTACATCCTGATAACTCACGTCACTTGGCGTCATGATATCCAGTCGTATTTTCGGTGCGATCTCACTTAACCTTTTCAGAAGAGGTTGAATAATGGTCGATTCTGCATAGTCACTCGCCATGATGCGAAACACGCGTTCACTGTCTTCTGCATTAAACTCTGTGGTCGGCTGGAGTGTCTTTTCTACATTCGCCAAGATGTTTCTAATCAGCGGTTGCAACTTTTGCGCTCGCTCGGTCGGCACCATCCCTTCACTGGTTCTCACCAATAGTGGATCTTCAAACAGATCACGCAATCGGCGCAGTCCATTACTCATGGCTGGTTGAGTTATGCCTAATTGATTTGCCGCTCGTGTAACGTTTCTTTCACGTAGCAACATGTCTAAATACACAAGCAAATTAAGGTCTATACGAGCAATATTCATAAGAAAAATACCGAATATAATAACTATAAATTAACAAAATTATCACATGCATGGTTATTCTTTGTCCATAGCAAAGTTTTAATCCAAGCCAATTTGGCAACCATACCCCACGTGAAACTAAGGAATAGTTATGTCGCAAATTACACAAGATATCGAAATGATAGAAGTTGCAAAAAGCGCTGCAGGTGCTCCATGGGATGCAATCAATGCTGAATCTGCTGCTCGTATGCGAGCTCAAAACAAATTCAAAACAGGTCTAGATATCGCGCAATACACGGCAGATATCATGCGTGCGGATATGGAGGCTTACGATAAAGACAGCTCTCAATACACTCAGTCTTTAGGTTGCTGGCATGGTTTTATCGGTCAACAAAAGCTGATTTCTATTAAGAAGCACTTTGATGGCAAGACAGATCGCCGCTACCTATACCTTTCTGGTTGGATGGTTGCTGCACTTCGCTCAGACTTTGGTCCACTTCCAGACCAATCAATGCATGAAAAAACATCGGTTGCAGGCCTAGTAGAAGAACTATACACATTCCTGCGCCAAGCTGATGCACGTGAACTGGGTGGTTTATTCCGTGAGCTAGACGCTGCACGTGAAGCGGGCGATGTTAACCAACAAGACCTTATCCAAGACAAAATTGACAATCACGTAACACACGTGGTGCCAATCATTGCAGATATCGATGCAGGTTTCGGTAACGCAGAAGCGACCTACCTAATGGCTAAGCAGATGATTGAAGCGGGCGCATGTTGTCTACAAATTGAAAACCAAGTTGCCGATGAGAAGCAATGCGGTCACCAAGACGGCAAAGTAACGGTTCCACATGCTGACTTCCACGCAAAACTTCGCGCACTTCGTTACGCCTTCCTTGAACTAGGCATCGACAACGGCATCATTGTTGCTCGTACCGATTCACAAGGCGCTGGTTTAACAAAAGAAATCGCAGTAGTGAAAGAGCCTGGCGACCAAGGTGACATCTACAACTCATACCTAGATGTTGAAGAAATTGATGTTGCTGATATGGCTGAAGGCGATGTTTGCTTCAACCGTGACGGCAAACTAGTTCGACCTAAGCGTCTACCTTCAGGCCTATACCAATTCCGCGAAGGTACAGGTGAAGACCGCTGTGTATTCGACTGTATTGAAGCAATCAACGCAGGTGCTGACCTTCTTTGGATTGAGACTGAGAAACCACACATCGGTCAAATCAAAGAGATGATGGATGGCGTACGTGAAGTACACCCTAATGCGAAACTTGTTTACAACAACTCTCCATCATTCAACTGGACGCTAAACTTCCGTCAGCAAGCTTACGATGCGATGGTAGCAGAAGGTAAGGATGTATCAGCTTACGACCGTGCAAACCTAATGAGCGCGGAATACGACGAATCAGAACTGTCTGCAAGCGCTGACGAGAAGATTCGCACATTCCAAGCAGACGCGTCTCGTGAAGCGGGTATTTTCCACCACTTGATTACACTGCCTACTTACCACACTGCAGCGCTGTCTACTGACAACCTTGCGAAAGAGTACTTCGGCGACCAAGGCATGTTGGGCTACGTTGCGAACGTTCAACGTAAAGAAATCCGCCAAGGCATCGCATGTGTTAAACACCAAAACATGTCTGGTTCAGATATGGGTGATGACCACAAAGAGTACTTTGCTGGTGAGAACGCACTAAAAGCAGCAGGTGAAGCGAATACATCGAACCAATTTGATTAATCGCTAACACGAAAGCCTCCCTCGTCCTTCTCTCTTACTTAGGTAAGATCCGGGGGAAGGCTTTGAGATAAAGCTACTACTGCCAGCTTTATCTCAAAGCCTCAGATTTGTGTTCCACACCACGGTTAACCAAACAACTTCTGTTTAAGCTAACTGTATTCAAGTTTTTTGAGATTCCTGTTTGTTGATATTTCTTTTGATTGAGAGTGCCTATGACTTCAATACCTAAACACCTACAAGATGCAAAAACGCTGCTATCAGAAAATGGTTTCGCGACGGGTGATACTTGGTATCACGGTACATCTTCAGCTTTACTCGCTTCTATTCAAGGCCAAGGACTAAAGCGCTCTGGAGACAAAGCCCTCAACGAAGCGGCTTCAAAAACCATGGCGACCATCGGCAATAACTACACCGAATCGGTTGAACCAGTGTTTCTCACCCAGAGCAAAGAACTGGCGTATTACTGGGCGCAACAAACCGTTCGTGAGCGTAGTGTTCGTTTCGAAGGAGAAGAACAACCTATCGTGTTAGCGGTAAACCTGTCTGAAAAACAGCGTGCCAAAGTAAGACCGGACGTGGGTGCGATGAGCCTGTTAATGATGAGTGTGGGCGAGCATTTCATGACTCACATGGCTAAGGTTTATCAAGAAAACAACATCTCAGGCCCTGACATTGAACTTCGCACCGCTGATCGTATGGATTACTTAAACAAGCTGGGAATGGCTTATATTGATGAAGACATCAGCCGTGCTTGTGTTCAAGAGTTAGCTGCGCCCGAACTGGCCGATTAAAAGCGTTCAATAAATCAGTCTTCTTAAAAACCAAAACGGCTCCCGATACGGAGCCATTTTTATTTGCTATCAAGCTTATCTCACAAGGTACAGAAGCCTCTAGATTATGAACACAAACGACCTTTCTGTGCAGGTCGCGTCATTTCGATGTCACCTTGTAGAGAACGGTAAACGATGGTGTTCCACACTTCACCATTATCCATCTCAAACTCAATAGCATAGTTCAAACCCGCGACGACTTGAGTTCGAACACTCAAGATCTGCTTGAGCTCAGCTGAAGTGTTCATTTGGCCAAGAACTGCGTCTAAAGCTTGCTTAGCTTCAGGTGTAATATCGCTTTGCGACCAACCACCAGTAAGATTTTTAGTGCTACAGATAGGATTCACTTTTTCCTGTGATTGAGCTGGAACCTCAGATTTCTGACTACACCCAGCTAACGCAGCGACACTAAACAAGGTTGCAATTCCAAGTAATGATGTTAATCGTACTTTCTTCATAAATTCTCTCTACCTCAATCATTCACGAGGGAATACTCGCAATAATGTTTCATATGTAGGCAAGCTTAGACCTTAAATGTCATTACTTCATCAGAGATTATGGTGTAACTACTCTATAAATACAGAGCACTGTCAGAAAAACAAAGCCGGACACTACAACCCGGCTTTTTACCCGTCTATTCAATTGATATTTAGATCATTTAGATTAGGTGGCGTTTTCGTTAGTGCTTTTTAATTGCTGCCTGTTTTGCTAGTGAAAGAACACCAACATCTCGACATCATCCCCATGCTGTTCAGCACTCAGTAAGAAATGCACATAGCCTTCTTCTGTTACAGGGATTTGCAGGTACTCATTGCTACCACGGTAATTAGAGGCATAATCGTGTTGCCCTGAAGTAGGCCAGTATGAACGACTTGCAAATAGATCAACGTTGCCAGCATTCGACTGTCCACTCTCAGCAACGTCACTCTTATCATTCAACCATACTCTTACCTCTTGCACGCCCTGTGGAACATAAACCGCCGCATAACGTCGTTGGTGCACGGTGAGTATTTGAGGCTGACCTGATTCCAGTATTATTGGCGTTAAATCATCTTGTTCTTGTGATGGCGGCGTTGGCGCTTCTGTCTCTAGTGATGCCAACAGTGTTACGTCATTGAAATCGGTGCGTCCTGCAATACTCATGTAGTAACGACCCGGTTTGATGAAACCCGATGACTTTGGTTCAAACGTCACCATCTCATTACTTCCATTTCCGTATTGGCTGAATTCAAAATCATAGTAATGCGCTTCTTTGTTGTAGCTCATGTAAAGATCAGCATCACCTTGGCTTTGACCTGAAGCATGACCTTCAATCGAAACCTCAAAATGCGTGGTGTTCTCAGGTACATCGACGTAGAACAGCTGCTCACTGTACGCCTCGCCGTTCAACACTACACCTTGGTTTGCTGCAAGCACTATGGCTTGGTCTGTCGGATTTGTGGGGTCAGTCGGTTCTGTGGGATCAGTAGGCTCTGTTGGTTCACTTGAAACAGTGTCTAGCCAACGATCAAACTCACCATTGTATTGCTGGCCAAGCACTTTCACTTGTTGCGCCCATTCTGAAAATTTGCCAGCACGAGACAGTGCCAACAAGCTCTGCACTTCTTGAGGATGTTCTTCCATCATAAAGCGCACCGCCAAGTAACCCCATCGATAGATACGGTTGGAATCATGAGAGTAGGTGGTCGCAAGCACGTCCGATAAACTCATCTTCCCGCTGCTAATCAAACCAACAGCGGCATCGTAACCTTGCTTGTAATGCATGAACTCAGCAAAACCTTCTAGCCACCACACAACGTGACCATGTGCCAAGTTGTCGCTAAAGGAGCCGTATTGGTTAAAGCGCGCATCGAGATAGTGAGTGTACTCATGCTCTAAATTGAGAATTGAAAGGTCATCGCCGTTAGCGTAACGGTAAGCGACGAAACGCGCCACGTTACCCACTTCGGCAGGGTTACCTTCTAAATACTGACCTCCGTTGTCGGTGGTATTTCCAAACAAGAATGCAGAGTAATCGGTGTAGCTACCTTTACTGTCAAACACCGCGACTTCAACTCGCTCGTTATTATCGTCGGCGACAGGTTGTTGGCCTGTGTTCGCAACTTGATGAAAGTCCGCCTCTTTTGCCGCGAGTACATCACATGCTTCAATTGATTGTGCTTGCGTTAAATCTTGAGAGCGAATAATCGCAGGCCCTTGGCACTCATGACGATTGGGAAGTACACGCATTGCTAAATCACGTTTTGCTTGCTCTAGATCCAATCCATTCAAGCCGTCTGGCGCGTAATACCCCATCATCTCAACCGCCGCTAACCAAAGCTTGTCATGCTCACTGCCAAGTGGGTTTTGTACCATCACTTGCTGCATAAAACGCAGCGCTTTGTCTTTCGTTAATTTATCCGGGCTTGCCAGCAAACGACCAGTTTCACGCACGGCGTTATAAACAAGGAAGCTCGCATCAGTATCTAAAGCCCACGTGTTATCACGGGCGAATGCTGCAAGCGTGTCGATATGCTGGGTATGGCTCGCCATGTAATCGTAGAAGTCATCTCTAGCTGCGTGCCCTGCCATTGCTCGAAACAGATTGTTTAACCCATCGACCCATTGTGAGTCTTGCGCCGTTTCTTGGTTGAAGTGACGTAATGCCGCAAGTTGCGCATCCATTGTCAGTGGCAATTGTTTAACGTTATCGACCATTAGCGTCAGGCTTTTCAATGCACCCACCTGCTCACGACCTTGATCTAACGCATCAGGGTTAGCTAAGAAAGCAATCGTCGACTGAGCAAAACGCTGACTCAACGCTTCGCTGAAGTCTTGCGCTTGCGCGTTATAGCGAACGTAATAAGCGGCACGAACAAACTCACCAAGGTTTTCAAGTTTACGGGCTTGTTCAGCTTCACCTCGGTAACGAGTTATTTCTGAGTTCAGTGCAACTTGAATGCGGCTTAGGTTTGCTTCGCTATAGATATTATCTAGTGAATTATTCGATGCAGAGAACCAAGAACTGTAGCAACTGTTGTTTGCCGAAGAGACAGCGAGTGCAAGATTGGACGCCTGTTGAAGATCAAGCACCTCACACTGATTTTGAGCAAAAGAGAAACTGGACGCACTGGCAAGCATACAAGCGATCGCCAAGCGATGACGTGGAAATAGACGGAGATGAGACATACCACACTCATTAGTTAATTATATAATTGAGCACGCTGTTATATTCCTTACAATCTATAAGGTGAATTGAGTTGCGTATGATTTATGAGCTTGGTTCAAAAAATAAACACTCAGGACCAATTTATAAATTCAAAAAGATATTCTCAGATTGAATAAATTAACTTCCACACATGATCAAACCATATAAGTGATTGAGAGCACTCTAATTTAGGGAATCATTAATTAATTCGTACATGACTAACCCATATTGTTAAGGGTCAGCACAAGTAGTAAACTTGCGCTCGATTATGCAACTTGTTTTTAAAAACAATAGACACAATTAGAGTTACGTTTGTTCATCAAAGTAACTTTATTTCAAATACTTACTATAAGTCCGTGTCGAGTTGACTGGTGCAAATCAAATAAAAATAATTATATAAACCTAGGCTAGGTTCACACCATGAAATTAACGTCGTCTTTAGACTCACTATTGGCTAGCAGTCTGTCTATCGAAAAGAAACAACAAGCGCTGATCGAGCTCACGATCAACGCTTATCAGCCACAAGAACGTATCGCTCTTTTCCAAACCGTCACAGACTATCGTCGACGACTATTAGAATCGTTCTTCCCCGAACATCAACACAAAAGCCTCTCAGTTTTATTTGAACTGATGGACTATCGCGAGCTTATTCAACGCTATCCAAGTTCCTTATCGAAAGAGATGGCACTGTTAGAAGCGGCCGCAAGTCAGTGTTACATGCATTGGTTAGATTTTTGGTGTGAATGTGAAATTGCAGCCATCAAAGCAAAATCACCGTTGGACGCAAGTGCGCCCTCTCACACTGAACTCCCTATCAAAGACAGCGCTTACTATGGTGCAATCATTGAACGAATAGAAGATGATCCGCTTGTGGTACAAACACCGAGCCACCCACAAGGAATGTCCATCAGCGATGCCATTGCTTTGAGCAATCTTGAGGTGTTCATCAAGGGTGAAAAATGGTTTGAGATGCTGCCTTTATTACACCTTTCTCAGGCAGGTAAGCATTTTATTCTGCTCAAACATCCAGTCGATGAAGCCTTTCCAACACTGGTTTCCTCTGCGCTGATTCAAGACTGGTCTAAGAATGACACTTGGCTAAGTTACGCACCGCCGTTCAGCAATGAGCAATGGCAATACTGTTTACCCAATTACGGCTATGCTGAACTCGCAGGGTTACAACTTTTGACACCGCCTACACTGTCAAAATGTTACTCTCTCCCAGAATTTGACCAACAATTCCAGTTACAATTGTCCGATAAGAATGCCCTGTGTGAAGTGCTGCGTCTGACAGTCAGTGGTAATACCCAACAAAAACTCTATTTCCTCTACCTTGCTCAAAAAGAGCTGATGAGTGTATTACATCAAATAGGCTACAAAATCGGTTTTACTATTATCGAGCAACCTTTCATGCTTCAGTTTTATCAAACCATTGATTCTAAAGCATACTTCCATTCTGGGTATTGCGAATTAAATAATGATGGCACAACAATTTATCGTGGGTTCTGGAATTTCGAGATAATGGTAAAAGCGTTCAATAATGTCGATTTTCGCAGCTACAAACGCGCAGTGCGAGAAAGCCGAAAGTCATTAGAAAAATCGAGCTCGGTAAGAAAGGATGAACATGTTTGATTTCGGCCTAGAGGCGATCATCTATGCAAAAGCAATCACACTGCTTGCAACCGTGGCTGTGGTTGTCATGTGGTTGTTCTATTACTGCTATCGCCTGAAACAAAAGAACGAAGTGATTGCGGGGACACACCATGCCCCTTACATCGCGTATTCGATCTGCATTGTTGCGTGGATCAGCAGTAACGCTTATTTCCATACCGACTTATTACCGGAACTTGGGGCCCCGGCCGCCGTGTTCGCCGCAAAGTTTGCCAACCTCGCCTCTTTCTTTGCGTTTGCCTTTGCCTATTACTTCTCGTGTAAGCTCGCCGCCGAACAACGCAATGGTAAGGTTCACGCATGGCAACAAGCCATTTTCGTCACCTTAACCGTCTACTCCTTCTTTATCAATTTAAGTCCGGGGTTAACCGTTGAACACGTCACCATTGCAGGCCCAAGCCAGTTCGTGATTGAGTTCGGCCCTCAAACACCTTACTTCTTCATTGGGATGATAAGTTTTGTTGTCCTAACACTACTCAACCTCGTGGCCATGCGCGCCAACAGTAGTAAGCTGACCTTAGCCAAAACCAACTACATGATCGCAGGTATCTTAGTATTCATGCTGTCCACTGCGACAATCCACCTAGGCATGACCTACTTCTTGCGTGATTTCTCGCTCACTTGGCTGCCACCAGCTTTGTCGATCAGTGAAATGTTGTTCGTTGGCTATGCCCTGCTGACCTCGCGCTTCTACAGCGTGAAATACCTTGCGTACATGAGCCTAAATGCGCTGTTGGTCTGTGCTATTTTGGTGATCCCTTTTGGCGCGATATTTATCCCGCTAACAGACAACAGTCAATGGCTCGTTGCTATCCCAATCTGTGCGATTATCGGCATCACTTGGCATGTTCTCTACAAACGAGTGAGCCACTACGCTTCCTTCTTTGTCTACGGAAACAAGAAAACGCCAGTACAGCAGATCCTCTCACTAGAAGACGATTTCAAGCTGTCGATTGATGATGCAATGCGTCGATTAGGTAGCCTACTACAGATTCCAGAAGACAAGCTGCGTCTGGTGAACAGCAACTACAACGAAACTTTCTACGAAGATTATCTGTCTACCAACAAGTCTGTTTTAGTGTTTGACGAACTTTCTCAGGAGCTTGATTACACCGCACCAGCCAAGCGCTCAATAAAAGCCCTGTATGACAAGATGAGTTCAAACGACACCGCCTTGGTGATGCCTTTATTTGGTCAGGGGAAATCGGTCACGCACTTATTGGTGTCGTCACACAAGAGCAACGATCAGATGTTCTCTAACGAAGAGATCTCTGCCCTGCAAACCTTGTTAACTCGTGTACAAAGCACCATTGAAGCCGATAGACGCATTCGCCAAAGTCGCGCCCTTGCTAATTCTATCGCACACGAAATGCGTAACCCTCTTGCTCAAGTGCAGCTGCATTTTGAGGTGTTAAAGCAGCACATAGATAACCAAGCCCCAGCTAAACAAATCCTAAAGGATATTGAGAATGGCCAAGCGGCGATTCAACGCGGGCGGCAACTGATTGATATCATCCTGCGCGAAGTCAGTGACAGTACGCCGGAAAACGGTCCTGTGACGATGACCTCTATCCACAAAGCCGTGGATCAAGCCGTAAGCCACTATGGTTTTGAGAATGAAAAGATCATTGAACGCATTCGTTTACCACAACACGCTGATTTTGTAGCAAAGCTGAACGAAACCTTATTCAACTTCGTCATTTTCAACCTGATACGCAATGCAATCTACTACTTTGATTCTTACCCAGAAAGCCAAATTGAGATCAGCACCAACACAGGATCTTACGAGAACGTTCTAATATTCAGAGATACCGGTCCCGGCATTGATGAAGCCATTACGCATAAGATTTTTGATGACTTCTTCTCTTACCAAAAAAGCGGTGGTAGTGGCCTAGGACTTGGCTATTGCCAACGAGTGATGCGTTCATTTGGCGGCCGGGTTGAATGCCACTCTAAGCTTGGGGAGTTTACTGAGTTCCACCTGTACTTCCCTGTGGTACCCAATGCACCCAAAGCAGACGCACTTCGTACGCCTTACTTCAATGATTGGAAAAGTAATCAAACCACAACTGAAAACAAAACCAACGTAGAAGCTAAGCCAGATAACCAAGCGGCAACGCAAAATTCAGAACCCACAAGTACATTAAAGCCAGGAAATCATTTGGCTCCAACCGTACTTATCGTCGATGATAAAGAAGTACAACGCACACTTGTTCAAATGTACCTGAGTCGACTTGGCGTAAATAGCTTACAAGCCAAAAACGGTGAGAATGCCGTCGAGCAGTTCAAAACACATAAGGTCGATTTGATCTTAATGGACGTACAAATGCCAATAATGAATGGTTTTGACGCAAGCCAAATCATCAAGGCACGTTCTCCTCAAACGCCAATCATTGCTTTATCTGGCGAATCAGGACAGCACGAGTTAGATATGATCAGCAAGTTGATGGATGGTCGCCTAGAGAAACCAACCTCTTTGAATGCACTGCAACACGTGCTTGATAATTGGTTGAAAAAAGGCACAACGTCTAATGCTTCTAAGGAAACAGAAAATGAATAGCTAATGGCAAGCAGGTAATGGCTAACAACTGCATTATTGGTTAATAAAAAATCCCTTCAGAGCGTACCTTGAGGGGATTTTTTTGTTAGCAAAATTAACAGCCTAAATTATCAATTCGATGACTTTTCTGAATCAAACTTGATTAAGCGACAGGCATTTCCAACGTTTTTCGCTGGCACATGTACATGACAATAATTGCGGCACTGCTCATCAGTGACAATACCCAGCTGCTCAGAACCATTACCTCGTGATTGGCCGGAACGAACGATAAACAAAACGTAAAACCAAATGCTCCAACCATCTGCAAAGCACCGTAGATAGCACCAACCTGCCCCTTGTGATTAGGAAACAAATACAATGCAGAAACACCAGCTATCGCAAGTAAAAATGCAGAGCCAAACGCCATCAATGAAAACCCGAGTAACACTAGTGAGTAGCTATGTACGAAAAGGCTAAGAGTAATAACAGCACAGCCTACAATTTGAATCAGGCTCCCATAAACTAGAGTCATATTTTCGCTGATACGATTCTTCAGAAACTGGTTCCAAATTAATCTTGATGCAACGCTACTCGCTATCAAAACCATTGACCCAATTCCGTAATCTGCGGCCGTTAAATCAAATTGATTCTGAGCAACAAAAGAACCCGTTACTTGGAAAAGCAGTAGGCAACTCGTCCCGCTGAACATCATTGCCAAATAACACAGAAACGTTACGTTCGATGTGATGAAAGCATAGTCTTTTAGTATCTGTTTAAGCTTAATTGCATCAGGGTTCTTCTGGCTGATCGTTTCGCGTTTCATAAATGTGATAATCAATAGTGTTGCGATCGATAAAGATGCCATGAAGACAAAATTACCTTGCCAACCAAAGTGTTGAGTCAGGTATCCCCCTAAAATCAGCGTTAAACCGGGTAGGCTCATAAAAAGAATCCCATACCAAGCAAGTATCCCCATGAGTTCCGTTTTTTCGAAGGCGTCTTGGAGTATTGTTCGGCAGAGCAGGTAAAGGCCACCAACCCCTAAACCTTGGATGATCCTACCCAGTAACAGAATATCTATGTTATCAGCCATGAGACAAGTCATTGAACCAACGACAAAAATCGCAGATGAAAGAATAGCAACGGGCTTTCGCCCATACCGCTCGGATAACGGCCCACAGATAAGCTGGCTGCATGCTAAAGCGATAAAAAACAGACTTAACGTCTGTTGTACTAGCGCCTCAGAGGTGTGGAGTTCACTTTGTATATCTGGAAAGCTTGGCGTATACATGCTCGACGCAAAAAAATAGCTCGATGCCATTAAAATGCTGATAAATATATTGGTTATTTTGGACACTCGTTTTCCCATAAACGTTAAGAACAGAGCGTCATGTTAAATAGATCCTCACGTTAAGGTTTTGGGTAAAACGACACTGTGTTTACAAATTGCGCCAAGTTTAATTCTGGGGTGCTTTTTTCTGATGTTCTTTAAATGCAGTAGAGAATGAAGACAGGCTTGAGTACTCAAGTTCGAATGCAATGTCAGTTGCGCTAATGCCTTTTGCCATCATTTTTTCAGCACGTTCCATCACCACCTTTTGTCGGATATCTCGAAAAGATGCTTTGAAACTCGACAAAAAAAGTCGGTTTAAGGTACGAACGGAAGCCCCTGTTTGCTTAGATAAATCTGAGATAGACATTTTGATGTTAGGTTTGTTTGATAATGCTTCAATTACCAATAGCAGTCGTCTGTCCATCCCTCCCTTTGCAATTAGGGGGTTATTGGTTGGCTTACAAAGGATGCATTGGTCGACTAGAACGTGCACATAGTGAGTCACGAGCTTTTGTTCTGGTCCTCCATTTTCCCAAACACTGAATAGCTGAGCAACGATGGGTGATACGTCCAATATGCATATTTTAGTTATATTAGGAGTTGCAGCTTGGGGTAGGCGAAGTAAGGAAACATGTGATTGCTTTAGAAAGTCAGCACGATGTGGTACGCCAGCGGGAATATAAATTAAAGAGCCGGGCATAGAGAGTAAACTGTGCTGGTCAGTTGATAGAATTTGGCAGCCTTGGTGTATAAAAGCTAAATGAGCATAATCATGAGTATGTACCTCGCCTGAGTAGTGCGATTCATGATGCTTAACAATGACTTGATAGTCGTCCAAATTAATTATTTCATCCTTTATCTTATTGATAAGCTTTAAGTATAGGCTCAATCTTAAGTAGATATTCCATCTATCTCTTTAAGTTTTCTAATTCCCGTTAACTCAATCTATCTCTTAATAAACAGAACCATTTAGGGTTTCACGCCAATAACTGTCGATTACGCGACAATGATTGAGCACCAAGCACTCTCCGGTATGATTTTTCCTTATAAAAGCATAACGCCGCAAGCCTTACCCATTCAACAGATTCTCGATAAATCAGAAAGATATTGAAGAATGCAACAATTCCATGATTTAAAAGAGTAAAAGGGTTATACATAAGAATGTATTATCTAAATTACTGAAATTATCATGACGCTCAAAGAGATTCTTAAAATTCCCAATGTCCGCTACTTCTTAATGTTTAGAAGCAGCTACTTTGCGCGTTTTTATTACCCTATATTCACCCTACTCTATTTAGATTACGGACTAACCCTCTCTCAGTTTGCCATGCTAAACGTAGTTTGGGCGGCGACCATCGTACTTGCAGAAGTTCCATCTGGGGCATTCGCCGATACCTTAGGTCGCAAACAGCTTGTAGTGTTGTCTTCGATTGTGATGTTCATAGAGATAGCCATGATCGCACTCGTACCGACCGGAGACGCTAACTTGGTGTTCATGGTATTTTTGGTCAACCGAATACTCAGTGGGTTAGCAATGGCATTGGCAAGTGGTGCAGATGAGGCATTGGCTTACGACACCTTAAAAGAACAAGGCAATGAAGAGTTGTGGCCGCGAGTGTTACAAATCCAGCTCCGTATCGCTTCTAGTGTCGGTATCTTTGTCACCTTGATCGGCGCTGCGATGTACGACGTGAACTTCATGGCGAACATCTTTCATTTCCTTGGGCTAGCCGAGCCAGAAAGCACCAAAGACCTGATGCGAATCCCTGTGTTCGCGACTCTCTTGGTCGCGTTACTCGCAATTTATGCCGCGATAAACATGCGTGAAGAAAAGAAGGTGATGCCAAGCGATCAGAGCAAATTAGCAACGACCATCGCCAGCCTCAAGTTAACGGCTGATACAGGTAAGTGGGTACTTGCTACGCCTTACGTGCTGTTCATCTTGCTCTATTACAGCTTGTTCGAACACACTTCACGCATGTTCTTAACCATGAACAGCCAATACTATCTCGCTATCGATATTCCTATTATTTATTTTGGTTTTATTGGCGCGGGAATCAGTCTGCTAAAAATCATTTTAGCGGGGCAAAGCCGGAGGTTGGCAGAAAGTATCGAGCCAAAAACCTTTATTATTGTCATGGGCTTAGCAAGTATCGCGACCTACTATTGGATCAGTTTAGGTTGGTCCATCTATGGGGTAGTTCCTGCGCTGGTGCTTATCTTTATCATCATGACGATGAACATTTTCATCAGCTACCACCTAAACAAAAAGACCGAGTCACATAACCGAGCCACCGTTCTTAGTTTCAAAGGTTTGATGTTTAACCTCGGATACGGGCTGATCGGGATCTTGTACGCTTACTACTACAAATTGGTCTCTAATAATTACACCGAGCAAGAAATAGAACAGAACCTCGCCTTCTTAGCATCGCTCTCTTCATTCTGCTATTACTTCGCCTTACTGTTCGTGTTAATCAGCGCGTTGTTTTATTTCAAAAACAAGAAACAGCCGATCTTCTGAAAAGCGCTCTAATACTGAATAGAGAATAAAGGTGAGCCTGTGGCTATAAACAGATCATGACACTTCTTGTCATGTGATTTTTTGTTAGTATCACCATCAAATTACATCACACATGGAAGCGTCATGTCTTTTAGTTGGATCGCCTTTACCCTGCTTGCTGCCTTCAGCCAATCTTGGCGCAATGCCTTTCAAAGCAAACTAGCGGGCACAATGAGTGTGGCTGGCGTTACGCTGGCTCGTTTTATTTGGGCTGGCCCAATCGCACTTATTTATCTCTATTCGCTGTACCAATGGCAGCCAGTCTCCGCGCCTAATTTTTCCGGTGAGTTTGTTTTCTACATAGTTGCTGCGGCAATCATGCAGATCCTTGCAACAGGCTTGATGGTGATGCTATTTAAGCTCGAAAACTATGCGATTGGTGCTGGACTTGCCAAGTGTGAAGCTCCGGTTTCTGCTGTGCTTTCCGTGTTATTTTTTGGCACAGCGTTGACCGTTACAGGCTGGGTAGGCGTATTAATTGGCACCTTGGGCGTGCTCATCATGAGTAGCGCTTCAGGTTGGCGAAGCCTTTCCCCCAAAGTGTTTTTGTTAGGTATGGCTTGCAGTACCGCGTTTGCTTTAACGTCTCTTTGGGTTCGAGAAGCCAGCTTGAACATCGGCCTTCCCTTCCCTCATAGTGCAGCGTGGGTGCTGTTCCTAGTTATTTCTCTTCAAACAGTGATTATCTGTACGTACCTCTTTTTCAGAGAACGCGACACGTTACACCAGATATTCAAGAAGTCGAGATTGGTGGTGATGACAAGCCTAGCCAGTGTGATCGGTTCTCTTGGCTGGTTTAGTGCAATGTCACTTCAAGCCGTGCCTTATGTGAAAACGTTGGGACAAGTTGAGGTGGTCTTTATGGTGTTAATCTCTTACTTCTGGTTGGGGCAAAGTATTGCTCGCAAAGACATTGTTGCACTCATCTTACTCTCTATCGCAGCGGTATTGGTGATGTGGCAGTGATTTGAACGTCGCCATACTTGGACGTTGGGTCAAAGAGGACTGGAAATCATACCCCAGTGAAATATTCACCCACCGCATAAATATTACGGTGGCGTAAAATGATAAGAACGGCCTCCACATAATTTTTATAGTGCACGTATCAGCTATTAATCATTACCCAATAGGATACAGCCCAATGAAAACCCTTACTCAAATCGCACTAGCAACGATCTTTTTTACAACCTCAATGATGGCATTCGCAAAGCCCGCGACAACAAACCAAGCCCAATTAGAAGCGTCAAGCACAACAGTGAAGCATGAAGGAATGACCGTGACGCTAACTGATAAACATTTTACGTCTACGGAAGAAACTAAAGCCACTGCCTCACAGACGTTAACGCAAAGCCAAAAAGCAGACTCAGCGCCACAGCCAACAATATAATGGCTTTATCAAAATAGTGGCGGGTCAAACTAACGCATAAAGACCTGTCATCATCAGGCAGTGACGAGTTCGTTAATATGACTAGGACAAATTGAAGTCATATTACGACCGTTTGTTTTCGCTTGATACAACGCTTTATCGGCTCGGCTAACAAACCCATTCCAACTCTCATTCGGGTGAAGCTGAGCAACACCGAAACTCGACGTCAGAAACATCTCATTTCCTTGCACTGCTGAGATCTCTGAAATAGACAACCGCAACTTGCAAGCAATAGCCTGTGCTTGTAGGAAATTAACATTGGGCAATAAAATCATTATCTCGTCTCCGCCAAAACGGAACGCACTGGCTGTAGGCGATGTTTTGATTGCACTTTGAACCATTTCAGCAAAAGACTTGATAACGAGATCACCCACTATGTGTCCGTGTTGGTCATTGATCGACTTAAAATTATCAATATCCATCATAATGGCACTGACAGGCGTAGTCCCCGCCTGCTTCATGATAACTGGAACCATTTCATCTAATGCTCTGCGGTTTCCAAGTGCCGTTAAAGGATCGCTGTAAGACAGATCATGAATAGACCTAAGCAATCTTGCATTAATCAACCAGAGCATTGTGAAGCTCATCGACACGATAAGAACAATACTCACTAAAAAGGCAAGTTGATGAATCAGCGCGGCCGTCATGAAATCCTGCAGCTCAGCAGAAAATAGCGTCACCAATACCCGGAAAGCCATAAACCCGCCATATATCAAAAATGATAAGGCCATCATCCGAGTAGCTAACTTCAAGTCATCACGTTGACCCTTTAACACCACAAAGGCAGTGCAAAGAGTGACAAAGGCTAAATAGAAACTAATGAGAATAATTCGAGCCTTGATGGAAGGTTCATAGTACGTGAAGTGAATAAAACCTAGCAGAAGAGCCAATATCATCAAACTGCTGAAGTAGGTACATTTTAAGGAGTATTCTCGGAACAGGCATAAACTATACAAAGCGAGATGAAAACCAAGCGCAATGACCATATTAGCACCAATAACAGTGATCCAATCCGGTAGTTCCCCTCTTAGGCTCAACATCAACGGTCCAGTTCCAATAACAAATATTGAAAAGGAAAAGCTAGAAAGCCCTTTAATTGGCTGTTGAGTGAATTGAAATAACAATAAGCCAATACAGTAAATGAAAGAGAACAAAATAATAATAAAATTAAGTGTTCTCATATCCAGCGAAAAACCATCCATGATTTTCTATCTTCCATACGCAAACCAAATCGCAACATTCTTAATAATCATGCAAACCACACAAAGATTCACCATATGAATATTTACATTTTGTAAAGTAAGGGATGGATCACATATGCAGAGACTTTTGTCGCATGAGCCTATGACATAGATAGGCATGTAAAACTCCCCCCATTTGGCTTCATAGCATCACTGAATCTACAGGCTTCTGCACTCGTTACTTGGTTGAATGACAACTGTCTGGCATTATGCGCCCAAGAAATCTGTGGGAACGAAGGTAGTCAGTGGTAGAAAACAGCCAACAATTAAGTAACCAATACGACGAACATGGTTACTTTGTTATCAGAAATTATTTCAATGAAGCTCAAATTACATCGCTTAGAAAAGTCGTACTGAAATTCCATGAATCATGGAAAGCAGAAAACGAAGAATTCTATCAAGAAGAAGCATTTAACTCGTCTTTAATTACGGGAAGCGAATATTTGCCTGCCGACGATAGAAGCGTGCTTTTCGACTTCATCAGCTCAAAAAAAGTGATGGAAGTGGTCGATGCGGTGATACCGAACAAACCTGCCTTCATGAACACGCAGCTGTTTTTCAACCCTGTGAACCCGCAGCAAAAAGACTTCTGGCATCGCGACTGTCAATACGACTACGACATTGATGACCAGATGAAAGTCATCATGGAAACCCAAGTATTGCACCTACGTGTACCTATCTTTGATGAGCCCGGAATGGAGCTTATCCCCGGAACACACAAGCGCTGGGACAATGAAGAAGAATACAATGTCCGCCAAGAAGAAAATGGTAAAGTGAGCAGTGATGATATCTCTGGCGGTAAGCAGATACCGTTAGCCGCAGGCGACTTATTGGTGTTTTCAGCGGACATGATCCATCGAGGTCTATACGGGCTAGATCGTTTAGCCTTGGATATTTTGATCTTTGACTCGGCAGCAGACTATGTCGACTACGTTGATGACGATTGCTTGCCAACGCCAGCAATGCTAAGCAATATTGCTGATCCAAGATTGTTTATGAACACGCTACACTTAAAGTCGATGCAGTACTCATAACCACAAAGGTGCCCGAACTATGACTGACACTAAGCAAAATACCCGAATTAGCCAGTTCCGTTTCGGGCAGCCGAAAGAGTCTCTCAAGCTAGAGCATGTCGCTTTAGGGGCACTAGACAAAGATAAAGTTCGAGTACAAATTGAAGCGACTAACATCAACCCTAGTGATCTGTTGTCTATTTATGGTGTTGGGCAATACAAACACAGCCACCAGCCGCCGAGAGTGCCGGGATTCGAAGCAGTCGGAAGAGTTGTAGAGTCCAGATATGCTCAATTTTCAGTAAATCAGCGCGTGCTTGTGGCAACCAGTGGAACGTGGCAGAACTATGTCGATGTATCACCAGACAACCTCTTCCACATTCCTCAGCACCTAGATAATGGCTACGCCTGCCAGTTGTATATTAATGCGCTCACCGCGTGGGTACTGACGACAGAAGTAGCCAAGCTGACCCAAGAAGATGTGTTGATCATCAACGCAGGCAGCTCTGCCATCGGTAAGATCTTCTCACAGTTATCAGTATCACTCGGCTTCAACATCATTATCGTTACATCACAGCCGAAACGATACCCAACTGCTACAAGCTGGGTATTAGATGCAAACGACGATTTAGTTTCTCAAATTAAGGCGTTAGGCTTGCCTATGCCGACCGTTGCCTTTGATGCGATTGGCGGCTCACCCGGAACCGATCTTATTCACACCCTTGGCAATAATGGGCGTTTTATCAACTATGGTACGCTGTCGCTCGATTTTTATGAACCACGCTTTTTTGAGCACGCGAAAAACCAAGGTATCGATTTCAGCACCTTCTTCTTACGTTATTGGGAAGAAGCAGAAGGTAAAGATGTTCGCCGTGATAAATTCACGACCATGCTAGATCACTTCATCACAAACAACATTCAGCTCGACGTCGACCGCTACCTGCCATTCGATGAAGTGCAAACCGCGATTGATCTTATTGAATCGAAAACCACACGCTTAGATGGCAAGATCGTCTTACTGCCTGTGTAGTTTGGTGGAATTTAGCCGCACTATTTACGCCAAACAAGATACAAAACGAACAACCCGCCAAGCGCTGCTGTAACAATACCTACAGGCAGTTCTTGTGGCGCTAATATGGTTCGGCTAATCACATCCCCAAATAGTAAAAGTACCGCGCCCCACAAGGCAACCAGAGGCAGAGCTCGCTTGTGAGTGACGCCTGAAAATGGTCGTACTAAGTGGGGGACCATCAAGCCAATAAAACCGACCACTCCGGTCATCGATACAATCGACGCAGTACAAAACGCACAACAAAGAAAAATCTCGCTTTGTAGGCGGTGTACGTTGATCCCCAGTGAGCTTGTCGTCTGTTCACTCACTAACAAAGTATCGAGCTCGCGATAACGCTTGAAAATTAACGCAATCAGACATAACACGCCCGCCAAGGCAAAAATCAAATTATCCCAACGCGCGAGCCCCAAGCCTCCCATAGTCCAGAACAAAATCGAACTCGCCGCTCTTTGGTCGCCTGAATAAATCAAAAAGCTGGTGATGGCTCCGAATAGAAATGAGATCGCCAAACCACACAAGATCAAGTTGTCATTGCCCTTTTTCTTCTGCATCGAAAACAGAATCAGAACAGCGGTCGCCGACACAATACCACCCGAGAATGCAGCCAGTGGGAGCGACCAAACACCCAGAGCGTCTCCCACTTTGGTGATCACCAACACCGCACCAGCAGACGCGCCAGATGACAAGCCAAACAGAAACGGATCCGCCAGATCATTGCGTGTCGAGGTTTGAAGCAACGCGCCAACCATCGCCAGCCCTGCGCCCGCAATAACGGCTAACAATGCTCTAGGTAACCTTAGATCGATCAGTATTCGACTGGTCATATCCGGCATTGGATCAGTGAAAGAACTCAACCCTATGAGCACTTCTTTGAAAGACAAAGGAACCGAGCCAAACTGCAAACTCATCATGAAGGCGAGCAGCATAGCAGTGATACCTGTTAGCCATGCTGCCCGATATTTATCAAATAAAATCAACGGACTACTACTCTTATCAATAATAAGGTTTCATATAATAACCTTCCCGATCACTCAGAAACGAACGCTTCTGCAAGTTTCTCAATGGCATCGATATTGGCAGGCCCAGGGGTGAGTTGCTCATAACGCAGTTTGACATAGCGACCAGAAGTGACCGCATTGGTGTATTTCATTAACGGATGGGCTTCGAGGAAACGTTGCAACGAATCGGCACCACTCGCCGATTGGTAATCCAGAAGGATAATCACATCTGGGTTTTCACGAGCGACATTCTCCCAAGAGGTTCGAGCCCAACTAGCTTCCATATTGCCTGTGATATTTTGACCACCAGCAGCTTCAATCATTGCGTTTGGCATTCCGTACTTACCCGCGGTGAAAGGCTTGTCTTCACCCGAATCAAACAAGAACACTTTTGGGCTCGGCTTACCTGATGCTTTTTGCTTTTCTGCTATTTTTTCAACTCTCTCTTTCCAGTTTTTCACCAAAGCCTCGGCCTCTGCTTGCTTGTCGAAAATAACGCCTAACTTTTTCATATCGCCATAAAGCAGATCCATTGTCGCGCCTTCTTTTTGGTCTTGGGTATGAATGCAACTTTCAGAGAGCACTAAGGTATCAATCCCGTATGGCTTCAGTGTTTGAGGCGTCACTTCACCACCTACTTTCATTCCATAATTCCAGCCAGCGAAAAAGAAGTCAGCATCAGCAGCAATCAATGTTTCTAATGAAGGATACTTAGGTGCGAGCTCAGGAATATCACCTAAACGTTCTTCAAACGAACTCGACATCTTGTACCACCCGGTAATACCCGTAACGCCCACCATCTCCTTTTGAAGACCAAGAGCAAACGCCATCTCGGTCATATTGATGTCGTGTACAACCGCTCTTAAAGGTCGCTTTTCTATGGTCAGTGGGCTCCCACAGTTATCAACCGTCACTGGGTATTGAGTGCTTGTCGCATGCACACAAGAGAAAGGTAAAAGAAACAAAAGACTGGAAATTACAGGCCACTTCATTGGGCAGCTCCTATTAAAGAGTGATTAGAAAGAGTTAAGTGAGTTGAGTGAGTTGATGCAGCTTCAAAATGATGGATGGTGCTGCATATAACAGGATGATTGAACGTAAGAACCCGCAATCCAAAAACAGGGATCATGTATCGGTCTTGAATCACCGTCTCTGGGGCTGAGAACGCCACCATTTTTTGGCCTGACATCAACAGGACTTTATCGGCGAATGGCGCTACCAAAGGTAAATCGTGCAGCACCACAACAGACGCAATGCCACGTTGTTTAATTAGGCTCAGAAGTTCAAGACGAGCGAGAGGATCAAGGTGGTTTGTAGGCTCATCTAAGAGTAAAAGCCGCGGCTCTTGTGCGAAGGCGCGAGCAATACTTGCACGTTGCTGTTCACCACCAGATAGCTCACCAAAGCACCGCTGGCTTTTGTGAACAAGTCCGACATCTTGCATCGCCTGCTGAACCGCTCGTTTGTGCTCTTTTGCGCTACAACAAAACGTATGAGGAGTACGGCCTAAGCCAACATACTCAGCAACACTCAAACGAGGGTCAACATGCTCATGTTGAGTAACCACCGCGACTTGTTTGGCTATCTGCTGCCGCTCAAGGCTTCCAAGTGCAATGCCAGACAACATCAACTCACCCGCGACGGTTTTGTATTCGCCTGTAATGCCTTTCAGCAAACTGGACTTTCCACTTCCATTAGGCCCAATGATGGCAATGCATTCACCGTCGTTCACATCAAATGTAACATCGGAGACGGCCCTCCAGTTAGCCAAGCCATCAGCGCAGAGCCCGCGCACAGACAATACAGGTTTATTCAATTTTCCACCGAACATCCAAAAACAACATTTATTGATACGTTATAACATATCAATAAATTAAAGGTATAGTTAATAATAGAAATATTAAGACCGCGCTAAGAAGTCATGGGAATGGCGGGATAATCCACTCACCTTGAATAAAGACAGTCGTGTTTAAGAAAAATGATTCGCTTAGAAAGTTTGATTAAAGAAATCGAGGATTGAAAAGAGAGCGAAGAGTTGTGGTGGGTTTCATCGTCACTTAAGTTGTTGCGAGACAGTCACGAGTCACATTTATTTGAAACATCAGTAAGTTATATCACTATAAATATGACACTGATCACCCATAAGGTAATCTCGATTCTATATGGTAGCGTCATACTTAAAACCACGATGTGAACATACTTATGAAAAGACACATACTATCAAGCGCCATCCTACTCTCTCTAGCCTTTCCCACCTTTGCAGCTGATGGAGACATACACGATGTCACGATACTGGGTACTTCAGATATCCATGGTCATTTTATGGCGTGGGATTACGCGGCGGATAAACTCAACACTCGTGGTAGCTTGAGCCAAATCGCGACCAAGGTTGGTGAGATCCGCAAAGAGCAATCTAACATTATCCTTGTCGATGCTGGCGACACCATCCAAGGCAACTTCGTAGAAACCTTCAAAGACGAGCCTGTTGATCCAATGATGCTTGGCTTTAATCACATGAAATACGATGTATGGGTTTTAGGTAACCACGAATTCGACTTTGGCCTTAAAACCCTCAACAGAGCCGTTACCCAATTTAAAGGGCAGTCTCTCGGTGGCAACATCAAGAACAAAAACGGAAATCCATTCTTACCGGGTTACACCATTCTAGAACGCGGTAGCATTAAGATCGGCGTGATCGGAATGGATACCCCAATGACGGAGGTCTTTGCGCAAGGCACCAACCGTTTAGAAGGCGTCACTTTCACTAACCCAACCTTGGAAGTGAAGAAAATCATCAAAGAGATTGATGATAAAGTGGATGCCATCGTATTGGTTGCCCATATGGGAATTGAGAACGAGAATGACATTGCCGACACCGGTGTCACAGACATTGCCAACGCAAACCCAGAGCTTGATGCCATCGTCGCTGGCCACATGCACACTCGCATCGATAAAGCCGTTGTGAATGGCGTTATTATTACTGAACCCGACAAATATGGCCGCGCCCTATCTCGTATCGATCTTCAATTTGAAGAGCGCGATGGCACATTCACTCTCGTCAACAAAGACAGCTTCACCTATAAAATTAAAGGCATAGATTCTGATGAGAATATGGACGAGCTATACCAGCCTTATCACAAACAACTCCGAGAAATGGCGAATCGACCTGTCGCTCAGCTTACCGGCGTTGATTTAGTCCCAGAAAACGAAATCCGCGGTATCCCTCAAGTCCACGTTCAAGACACAGGCATCAGTGCGCTATACCAAGAAGCGAGCTTCTTTTATGCCCCCAAAGCCAATGTCATTGCACTTCAAATAGACAACGACAATGCAGAGCTCGATGTTGGCCCAATCAAAGCCAAAGACATCGCGTACAACTACCAATACGCGGGTGGCGAAATCACTGTCTACCAGATGACAGGCAAAGAGTTAAGAACCTACATGGAATGGTCTGCGGGCTACTTCAACTCAGTGCAACCCGGTGATGTGACCTACAGCTTTAACCCTGAACGCAGAGCATCAAAATATTCGACCAATGACTTCTTCGCGGGCGTAACTTATACCATCGACCTCACTCAGCCAGCAGGTACCCGCATCACCAACCTTACATTTACTGATGGCACACCGGTTACTGATCAAACAGAAATCCGTATTGGTATGAATAGCTATCGAATGGGTCATCTAACCAAGAAAGGCGGCGTGCTAGAAGGAGAATCGTTCCCTGTACTCTTTGATACAGAAGCAGAGTATGGAGAAGAAGCAGGCACGATCCGTAACATGACTATCAAGTATCTTAAAGAAGAAAAGAACGGCAAGTATGAAGGTAAAACTCAGCAGCGATGGGCACTTTCGGGGTTAGAGAACCGCTACAATGAACAGCGAGAGATCGTAAAGTCATTGATTAATGATGAAACCATATCAATCCCGACCAGTGACGATGGCCGCTACACAAACATCGCTTCTATCAACGTAAAAGAACTGATGTTCAAATCTGACGAAGCCAAACAAGCAGCCATAACCACACGCGAAAAGAAACTGGCGCAGGCGACTGAGCAAGAGAGTAAGCAAATCAAACGCGAAATCACTCTGATTGAAGCGCTCAATTAACCCTGACCTATAACCAATAACGACTTAACGACGCTTAGAGCCTGGTTAAGTCGTTGATTGCTTTATTTTGTGTTAGTTTTAAAGAGTCCTAATTTGATGACGTTAAACGGGGTTATTTGGATTAAGCTTGCCAGGCAAAAAGCAAGACTTGCCCCCATTACTTTGTTAATGTTCGTATAAACTATGCTTAGGTTTATTTTGTTTTGGGAGGGAGTGCATTGTCTAGGATAAGTTATCCTTATTCGGTTTCTATCGTCGATACCATCAAAAATAACTATGAGTCATTTAGGTTCGAGACGCATGAGCTTTCCCATGATGGATTGTATACAGATGGTGAAAGAATTTATGCAGTTATTCAAGAGGTTCTTGGTGATGACGAAAAAAGGGCTGCATTAGAGAGTCACTATGAAGAGTTTAGGACAGTGGCTATTCCTCCCGTAGTCATTGTTGGCGGAAAGCTCCCTGGTTTCATCAAAATTCCACTTCGAGACTCTTTCGAAAAATCCCACTTGTTTGGTCAGCCTCTTTTTATGGATGAGTTTATTAATCAATTAAATATTCACATTCCTAAAAAGTATCAACCATTTCATGCTGATATGAAGTGGGCGACGAATGAGTTTAGAATTGTACTGAAGAATGAAATAACTAATGATGAAAAAGAAGATATTCAACTTATCTGTGAATCCTTAGGTCATCAGGGTTTTGATTATGTTTTCGAGGTAAATCATGATATCAGTGATTATCCAGGAGTGGTCGATTTCAAAGATGACTCTAAAAATAACCTTCAAATTATAGCTAGTGGTTTAATTCAGAAACAATTTCCTAGAAATGTTTTGGATAGGTATGAAGAAGATGAAGATTTCTGGGTTAAAAATAGGAACATTATTTTTAATGGTGATGAGCTAGAACACCAAGATATATTTTTGCCTAATGATTTTTCGGGGAAAAATACTAAATGTTTCGTAGACGCCTCTGTATTTGAACGCAGAAATTTGAGGGTATATTTATCTCTTTATGAAAAGGTTGTTATAGCATTGCCATTTAAGTCTGAGGAGAGAGACTTTTATAGCATGTTTGGTATAAATCCACTTGAGTTAAAAGAACTTATTATTAGAGGTCGGCTGCTTTTTGTTGTTCCACAAAATTTAGCAAGATACTCGCAAACTCTATTGCAAGAAATTATAGAGGTCAATCCGAATGCAATAATATTCTCAAGGCGATTAGCAGCAACAACAATTCAGGGTATACAAAAAAAGTCTGGCATTGTTGGCTCTACATTTTCTAGTGATGAGCAATATGCGTTTCTCTATTATTGTGCGAGGTCTAATAGCGAAGGACTCAAACTTTTAGCCAAGTCGCTTTCTGAACAATGGCAGTTTTCAGAGTACATGATAGATAAAGAAGGAGCTACTTCTGTTTTTAGAGCTGGATTTTCTAATTTAGCTACCAAACTATTTGAAGTTAAAGGGAAAGATTTATCTATTGAGCTTGCTACGGCCAGTTCTAGCTTTGAGTTTGCACAAGGATTAAATGCACATCACTTTCCATTTGATTCCGAACAGTATTCAGAGGTTGCGGCTTGTGAAGCTGTTGGCTGCCTTTACAATGGAGTGATTAACAACTCTTCGTTTATTAGAGAGTCCGAGATTAGCATTCTCTTGGAGAATGTTCTGGCAATTAATAATGACATGAATGTACTAGAACTGGATGATGCTCTTACTAGTAATAGCCTTAGAGCTATTCCAGACATATTGAAGGGCTACTCCAATTTAAGCAAAGATGAACTAAGTTTAAAACTATATGAGCTTAGAAAAGAACTCATGCAAATAGAAAAGAATAGAGGGAATTTGGCTGCTTTAGATTGTACTGGAGCTTTCGGGCCATTAGTGACCGGAGCGATCATGGAATACAATAACGTTTCTGGTGGGGCTTATGTTTCTCTTGGTGGTTGGTTGTTAACGACATTGTGCCACTATAGTCGTCAGTCAAGTTTGGCAGATAATCCAATATTTACGCGGTTATCGAGTATGAAACATAGAGTGTCTCAAGATGCTGTTATCATAAAAAGGTGTCGAGACTCTATTAAGAAGTACTCATAATTCTTTCCAGTCTATGGAAGATTCAACTGGCCTTACAGTCCATCGACTTGTTCCCAGCGAGCTAGTAGGCTGCGAAAGAACAGACAGAAACAAGCTAGCAAAACAGCACCAACCCTCACCACTTTCATAAATACAACGTTTAATAATTTGAGCCATGATTTATTTCACTTAAACGAGATCACCAACCATCTGACGAAAAATCTAAAAGCATCCGAGGTGGCTCAAAACTCCCACTAACATCCTTATCCCTCCCCACACTGATCTATTTCCCTCTTTTCGAAGTACAAGTTATTAATAATTCGATATAAATCGCTCTAATGTTTTAAATTATTGTCTACAGTTTTATAGAGCTTGTCGATTCGGTAATTGCCACAAGTAACGACACCTTTTGATGGTTAGTTTTGGTTATGAGGAAAGGAAATGGAAAGCCCAATTGTCACACTCACACATGCCAGCAAAAGCTTTGTTGATGGTAAAGACACTCATAGCGTGTTGGACAATGTCGACTTCGCTTTGGCGACAGGGGCAAGCGTGGCTTTGACAGGGGCGAGTGGCAGTGGAAAGAGTACTCTGCTTAACATCATTGCGGGGTTTGCACCTCTATCTGGTGGCGAGTTGTGGCTCGATAGCGAGAATACATCAAATTGGAAAGATCCACAGTGGAGCCGATTCCGCCATCAAAAATTGGGCGTGATCTTTCAACAGTTCAACTTATTGACCCCACTCAACGTAAAACAAAACATCGCCTTCCCTCTTCATTTAAATCAACAGAAGTGGAGCGACTGGTGCGATTACTTAGTTGACGCATTGGGCATCAGCGAGCTACTCGGAAGACACGTATCCGCACTCTCTGGCGGTCAGCAACAACGAGTCGCTATTGCGCGCGCGTTAGCCCATAAACCTAAGCTACTGCTTGCCGACGAACCCACAGGCAACCTCGACCACAAAGCAGGCATTGAGGTAATGAAGCTGCTGAGTGAAATCACTACACAAGGCAACACTGCCGTGCTTTTGGTTACGCACAGCCCGGAATGCGCCAGCTTTATGCAGACAAAATTGGTATTAGATGATGGTTGTTTAAGGAACGCAGATCTAACCCCAAGAGCAGCAGCGTTGTGAGTCATTCAATGAAGCAAACTGGCTTCGCTCATAGCCAGCTCACCCATACCAGACTGACTCTAAATTTATTCGCGGCACACTATCGTCAATCGCCACTGCAAGCGGCAGCGATTCTGATCGGCATTGTGCTTGCGGTCACCTTGTTTGTCGCAGTGCAAGCCATCAACCTCAATGCCAAACGCAGTTATGCAGAATCGACCGAGCAACTTAGCGCCCAAGCTCAAAACCTTATCATTCCACCAGCAGGGCAAAACTATTTGCCGGAATCGCTCTACTTCAGCTTAAGACAAAGTGGATTAAGCACAGCGCTGCCCGTGATTGAAGGACGAGTAAGAGACGAACAAGGCCGACGCTGGTCAGTTCAAGGCAGTGAGCTAATCGCCGCCCTCACTTCAAGAGCTCGCCACTCTCGCATCGACGAAAAAAGCAATACTCAAACCAAAGAGCCAAACATTTCCCTGTTCGACAATGCCTTACCTTTGCCGCAACTCTTATCGGGTGAACCCATTGTGATGATGAGCCAGTCGCAACACCAGAACTTGGGAGAAGTAGACACACTCACTTTGGATGAAGTGCTCACCAAAGTCGTGGTACTGCCAGATGAATGGCAGCTCGGTAGCCGAATGTTGATGGATATTGGGTTCGCTCAGCAACTGCTTAACAAGCAAGGGCAACTGAGCTATATCGCTATTTTTGACACGAAGAGCGACACGAACAGCAATACTCAGGATAAATGGCAAAGCCTTATTGGCAAGCAAGGGCAATGGATACCCAACAACCAAAGCACGGATCTCGGTTCAATTACCGATAGCTTTCACCTTAACCTCACCGCCATGAGTTTGTTAGCGTTTTTGGTTGGCCTGTTCATCGCTTACAATGGCGTGAAGTACAGTTTGCTGAAACGCAATCGGCTGTTGGTGCAAATTCAACAAGCCGGCATAGCTCCAAGCATCGTGTTTTCAGCTCTGTTAGTAGAGCTAACTCTTTTAGTCACACTGGGCGCGTCGCTTGGTTTCATTTTCGGCATTCAACTCAGCCATTGGCTACATCCCACCGTCGCGATAACGCTTGAGCAACTTTATGGTGCGACACTGCTTCCCGGCACATGGCAGTGGCAATGGTTAGTGCAAGCACTGCTGCTCACGCTGGCCGCAACGCTTGTCGCGTGTTGGCAGCACTTTAAACAGCAGGTGCGACAACCCCTCTCTTCCCATGGCGGTTTCTATCAAGCGCCGGAAGCTTCTAACGAAAATCAGCTGTTTGTTATCGGGTCAGTATTAACCATTGTCGCGTTAGCAGGGTTATGGTTGAGCGAACATCATCGCTTCACCATGGCATGGCTCGGTGTGTTAGTGGTGTCGATTCCTTTGTACCTGCCCAAAACACTCAGCGTGCTAGCGAACTGGAGCGAAAAACACACCCAATCGGGGTTAATACAATATCTGTTTGCTGAGCTACGTGAACTTATCTCCCCTCTTTCTCTTGCCATGATGGCGTTGCTTCTCGCCGTCACCGCCAATGTGGGGATGAACACCTTAGTCGGCAGCTTTGAATTCACGTTAAAGCAATGGCTTGAACAGCGCTTACATGCCGATATTTACGTTAGCCCTGCCCAAGGTGAAATCGCAAATGTGGAGCGCTCGTTAGAGCAGTTTGAAAATGTTGAAGCCGTTTATAAGCAATACTACGTCGATGATAACTTACAGGGCTTACCGACTTTGCTCGGCACTAAAGACAAGGACACATTAGAGCAAACCATGGTGTTCCAATCCTATCTTGATGACTTCTGGACGCGCTTTTACCAAGGTGAATTAGTGGCGATCAGCGAACCCACTGCGGTGAAGCTCGGCTTGTCCCTTGGAAACCAACTCAAGCTCGACGCGATCCAAGACAAAACACTCATCGTAGGGGCCATTTTCCACGATTACGGCTCACCCAATGGGGAAGTGTTACTTGCACCTAATTTATGGCTCGAAAACGGATTTACTGACTTACCCACCAGCTTGGGAATCAAAGTTTCTGGCGACCCACAAGTGGTGTACGAACAGCTACGCCAACAACTCAATCTGCACCCAAGTCAGCTTTACGATCAAGCACAGATCAAATCGATCGCTTTGGATATCTTCTCACAAACTTTTGCCATCACTCGGGCGCTTAATGGCGTCACATTAATGGTGGCGGTGATAGGGTTGTTCTGCGCCTGTTTCATGTTGCTCGATGCACGCAAAGCCGCCATTACAAGGCTGTATGCGCTCGGTGTTAGTCGTAAAAAATTGATGGCGATGGTGGTCGGGCAAATCGTTGTTCTGGTCGCCTTCACTCTGGTTATCGCCTTACCACTCGGCGCTATGGTCGGTTATGTGTTGACGGACATCGTTACCCTGCGCGCCTTTGGTTGGAGTTTAAATTATGTATGGAATTGGAGTGACGCATTCAGCATCGCAGCCATCACCATTTTAGTGGCTGTGTTTGCGACCTTGATTCCACTGTGGCGTTTGGTCAGCAAACCCGTTGTATCCAGTTTACAGAGCGAGGTGTTGTGATGAATCGAGCAATAAGAGTTTTCGTTCTCACACTAGGCATCTTGTTCCTTTTAGGGTGTGAGGAGTCCACTCAACCATCAGCTCAAAATATGGGTTCGATACTTGGCGCAGAAACACAAACCGACGATGAAACACAAAAAGAGGCTGAGCAATTCACGCCGGTAGTAAAAGGTATCGACATCACCTTCCCTGCCGACCATCAAGCACACCCAGATTTTCGTCATGAATGGTGGTACTTAACCGCAAACTTAATTGATGAAGACGGCAACACTTTAGGCGTGCAGTGGACACAGTTCCGCTTCGCGGCTGCACCACAAGAAAGTGGCAATGGCGCTAAGAAAACCACGTGGCAAAGCCAGCAAATCTACATGGCGCACAGTGCTGTCACCACTAAAGACAAGCACTACGCCGATGAAAAGTGGTCTCGCGATCAAGCTGAACTAGCAGGTGTAGGCAGTTCGCCGTTTCGTGTTTATCTCGATGATTGGCAATGGACGTCGACGACCGATGACCTGTTCCCAGCGACATTAGTCGCTAACTCGGATCAATTTGGATACTCGCTTAAGTTAACCAACAACGCGCCTTATCAAAAGCAAGGCGAACAAGGCTACAGCACTAAAAGTAGCGATGGCAAAGTGGCTTCCTACTACTACAGCCAACCATTCATCGATGTATCAGGCGAGGTAACCATTGATGGAGTCACCCATCAGGTTTCCGGTACAGGTTGGATAGACAGAGAATGGAGCTCGCAATTTTTACTCGACTCGCAACAAGGTTGGGATTGGTTTGCGCTAAGGCTGAGTGATGAAACCAGCTTGGTGGTGTTTCAACTTCGCAACTCAACAACAGGCAAAGCCAGTTACTCCCATGCGAGGTTGATGAATCAAGATGGCTCCGGCATCGCGATTTCACAGCAAGACATCAACTTAACCGCCATCAAGCAAACGGAAATCGATGGACGTGACTACCCAACAGAGTGGCAAATTTCGATTCCGACGCAACAAATTAAACTGACTGTTTCGGCGCTTAATCCAAATGCGAAAATGCCACTATCGGTTCCCTATTGGGAGGGGCCAATCGTGATTAAAGGTTCTCATTCTGTATCTGGCTATATGGAGTTAACTGGGTATTAAGCCAAAGGCATGATACAAACCAACCTCATATGCGAGCGGTTCATTTATAAAAAGAAATGGATGGTACGAAAAGTAGCCGAGCACAGTTAGGCTTCTGCGTTCGGCTATGGTTTCTTTAATCAGATAAGAGCTTAAGCTCCGGTAGCAAATCTATTTTGTTAAATCGGCTTTGATTTGATCGACTTGATTCGCCAAAGAGGACTCTTGGAAATATTCACTGTGTGTTTTTCCTAAGTACAACTTCTTATTGGCTACTCGTTGATCCAACTTGTCTTTAACAATAGTGCCTTGTGCCAACTTGTTATTTAATTCAAGTGCAATTGCAGAACTGTCTGAGACTTTACTTCCTTTCGTATCGTAATAACGAACTTGGCTGATGTTCGTATCAAATGGGTCGCAATAAGCTGCACCTAAATCACCCTTTTCAATAATACTGTTGTATTGCGCTTCGCTGATTGGCGTCTCTTTATTTGATACGAACTGGCTCCCTCGAACACACCAGTTGATTCTGGTGCCAATACCTGGGAAATACGCCGAAATTAAGTTAACGGCATAGTAGGTTTCTGGATCTGACAGGTTTGGTTTTGCATATCTATCAATCACCTTACCGCCAACCACTTGATATTCGACTTCGCCATTATTATAAGACTCTAAAAAATAGCTATTTCTAAACATCTTGCTGAAACTGACGTTATCAACAGAACGCCCACTGTCGGATGTGAAGCTTTTCAGTTGCTGCTTATGTTGAATGCTACCTGTTGTAATGTTGGTCACTAAACCAACCACTGTGTTTTTCGCAGCGTCACTTTGCCAAGCCGTATAGTTACTTATATTTTGTTGAGGTGTATTTGTAGTCGCATCGGCATCAACACTGTACTTGTAACTAAGCTCGGTAATGTCTTGTCCTACTTTATTTACTTTGGCATAGGACTTGTAACGACGCGCTTCGCAATCTTGAAAGTTTGCATCGTAGTAGAAGTAGCTGATCCAATCTTTTGCTTCGATAGCTTCGGTGGTACCAGCTGAGTAATCTACAATCCCGTTTGCACCATAAACACCATAGAAACCTTTGAGATCTTTTTCTTGCTTAGCAGATAACCCTTTATTGAACTCATCATCCCAACCAATACTGTAAATATTAAATAGGTTCAGAGCCTTAATACATTCTTTGATATCGGTACTGCCTATAGCATTAGCTGAATACATTACAGGGCTACTATAAAGGTTTTTTGCAACATCATCTTTTGGATCAGCTACACTGCCTAATGCCGGGGTTATGGACATTTGAGGCACTACGGTTTTAGTCTTTTGAGGTGGTGGCGCAGCGCTATCGCTACCACCACCGCATGCTGAAAGTGTTACAACTAATACTGATATGGTTGGGATAATAAACTTCAAATTTTTCCTCGGAATTTTGAGCAAGTGATTATATAAATAATCACTCAAATACGAAAAAAAAACTAAATGCCTATATAACCAAATTCAAACCATTGAAGAAATAGACGTGTATATCCGCTACCGAGACCTAATTTAATCTATTAATAACAAAAACTTAAATATAAAAAGAGAAGTAGCCGATTATTGACACGTTTGGCAAAAGAAACCAATCACAACAAACGGTTCTTGTACTGTTCTGGCGTTTGGTTCGCGTAACGTTTGAACATGGTGATAAATGGGCTTGCTTGGTTGTAACCCAATGTTAGAGCGACTTCTTTAACCGATTGGCCGTTTCTTAACAAGTCCATCGAGTACAGATAACGGACACGCAATCGCCATTCTGTAAAGCTCATTCCAAGCTCAGTCTGGCAGTGGCGGGACAGAGTTCTCTCTGTGGTATGGACACGTTCAGCCCAATCTTTCAGCGTCACTTCATCGGTTGGGTTTTCTTCAACAGAAGCCAATATAGGCGCTAGATACTTATTGTCGGTCGAAGGTAAGAAGTGGTGTTCAACCTCACGCTGCGCAAGTTGGTCAAGCAGTACCTGAACGAGTCTTTGATCTTGTTCGCTTTCCGCAACATTGATTCCACGATCGCGAAAATCATCGATGATAGAAGACACAATCGGCGTGATCTTTATAAGACTGGTTTTTTCTGGCAGATGTTGCGTTAGCTCTGGGGCGATATTTAGCGAACAGTAGTCCAAAGGCTTACGGTTATAACTGCAATGCATCACCCCGGCCGGTACCCAAATCGCCAAATGTGGTGGCGCTAGAAATCGGGTGCTTTCCGCTTCCATCTCTAATATACCGCCACTGATCAACTGGACCTGTCCCCATGAGTGGCTATGAACTCGAGTTTCAGTGTTCGAAAGAAACGCTTCAAAATTCATAAATACGTTGGATGGTGCCTTATCAATTGATAAGGATGGATGAAGGTTTCTGGACTGTTTTTTCAAACTTGTCTTCCTATCGCGCCTGATGTCTTTCTAAAGATACTTGTAAGTATAACGACCTGTCAAACTAGCCGCATCAACTCATTTGCGACGGAATTCACATGCATTATCTCTTACCATTTTTTACAGTCTGTATCTGGGGCGCCAATGCAATCGTCAACAAGCTTGCTGCAAGCACCATAGAACCTAGCGCGATGAGTTTTTACCGCTGGTTTTTTGCGATGTTAATTCTCACGCCTTTCTGTATTCGCCCGGTGATGAAGCAGTGGGCTGTCATTAAGCCAAACCTATCGAAATTAGCGTTCCTCGGCTTTTTGGGCATGGTGTTGAACCAATCTCTAGGTTACTACGCAGGCTTAACCACAACCGCTTCAAACATGGCATTGATCACGTCTTTAGTCCCGTTGATCAGTGTATTTCTGAGCGTTCCTTTGTTGCATAAGTCCATTTCTAGTTTGAGTATTGTGGGTGGTGTGTTGTCACTGTCAGGCTTAGCTCTGATGTTAGGTAAAGGCGATCCTTTGTTCTTCATCCATCAAGAATTGACCCAAGGCGATGGCTATATGCTGATTGCGGCCTTTGTTTATGCTTCTTACTGTGTGCTCTTGAAACGCTGGAAAATGCCAATCAGTAGCTGGGTGGTGATTTACATTCAGGGTCTGTTTGCTGTCGCGATGCTTACGCCACTTTGGCTTACCAGCGAACAACTTTTACCACCGCAACAAGCGATCCCATTGATTGCTTACGCCGCAGTTGCCGCTTCGATTTTAGCACCTTGGATGTGGGTGAAAGCGATTGACACCATTGGTGCTGACTCAAGCGCGATGTTCATGAACTTGCTTCCAGTTGTTGCGATCGTATTAGCTGCGACATGGCTTGGCGAAGAAATTAACCAGTTCCACATCATTGGCGGTGTGATGGTGATTTCAGGTGTCATCCTTGCTCAAATTAAAAGAAAACCAAGGCTTGAGGCTCCTCTCCCTCAACAAAGCTAAACGCATCATCCAACGCTCACTTTAGGGCAAATATTCAAACTCACTTTTCTTACTGTGCCTACTCCGAAGTAGGCACTGTTATTTTATTCACAAGCCTTTTAAATGCTTTTAATACGCGTTCATTGTGGTTGCAACATGTTACCGACTCAGGTTTAATGCATTACGTACCGTTTAAGTTGTAAAAGGAAGCACAATGACTCAACCACCGATCCCTGTGATCATCTCGTCTCTACTTGCTTTGTCATCTGTTTCAAGCTTTGCTGCCACTGTTCCTGTTCCTGCTCCTGCTCCTGCTCCTGCTCCTGCTCCTGCTAATGCACCATTAGCTGAAGAACTATTAGCTGAGGAACAACATTTTGTACGCGGCAACGGTGCAGAGCCCAACACACTAGATCCTAGCTTCGTAAATTCAGGCATGCCCGGTGATATCATCGTCAATGATATGTTTGAAGGCTTTGTGATTGAGAACAGTGACGTGCAAATCATCCCAGGGCAAGCCAAAGAGTGGTCTATCAGCAAAGACGGCAAAACCGTGACGTTTGTATTGAAAGAGAACCTCAAATGGTCGAATGGCGATCCAGTCACAGCGTCTGATTTTGTGTTTGGTTGGCAGCGCGCAGTGTCTCCGAAAACAGGTAATAACACGGGTTTTGTTTTTTCTACGGCTAACATAGTGAACGCTAGCGAGATTCTATCAGGAGATAGAGATCCCTCTAAGCTTGGCATCAAAGCATTAGATGAGCGCACGGTTGAGATTTCACTTTCAAAACCTACGCCCTACTTTATGAGTTTAATGAGCATCAAGACCTTTTTCCCTTTGCCTGCTGAGTTGGTTCAAGAGAAAGGCGACCAATGGACTCGCGCAGAAAATATCGCGACCAACGGTGCTTACACTTTGAGTAAATGGGTGCCCAACGAATACGTTGAAGTCGAGAGGAATCCAAATTATTGGGATAACACATCGACAATCATCAACAAGGTGACCTATTTGGGCTTATCATCTCAAAATGCTGAGCTTATCCGTTATCAAGCGGGTGAAATTGATATGACCAATCGCGTTCAGCTTGAGTACTACCAGAAATTAATCCAAGAAAGCCCTGAGCAGATCAAAGCGCAAGCTCTACTAGGCTCTTACGTCTATTCATTCAATACACGTCAAGCGCCGTTTGATGACGTCAGAGTACGCCAAGCACTGAGCATGGCCGTCAATCGTGAGATTCTGGTCGAGAAAGTTACAGGTCAAGGTGAGCCAGAAGCATACAGCGTGACGCCGAATAATATTCCTGACTACACAGCGCCTTTATCCGAATTCAATTCTCTAGACAGCGAGCAGCGTTTAACCAAAGCCAAAGCTCTACTTGAAGAAGCGGGATACAACGAAAACAAGCCTCTCAAGTTTACCCTTACGTACAACACCAGTGAGAATCATAAAAAGATAGCGATCGCGATTGCATCGATGTGGAAGCCACTTGGCGTAAAAATTGAGTTGGAGAACATGGAATGGAAAGCCTATGTTGCAGCGAAAGGGAGTGGCGACTATCAGCTGGCTCGCTCATGGGCATTTGGTGACTATCCAGAGCCTTCTGCACTGTTAGAAGCCTTCACTTGTGACCACACAGCAAATGAGAGTGGCTACTGTAATCCAGATTATGATGAGCTCTTACAGCAAGCGAGTAAAACGGAAGATCAGTCTAAACGCTTTGCTTTATATCAGCATGCTGAGTCGTTACTCAACGATTCTGCAGCAGTTATGCCTTTATATCATTACAACCACACACGATTAGTGCGAAATACACTAAAGGGCTTCCCAAACAATAATCCGAAAGGAAATATCTACGCGAAGGATCTATACTTTGTAAAACAGTAAAAGTGAGCTGATAAGAAAACAATAATAGCTACCACTTTAGTAGTAACTAAGATACAGTCACTTTAACTAAACCAAATCAACAGCGGTTAGTTGGCTAACACAAAAAAGGTACCGACATGAGTACCACACGGCTTAGAAACACCTAGCATTGCGCTAGGTGTTTTTTTTGTAATCGACCTATCTAGTGACTTAATCAGTATTTCTAATCTTTTGCTTGCTATGACTTCATCCATGTTTGCCATTCGCCTCATACACCTTTAAACACCGATATTCATCAACTGATCATCTGTTTGAAAAAAATTGTCTTAACCGTGAGATTATCCGCTTTAACTTATGTCATCTTAAGTATATTGTTATTAGTAAGTAACAAGCATGTTATGCAGCAAAATAATAATGAAGGAAGATAGATGAGCAGTAGCAATAGCCGACAAGATGGCAAACGAGACGTTACTCTGCGTTTTTTAGCTGAACCCGGGGATGTGAACTTTGGTGGTAAAGTTCATGGTGGGGCAGCAATGAAGTGGATCGATTTAGCAGCCTACGCTTGTTCCGCAGGGTGGAGCGGTAAATACTGTATAACAGCTTATGCAGGCGGAATTCGATTCGTTGCTCCAATTCACGTAGGCAACCTTGTGGAAGTAAGTGCAAAGGTCATCTATACAGGTTCATCTTCAATGCATATCGCTATCGACGTGCAAGCCAGCGACCCTAAAGAGCTCAATAACCGCCTAACAACTCACTGTATCGTTATTATGGTCGCTGTCGATGAGAATGGTAACCCGACTAAAGTGCCAGAGTGGATACCAGAGACGCCAGAAGACATCGAATTACGAGATTCGGCTATTCGCCTAATGAACATGCGAAAACAGATTGGTGAAGAGATGGAAGCTCACGTGAAGTACCTTAAGTAAGGTCCACCAGCTCCTCCCCTGCAAACCCTATTACAATGCCAAGCACCTGCTTGGCATTGATCTATTTGATACCTTCGTGCTCTACACAGCCAAATCCGCTGCACACCCAATACAGACAATAAGAGCGTGATACCCAGCCAAAGGTGGCAATGAATCGGTACTTGTTCACTGATTTATTTTGACTGTAATAAAGTCGTCATTTTGCTCTGATTAAATACCGCCAATCATAATGGATGTACTTAAATTTCCCGGAGCCACACTTGAGCGTCACACGCCCCACTCTTAGCGAATCTACACTGAACAATTTGAAGGCTGTTGAGTATCAATGGGTTAGAACTTTGTACGTCGAAGGCTACGACAGCAATGAAATCAACCACTATATCCAGACGTGCTTCGGCGGCGACCCAACGTTTGCGGATCTGTTTCGTCGTGTCGCACTCGATCAAGAGAGCATCTATGTATTACTGCAGCATTTAGGTTGCGCACCTTCAAGCAAAGAGTTCTAGCAGCTAGAACTCATTATCCACATTCTGTAGCTACCCATTCTATGTTCATCCATCCCGGCGTTTTGATCATTAGCTCTCAACTATAACTCCAGTGTAGTTTCATATCCCTGAGTTATAACCATTTAAAACTCACAGCCACATCCCGTTTCTATATGCACTTTCTGTGCAATTTCATCATTTGTTGCATACAAATCATTGAAGTATCACGCATTGGATTATTCGCAATATATCAATAGATCAACAGCCCCTTATACTGAGTGTCTGATTTGTGAGACTCGTTCACGCCTTCAAGTAAGAGGAATGAGTCAAGAAAGGTGTAGGAGAGAAGTGACTCGAAGCTTTTAATATTAAAGCGCTTATCAGCACAATAACGGTGATGGGTACAAGAGTTGACGAGTAAAGCAGACACAAAGACAAAAAAAAGTAGCGGGCATAAAAAAACCCAAGTAAATACCTGGGTTAGAGTTACAAAAACCACTAATCATTAATAGCGTAAGGAACCTGATTAGTAGCCAGCTATGCGTAACCTGAGGGTTATTTTTATTACTGATCGGCGGCCAAACCAAATGATGTAATAAAAATGCCAATATAGAGCGACCTAACGGTCGCTCTTTTTCTTTCTTATAGAGTACAGCTTATCCTTTTACACCACCTGCCGTCAAACCGCCAACCAACCAACGTTGAGCAAGTAAGAACACGATAGTAATCGGAAGTGCTGATAGTACAGCCGCTGCCGCAAAGTCACCCCATAGGTAGTTCTGAGGGTATAAGTACTGCTGCATACCTACTGCTAGCGTATAAGAGTTCACATCTGTAAGTAGTATAGATGCTACTGGTACTTCACCAACTGTTGCGATAAATGACAGGATAAACACAACCGCTAGGATTGGCACAGACAACGGTAGTAGAACCAGTCTGAATGCTTGCCAAGGCGTTGCACCATCAAGGGCTGCTGCCTCTTCCAGAGAGTTATCAATCGTTTCAAAGTAACCCTTAATCGTCCATACGTGCAGTGCAATACCACCTAGGTAAGAGAAGATTAGACCACCGTGTGTGTTCAAGCCTAAGAACGGAATGTATTGACCAAGTTTGTCAAACAGCGCGTAGATTGCTACTAGAGCCAGTACTGCTGGGAACATTTGGAAAATCATCATCGCTTTCAGGATAGTTTCTTTACCTTTGAAGCGCATACGAGCAAATGCGTAAGCCGATGTCGTTGACAGTGCCACGATTAAAATCGATGTAACACCCGCCACTTTGATCGAGTTCCACAACCAAGTCAGTACTGGGAACGGAGGTGACGTTACCGAGCCATCTGCGTTCGTCACTGACATACCTAATGCTAGCTTCCAGTGTTCCAATGACGGGTTATCTGGAATCAAACTACCGGTTGCGAAGTTACCTTCACGGAACGAGATCGCGATGATCATCAGTAGTGGGAAGATAATCATTGCCAAGAAGCACCACAACACTGCATGTGTTGCCCACACTCGGTATTTAAGGCCTTTACCTTGTACCATAGCCATTGTCGTGCTCCTTAATCTTGAGACAGTTTAGTGAAACGAAGGTTTAGTAACGCTAGTGCACCAACCAATAGGAAGATAAGCGTTGCGATAGCACTTGCTAGACCGAAGTCTTGACCGCCGCCGCCTTCGAATGCAATTCGGTATGTGTAGCTTACAAGCAAGTCTGTGTAACCCGCTGGCTCAGAAGTACCAATCATGTTCGGGCCACCGTTCGTCAATAGTTGAATCATTACGAAGTTGTTGAAGTTAAAGGCAAACGCTGCAATCAATAGCGGTGTAAGCGGTTTAATCATCAATGGGAACGTAATGCGCTTAAAGTTATCCAAGAAGTTCGCACCATCGATTGCTGACGCTTCGTATAAATCATCAGGAATCGCTTTAAGCAGACCCATACATAGAATCATCATGTAAGGGAAACCGAGCCATGTGTTAACCATCAACACCATGGTTTTCGCAAGAATCGGGTCTGAGAACCAGTTCGGGCTTAAGCCGAAGATATTCTCTAGCACCATGTTGATCTCACCAAAGCTTTGGTTGAATAAACCCTTAAAGATAAGAATCGAGATAAACGCAGGGACGGCGTAAGGCAGAATCAGTAGAACACGATAAATAGAACGACCTTTCAACTCTTCCCATTGCACGATGTTAGCCAGTACAAGACCGATAACTAGCGTGAACGCTACGGTACATACCGAGAAGATAACCGTCCAAATAAAGATGCTGATAAATGGTTCTTTAATGCCATCATCTTTCCATACACGCTCAAAGTTATGTGTACCAATGCTAACCACGAAACCGGGAGAGATGGTATTACCCGTAAACTCACCGTTTGCATCAACAGGCTGGTAGAAACCCACATCCATATTTGGCTTGAGAACTTCACCCGTTTCATTGTTGATTAACGTTTCTTCATCGTCTTGAAGGGTGTAAAGCGGAGCAACAGAAGCAAACTTACGTAAGCCACTCATGCGGATGTCACCACCGTCCGGTAGATTGAAATCAACACCACTGATCGCTGCTCGGTTTTGGATGATCGCTTTGATCTTCTCTTTTTCACCTTGCGCAGACTCGATGACAGATAAGTCCATCTCGGTTTCTGTCATATTGTCTAGAGAAAATACGTCAGTCGCTAACAGTTGGTCGCCATCTTTTACGACGATCTGGTGACCATCATCTGTCTTGTACAAAGTAAATGGGTAGCTCTCACCGCTTTGGAAAGAACGGTCTAAAAGAACGGTTTGAGTACGCTCAAGAGAAAGCTGGTTTTTCGCGCTGTAGTTAGTAAACGCAAGCCCTACGGTGTATGCCAATGGGAAAAGAATGAACAAGATCATTCCGGCAATACCTGGGTAAATATAACGGTGGGCGTAAGTTTTCTTACTACCAAAAATGTAAAGTGCCAAAGCCGTTAAGATCACTGTAAGCAGCGCAAAAGCGAGCTCACCGCGAGAATACATTAGAATTGTAGCGTAGCCGTTTATTAAGCCAACGCTACCAAGCAACCCCCATTTGATGAAGACGCTTTTACTGCCTGGAAGGCTTGATGGTGCTGGGATAGCATCTGTACCTTGAACTGACTGCATAGAGGAACCTGCTAGCGATATAGATAAAAAATAGAAAAGTAAGGAGAGGTTACCCCCTCCTTAAAAGGTAGTGCTTGGTTGTTACTTAGTCATGCGACCTTCAGCAGCTTTTAGTGCTTGGTCTACTGATTGACGGCCGTCAACTACGTTGCCGATCGCTTCTTCCATGCTGTACCAGAATGTTGTGAACTGAGGGATGTTAGGCATGATTTCACCGTTCATCGCGTTGTCCATTGTTGCTGCAATACGAGTATCGCTGTCTAGTTGACGTTGGAAAGAGTTAAGAGCAACTGCACCTAGTGGCTTGTCGTCGTTTAGGCTCTTCATACCTTCATCAGTTAGTAGGTAGTTTTCCATGAACTCAACAGCTAGGTCGCGGTTTGGAGAAGCAGTGCTGATACCACCCGCCCATACACCAACGAAAGGTTTAGACGCTTTACCGTTGAATTTAGGTAACGTTGTTACGCCATAATCTACGCCAGCTTTCTTGATGTTTTCCCAACCCCAAGGGCCGTTAATTGTCATTGCAACATTACCCGCAACAAATTCAGACTCAGCAACTGAGTAATCCATGTCTGCAGAGATAACTTTGTCTTGTACCATCTTCTCGATGAAACCTAGAGACTTCTGAACACCGTCAGTCGCTACGCCCGCATCTTTAATGTCGTAACCTTCTGCAGTCTGTTTGAATGCGTAACCGCCGTCAGCTGCAAGTAGAGGCCATGTGAAGTAAGCGCCGCCACGTAGAGGCCACATGATCGCGTTTTTGCCATCTTTTTTAAGTTCAGCATCAAGTGCTGGGATTTCTTCCCAAGACTTAGGAGGGTTAGGAACAAGTGCTTTGTTGTAGATTAGTGAAACTGACTCAACCGCTACAGGGTATGCGATTGTTTTACCTTCGTATGAAACAGCGTCCCATGCGAAGTCTACGATACCTTCTTTAGTTTCTTTAGAAGGTTTGATATCAACAAGAAGCCCTGCTTCTGCATAGCCGCCAAAACGGTCATGAGCGTAGAAGATCATGTCTGGGCCATCGCCAGCTGCTGCTACTTGAGGGAATTTCTCTTCTAGCTTATCAGGGAAAGCAACGGTTACTTTAACACCAGTATCTTCTTCGAAGCGTTTACCTACTTCAGCCATGCCTTCATAAGCTTTGTCACCACCTACCCAGATTGTTAGTTGTCCTTCTTCGATAGCAGCATTTGCACCGAACGAACCCAGAGCAACTATTGTACCTAGAGCTACAGCGCTTAGAGCGTTTTTCATGTGAATATCCTTTTTATATTTATACGTAGGGCACATCTACCAAGACGAGCCAGTTTTCGGAGGTTATGATCTGAGAAAACAGACCATAGCTCATCATCCTAGCCACTACGCCCTAGCTATTATGGCTTAAATTCGTGATCGCCATCCGGTCAGATTAGAGACTGAAATCACAAAACGTATAGTCATCGTGATCAACATCACCGTTATGTGGTGGATTTATTTGAACTGGATCGCCAATTGAGGATAACCCCATTTATCTACTCCTCCCCTCCTACTCCCCCTAGTTAATTTTCCATTAGGAGGATGTACCCTTACGCTAATTCACCGAAACTGCAGTCATCCAAGAGTGGATAGTAAGAACCCTTTACCGGCAAGTGTTATGCGTTGACGCATTATTCATTTAGTTGGCTTCACTGCTCGCTGGTGTCTTATTATTAGCATCGAGCTAAATCTGTGATTGAATCACGGGGGAGGTTTAGCTGGATGTGGGGGAAATGGACATCAGTTTGGCTATGACGGGTGGGCTTGGTTAAAGAAGCCAAGTCTCACCCACTTTTTTCTTACTCACTCAATACTTACCCATTCCTACAGTTACTGCTGACCCAAAAATTTCTTATAATGATAAGCAGTAAAACTTAAAATTTGATCGATCGAGGACAAGCTAGATGGCGAGTGTCACGTTAAAAAACGTTTATAAATCATATGGTGATGTACAGATTTCTAAGGACGTAACCTTAGACATCAACGAAGGTGAGTTCGTAGTATTCGTTGGACCATCAGGTTGTGGTAAATCGACGCTATTACGCTGTATCGCAGGTCTAGAGGACATTACGTCTGGTGATTTGTACATTGGCGACCAACGCATGAACGACGTTGAGCCATCAAAGCGTGGCGTAGGTATGGTATTCCAATCTTACGCGCTTTACCCTCACCTTAACCTATACGACAACATGTCTTTCGGCCTTAAGTTAGCAAACGCAAACAAAGCTGAAATCGACAAGCGTGTTGAGCATGCTGCAGAAATCCTTCAGCTTGGTCACCTTCTTGAGCGTCAACCTAAAGCACTTTCTGGTGGTCAACGTCAACGTGTTGCGATTGGTCGTACTCTAGTTTCTCAACCTAACGTATTCCTACTGGATGAGCCGCTATCTAACCTAGATGCTGCGCTGCGTGTTCAAATGCGTTCACAAATCACTAAGCTACAACGTCAACTTGGTTGCACGATGATCTACGTTACCCACGACCAAGTGGAAGCGATGACAATGGCGGATAAGATCGTTGTTCTTGATGGTGGTTATGTGTCTCAAGTCGGTAAGCCGCTTGACCTTTACCACTACCCTCAAAACCGTTTCGTTGCTGGCTTTATTGGTTCACCGAAGATGAACTTCATGTCGGTACACATTGAACAAGCTGAAGCAGAACGCGTATTGGTACAACTTTCTAATGGCATGACTTTCTGGATTCCTGTTGACGGGACGACGGTTAATGCTGGCGATCGTATGTCTCTGGGTATTCGCCCTGAACACTTGATGTCTGCTGAAGCAGGTGATGCGACAATTGAAGCTGAAGTGATGATGGTTGAGAAGCTAGGTAACGAAACTCAAGTTTACCTAAACCTTGAAAGTGCCGATGCTGACGTTATCTATCGCCAGCCAGACACGTTAACAATCGAATCAGGTGACAAGTTGGCGATTGGTATTCCAGCGCACCGTTGTCACCTGTTCCACAGCGATGGCCGCGCATGTCGTCGTTTGTACAAAGAGTACGGCACAGACTAATCGCTTAGCCTTTTAGGATATAACTTGCCCATATCGAACCCCTCTTACTTTGTAAGGGGGATTTTTTATGTGTGGGAGACAAGTTTCACTAACATCGAATAGTTCGTCAGTCAGCCATTCGTGTTTCGCTATCGGCGATAAAAAAGGTCTAGCAACCGCTAGACCTTTATCTGTTAGTCAGGCTATAAACCCAACCGCTAATATCACTTCTTTCAGACATGAAACCTGTCTAAATCAAATTAGTGAATTGGCGTATCATTCTGTTTGTTGAACTGGCCAAAATGCTTCTCTAACACTTCAGGTGTCAGTTTGCCTTCCGCTTCTAATCGCTTGAACTCAGCAACAATTGCTTTTTGCTCTTCAAGTGATGGCAGTTTCACCTCAGGCTCATCGCCCATCTCTTGAGTCATCTGCTCTAGTTCTTTTTCAAAATCGCTCATGATACTTACCTAAATATTAAACTTAACCAGATTTTACTCATTTCCGCTCTGTGATGCTAGGTTGATTGAAAGCAAAGCCCGAAACCAGATCAAGCTAAGGTCAGTTAAAAAGAAACAAAGCCACAAAATAAAAAAAGCTGGATTCACGATTAAATGAATCCAGCTCTTAGTCTATGTCGCTATCTAAGCCATGTTACAGCTTGAAAGGGTTAAAGCTTAAACGAACCAACCATCTTATCTAGACGAGAAGAAAGATCTCGAAGCTCTTGGCTCGCCTCTGCAAGTTGCTCAGCAGTACCGGTTGTCACTTCATTGATTGCGTTGATCTCTTCAATGTTCTGGTTGATGGTGTGAACCACGGTCGATTGCTCTTCCGTTGCCGTAGCAACTTGCGTGTTACGGTCAGTAATATCAACGATACGGTCTGAGATACCACCCAATACGTCTACCGCTTCATCCGATGCAGACACACCCTCAAGGGTAATAACCTTACCTGCACTCATTGCCGTTACCGCATCTTTCGCATCGCTTTGCAGTTGGTTGATCATCTTCTGAATCTCTTCCGTTGAATCCGCAGTACGACTAGCTAGGTTACGAACTTCATCTGCTACTACGGCAAAGCCACGACCTTGTTCACCGGCACGTGCCGCTTCAATTGCGGCGTTTAGTGCAAGTAAATTAGTTTGCTCTGAAATATCACGGATAACACCCAGAATAGAGCCGATGTCTTGCGTTGTTGAAGCAAGCTGCTCAACTACTTGGCCTGTGCTCTCAATGTCTTGAGCTAAACGGCTGATCGCGTCTTTCGCTTTATTCACAACAGAGCGGCCCACTTCAGTATTGCCCGAAGCTTGCGTTGCCGTTTCTGCTGCTGTTGCCGCGTTCGATGCAATCTCGCTGATGGTCATGCCCATTTGGTTAATAGCAGCGACAACTTGAAGGGTTTGATCACGTTGTTCTTGGCTGTTGTCATGGGTGATATGTGCTTTATTAGAAACACTCTCTGCTGCCACTTGAAGCGCTTGGCTTGTCGAACACACCTCTTTCATCGACACATGAATCTTTTCAATAAAGCCATTAAAGCCTTTTGAAAGCTGAGCGATTTCATCATTGCCTTTCACTTCGATACGCTGCGCAAGGTCACCGTCGCCTTCACCTAGGTCGCCGAAACGCTTAGCCAAAAGTTTAATCGGCTGAGTAATGCTGTTAGCCAGAACTACGCCCATTAGGATAAACACTAATGCCACAACCGCCGTCATCATCAGCATCTTTTGTGCCGTCTCATCTAGCTCAGCAAATACTTCGCCTGTTGGTACCACACCAATGACAAACCAGTCCATCGACGACACGTATAAACTCGCAACAAACAGCTCTTGGCCTTGGCTTTCAGTGGTAATCAAGTTGAAGCCTGACTTATTCAGTAGCTGACTGGCTTGAGGGCCGTAAAGTTGTTGAAGTGAAGAGTCGCTGCGTGAGCGTTCACGGTGAATTTGAACATCACCTTGGCTATCGGTTAAGAATACGAAGCCTGTATTTTCAATCTTAAAACCATTGAGTAGGTTAACCATGTCATCCATCGATTTTGATAGACCTGACATCGCCAAACCTGAAGGCTGTTGGTAGTTAGCAAACATCTTCACTTCGCCATTAGCTTCTTGGAACATGCTCACCATGGTTGGCTGTCCAGATTGCGTAAAGCCAAAGAACCAACCATCTTGCTGTTGGTTTAACTGACGTAGGAAACCATTTTGGTTCCAGTAGTAAGCAGTTTGACGGTTCGCTACCGAAGCATCGTTCAATTGATATTGGTTACGAACATTATTCAGCTGTTTAACTAACTTGTTCTCTAGCGCAGGATCGCGATCGGTCGATTCAATCGCATCAGAAATAAATTCATTTGAAGCAATTTGCTCCGCTGCTAGCAATAGCTGAGACACTTCACGATCAATCTCGCCATTGATTCGCTCTAGCATTCCTGGAAGTTCAATATCAATCAATCGATGACTTAATACATCTCTTGCTTGTTGTTGTGCCATCGCGCCGACAATTACTGTCGATGCAAGAACCGCAAAGGTAATTCCAAGTACAACTTTTTGCTTGATACTCAGAGAGTTAGTTTTAAACATATTTGGACCTTTAAAAAGAATCGCTCGTTATTGGTATACCCTGAACAGGACTTTTTTAGTGCACTCCAACAAGCAATGCACAATCTGAGTGATGTATCGGCCACAACTAATAAAACTAGAGACTTTTCTCTCAAAAAATTGCAAATATGATGTAACAACAAAAACCATTCAGATTGGATATGAATTAACTGAGCAAATATCGTACTTTCGAGAATCGATTTTAGCTCTCAGCCCTGATATCTAACCGCACTCAAACAACGACCTCCCCCCGAGCTTTTGTATATAAAAACCAATTGATATGGTAATAATCACACCCTAACGATGTTTTTAGCTAAACACTTGTAAATCTTTCCAATTTTGAAAAAATAAATTCCGCAAATGTACTGGAACTTTTTCCTATTAATAAGTGACCAATACTCAAAATAAGAATCAAATGGCCCCCAGAGAGTCCAAAAATGCATAAAAATAACTTCGAAATCCTTCAAAACTACCTAGAGTCTCAAATCATTGGTCAGCAAGAGCTCGTAAAACAACTGATGATCGCCTTACTGGCAGATGGTCATATTCTTGTTGAAGGGCCTCCGGGGTTGGCAAAAACCCGCGCCGTAAAGTCGCTAGCTGACTGTGTCGAGGGAGATTTTCATCGTATTCAATTTACCCCCGATCTATTGCCTGCCGACCTAACTGGTACCGATATTTTCCGTCCAGAAACGGGAGAGTTCACTTTCCAATCGGGCCCGATTTTCAACTCGCTTATTCTAGCGGATGAGATCAACCGTGCTCCGGCGAAAGTGCAAGCCGCTATGTTAGAAGCTATGGCTGAGAAGCAGGTGACCGCAGGTCGAAAAACCTATGCTCTGCCTGATCTGTTTTTGGTGATGGCAACGCAAAACCCGATTGAGCAAGAAGGTACTTACCCGCTGCCTGAAGCTCAATTAGACCGTTTCTTGCTGCATTTAGAAGTGGCTTATCCAGACATGGAAAGTGAACTTGAGATCTTGCGCCTAAACAGAGGCGAAGCTCAAGGCAACGAATCTGTTCAGCCACAAGAGATATCTCAGCAAACGATCTTTGAAGCTCGCCAAGAAGTGCTCAACATTCACATGGCAGACACCATTGAGCAGTACATAATCAGACTGGTAATGGCGACTCGCCAACCTAAACAATACAGCGACCAACTTGATCAATGGTTAGACATGGGTGTTAGCCCGCGTGCAACCATCGCGTTAGACCGTTGTGCTCGCGCTCACGCTTGGCTTGCTGGCCGCGACTATGTTACTCCACAAGATGTTCAAGCGATGGCATTCCCTGTATTGCGCCACCGCCTGCTTCGTAGCTACCACGCACAAGCTGAAGGGGTCACTGCAAACCAAGTGATCGCACACCTTATCTCGTTGGTTGGTAGCGCATAGGAATACGCGCATGAATAATCAATTACCCAACCATAGTGACGGTGTCACGTTAAATCTGGACGAACTGCTGCAATACAAAGCGCAGTCTGTTCGCTGGTTGCCTCCAGCCAAGAGCCTGTGGTCGCAACTAAACGGGCAACACGAGAGCAATCGTAAAGGTCGCGGGATGAATTTCTCTGAGGTTCGTCAATATCAGGCGGGCGACGACATCCGTAGCATTGATTGGCGCGTCACGGCGAGAACAGGCAAGGCGCATACCAAACTGTTTTCAGAAGAAAGAGAACAGCCTGTGATTTTGTTCTTAGATCTGTCGAGCAGTATGATTTTCGGCTCAACCTTATTGCTTAAATCGGTTCAACTCGCACACTTTGCCAGCCAACTTTGTTGGTTAACCGTCGCTCAAAAAGACCGGATTGGCGCAGTGATAGATACTGGCCAAGAGATCATTGAGATTAAACCAAGTGCTAGCAACCATGCTCCGCTGCGTATTTTACAAAAAGTCATAGAAATCAATAACGCAGCGCTGACCAACCAAGACAATCACAGCGACACAACCTTAGAGCATGGGCTGAAGTCTCTGCATCAGCTTTGCCCGAAAGGCAGCGATATCATTATGCTCAGTGACTTTGTCCGTTATAACGAAAGTAATTACTCACTTATCAATCAAATACGTCGACATAATCGAGTTCGCTTAGTGCATTTTTACGACCCATTAGAACAAGGTGTTACTTCATTCAAAGGTTCAAAACAGATCACCGATGGCAATAAAACCCAATGGTTTAACTTTTCATCAAACAGGGAAAAGGAAAAGCTCAGTCACGCATTTGATCAGAAGCAACAACAACTGATGCAAATGAGCCTTTCTCTGGCGATCCCATACAGTTCATTGTCTTGTGCGCAATCGTTAATGAGCCAAGTGTCAGGAGTTCAGTCATGAATCAACCTCTCGACTTGAGCCCTATTATTACACCAAGCGCACCGTCATGGTGGCCTTTGGCATGGGGGTGGTGGGCTGTGATTATCACGGCCATTGTTGTGATCGCCTTAGTATTTTTCATTATAAAACGCAGACAAAAGAACCAATACGCGAAGAACGAAGCACTTGCTTGCTTTCGTAACAGTCAGCCTTCAAATACCTTGTCTCCGAGCGCAGCTCAAGACATCGTTCGTCAGGCTGCATTGAGCTATTTCCCACGTGAAAAAGTGGCAGGCTTGTCTGGTGATGATTGGTTGACGTTCTTAGATGCGCAATTGGCAAAGCCGTTATTCTCCGCAAAGCAATCGCAATGGCAACAAGCGCTCTACCAAGATACAGCCTTAATGAGCGACGAACAGAAAAAGGCACAACAACAATTGGTTAATGATTGCGAAACCTGGCTTCGTAAAGCCCTTCCTCCAAAGCGAGGTCGTTATGACTGATCTTTTAAACACGAGCTTACTAAATATCGAGTTTGTTTGGTGGTGGATGTTTTTCCTAGCGCCATTGCCAATCCTTGTTTACTTGTTCTCACCAAAATCAGAATCAAGCAGTGCCCTTAGGCTTCCGTTTTTGCCCGAGGACAGCAATACCAAAACACCAAGCAGCCGCTTACCCAAAGCTTTGTCGGTCATCATCTGGCTTTTATTGGTAACGGCCATGGCACGCCCAGTTTGGTACGGTGAACCGGTTGAATTTCAGCCGAAGCACCGTGATTTGATGTTGGTTGTAGACCTCTCCTACTCGATGAGCCAAGAAGACATGCAATTCAATGGCGAATACATCGATCGCTTATCTGCGGTGAAACATGTATTGAGTGACTTTATTGAGCGCCGTAAAGGCGATCGAGTCGGACTTGTACTATTTGCTGATCACGCCTACTTGCAGACGCCACTGACGTTAGATAGAGACACGCTTTCACAACAGCTGAATCAGGCAGTGCTAAAGCTGATTGGTACTCAAACTGCGATCGGTGATGGTATCGGCCTTGCCACCAAAACCTTTGTCGACAGCGACGCTCCTCAGCGTGTAATGATTCTACTCAGTGACGGCAGTAATACCGCGGGCGTATTAGATCCACTTGAAGCGGCGGATATTGCAAAGAAATACAACGCCACAATTTACACCGTGGGTGTCGGTGCGGGTGAAATGATGGTCAAAGAGTTCTTCATGACTCGTAAGGTCAATACTGCTCAAGACTTGGATGAACGTACTCTAATGGAAATAGCCAAACGCACTGGCGGTCAGTACTTCCGAGCGCGAGACAGCAAAGAGCTGGCAACGATTTACGACACCATCAACCAGTTAGAGCCCGTGACTAACGCCACTAAGATCTGGCGACCACAACAAGAGTGGTTTGTCTGGCCACTGTCGGCGGCAATGTTCTTCGCATTTATGCTGTTAGCCATTAGGAGAAACAATGTCTAACTTTACTTTTATCTACCCATATTGGTTCTTGGCTCTTGCCGTGCTGCCCGCTATTTGGTGGCTTAGCAAGAGACAATCCAAGCAAGGGTTATTAGCGTCACACATCGCCCGTTATTTGGCTCCTGAATCGAGCAAGCCATCGAAAAACCGCAGCACTTATTTCGGTGTTTGGTGGTTAGTCGGTGTCATCGCATTGGCCGGTCCAAGCTTTGAAAAAAATGAACAGCCAAGCTTTGAAAAAACACAGGCGCGAGTTGTGATCATGGATATGTCGATGTCTATGTATGCCACTGATATTAAGCCGAACCGTTTAACACAGGCGCGATACAAAGCTCTGGATCTGCTTTCGTTATGGAAAGAAGGCCTAACGGGAATGGTGGCATACGCCGGAGATGCTTACACCATCAGTCCGCTAACGTCTGACATCAACACCATCAAGAACCTCGTACCCAACCTATCGCCAGATATCATGCCCTTCCAAGGCGGCGATGCAGCATCGGCAGTTAAGCTTGCGATTGAGATGATGACTCGCGCTCATATCTACCAAGGCGATCTGGTACTGATTGCTGATGATATTGATGGTCAAGAGAAGAAAGAGATCGACTCACTACTCTCTGGTAGTAATTGGACATTATCAGTCTTGGCTGTAGGTACGGAAAGCGGCGCGCCGATCTCGTTACCTACAGGCTCGATGTTACAAACCGACTCAGGACAGACCGTGGTTGCGAAAACTAACGTAGGCAATATGCGCGACCTGACTCGTCGCTCTGGTGGCACGTTCACTGAAGTTCAATTTGATAACTCAGACGTTGAACACATCGCAAGTTACCTCGACCGAGTTGCAACGACATCAGAAGTGACTAAAACCAATAACTCGCTCAACACCAGAGTGAACAACGGTTTCTGGTTATTACCGTTTCTGTTACTTCCTGCACTTGGGCTATTTCGAAAAGGGGTCATTTGGTGTGGTCTAGTTGTACTTGTCTCGTTTAGCCAACCGAATACTGCGTTTGCAAATCCTTGGAAGACCGATGACCAAGTAGGTTATCAGTTGTATCAAGATGAGGACTTTCAACAAGCCGCAGAACAGTTCGAACAGCAAGAATGGAAAGGCATTGCGCAATACAAAGCCGGTGATTTCGAAGCGGCCGAACAGACACTGCAAGACCTTTCTGGCGAAGATGCTCGCTACAACCTCGCCAATGCACAAGCAAAGCAAGGTAAATACGACCAAGCGATAAAAGAGTATCAACGCATTCTCGAAAGCAACCCTGAACATGCTTATGCGAAGAAGAATCTAGAGATTGTCGAACAGGCTCAGAAGCAACAGCAACAGCAACAGCAACAGCAACAGCAACAGCAACAGCAAGACGATTCTGAGTCCAAAGACCAAAACGAGCAAGACCAGCAAGGTCAGCAAGGTCAGCAAGGTCAGCAAGGTCAGCAAGGTCAGCAAAATGATTCTTCGCAAAGCTCGCAGGATCAACAACAAAGCTCAGCTGACAATGGGAAGTCGCAAAGTCAAAGCGGCAGCCAAGATCAAAGCAATAAACAAGATCAAAGTGAAAACCAAGATCAGAATACTGACCAAAGCCAAGCTGATAGCCACCCTGATTCCAAGGCGGATGAAGAAAACGACAAGCAAGCTGTGCAAAGAAACAAAGCGGACCAAGAAGATAAACAGCCACAGGACAAGGGTGACTCAGTATCTCAGGCAGCACAAACACAAGAGGCTGCTAAGGAAGACACTGATAACAACGATCAACAAGCTGCGGCACAAGTATCAGGTCAACCTATGTCGAGCGATCCTGATATGCGAAAACTTGAGCAAGTAGAAAGCGCGCGTGATCCGAGCCAATTGCTTAAAGCGCAAATGATTCTACAAGCACGACAAAAAAGTGCTCCTAACAACCAAAACAAAAAGTGGTAACCATGCGATTTTTAAACAAGCCATTTTTATCAATGCTACTGACACTGCTAATCGGTGTTTTTTCGTCACACTCTGTATTCGCAGCGACCGCTGTGGCGAGTGTTTCGCAAAACAGTGTGACCAAAGATGAAGTATTCCTACTTAGAGTGGCGACCGATGAAAAAGTATCGTCCGGTGCTTTAGACCTGACCTCCCTTCAGAAAAATTTCTACGTCGGCACCCCAAGCTTTGGGTCATCGATGCGAATCGTCAATGGTAGCCGCACTGTGTCTAGCGAATGGAATATTACCCTTGCCCCGCTTCGATTAGGCCGATTAGAGATTCCTAGCTTTGATATTGAAGGCGCGAAAACTAAGCCGATCACCATCAACGTTGCGGTTAACAAAGCCGCTCCAAAGCAGAGTGATATGGCCGAGTTTCAACTTAATCTGAGTAAAGACTCGCTGTACCCTCAAGAGGTCGCGGAGCTTGATGTAAAACTCATCATTAAGGCTGATCCTAGAAGACTGCAAGATCCTAAAATTGCACCACCAAGTTCAGCGCAATTAGACGTGGAACCGATTGGAGAGTCAAAGCAATTTCAAGATGTTATCAACGGACAAGAAGTCACGGTTGTTCAGCAATCTTTCCATATATCGTCACAACAAGCTGGGCAATTTCAGCTTCAAGGACCAAAGTTAACCGGTGCTGTTGTTTACTCAACCAACAACTCAAGCACAACGCGCCTTTTCCAGCTCGACACGCCTGTTGAAACCTTAGATATAACAGTGAATCCTGTACCAAAAGGCTATCAAGGTGAGTGGTTACCAACATCGAACTTCAAGCTGATTCAAAAATGGTCAGATAGCCAAGGCAATGAACTCACGGATGACAATGCTTTAGGTGACGACAAACAGAAGATTGAAATGGAAGCCGGTGATTCGTTAACTCGAACCATTACTATGACGGCTAGCAACTTAACGCAGCACCAACTGCCAAAACTGAATATCACCTACCCTAAAACGGTGCGTGTTTATGAAGAAAAACCGCAATTTGGCACCACTAAATCCGGTGATGCTGTCGTTGTTTACAAGCAAGTCTTGATTCCGAAAGAGGCTGGAAATATCTCGCTTCCTGATGTTTCTCAAGCTTGGTTTAACACTGACTCGCAATCACAAGAAATCAGTAAAGCTCTTGGTCTTGAGTTGTCGGTTCAGGCAAGTGAACGCGCTAGCTCAAGCTCGCCAGCGCCGGTTATGGAGACACCAACTCAGCAAGCCAGCCCGACGATTGTTACCGTGGAAAGCCCTGGAATCTGGCCTTATCTAACCGCGCTATTTGCTGCTTTATGGGTAATTAGCTCTGCGGTTGCTTTTTATTTCTGGTCACGCCGCGGTACAGCAGTAAAACCAAAGCAAAAAGATGAACGTCAATCCGATACGGCAGAAGCGCTTATTGCCGCTCTGAAAATGAAAGACGGTGTGAAGACGAGAACCTTGTTTGAACAGTGGAAAGCTGAAAACCCAGACTTGGATGATGAGACGTTAAAAGCCGTCGAAGCCGAACTCACTAAATTAAACCAAAGCCTTTATGGTGAAGCCGGTTCATCAGCCCAAACATGGAGTCCTGATTTGGCAATCAAAGCGATGAAGAAGCCCAAAAGAGTCGCGAGTAAAAAGCATAATAGCTCGCTAGAAAAGCTTTAGTCGAAACAGTTCGTCCAAAATAGTAAAGCACAAAGGCCGTTGATCATATGGAGAACAACGGCCTTTATTTTAAGAAAGAGAGGCAGTAACCTTTTTGCGTTTTAACGCAGAAACGATCCGATTTCTCCCTGAGTCTTTGGCTTGATACAAAGCTTTGTCTGCCTTGCCATACAGTAGATCGAAATCGAATTGGCGTTGATCAGAGGTGATTGAAGCATAACCGACAGATGCGGTTAAATACTGGCTGGTACTGCTTTCACAATGAAGGATCTTCGCCTCTTCAATGCATTTTCTGATCGACTCTGCACGCTGTTTAGTTTCAGAGTGATGAGTACCGATCATCAACAACATAAACTCCTCACCACCAATACGGCAAAAGGTTTCCTTATCGCTATGAACATGGGCATTGAGTATCTTGCCAATGGTGCGCAGAGCAGCGTCACCTTCTGTATGCCCATAAACCGTGTTATACAAACCAAAATGATCAAGGTCGACGAGGATCAATCCGAATGTAACTTCATGTTGTATGGCAAACGCCCCTTGATCGTCGCAATTTAGATCATCTAACACCTGCGACAACATACGCCGATTTCCAAGACGTGTCAGCGGGTCTAATTTAGAGATAATATCCAACTGCTCATTGGCTCGTTCAAGCTCTTGAGTGCGCTTGCTGACCTCTTGCTCTAGCGTCTCATTAAGCTTTTTGAGCTCCTCTTGCGCCATGGTTCTCTGTAGCACCTCAGCTAAACTAGAAGCGAAGATACGTATCACTTCACGCAGTTGTGACGTTAAAGGGCTGCGAGTTAACAAATTGTCCGCGGCTATAAACGCAATCGGCTCACCCGTATTGGTGGTGAGCATCGTCATTGCCGTCCAACCGACTCCCACAATATTGAAATCGTGATAGATAGGCACCGATTCTTCAAAGGCGACTTGATTAGGACAAGCGCGAGCTGCTGCAACAATGTCACGTTCCACCAGCTCTGAGCGGTAATAGGACTCATCAACAATGTCGCCTTTTATATCCGTGCCCCACGTGCCTTGCATGTAATTGCAGCCTTTATCTGTTAAAAAAACCGCTAAACGATCTATCCCTAAGTGCTGAATAGCAAAGCTAACCGCAGATTTACAGACTTCGCTTACGCTATCGCAGCGAGACAGTTCCACCATACTTGAGTGCAACATGCGGATGTTCTGTTCTTGCCGTTTGCGGATGTAGATCTGAGAAAGCAGAGAACCAAAGGATTCAAGCATCTGCTTTTGGTAATTGGTAATAGGTGAACGGTGAATGTAGTTATCCATTGCAATCCAACCCACGGGTTTATCACCTTCACGTAAGATGAGCATTCCATTCCAGCCCTGCCCTACTACTTTTCCTTCGGTGTAGAGAGGTGCCTGTTCGATAATAACCAAGTTGGTGTGATTGTCTGATAACGCTTCGATGTATTCCGCTTCGAGTTGATGCAAGTCGTACTGGGTATGATGTTCGCTGTTGGTTCTACCGGCCTCATCAGTACCATAAGTGCCGCTAAAACAGCGCTTTTTCATATCGAGTAACATGAAGATCGCACGGTCAAAGCCTAGACGGTCGCGCACGGCTTCTACTGACGCTTTATACAAGGCATCCAAAGAGTCAGGATTAGAAAGCTCTAATGCCACCTGATGAACCAGTTTCATATTCTCCACAAACAGTTCACGAAGCTTTATTTCATCAAGGTACTGCGCTTCACGCGTGTCGCGGTGTTTGATCTCCAGCGCAGCGTTCTTTTCTGCACGAATGCATTGCCAGCGGGCTGCTGCAAGTTGAAGAACATCAAGATCTTGGTCGAAGGTTTGGTTGATATGCTGAGCATTGCAATTTTGAACAATTAAATAAGTTCTACAGGCAGGCGCGTTGTCGAGCATCATGATGAATGACTCTCCACCTAACACTTTCATGTGTTCCCACTTACAAGTGTTGATAGACATTGGGAGCACGCCATCTGCGGTATCGAATTGAGAAACCCAAGGCCAAAACGTAGCAGGATAATTTGCCAGAGACGTTAGCTCTCCATAAGAAAACAAGGGGAACGAATCGACTTCTGGTATCGGTTCTGCAAATATCCCAATCCCTTTTGGAGCAAGCATCTTAGTCAAGTAGTCAAAAAGAGACTCTGCCAATAAACGGTGATCACGCGTAGCAGATATTTGTTTTGCAAAGGCTTTTACAGGCACAGCTTCCGTCCATTGGCTATTGAGAATACAGCAAAAATACAGAAGCCTTGATATGCAATCAATGTAACTAAAAATGAGATGTTAAGCGGGTCGCAATTTCACTTTTTACATTATCACAAGCATGAGAAGGACTACAAAAATGGGATTTCCTGCCCAAAATTTCATCGACATTGGGACTTTTTTAAAGGTATAAAAAAACCCCACCTAAAGTGGGGCAAAACTTCCATCGCTTATAGTTATAGTGATAATTCTGTCGATCTATTCGATTATCTAACCTGCGTATCAGTTAGCGTGCTGATTTCGCTAAAAGGCCAAACACAGCACTTGAATAATCAATTAACCAAAGTCACCGTTTACGTAACCTTTAGTACGATCATCTTTTGGCTCGCTAAAGATAACACTCGTTTCGTTGTGCTCTACAAGCTCTCCCATTAGGAAGAAAGCAGTACGGTCTGAAATACGACGCGCTTGCTGCATTGAGTGCGTTACGATAACGATAGTGAAGTCTTTCTTCAGATCTTCCATCAATTCTTCAATCTTATGCGTCGCGATTGGGTCTAGAGCCGATGTTGGTTCATCCATTAGGATTACATCCGGTTCCATTGCAATGGTACGAGCGATACATAGACGCTGTTGCTGACCACCAGACAAGCCAAATGCGTGTGCTTTAAGACGGTCTTTTACTTCGTCCCAAAGTGCCGCACTGCGCAGTGAGCTTTCTACTACTTCGTCAATGTGCTTTTTGTCTTTGATACCTTGAGCACGTAGCCCGTAAGCCACGTTCTCGTAGATGCTCATTGGGAATGGGTTTGGCTTTTGGAATACCATGCCGACGCGGATACGTAGGTCAGCCACATCAATATTGCCGTAGATGTTTGTGCCATCCATATCCAGCTTACCTTTGATAGTAACGCCTTCAATTAGGTCATTCATGCGGTTCAAGCAACGTAGTAGCGTTGACTTACCACAACCAGATGGGCCAATCAGTGCCGTAACCTGACGAGTTGGAATTGGCAGGTTGATAGATTTAAGCGCTTGGTTGTCGCCGTAAAACAGATCTAGGTTCTCAATATCAAATTTGTTCATTGTCGTAATCTCTAAATTCTTAAATTCGTGTCTAGCTTGATGCTTTCTTTATCACGGAGGCTCTCTTTATTGTTGAGCCTGCTAATCAGCTTAGTAAGTTGCCGTGTTGAAGCGTCTTGCAATCAGTTTTGTAACCATGTTGATCAAGAGAACCAATACGATTAGGACTGTCGCCGTACCGTAGGCTTGGTTCCACTCATCGATAGTAAATAGCTCTGTTGTCAGCTTATATAGGTGAACCGTTAGTGTACGGCCAGAATCGAATACCGACTCAGGAACACGTGCCACCATACCTGCTGTTAAAAATACAGGTGCTGATTCGCCAATTACACGACCAATACTAAGAATGACCGAAGTTAAGATACCTGGCATTGCGCTTGGTAAGATCAAACGCCAGATAGTGTAGATTTTTGAAGCGCCAAGGCCGTATGAGCCTTCACGGTAAGTTTGTGGTACTGCCATCAATGCTTCTTCTGTAGTACGAATGATTACAGGAAGAATCAAGATACTTAGCGTTAATGCACCCGATAGAATCGAGAAGCCAAGGCCAAGGATCGAAACAAAGAAGGTCATACCGAACAGACCGAAGATAATCGATGGAATACCAGCGAGCGACTCAGTACAGAATCGAATCACTTTCACCAAACGACTACCTACTTTCGCATATTCTGTTAGGTAGATTGCCGTCATGATGCCCAGTGGCGCTGCGACTGCAATCGATGCAATTACCATGTAGATCGTGGCGATGATCATTGGGAAAATACCACGCTCTTCACCAGTACGAGTGTAATCGTCAGTGATGAAGTTCCAATCTACGTATTGCAGACCGTTCGATAGGATGTACCAAATAATCCAGAATAAGAAACCAACGGTTACAGCCGCAGCTGCCCAGATAAAACCTTTTAAGATGTTATCTTTGATTTGACGTGCTTGCTTTAATTTTACGCGATCCATATTACTTATCCTCGCCTACTTCGCTTTTTCACGGTTAAGATAAAGTAGAGCACCATTTAACATCATGATGAACACTAGAAGTACAACACCTGTTGCGTACAGTGCGTTAGCGTGAACGCCACTTGCGTAAGACATTTCAATTGCAATGTTTGCTGTTAGCGTACGAGCCGAATCCAAAATACCTTCTGGCATTGCTGGCGCGTTACCCATAACCATGATGATTGCCATCGTTTCGCCAAGTGCGCGACCGATACCCAAAATCACACCAGTCATAATGCCTGAACGTGCAGCAGGAACGAGTAGCTTAAAAATTGTGTAGATTTTCGAAGCGCCCAGTGCAAGTGAACCTTCTTTGTATGTACGAGGTACAGCACGAATCGAAGTTTCAGAAACCGTGATAACGGTAGGAAGAATCATGATACCCAGAACAATGATACCTGCCAGGATAGTATTACCGGCTGGTACTTGGAAAATGTTCTGAATCATTGGAACGATAATTACCAGACCGAAGAAGCCGTAAACTACCGACGGGATACCAGCTAGAAGCTCAACTGCTGGTCGAATAATATCTGCCAGACGCTTTGGAGCAATCTCAGCAATAAAAATAGCGGTTAATACACCAACTGGCACACCAACAACTACAGCTCCAAGTGTCGAAACGATCGAGGCAACGATCATGGTTGCAACACCGAATAGAGCTGGAGGTAACCAGTCAACACCCAGAACGATGCCAGAAACACCCGCCTCTTGGAATGCAGGGATACTCTCTGCAACGATAAAGTAAGCGATAACGGCTAGTGATACGATGCCGATTACAGCACTCGATAAGAACAAGCCGTGGAAGATTCTTTCTCTCCAGTCGATGCGCTTCTTAGCACGTAGACTTGGCTTGTTGATTTGAGTCGCTTCAGTATTCATAAGCTTTTCACTATTTGCGATGATCATATATAAAATCTCAAACTTTGTGGCTCAACAAGAGCTCGAAATAGACAAAGTTGAAAGAAAAGGCTCAGCCTAAGTTAGGCTGAGCAATAATTAAGTGTTGGTCAGTTAAGATTAGTTAACTGTGATGTAGCCTTTTTTGTCAGCGATAGCTTGAGCTTCGTCTGCAACCATCCAGTCTAGGAATTGTTGAGTTTCAGCTGTTGGAGCGCCTGCTTTGTAAAGAACTAGGAAAGGACGAGCAACTTTGTAAGAGCCGTTCTTAACGTTATCAACTGATGCTTCTGCGCCGTCGATAGTTAGAGCTTGAACTGTGTTGTCTACAGTACCAAGAGAGATAAAGCCGATAGCGTATGGGTTGCTAGCTACAGAAACTTTAAGTGCGCCGTTACCGTTTGCAACTTGTGCACGTTGAGAGATAGCCGATACTTTCTTGTCGCCAATCTTCTTCTTAAGTTTCATGATGTCTTCGAATGCACCACGTGTACCAGATGCAGTATCACGAGTGATTGCTACGATTGGCTTGTCTGCACCACCAACATCTTTCCAGTTAGTGATGTCGCCTTTGTAGATTGAAGTGATTTGCTCAGCTGTAAGAGCAGATACTTCGTTATTTGGGTTAACAACAACTGCGATACCGTCACGAGCGATAACGAGCTCTTTCAGGTCAGCTGTTTTCTCTTCTTCTTTTAGGTCACGAGAAGAGATACCAAGGTCAGCACTTCCATTTTTTGCTGCTTTGATGCCTGCAGAAGAACCCGGTGCTTGAATTTCGATGAACACTGGTTCGCCTTTATTCATGTAGGTTTCTGCAAAAACTTCAACCAGTGGAGAAGCACTGTTAGAGCCAACTACAGAGATAGTTTCTTTAGCTGAAGCTGTATTCACTGTTAGAGCGCCTAGTAGTGCGATTGCACCGATAACTGTCTTTTTCATCACAAATTTCCTTTAGTGGCGTTATTGCCGTAATGTTGTTTTGCTTGAACGGTGCCCACTTTAGAATCTGAATGTGACAGTTGTGTTTCACTTAATTGAAGGCTATATGACAACTACAATTTATTTTCTTGTTTTCCCCCTACCAAATAAACCTTGAAGTAATAAATTAGCCTCACTTATAGGCACTGAATATTCATTCCAACCTATTTAAGCCAAACCGCTCAATATCTCGCCATCCCTTTCATTACCTAATACCACACAGGGTTCTGTGTTAAATAACCCTATCTTAAAAATGGCTAAAGCCTTGTTTGTACGATAAATAATCAGAATTTATGAAATACCTATCGCATATATCAAAATCGAATCTATTACTGATTGAATTGTCATTCTCAGAAGTTAGAATCACTGACTAATAACAATAATAACAATTGCTTCTGCTCATTTATTTATTCAAAGAGGGACATTACATGCGCCAACTTCTCAGTGGCTTATCGATAAAAATACAAATTCTCATTCCAGTACTCTTTTCTGTCGTATTACTTTTGACGGGTGTCATCATCGGTGGTGACAAACTGGAAAACGCTTTTAAAGATGTATCAACAGCAACCGATCAACTCATCCTACATAAAGAAGAACTCAGTGAAATCGTCGACAACAGCTATGGCATGCGCATCAAAGCGATCTACAGCCTATTCAATGCTGATGACGTAAAAACACTGGTTGAAACACTAAACCAAAAACGCGACCAAAATACTCGCCTACTGAACTCATTAGACACAGTGCCAGGCATGCAAGATGAAGTAGCCGCAATGAGCAAAGCGATGAATCACTATGTCGATTTTTCTCGCACCACTATGCTTCCTCTATTAAGAGCAAAACATGGCAGCGCAGCGCTACCTTCTGACTTTGATAACCGCTATCAGATCGCAATCGACCAATATCGTCACGCGGGTAACGAAATGGTGCAAGCTATCAACCTCCTCTCAAAGCAACTGAACCGTATTGCCACTCAAGAAGTGGACATCAATGGCCAGCAACACACCAGCACACTCAACACCGCAACCATCGCACTGTTAGTGATTCTTTCAATCGCATTAGTCATCAGCTGGACGCTAGCTGGCATCATTGTTAAGCCGCTTAGCAATATCCAAGAAACCATGCGCGAAGTAGCAAAAGGTAACCTGCTAGTAAAAGCGGAAGAGCATGGCGACAACGAAATATCTCGCCTTGCCCAAGACGTAAACAAATCCGTTGAGCAATTGCGCGACACCGTAAGTTCACTATCTCGAATCAGTATTGAAGTGGCGTCTGCATCAACAGAGTTGGCGGCAGTAATGACGCAATCAAGTGCGAACTCTGATCAAGAGAAGCAAGAAGTGGAACAAGTGGCTTCTGCCGTGAACCAACTTGAGAGCACAGCATCGCACGTAAACGAGAATGCAGTACAAGCCGATTCAGCTTCCAAGCAAGCCGACGAAATGGCGACGCACAGTATGAGCTTGTTTAATGAAAGCAACCAAGCCAATGAGCAAATGGCGATTCAGCTCAGCGAAGCTGCGAACGTTGTAGGCACGCTAAAAGAGCACTCTGAACAAATTGGTAAAGTGATTGAGGTGATTCAAAGCATCTCTGAACAAACTAACCTGCTTGCGCTTAACGCAGCAATCGAAGCCGCACGAGCTGGTGAGAGTGGCCGTGGTTTCGCAGTTGTAGCCGATGAAGTTCGAATGCTGGCTGCTCGTACGCAAGATTCAACCAAAGAGATCCAAGCAATTATCGAAGGCTTGCAGGTTCAATCGGGTAACGCCAATGAGAGCATGAGCAGTTCACTGTCTATGTTAGAGCACAACCAAACACTCTCAGGCGAGGTGAGCGCAGCACTTTCTGGTATTGCTAACTCAGTAACCGACATGACAGAAATTAACACTCAAGTTGCCTCTGCCGCAGAAGAACAAAGCCAAGTGACAGCAGACATCAACCGTAATATCTCAAACATCTACAGCCTAGTAAGCCAAAACGTAACCGGTATTACTCAAGCCGCAGCAGCGAGCCATGAGCTATCTAACCTAGCCGAGCAGCAAAAGCAGCAGTTGGATTATTTTAAGGTTTAAGGGATAAAGACATTTAGCTTTATTTACCTTGCAACTCACCCATAATAAAAAACCAGTCACTCTTGACTGGTTTTTTATTTTCGATAGATTTTTGACTAAATCACCAAACCTTACTGGCCGTTCTCAGCGGCTCTGATTCTCTCAATCGCTTCTACCCTTCTAAGCTGTTGTGGCTGAAAATGAGCTTCTCTAAGCTGAGCGATCGTCTCTTGTTGCTCAATTGTCGAGAGGGCTGAGTCATTCAAAATGTCATTTCGTTCAACAAAATAAATCTCTAAAGCTCCTTCAAAGTCCGCTCTTTGTTTATCGAGTGCTTCGAGCCTCTGTGTCGCTTCTTCGCCAACCAGTTCATTTCTCTTCAAGTATTTACCTTGTTCGTCTAGACCTTGTGAGTTGGATAGTTGCTGTAATAAAACCTGATTTTGATGACTGGACTGAACATAATCGGGTTGTTCAGATAGGTAAGATTCAAGCCTTTGCTGATATTCTTGTTCCTCTAGCCCTTCTTGTTTCAGAAGTAACTTTTCTAAAGCGATTTCCCTCATTTTATTGTCATGGGTAAACAGGATACTTATCTCGCTCTCACTGAAAAATTGAGTTTGAAGGTCAAGCAGAGCTTGATTCAGCGCGCGTAAGTCCTCTGCGGATATTGAGGTGGTGTCGAATTGAACATCCAATGTTGTCAGTGCCGACTTGTACTCAAGATACTTTGCGAACAATGCTTCATCGACCACCGCTGCTTGTGATTGCTCGTGGTGATTTGCCACATTGTCACGAATCTCTTCGAGGGTTAATTCTGTATTGCCTGACACGAAATATTCCATCATGTCTTTGGCTGACGCACTATCGATTTCGGTATCTTGTTGAGAGCTAACCTTCAATGAAGAAGCGCTTTGTTCGTTGTTATTATATGAACTTACCTCTTCCTTCTTTAGATATAAAAAGACCGCCGCTGTGCTCATCAGGGCTATCGTGGTTATCGACAAAATGGCGGTCTTTTTCATTATATTTTCCTTATGATCTTAACTTTGGGCAGCGCGACTTACAGGCCAGCCAACTTCAATCGATTCGCGTGTTGGCGATATAACGTCACTGGATCAGTCTCAAAGAGATGATGAATACCCAACAACCCATTAATCTCATCTAGGTGGTTCATTTTGTAATCATCACCAATCACTTTGCCCAAATGCGCGCTACATGCTCCCACTAACCCGTCATTAGGTTCATTAAAAGCTAAACCAAGGATTGTCATCGCTCCGTCGGTAGGATCCAGAAGGTTGGTAAAAGTGGAAGATCCTGTCCATGAATAGTAATAAACACCGTTGTTTGCTTGCCATTCACCATCACCACACGCAGACGTCGGAACGCCTTCAGGGTAAAACTGGTTGAATGCAAGCGAACCTTCAGTGGTCAACGCTTCAAGAGATGCAAGGCCATCTTGGTCTAGATCCGTTCCACCAGATAAAAGGTTAATCAGTGTCGTCAATCCACCAGCCAACTTAACCGCGATACCTTCCGCAGCTGAGCCTTCTGATACGCTTCCACGCACGAGATCGGCAACTTTAGATCCTTTATGGACGCCACCAATGCTTGTCACTGAAGCTACCAGATCAGGACGAACTGAAGCCACATAGCGCGCTGTTGGTCCGCCGTGGCTGTGACCAACTAGGTTCACCTTACTTGCCCCGGTCGCGGCTAACAGTGTTTCAACTTGAGCCAGCAACTGCTCTCCACGCACTTCAGAGCTGTTGGTCGCAGAAACCTGAGCGACGTATACACTCGCGCCATCTTTTGTCAGAGATTCCGGTACGCCATAAAAATAGTCGACGCCCGCCAATGTATCGAAGCCAAACAAGCCATGTACCAACACAATGGGATATTTCGTTTCAGTGTATCCGCTGACTTCTAATGCCGATGCGCTCGTTCCTGCATAGGCACCAAAACTGGATAGACAAGCTATCGTCCAAATTAATATCTTTTTCAATGCTCTTTCCTTAAACAGATTAGACCTCTGATGAGTAAAAGAACCGTAGTTGATGATTTTATAAAACAGAAAGTAGGGACTCGATATTTGTGAGATTGAACTGGAATTAAACAGTAGTGATGAACATTGCTCAACCAAAGTCACAATAAACGATAAAACAAGTAAGCAATTGATTAATAATAATTAAGTGAGATAACTATTAATAGTAAATGTTAATAAAGTAGGTATGGACTCTCGCCCAGATAAAAATTAATGAACGCAAAACCGTTGAAAGTTGGATCTATGTAACACTTATTATACGTGCTTCATATGAGTTATTGACGCAACAATGAGTAATATTCAATACATTGCCTAAATGATATTTATTCTTATTATTAATAATAAAGTAATTAACCTTACTTACTTTGCTAAATGAGTACTCTAAAATGAAGAAAATGATCTTGGTATTTACGTTGACAATGCCTCTAATTGCATCAGCTATCGCCGATACATCAATGCCTCTAGATGCAACAATTCCTGACGAAGTAGCACAAGGGCAGATGCTTGATACACGATCATATATCAGATGCTGGTACCGAACCGACATATCGAATGACTCAGTTGCAACTGATTGGAAATGGGCAAGAAACGAAGATGGCAATTACTACACTATCGATGGATATTGGTGGTCGCCCTCATCGTATAAAAACATGTTCTTTAGTGGAACACCACAATCAGAAATAGAACAACGTTGCGAAGAGACACTAGACATCCAGCATGATGCCGCCGACATCACTTATTTTGCAGCAGACAGTCGGTTCTCCTACAACCACTCAATATGGACCAATGACGAAGAACTCCAAGATAATAAAATTAATCGAATCATCACATTTGGGGATAGCCTTTCTGATACTGGAAACTTATTCAACGGTTCGCAATGGGTTCTTCCCAATGCCAACTCATGGTTCTTAGGTCACTTCTCAAATGGCTTAGTCTGGACTGAGTACCTAGCTAGAGAGAAAAACATACCTCTGTATAACTGGGCAGTTGGTGGGGCGGCAGGCACAAATCAGTATGGAGTCCTCAAAGGAGTTTATGACCAAGTCACGTCGTACCTGAAATACATGGAAGCCGCGAAGAATTACCGTCCAGAAAACTCGTTATTTACTTTGGAGTTCGGCCTTAACGACTTTATGAATTACGAACGATCGGTGGCTGATGTAAAAGCTGATTTCAGCAGCGCTCTAATTCGTTTAACGGGAAGTGGTGCTCAAAACATTTTGCTCTTCACTCTCCCTGACGCCACAAAAGCTCCACAATTTAAATACTCGACAGAAGATGAAATTTCTATTGTGCATAGCAAAATAATTGAGTTTAACCTCTTCATCAAAGAGCAAGCTGAGTATTACCAAGCTAGGGGGGTCAATGTCGTACTTTTCAATGCTCATGATCTGTTTAACCACATTACTGAAAACCCGCAGCAACATGGATTTCAGAACGCCACAGATGCATGTTTAGATATTCAGCGCCATTCAGCTTCCGATTACTTATATCGCCATAGCTTAACTAACGAATGCGCAACCTATGGTTCAGACCGCTATGTGTTTTGGGGCGTGACGCACCCAACTACCGCAATCCATAAATATCTAGCGGATAATATTCTCATGTCTTCATTTTCGACCTTCGACTTTGAATAGATGCAAGGATAGGTGTCCTTTCAAGCTTTTCAGAAGTTAAATGAGCATAGGGCAAGATAAAGGGAGACGAGAAATAGACAAGGTACAGACACAAAAAAACCGCCTAATATTGGCGGTTTTTATTTACGTTAGCTTTTGGCTCACGCGAGTTGGTTACTCATCGTCAGTTTTTGGCGCAACTTTCTTCTTAGGGATAAACACGGTATCACCCACTGCCACATTTTGGTGGAAGCTCTTATCACGTTTAACTGGCTTCTTCGCTGTCTTCTTCGCTTGAGGTTTGCCCGCTTTCTTAGCTGGACCGCCCTTCTTGAAGGCTGGTTTACGAGGCTTGATGCCTTTGAACTTACCTTTTAGGCCTTCAAGCACTGAGAAAGTTAGATCTTGTTGAAGGTAAAGCTCAACACGCTTGAAGCTGTCCCAGTCTTTTGGACCAACCAAAGAGATTGCATCGCCTTTGTTACCTGCACGGCCAGTACGACCAACACGGTGAACATACTCTTCGGTGTGCTTCGGCATATCAAAGTTAATAACGTGGCTCACGTTTGGAATATCGATACCACGAGAAGCAACATCGGTTGTTACCAAGATTTTGTAAACCGCACGCTCAAACTGGCTCATAATAGCATTACGTTGCGTTTGGTTTAGGTTACCACTCAGTGCAACCGCTTTAAGCTTCTTCTCGTTCAACTTATCTGTTAGACGATCGGTATCAGCACGAGTTGCAGTGAAGATCATTACCTGACGGTATTCAGCTTCTTCTAGTACACGGTCTAGAATCGCTTCTTTGTGATCGAGGTGATCACATAGGTAGAATTTCTGAGTGATATCTAAATGCTGCTCGTTAGAAACACCAACAGAGATACGCTTAGGCGCATCTAGCATTTCATTGGCAATGCCGTTTACTTCAGCGTGATCTAACGTTGCAGAGAACATTAGTGTCTGACGACGACGGTGTTTAGCAGCATTAGCAATGCGACGAAGTTCTGGAGCGAAACCCAGGTCAAGCATACGGTCTGCTTCATCAAGGATTAGCGTTTCAACACCATCTAGGAACAATGAACGATGTTCTAAGTGGTCAGCAAGACGACCTGGAGTTGCAACGATAAAACGAGGGTACTTACGCAGTGCTTTAACTTGGTCGTTAAAGTTTTCGCCACCCAAGATAAGCGCCGCTTCGTAAGATAAACCACCAAGCATGCTACGCAGTTCACCATAAACTTGCTTAGCCAGCTCACGAGTAGGAGTCAAAATTACACCACGAGGATCTTTAGCAGAAAACGCTTTTGTTTTTAAAGCCTTATGTATCATTGGCAACACAAACGCCAATGTTTTTCCTGATCCCGTTTTTGATGAAGCCAATAGATCCTTACCAGCAATAGCAACAGGGATCGCTTTTGATTGGATCTCTGTCGCCTTCTTGAAGTCGTAATGTTTTAAGTTCTTCAGTAAGCGGTTATCTAAGCCTAAATCTTTAAAGTGCAAAGGACTCTCCAGTCATGATGGTATTGAATAAAATTAATTTAACGTGACATGATACCGCGAAAGTACTTTATAAGGATAGAGATCACAGTAAATTTATCCTTTAATCTATCTCTAGCTAGAACATTGTATGCATTGCCAACAAAGGGATGGCTCTCCAAGAACACATTACAGTCGCCTCTAAACCCTTCATCTCATAAGTGAGACAGAACGTGATGCTCAGCTAATTACCTCAAAAATTTAGCAATTTCTTTATTTATTGTTTTTGCAGTTAAAAAATTAGTCGCTACAATCATTAATGAAGCGACTATATGATAGAGAATGTATAGCGCATCTTTTGATGATAAATAAGCAAGGAGTTCTTATGAATAAGACGTTAATCGCAGCTGCAGCCTCAGTTTTCATTTTAGCCGGTTGTTCTTCAGAGCCAGAAGAAGCTGCAGTGTCAGAAATGGATCAACTAACTAACCAAGTTGCTCAACTTACTAGCGAAGTTGAAGCACTTAAGAGTGACAAAGCAGCCGCAGAAATGAAGGCACAAGAAGCAGAAGCAGCCGCTATGGCAGCAAAAGAAGAAGCGGATCGTGCTAACGAACGTATCGACAACATCGCTGAGTCGTACACTAAGTAGTCTGAGATCTAAGTGCGATTAAGCTGTAGTTTAAATAAGTCGCAAAAGCAGTATATGGACAGCACCACCTCTTAACGGATGTGGTGCTTTTTTTTGGGCGATACTAACTTGAGTAGAAGGGACTAATTCGAGTAGAGAAAGGGAAACCGCCCCTTGTTACAGAAGAGGCAATCGAATTAAAACTCAATCACAGGTGGTGCTATCTCTACAGGCACGCCGTTTTGAGCAAAGATAACCGCCTTCGCTTTTGAATTAGGCAGTTCTGCGTCTTCAAGCCACCATTTTAATTCCACAGGGATCTGTAATGATTTCTTTGAACCATCACTTCGAGTTAATGGTTCGTGCGCTTCGACAAACACACTTCTATCTGGCTCTAGTGACACTTTGATTGGCTCATTGATAATGGTGACCTGTTCGCCACGGTTCACTTGCTCAAACAGCCATTCAATATCCTTAGGTTCCATTCGGATACAACCAGAGCTAACTCGTAAACCTATTCCGAAGTCTTTATTAGTACCATGGATCAAGTAGTCACCAGCGCCATAAGCAAGCCTCAAAGCGTACTCACCCAATGGGTTTTCCGGTCCGGCAGGAACCACTCTCGGTAATTCAATGCCCTTTTCAAGATACTCTTTGCGGATTGAATTTGGTGGCGTCCATGTTGGATTCGGTCTTTTTTGACTTATCTTGGTGATCATCTCGGGGGTATCGCGTCCCACTCGACCGATGCCGACAGGAAAAACATGTACTTGATTTTTATCGGGCTCAAAGTAGTACAACCTCAACTCAGCAAGGTTGATAACAATCCCCTTTCTTGGGGTATCAGGCAGAATCAGACGACTTGGAATGCTCAACACATAACCTTCCGCGGGAAGAAAAGGATCCACTCCTTTGTTGGCTGCCATTAAAGAGAGGAAACCAATATCGTATTGCTTGGCAATGATGGCCAAGGTTTCGCCCGCCACCACTTCATGCTGCTGTATTCTGCCAACAATACGGCTTTCTGTTGGTGGCAATTCAAAGGTTGCAGCAGACACCCACGATGAAGCTATTCCACTGGCAAGCAAAGTAGTTCTTACAACAAGCGATGCTGCCCTGTGTAGTCGGGTTTTCATTGACTGCAAAGGCGTCGAGTTAGCGCAATACGACATACAAATCCTTGGTTTGTCTTTTATCAAAGTTTAGATTATCGCTGATCAAACGTCTCTACAACGTATTGTTGTCTCGAAACTGATAGGCAACAAGTTTATATGTGGGCCTTTTCCTCTCATTGGCTTGCAATTTACCCATACAAAATCGATTGCCTTTACGCTTTCAACATATTTGGTTATCAATATTAATAAAACTATAATGACAGACCTATTTTGTGACTAAAGTCTCATGGAGCCACGTTCTAACTCGCTAATATTGCCTCAACAAAACGAATTCAATTCAACAGAATCGGTAATTGATTAAATCCTGTTCCTATAATTACCGTTTAAACTTTGGAGAACGACCATGGCTACACCTCATATTAATGCTCAAGCTGGTGATTTCGCAGAAACAGTACTTATGCCGGGCGACCCGCTTCGCGCAAAATACATTGCAGAAACATTCCTTGATGACGTGAAGCAAGTTTGTGACGTTCGCAACATGTTTGGCTACACAGGCACTTACAAAGGTAAGAAAGTTTCTGTAATGGGCCACGGTATGGGTATCCCATCATGCTGCATCTACGTACACGAGCTTATCGCTGAGTACGGTGTGAAAAATGTTATTCGTGTAGGTAGCTGTGGCGCAGTACGTGACGACGTTAAACTAATGGACGTTGTTATCGGTATGGGTGCTTCTACTGACTCAAAAGTAAACCGTATTCGTTTCAACAACCACGACTTCGCGGCTATCGCTGATTTCGGCCTTCTAGAAGAAGCAGTAAACCAAGCACGTGCACAAGAAGTTCCAGTTAAAGTTGGTAACGTATTCTCTGCTGACCTTTTCTACACTCCAGAAGCTGACCTTTTCGAAAAAATGGAAAAACTAGGCATCCTAGGTGTTGATATGGAAGCAGCTGGTATCTACGGTGTTGCTGCAGACCTTGGTGCTAAAGCATTGACTATCCTAACAGTATCTGACCACATCATCCGTGGCGAGAAACTAAGCTCTGAAGAGCGTCAAAAGTCTTTCAACGACATGATGAAAGTTGCTCTAGAGACAGCAATCAACATCTAACGACTTGATAAAAGATACATTGAAAAGCGTTACCCCGCAGCCAAGCTCGCTTGGCTGCTCAAATAATCCCGAGGGGGAGATCGTGTCTAACGACAAGCTGCCAAAAGATGCGGATGGTTTGCAACTCAACTTTTGTAAAACATTGGCGTGTGACAACTTTGGCTTGAGCGATGCAAAACGGTATGTTTTGCAACACGCTAACCCTAAGCGTCCAGCGATGGTTTGTCGTGAATGTGGAGCTTTCCCCCCCTTACTTAACAATCGTGAAGTGTTAAGCGAACTTCATCGCCTAAGACAACTTCACAGCGATGGGCTCCCTGCTTGTCGTAATGATGATTGCGATAACTTCGGCTTATCGGTTCATACCCACAAACATCTTTATCATGCCTTCGGCTATAGTGGCGACAGGCAGCGTTATCGATGCAAAGACTGCCAATCAACCTTCGTTGATAAATGGTCTGGATCCAATAAAAAACTTCAATTTCAAGAAAACCTCATGGGCTTACTGTTCATGGGCTATTCCGTACGTGAAATCTGTAGAAAATTAGAGATCAATCCAAAGACTTTCTATGATCATGTTGACCATATCGCGAGCCGTTGTCGTCGTAAATTAGCGATGATCGATGCACGATGGGTTAACCATGCGAAAGATTACGAGTTCGCATCTCACTACCAGCGTCTACAGCCACAAAGTAACAACGGTGTGGTTTGGATAGCGACTGGCGAGGCGCATTCTGGCTACATCCTTTGCCAACACGTTAACTACTCTCAAAATGAAGAGCCATCAGGGAATGTCGACCACAACCCTTATGATGATGTTGCACGCTTTGTATCCAAAGAGCACTCTTCAGAAGCGAATCTCGAACTACCTCAGCCCTCTGACAAACTAAAAGAGCGCATTGAACAGCAGTACCAAGTGATTCTTGCGAGAGGTAACGTTGAGGACCCTATGGGTAACCTCACCACATTTAGCTACCCTTCAAAAGGCGCACTAATTCGACCGCCTTATACCTCTTATGCTCACTTCCTACATGTGTTGGATATGTGTAATGAAGACAAACATGTCGCCATCTATATGCCACAAGATCCATTACTAAGATCTGCCGCTTTAAGCGTATGTTTGCCGCGCATTCAGAGTCAAAATATTGACCTTATGTATGTAGAGGAAGATTCAGGCTGGCAAGACGATCAAAGTTTTGAAAAGATCGACATCGTTCATATGAGTTGGTGGCGAGATCGTTGGGCTATTGCGAATCAAGGTGATAATCAGAAAGGCATCTGCTACCTAACAGGTAACAATCCAGAACCAAAACAGTGGTTTAACACGGCCTCAATTCAACAAACTAAGTTCTATCAACAGCGCTTTCAGCTGTTATTTGATAGCTTCATCAATGAGCCCAGACGTAAACTTCGTCCTGGGGGCATTCTTCCATTGCTCGACATATTTAGAGCTTGGCACAATCTGTGCTACCAAGATAAGCAAGGGCTCACGGCAGCGCAACGCTTGGGCGTAGCAGAGCAGCCATTAACTCTAAAGCAACTACTTTCATAGCAACAAAGCCTCTAGATAATTATTCGGGAACTCATTGATTTTAAAGCAACAACATGAGGTAACACCCATAATTAGAAAAGATCGATGTTCCTTTGACGCTCTAAGAAAGATAATTGGTGCTTATCTCAAATTACACTCTTATAATGATTGTGTTATCAATATGTTCGATAATCATGGATCTAAGTCTTGGACAAAAATCAGTACCTTCTTGAAACAGAATTAGAAAAACTCAAAACTCGTGTTGACTCTGAGCCATCGGTGATCCTAGAGATCGCTCAACAGTGCCTAGTCAGATCAGAGCAAGTTCTGTTTGAAGAGGGTGCCATCCAGTCATTGATGTTAATGGCAAGGTGTAGCTGGAACCTGATGGATTACCAGAAAGGTTTAAAGCACATCAAGGAAGCCTATAAGCGCCAAAGCCGATTAGATACCGACCTTTTTCTCCCTGAAATCCTCCATTTACACGCTCTCCAGTTCTGGGGGCAAGCCAAATATTATTCCGCCCAACAGTTTTGGATCAATGCTTTAGAGCAATCTGCGTTGGTTGATGAAGTCGAAGTTCAAATTGAATGCCTCATTGGTCTCGGCAATATTTGGCGAATGACCCACGAATATAAACTTGCACGTTCTACTCACCAACTTGCCGTTAAAGTGGCTAACAACAGCCGCATTGGTTGGTTAGAGGGCAAAGCCAGAATACTGCTCGCGTGGGATTACTATCTGCTCAACAACTATGTTGAAATGCTATCGGTACTAGACGGTGCAGAAGAAGCATTAAAAGACCATAAAGATAACACTTGGCATGCAGAAGTATGGGACTTCCGAGGCCTTGCTCTACTTGGTCTTGAACGCTTAGATGACGCAGAGCGCGCCACTGCCAAAGCGCACAGTCTGGCAGTCGAACACAACCTAGTTTGGATGAAGGCGCATTCATACATCAGTCGAGCTCGATTGGATCTCCTGAGAAAAAGGCCAGAACAAGCGGCAGAATTACTGAGACTCGCTGAACAATCCGCCAATGAATTTGATAATGGTGAATTGCTTAGCCAAATTTGTTACCAACAGTCCTTGGTTGCAGAAGAAAACCAGGATTTCAAAGCAGCATTAGTCGCCTTTAAAAAGTACCGTCAATATTCTATCGGCATGCTTAAAGAGCAAACTAATCGTGTCGGTTTGGACAAAGCACGCAGTTCAAAACGCCAGCTTGAACAGAGGGCACGAAAGCTGATTAATCGTATTCGTGGCCAACACGAATACGATCCTGAAAAGCACCTATCTTACGTTGTCTCTGAAACCTTTTGGTGGGAAAAACTGGTCCTCTTTAAGACAGAGCTTAAGCGTTCAAACCACAGCATCATTATGTTCCATCATGTCGATACTGATTACTTAGATGTCTGTACCGAGATTGCTCATGCTTTATGTAACCAGAATGACTTCATTGCAAGGCTAAGTTCTGAACGTGTGGCTCTTATGCTTTCCGAAAAAGGCGAAGCCGCAGAGCAAACCTTCCAAACTCTCAGCACCATGCTTGATATTTATCCTTGGCATAGAAAAGGATTAAAAGGTTCAAGACCGACCGTCAGCCTCAATGATATTTTGACGTTCCCGTTTACGCTTGAACAATTAGAAGAAGACGATGCTGAGGTAATAGAATAATGGAAACGCTATTAAGCAAGATCACAGACGCCGGTTTAGACCCTTCATCGGTATCAGGTGAAGAAGCGATCATCTTCTGGAACCACATTCGCCAGCACGTTTCGACAACGCAAACAGAGCAAGCGCACTGCTATATCATCAGCTCTGAATACCGTGCCGAGTTACAACAAAATCAAACCAGTATCGAAGAGTTGAGACGAGCACTCGATCTGCTCCACCTTCCTGCCGATATTGAAGACATTCTGACAGTCAAGACCAGCCTAAGTGACCGCTTAGTTGAAATTGGTGATTACACGTCAGCACTCAATGAATTCATCAGTTCATCGACAATCGCGGTTGAACACGGCCATATCGATGAGTATGTACTAGCAATTTTAGGCATGGGGAACCTGTGTGATTCCTATGGCGATCACAACAGAGCCCTTCGTTATTACCAAAAAATCAGCAGCATAGACCATGCGATAAGCAGTCGCTCACTTCGCCTCAAATTCAAGCTGCATATGGTGGCGAGCTTGCTTCTGCTCAACCGTATTACTGCAGCCAGCGATTTACTGAATGAGTGCGAAGAACTGAGTATTTTGGTGAGTGACAAGTTACTCACAGCTCAAATATTGCTTTACCAAGCAAAGGTGCTGCGCGCTAAGAAAAAATATCATGAAGCGCTACGCTGTCTGTCCAAGGTTCAATACCCAGCCAACAGCACTCAAGCAAGCTGGCTTTCGACTATGACTCGTCTAGAGCTAGCACATTGTCTAAGTGCAACTGGCAAGCAAGACTACGCGAGCATGATTTTGTCGAGCACAGACAAACGTGTGAAAGCCTACTCGTCGCCAGTGCTTGCGAAGCGATTCTACGATTCGCTGAGTGACGTGTGTATGAATCAAGGACGTTTTCAAGAAGCGCTAAGCTATGAGAAAAAAGGCTACCGAATTGAAACCGATCTAATGAAGCAGATCCCGATCAGTGAACTCGGTGCAAGCCAGTTACGCCGCTTGTCTCGTTTTGAGTTACAACTCAAACTCATTCTCTCTGAACAAGAAAACAAAGAACTAAAAGAGACGACTGAGCAACACAAGAATGCGGTTGCTCAACTTCAACAAGACGTATTCACCGATCCATTGACAGGATTACACAACCGTCGTTGGTTAGATGTGAAACTGAAAGATATGCTGCTGCACGACACCTCTTTCGCATTGATGGTTATCGATATTGACCACTTTAAGTCTATCAATGATGAACTAAGCCACTTAGTGGGTGATAAAGCGATCGTCAGCGTCTCTCAAGAGCTTAGATCGTACTTCAAGTTCAGAGGTGCATCCTGTGTACGATTTGGCGGAGAAGAGTTTTTGGTCATCCTAGAGAACAGCGATCTCGCTAAGGCAGAAATGCACTCTGAAAATTATCGAGAACGCATCTTCCAGTTCGGATGGCATGAAATACTTGGGGAGCGCGGTTTGACCGTGAGTATCGGTATCACTTTGCATCGTGACGGAGAGAATACTCAACGCACCTTCTACCGTGCCGATAAAGCGCTATACCGAGCTAAAGCCAACGGCCGCAATCAAGTCTGTACAGAGTAGAGCCATGGCACTCTTTACCTCTTTAGCTCTTTAGCTCTGTAACTAAAAGCCTGCCCCTTATTGATAAAAGAACAGAGAAATTCCCGCAAGGGCGACAAGTGTGCCGATGACACTTTGCTTTGACACCTTTTCCCCTTTCAGCGCATAAATCACCAAAATAAAGACAGGGCTGGTCGCTATCAATGTTTGTGCAACCGCAGGGTTAGCATTTTTCAGCGCCACTTGCTGGAGCCAAAGGGCGAGAAACGTCCCAACAAAGATCGCCCCTAATAACCAAAGTTTGTCGAGCTTGGTCATTTCCCATAAATCTCTTTTTATCGATGAATAAGGCTTCTTTTCAACGAAAGGGATAATTAGCATTACGACAGACACGCCAATCGTCAGGCGAATCAAAGCACCTAACAATGGTGGAATGTCACCCGCCACTAACGCGTAATGAGAAATAACCACACCAGATGCCTGACAAACACTCGCCACAAGCCCATAACCAATGCCACCCCACTCCGCTTTGTCATTCGAATCACCGCTCGCCGATTTTGATGGCTGGAAGACGACGAAGGTCACCGCTAGTGTTGTAATCACGACACCGAGCCAGCTTTGCAATGTCAATACAGCGCCAAGGAACATCAACGCTAATACACCAGAAAGAGGCGGTGCCAAAGATTCCAATAGTAGAGTCTTATTGGCGCCGATTCTTTTCAATGCCGCAAAATAGGCGCTATCTCCGATCGCTATTCCAATTACACCTGAAATTGCCAATATCAGAAAATGGTTGGTACTAAGCTCAAAATCCGGCATTGGGATAAGAGGCATTACCAGCAACATCATCCCAGATGCCACTACACCCTTAACAATATTCAGTTGCATTGCAGAGAAGCGATGTCCAAATTGTCCATAAATCCATGTCGCACACGCCCACACAATCGCAGCACCAATGGCCGCCAATTCACCTACATACATCCGTGTTTGTCCTTTATTTTTTGTTGTTATGACTATGGCTATGGCTATGCGCATCGTTTGAATCGGAACTGTCATCATGTCAGCTTGAATACCAACAAAGAAGCCGAAATAACCTCTTCAAATACGATTGAATTTTATAAGATCCATCCATGCTTTGAGTCACATAAGAAGCGACAACATATTATTTCAAATTGGTAAATCATTTTTATAACAATTACTTGGATGATAGCGTAGTATATTTATAACTTAACATCTAACATTACAAGGATCTGTTATGTTTTTAGACTACTTTGCACTCGGTCTACTGATTTTCGTAGCATTAGTCATCTTTTACGGCATCATCGTTATTCACGATATTCCCTATGAAATTGCGAAAGAACGCAACCACCCTCATCAAGATGCCATTCACGTCTCAGGCTGGGTTAGCCTATTCACTTTACACACTATTTGGCCGTTCCTTTGGATTTGGGCTACGTTGTGGCGCAAAGATCGTGGCTGGGGCTTCGCTAAGCTTGAAGAAGAACAACACGACATTCATCACCGTGTCGACTCTCTAATCGACCAAGTGAGCACACTTCAGGACGAAATTGCCCAACTCAAACAAGCGGCTACTGTGCAAAACAGCACAGAGAAAGAGACCACCAACGTTCAAGATCAGGAGGCTAAGTAATGGATTTACTGCTGATAATGACCTACGCGGCACTTTGTATTACGATTTTCAAAGTATTCAATATCCCTCTAAACAAGTGGACGGTTCCAACTGCGGTACTTGGTGGGGTCGTACTCATAGGTACTTTGATTCTATTGATGAACTACAACCATCCGTTCACGCAAATCGGTAACCAAGTTTACTCAACAACACCGATTGTTTCTGGTGTGCGCGGCAAAGTAATTGAAGTTCCTGTTGAAGCGAATAAGCCTCTTCAGAAAGGCGATATCCTTTTCAAGATCGACCCTATCCCTTTTGAAGCGGCCGTTGCAAAACTGGAAGCGCAAGTCAAAGAAGCGAGCCAAGGCGCTCTAGGCTTAGAGTCTCAAGTGGGAGAGGCTGAAGCCGCCAAAATAAAAGCAATTGCAGAAAGAGACAAAGCACAGCGTGAATTCTCTCGATACAAACGTGGGTTCGAAAGTGGCGCATTTACCGAGCAACAACTCGATACTCGTCGACAAGCGTACAAAGGTGCAGAAGCTGCAGTGAAAGTTGCAGAGGCGAATCAACAACAAGCTCAAATCGCACTCAACTCAGAAATTGGTGGCGAGAACACAGCCGTTGCAGGTTTACTTGCCGATTTACGTAAAGCCCAATTTGACTTAGACCAAACTATCGTTCGTGCGCCAACAGATGGTTATGTGACGCAACTTGCCCTTCGCCCAGGAGTCATGGCCGTGCCACTTCCACTGGCTCCAGTGATGACATTTGTTCACACCGAAGCTCAGTTCTACACCGCTGCTTTTAGACAAAACTCATTGCAGCGTCTGCAACCAGGGTTCGAAGCTGAGTTCTTATTCAGAGCTCTACCAGGCAAAGTGTTTAAAGGCCGTATTGATGAAGTATTGCCTGCGATTGGTGAGAGCCAATTCCAAGCTCGAGGTGCTTTACTAGGTACTGATGCTCTGCGTACCAGTGGTCGCGTGTTTGTTAAGTTAACCATCACAGATGACCTATCTGAATACCATCTACCTATGGGTACTGCGGTTGAGGTTTCGGTTTATTCTGACAGCTTCACTCACGTATCTATCATGCGTAAGGTGCTTATTCGTATGAAGAGTTGGCAAAACTATCTATACCTAGACCACTAAACGGTCGTAGATATGCGACGAAGCCGCTTAACACATTGTTAAGACGAATGAAAAAGCCAGACCCTGCTCTGGCTTTTTTGTTGCTTGATTAACCGTAAAATTGCGCTTTTTACACGATATTTAAGTGTTCAGATGGAATTTTAGACATCTAGACACTTACCTTCCCTTATGGAAGGGTTCTACTGTATAATGCGCGCCTTATTTTTTATATTTGCCCAAAAAACGTTCTCATTGAGACGCATATTAATAATGGCGAATATTCGTTCTTTATTCAGCTTTATCTTTCAGTATTCGAGGTTATCTATGAACTTTTCAGCTAAAACAGTGGTCGTTATTGCCATTGGCGCGGCACTGTACGGCATTGGTGGTTTACCTATGTTTGGTGTTCCAGTGTTTGCGAACACGACATTGAAACCAGCGATGGCAGTCCTAGCACTATTTTCTGTTTTGTTCGGCCCAATTGTTGGCTTCTTAGTTGGCTTTATCGGTCACTGGGTTACGGATCTGTTCGCAGGTTGGGGCGTGTGGTTAACTTGGGTTTTAGGCTCAGGTATAGTAGGCATGGTTATCGGCTTGTTCCCTATGATGACTAAGAACCGTCTTCAACAAGGCGAACTGCCAATGAAAGATTTTGTATTGTTCGTGATACTGGCCCTTGCAGGTAACGTTGTAGGCTATGGCTGCTCTGCGTTCCTAGACACCATCCTATACGCAGAACCGTTTACTAAAGTCTTCACTCAACTGTCTATCATCGCAGCGGGTAACACCGTTCTGATCGCTGTTGTGGGCTTCCTGATCCTAAAATCAGTCGCTAAACGCAACAAACAAAGCCGCAACCTGACTGAGGCATAAGCGATAATGACTATAGCATTTTCGAACTTCTCTTTTAGATATGAGTCGCTGGATAAACCGACGCTAAAAAATATCAATCTAAGGATAGAGAAAGGAGAGAAAATCGTCATTATTGGACCAAGTGGTAGTGGTAAATCTACCCTAGGTCAGTGTCTCAATGGTTTGATACCTCATGCAATCAAAGGTGAGGTAACGGGCTCTTTAGAGATAAACGGCAAGAATACCTCTGAGTTTTCGATGCACGATTATACCGAGCAAGTCGGCACGGTATTACAAGATACTGACAGCCAGTTTGTGGGTTTAAGTATCGGTGAAGATATCGCTTTCGCACTCGAAAACCAGTTGATGTCGAACATTGATATGTACCCGTTAGTTAAGTCGACTGCAAAAATGGTCGACCTAGCGGGCATGCTTGAGCGTTCACCTCATGACCTTTCTGGTGGTCAAAAGCAGCGAGTATCATTAGCGGGCATCTTAGTTGACGACGTTGATATCTTGTTGTTTGATGAGCCTCTAGCAAGCCTTGACCCTAAAACGGGTAAGGCAACGATTGAGATCATCGACCAGCTGCATAAAGAAACCAACAAGACCATCGTGATTATCGAGCACCGCCTCGAGGATGTCCTACATCGCGATATCGACCGCGTGATCTTAATGGAACGCGGTGAAATCGTCGCTGACACGACACCCGATGAAATCTTGGCTTCTGAATTACTTGATACACACGGTATTCGTGAACCGCTTTACTTGTCGGCGCTTAAGGCGGCGAAAGCCCCACTAACCAGCGAAGACAAGCTGTCAAACCTCAAAGCTTTAGACTACAAAAGGTTCCGCCCTGCTGTTCAAGCTTGGTTTGCTGAGCGCCCAGCCCCGGTAGCAGAGAAGCAGTACCCACCTTTACTCGAAGTTCATGGTCTGACTTATTCTTATGACGGCGAGAAGAACGCACTCGAAAATGTCAGCTTCAAGATTGGCAAAGGTGAGTTTGTTTCGATTCTGGGCAAAAACGGTTCGGGTAAATCAACCATCACTAAACTCATCATGGGTGTGATCGATGCCGATTCAGGCTCTTCCTATCTAAATGGTGAAGACCTATCTGAACTTTCTATCTTTGAAAGAAGCCAGAAAGTCGGTGTCGTGATGCAGAACCCAAATCATATGATCTCGCATCATATGATTTTTGACGAGGTTGCTTTTGGTCTTCGTAACCGCAACATTGCAGAAGAGCTGATCACAGAAAAAGTAGAGCATGTTCTTGAGTTGTGTGGGCTGAGTAAGTTCCGCCACTGGCCGATTGAAGCACTGAGCTACGGTCAGAAAAAACGTGTAACCATCGCGTCTATCTTAGTACTGGAGCCTGAGCTTCTTATCTTGGATGAACCGACTGCAGGTCAAGACTACCGTAACTACACATCGATGCTGGCATTCATCCAAAAGCTTAATCGTGATTTGGGTATTACTGTTGTAATCATCTCACACGACATGCACCTCGTTCTAGAGTACACCACACGTTCAATCGTGATTGCAGACAGCAAGCTGATTGCCAATACCGCGATGACAGAAGTATTCAGTCAGCCTTCGCTGTTAGAACGCGCAAATCTTTGTACCACCAGCATTTATGAACTCGCGACCATGATGAAAATCGACGACACCAATGCATTTATGCAGTACTTCATCGACTACGAGAGAAGTGCTCAATGAATGCATCAAAAGTAAAATTCGGCATCAATTACATTGATACCAAATCACCGCTACACGCTCTCAATGGCATCACCAAGTTTGCACTGTTTTTAGCTTGGGTAACCGTTGTTCTTACAACGTTCGATCTTAGACTCATCGTTGTTTTGATCCTGACTGGCTTATATCTATTAAAGCTGACTCAAGTTCCTGTTCGTGTTTACAAGCCGCTATTGATTGGTACTGCAAGTGTTCTGAGCCTAAATGCTTTGTTCATGTATCTATTGGCTCCACAGCAAGGTACAGAGCTCATCGGCAGTGAAACATTATTATTGACGCTTCCTGGCAATTACTCATTGAGCCAAGAGACTCTGTTTTACTTAGTCACTGTCACGCTCAAGTACATGAGCATGTTCCCGATAGCGTTGATTTTTGTCTTCACAACGCATCCAACTGAGTTTGCAGCGAGTCTCAACCGTATCGGAGTTCCTTACAAAATTGCTTATGCGGTGAGTTTAACCCTGCGTTACTTGCCTGAGGTTAAGAAGGACTTCATCAATATCATGCACGCTCAACAGGCTCGTGGAGTAGAACTATCTAAGAAGGCACCACTCATTACCCGTATCAAAAATGTTGCTAAAGTGTTAGGGCCATTGATTTTTTCAAGCTTAGATAGAGCAGATGAGATCTCAAATGCGATGACACTGCGCGGTTTCGGACGACATAAATCTCGCACTTGGTATAGCTATGCACCTTTGAAACGTATCGACTTTGTTTGTTTGAGTGTCATCGCTTTTATCGTGGTGTTAGCCATTGCGAAACGCATTCTAGAGCCGCAGTTATTTTGGTATCCGTTCTAGCTTTCTGAATTAGCAATATAAACAAAGACTTTAGATAACACACCGCTCAATAGAGCGGTGTTTTTATATGGACTTAGAGCTGGTTGAAATTCAAGCGAACGATCTATATCTATCGAATTTTGACGATAAACTGACGTTTTTATTACCTCTAGGCTTTGAGATCTCTATCAGAAACTATTAATATATGTGTTTACAGAATGTTACACTCAATAGAGATTTGTAATGGCTCGAATTACCCAAGCTCAGAAAATAGAAAATCAAAAAAACTACGATGAAATCGTATTAAATCTTTTTCTAGCAGAAGGACATGAAGCGCTAACTTATGCAAGGATTGCTCAAGAAATCGGCATTAGTTTAACTACGTTGCAAGGGTACTATCCTTCAACACGTGCAGTAAGAACTGTCTTACATGAACACGTATTAGCTATTATGATGAAGTCATTAGACTTTTCAGATCAGGAGACGTTTTATCGCTCTTGGCAAAGCGCACTTACTGAAAAACCTTTTAGACACTCTATCAAACTAATGTTTTTCCATGCATCGCAAAACTGTGTTCCAGAAGAGTTCAACTTACAAGTTGATGGTGAATTTCGCCAAAAGATGACTGAAAGGTTCGGGGCTGATGCAAGGGCGATCATTGAAGTGGTCATTGGACGCTCACTACTACAACTCACCAATTTTAGTAGAACTCCAGCGTAAAACAGCAACTGACAACAAAAAAATGGGAGCCTTTCGGCTCCCGTCTTATTTTAAGCTAGCGCTTATTTCAACTTATAGAATATTGTTGAAAGTGGCGGTAAACGCAGCTCAATCGAAGTGTCTAGACCTTCGCTTTCTACCGATTCAATCTCAGCTGTCTGCTTCACTTCAAAACCACTGCCCGCATAATCAGTTGAGTCTGTATTCAACAGTAGTGAGTACTCACCTTTTGCAGGAACACCTAAGCGGAAATGCTCGTGAGGAACGGGTGTAAAGTTAGAGACAACTAATACACGCTCACCAGATTCACTGATGCGCTCATGTGCAAGAATGCTCGCTTCAGCAGAGTCCTGTAGACGCCACTCAAAGCCTTTCGGGTCAAAATCAAGATCGTGCATTGCAGCTTCAGAGCGGTACAGATTATTCAGGTCTTTCGTTAAACGCTGAACACCTTGATGACGATCATAATCTAACAAGAACCATTGCAATTGGTCATCATGGTTCCATTCGGCCGTCTGACCAAATTCTGCACCCATGAAATTCAGCTTCTTGCCCGGCTGAGCATACATGTAACCCATATAAGCACGAAGGTTTGCCGTTTGCTGCCATTCATCACCAGGCATCTTGTTGTGGATAGAGCCCTTACCGTAAACCACCTCATCGTGAGACAGAGACAATACGTAGTTCTCACTGTGAGCGTAAACTAACGGGAAGGTAATCGTATCGTGGTGATATTTACGGTTGATTGGATCTTCTTGGATGTAAGACAAGCTATCGTGCATCCAACCCATGTTCCACTTAAAGCCGAAACCTAAGCCGCCCATAAAGGTCGGTGCTGAAACACCCGGGAAAGCGGTAGACTCTTCAGCAATTGTCATCGCATTCGGGAAGTGCTTGTATACTTCTTCGTTCATCCACTTAAGCGTAGCGATAGCATCGTAGTTTTCGTTGCCGCCGTCTGCGTTCGGAATCCATTGATCATGGCTGCGCGAGTAATCGAGGTAAAGCATCGAAGCGACTGCATCAACACGAATGCCATCAATGTGGAATTGCTCGAACCAGTACAATGCGTTAGAAACTAAGAAGCGACGTACATGCTCTTTGCCTAAATCGTAAATGTACGAGTTCCAATCTTGGTGCCAACCACGACGTGGATCTGGATCATGGAACAATGGCGTACCGTCGAAGTTTGCTAGGCCGTGATCATCACTTGGGAAGTGAGCAGGAACCCAATCCAGAACAACACCAAGACCCGCTTGGTGACACTGATCGACGAAGTATTTGAAATCATCTGGAGAACCAAAACGGCTAGTCGGTGCAAATAGACCTACTGGCTGATAGCCCCAAGAACCGTAGAATGGGTGCTCTGAAACTGGCATTAGCTCAACGTGCGTGTAGCCAAGATCTGTTAGGTATGGGATCAGCTCTGCCGCAAGCTCGCGATAATTTAAGAACTCACCTTCAGCGTTACGCTTCCAAGAACCCGCGTGCAGTTCATAGAACGAAAGCGCTTCTTTACGCTTTTGCGTCACTGGACGATTCTGCCACTTAGTATCTTGCCACTCGTAACGAGCGTGATCGTAAGTCACAGAAGAAAATGATGGGTATTGCTCTGAGTAAAAACCCCATGGGTCGGCTTTATGCGGTAAGCCTTCGCCATTTGGTCCTTTTAATTCAAACTTGTATTGAGCGCCCTCTTCCAGTTCAGGAATGAATAGGCCCCACATACCGTAATCTAAGCGTTGCATTGGGTGGCGGCGACCATCCCAAGCGTTGAAGTTACCTATCAAGCTTGCCGCTGTTGCGTGCGGTGCATACACCAAGAAACGAGTACCTGCAATCGTCTGTCCATCACGCTCTAGCGTAATAAACTGAGCCCCCATGTGATGGTACATATCTTTCGGTGTGTGAAGATCTTCGTAGCTCGCGTACAGATCGTGGTACTGGTACGGATCATCGATGATCTGTTCTATACCAGCCCAATCAACCGCAAGCTTATAGTGAGTGAAACGCAAATCTCTCTCTTGCTTAAGAATGAAACCACTTTCACCCTCTCGCGATAACTCAATACGAGGTTCCTTTCCAACAATCAACTCGACTTTATCTGCTCCAGGAATCCATACACGTAATGCACCTTGATCAGAAGGTAAGTATGGACCTAAAAACGCAAATGGGTCTGTGAAGCAAGCCTGTGATAGTTGGGTATATATTTGTTTTTGCTTTGAAATCGAACTTAGTTCCAAAACGTTTCTCCCTAACCAAACATCCAAAAAATATAATACAAAAATGCCCGCTATTAGTGCGGGCAATATAACGACGGTTTATTCTACCAGATGAGCATTCATTATTGAGTGACCAAGGTTGTAGTTTCGTACGGCGTAAGCAAAAAACCACCTAATTTCAAGTCACTCAACGTCATTACTTACCTGCTTTTTCTCGAACGTCAGTTAGCTTAGAAGCGATACGATTAACGCCTTCATGAGCAAAGATTTCGTCCAAGTTCATTGATAGTTTACGACGCCAGTTAGGATACTCATCGACCGTGCCAGGAATGTTTACCGGCTTATCCATCTCTAACCAATCTTCCAGCTGAACACTCAATAGTGTTGAACCACCAGCTGCTACGTGCAGTTGAAGAGCTTCAGCAAGGTAAGAATCCATCGGTACTTTGCTTGCATCGCGACCCACACCTTCAGGTAGGAAACCATGCCATGCCACTGAGTCTAAGATACCTTGTTTGCACTCAAGACGGTCATCGAACAGAGTTTCTAGCTGTGCTGCATCTGGGTATAAACCAATCTCTTGGCCCATCTTCAAGTCATCACAGTGCCAGAAGCCACGTAATGTTGGCATATCGTGCGTACACAGTGCCGCCATTGATTGTGATGCATAGTGTTTCGGTGAGATGAAACCACCGTCTTCTTCTGATGTTTCAAAGAAGAACACTTTGTAAGAGTGCACGCCAGCATCTGCTAGAATGTCTACAATCTCATCAGGCACCGTGCCTAAATCTTCACCGATAACGCTACATTGGTAACGGTGAGATTCGAGCGCAAGAATCGACAGCATGTCTTGTACTGGGTAGTAGATGTAAGCGCCTTTGGTTGCATTTTCACCCTTTGGAATCCACCACAAACGCAGTAGACCTAAAACGTGGTCAATACGCAGTGCACCACAATGTTTCATGTTCGCACGAAGTAGCTTGATGTAAGCATCGTAGCTTGTTTCTTGAAGCACTTCTGGGTTCAGTGGTGGTAAGCCCCAGTTTTGGCCTAGAGGACCAAGAATATCAGGTGGAGCACCAATGCTCGCATCCATCACTAGGTTGCCTTCGTCAGCCCAAGTTTCGCTGCCCGAATCTGCAACACCTACCGCTAAGTCACGGTACAGGCCAACAGCCATGCCTTTCTCTTCAGCAAGAGACTGTGCATCGTTGATCTGGCAATCTGCTAGCCATTGTAGGTACATGTACAGATGAACGTTTTCTAGGTTCTCTTTGATGTACTTCTGTGTCGCTGGGCTGTCGAATGTACGGTACTTCTCAGGGAATACCGGCCATCCCCACATGCCAGAATCTTCAGCGTGTAGTTCACCATGTAGAGCATCAAACGCGGCTTGATGCATTAGGCTGTCGCCACCCTCTTCTACGAAGGCTAAGAACGCTTGTGCACGGTCACTGTTCTTGTCTAAATGACGAGTCTTAAACTCTGCAAATAGCAAAGGCAAGATGCTCATCTTCAGCTCAGACACTTCAGTGTAGTTTACCCAGTGTGCTTCACGCGCTTTTTGTAGACGCTGCTGGAACTCTGCGCTGCCTACCGTTTGTTGTGCTTCTGCACTTAGTGCGAATTCAGGTACTGAACTCACATCAATGTATAGGATGTTCAACCAGCGACGAGAAGACGGGCTGTATGGGCTCGCGCCTTCAGGGTTCGCAGGGAACAATGAGTGGATTGGGTTTAGACCAACGAAATCACCGCCGCGAGAAGCGATATCAGCAACAAGCTGTTTTAGGTCACCGAAATCACCAATACCCCAGTTGTGCTGAGTTCTTAGTGTGTAAAGTTGAACACTTGGTCCCCACAGCTTTTTGCCTTGCTCGATTGGTGACTGCTTGAAACACGCTTTTGGCGTAATAATCAGTGTCATCTCGTAAGGCTTCTTACGGCGCTTACGGCTCACAATTAGCTTGTGATAACCCCATGCCAAATCACTTGGCAATGCAAACACTAAAGGGCCACCCTCAGCACGCTCATCACGAACGACTTGAGATTGAAGATAGCCTTCAAGTACCTCTCCTTGCTCGGTTTCTAAGCGCCAGCTGAACTCACTTTCACGAGCACTTACACCTAGATTAAGCGCCACTTCTACTGGCTCACCGTCACGCAAGACAAGAACTGGGTCTAGTACATCTTTTTTGTGTTTTCTTTCTGCTGACTTTAATAGTGCATCATCGCTGCTTGTATCGTAGCCCAATGAAGCCAATAGAGACGTAATCGTCTCGTCTGATACTTGTGCTTCATCGCCCCACGCACTAACGTAACTGTCGGCAATGTTTGCCATTTCTGCGACTTGTTTTAATACGGTCTGTTCTTTCATCGCTCTCTCCGAAAACGTTCTGACGCTTTCTATTTTGTAGGGTTGTTAATTTAATTTCTTACTAATCAATTAGCTTGTGACAATCAGTTTGTAAGCATTGCTATCGGATAAGCCATCTGTTTGCTCACAAGCTAATTGAGCCAAGGCAGAAACTGCCTTGGCTACTTTGGAAGTATTAACGGTTAACCGCTTCAAGTTTCCAGATGTTGTTCACGTAGTCGCGGATAGAGCGGTCTGATGTGAACTTACCAACCAATGCGGTGTTAAGAATCGCTTTCTTAGCCCAACCTGCTTGGTCTTTGTATTGCGTACCCATGTCTTCGTGCGCTTTCACGTAAGATGCGAAGTCAGCAAGACATAGGTAAGGGTCACCACCGTCTAGCAGGCTATCAAACGTTGCACGTAGAAGGCCTGGTTGACCCGGTGTAAACTCATCGCCAGTCAGAAGGTCTAGAGATGCTTTCAGTAGTGGGTCTGCATTGTAGTAGTCGTATGGGTTGTAGCCCTGAGCTTTCAGTGCTTGAACACCGTCAACGTCTAGGCCGAAGATGTAGATGTTTTCATCGCCCACTTCTTCACGAATCTCAACGTTTGCACCATCCATCGTACCGATAGTTAGCGCGCCGTTTAGAGCCATCTTCATGTTGCCCGTACCTGATGCTTCTTTACCAGCTAGTGAGATTTGCTGAGAAACGTCTGCTGCAGGGATGATGATTTCAGCCATGCTTACACGGTAGTCAGGAATGAATACCACTTTCAATTTGTTGCCAATGCGAGGGTCGTTATTGATCTTCTCTGCAATCTTGTTAACCGCGAAGATGATCTCTTTCGCTAGGTGGTAACCCGGAGCTGCTTTCGCTGCGAAGAAACATACGCGTGGCTCACACTCGAAGCCAGGTTCGTTAAGAATACGGTGGTACAGAGATAGAATGTGTAGCAAATCTAGGTGCTGACGCTTGTATTCGTGAAGACGCTTGATTTGAACATCAAAGATAGCGTTAGTATCTAGCTCGATACCCATGTTTTCTTGAACCCAATCAGCAAGACGCTGTTTGTTTTCTTTCTTAACAGCCATGAATTCTTTTTGGAATTTCGCGTCTGTTGCGAACTGAGCGATGCCTTCAAGCTGCTCAAGTTTTGCTGGCCACTCAGAGCCAATCTTACCTGTGATTAGATTAGATAGGCCTGGGTTACAGAACTTCAACCAACGACGTGGCGTGATGCCGTTCGTTACGTTAGTCAATTTACCTGGGAAGATTTCGTTAAACTCAGGGAACAAGTCTTTCTTAACCAGTTGTGAGTGAAGCGCAGCTACACCGTTTACTTTGTAAGAGCCAATCACACATAGGTTTGCCATGCGAACCATGCGGTGGAAACCTTCTTGGATGATAGAAAGCTTCGCTTGCTTCTCACCGTCACCAGGCCACATCTTGCGAACTTCTTGCATGAAACGGTGGTTGATTTCAAAAATGATTTCCATGTGACGTGGAAGAAGACGGTTGATCAATGATTCAGACCAAGTCTCTAGAGCTTCAGGAAGTAGTGTGTGGTTCGTGTAAGCGAACGTATGAGCGCTGATTTCCCATGCTTGATCCCAAGATAGGCCTTTCTCGTCAATCAAGATGCGCATTAGCTCAGGAATCGCAATTGTTGGGTGCGTATCATTAAGCTGAATCGTTTCTTGCTTAGGCAGCTCTTCTAGAGAGAAACCTGCTGCTTCGTGACGACGTAGAATATCGCGAACAGACGCTGCTGAGTGGAAGTACTGCTGCATTAGACGCAGAGTCTTACCTTTCTCGTGGTTGTCGTTCGGGTAAAGAACTTTCGTGATGTTACCTGCATCGATTAGCGAGTGTTGCGCTTCGAAGTAATCACCGTTGTTAAAGCTTGCTAGTGAGAATGGTGCAATTGCCTGACATTCCCAAAGACGCAGCGGGTAAACCGTGTTTGACTCGTAACCTACGATAGGTAGATCCCAAGGCATTGCTTTTACTTCCATACCTGGAACCCAAGTACGTACTTCTTTACCGTCGATGAATTCAACGTCTACATGACCGTAAAAACCAATGTGTTGTGCTAGTTCTGGACGAGCCACTTCCCATGGGTAACCTTCAACACCGCGCCACGCGTCAGGTGCTTCTTGTTGGCGGCCGTCTTGGAAAGATTGTTTGAATAGACCGTACTCGTAGTGAAGACCGTAGCCTACTGTTGGGTATTCTTGAGCAGCACAAGAATCCATGAAACAAGCAGCTAGACGACCAAGACCACCATTACCTAGTGATGGGTCGCGTTCTTCTTCTAGAAGGTCAGTTAGGTTTTGACCTAGCTCTTCCATTGCATGAGTGATCTGTTCGTATAGACCCATGCTGATCAGGTTATTACCTGTCAGACGGCCAATCAAAAACTCTAATGAAAGGTAGTTAACGCTTTTCGCGTTCTTAATTTTTTCATCGTTTTCAGTTTCTAGCAGGTCGAATGTTGTGAGTTCTGCTAATGCGCGACCCATTGCTAGGTACCATGCGCGGCTATCCGCGTTTTCAATCGTTGTTGCGTAGGTTGCAGATAAATGCTTCTTAACGCTTTCTTGGAACGACACTTTATCGAAAGTTTTTTGCTGAGTTGGTTTCATTTCAGAAATCTCGCTTTTAATAGTTCTAATTCATCTGTGACATATCGTGCATGGTCACCATAAACTAAACATCCTCCCGCTAACGCGACTGACTAGGAGTAGATGGGAGGGCGTAGGGGGCGTACCGACTTAGGGTTAGTGATCTGACTCTCATGTTCTGACTTCGAACAAAAAGTTGGAGTGACTAAGATCACAAGCTCCCGTTCGATAACTTAACTTCAATTGATGTGACTTTTATTTAACCGGATTACAGTCATTATCAAATCTGAGTTTCAGATCACGAAAATAATTTCTAGCTCTCATCCTTTGCATAGATTCCCGTGTAGGGAAGAACAAAGTCACATTCACGAACCAACCAACAACGTGAGCAAAGTCTCAAATAAAGGGCGTAGACACCCAAAAACATGCAGAAGCGCAAGGTTTCTGAGGAGGATCATAGTCGGTGCCGTTTTGCTTCACGTAATATGAGCGAAGACTTAAGTAATTAGGCTAATGTCATTGGATTGCACTCAACGATAGATTGGGATAATTCTGAACATAGCCACGGAATAGGTGAAAAACTTCGACATGTGGATCCCATCGAAACTAACTCGTCCCGGCCGCTTACATAATGCAATCCTACGACCTAGGGTTCTCGATCTGCTTCAGAACGCAGATTGCTATAAGCTTGTGTTGTTCCGCTCTCCAGCGGGCTACGGCAAAACCACCATGGCTGCACAATGGTTGGTAGATAAACCCAATGTGGGTTGGTACAGCATTGATGATAGTGACAACGATGCCTTCCGCTTTATCAACTACCTACTTCAATCGCTTAATAAAGCGACTCAAAATGCCTGCCCGAATGCCCAAAAACTAGCAGAAAAACGACAATTTTCATCGCTGCATTCTTTATTGAGTGAAGTGTTCGCCGAAATGTCGGAATTCCATCACGAATGTTTTCTAGTGTTGGATGACTATCATTTGGTCAACAATGACGACATCCACGAAGCAATGCGCTTCTTCCTTAAACACATGCCCGACAACCTAACGCTAGTTGTAACCAGTCGTGGTACACCACCACTTGGTACAGCAAACCTGCGCGTTCGTGATTTAATGATCGAATTGGGTAATGACTCGTTGGCGTTTGATACCGAAGAAACCACACGTTTTTTCAACCAACGTGTTGCTGATGGCATTGATGACATCACCGCAGACAGTATCTGTAACTATGTAGAGGGTTGGCCTTCTGCTCTGCAACTTATCGCGCTGCAAGCACAGCACCAAAAACGCACCCTTGCACAATCCGCAGAGTCGTTTTCTCACTTTAACCACGCCCACCTTTGGGACTACTTGGTTGAAGAAGTATTCGACCTGCTAGATAAAGAAACCCGACAATTCTTGATGCAATGTTCTGTGCTTGATCACTTCAACGATGAGCTTGTTTGTGCACTTACACAGCGCGAAGATGCGTTAGGTATGATCGAATCACTCAACCGTTTTGGTTTGTTCATCTACCCACTTGAGGGCGAAAAGAACTGGTATCGCTTCCATAACTTATTTGGTGAATTCCTCGCACATGAGCGTCAAGCTCGAATCCCTCAACAGGAAGCAGAACTGCATCGAAGTGCGGCAAAAGCGTGGATCAAGCAAAACACACCACACCAAGCACTACGCCACGCACAGCGCGCTGAAGATCCAGAACTGATCATTCAAATCCTGACTGAACACGGTTGGCCGATGTTCAACCAAGGTGAGCTGTCATCTTTAGAGATGGCGATCAAGCAACTAACCACGGATCAACTTTACAGTGAGCCTAAACTGTCCATGTTGCGCGCGTGGCTTGCACAAAGTCAGCACCGTTATGACCAAGTGGGTACTTTGTTGGAAGAGGCAGAGACTCAATATCAAGCTCGAAACATTGAACTCGATACTCAGCAGCAAGGTCAATACAACGCCTTGCGCGCCCAAGTTGCCATCAACAGCAATGAACCTGAAAAAGCGTTAGAACTGGCTGAGCTTTCGTTGAGCCAACTGAACACCACTGTTTATCGTAGCCGTATTGTTGCAACCTCGGTTGTTGGCGAAGTGAATCACGTAATGGGTAACCTCAGTCGTGCGCTACCGATGATGCAACAAACAGAAAAACTGGCACGTCAGTATCAGGTTTACCATCAGGCTCTGTGGGCGATTCTGCAACAAAGCGAAATCTTGATTGCTCAAGGTTATGTTCAAGCTGCATTTGAGCTACAAGACAGTGCATTCAAATTGATTGAAGAGCACCAGCTTCAATACGTGCCTTTGCATGAGTTCTTGCTGCGTGTTCGCGCCCAGATCTTCTGGTGTTGGAACCGACTAGATGAAGCGGAAGAGTGTTGCTACAAAGGGTTAGATATCCTTGGTCACCACTCTCCAAGTAAACACCTGCACAGCTACTCTATGTTGGCTCGTATTTCATTGAGCCGCGGCGAGATAGATAAAGCGTCGAAATTTATCGACCAAATTCAGCACTTGTTACGTCAATCAACTTACCACGTAGATTGGACTGCGAATGCCTCGCTGTCTCTGATCTTATTCTGGCAAGTGAAAGGCGACAAAGACGCAATCCGTGACTGGTTGAGCGTTGCTGTTCACCCTGAATCAGCAAGCAACCACTTCTGTCAGCTTCAATGGCGTAACATCGTGCGTGCTCACATCATCCTTGAGCAATACGAAGAAGCAGAAGAAGCTTTGGCGTTCTTAAAGAGTGAAGCTCAGCGTTCGCATCTGATTACTGATACCAACAGAAACTTGATCGTTGAAGCGGTATTACGCACCCAGATCAACGATGAAGACAGTGCGCGTGTATTATTAGAAGAAGCCCTACACATGACCAACCAAACTGGTATGGTCGGTAACTTCCTGGTCGACGGTGGTACTATCGGGCATATCTTGGATAAGTTGAGCAACAAGCCAGGCTTGGGTGATTTAGAACGTCACCGAGCACAACAAATCATGAAAGATATCTCGACAACTCAACGCAGTCGCTCGGTTCACTTCGATGAAGACTTTGTAGAGAATCTGGTTAATCACCCGAACATTCCTGAGCTGGTGCGTACCAGCCCACTCACCCAGCGTGAATGGCAAGTACTTGGCTTGATCTATTCCGGCTTCAGTAACGAGCAAATCGCTCAAGAGCTTGATGTAGCAGGCACCACTATCAAGACTCACATCCGTAATCTGTACCAAAAGCTCAACATTGCTAACCGTAAAGAAGCGATAAGCACAGCAGAGAACTTGCTGCAGTTGATGGGGTACTAAAACGGGTTCGAGATTGATTCGAGAAAAACATAAGCTAGTCACCGATGGTGGCTGGCTTTTTTTTCGCTTGGAGAATGGGAAGTCACCGATAAAAACTAGAGATCGCCAAACAACAGGCAAAAAAATAGCCAACCGCAATAATCGCGATTGGCTCTATATATTTGTGAACAAATCATAAGTTCACTAACAACGTCAGTTGGCTAGGTGACCCTCGGCTTAAGAAGGGTCAACTAATACGATGCAGTTAGCGTGCCAACTTTAATTTAGCGTTTTATAAGCCCTGCATCGCATAAAAACCGCGATTTTCACATGCGAATTGCAAAGTGCATTTGCATAATGCAACCAAGATGCAATATCGATAAGAGACCAGTTTCATCGATACTCTTAATGACAAATCACTAAGTGGTTGTATTTTAAATATTAGACCAAAGTTCACTTCAACTTATTACCTTACAATTAAAGAGGTAATAAAAGCATCGACCCAGTAGCATATTCATACTTTTTTTACACTAAAGTTTGTATACTGCACAAAATCATCCTCAACTCTATGAAGCAATGAACTACTTAAGTACTTTTTTCAAAGGCATGGCAATGGGCGCTGCCGATGTTGTCCCTGGCGTGTCGGGCGGAACCATCGCATTCATCACCGGTATCTACGATACGTTGCTAGAAAGCATTCGCAGAATTAACCCTAGTGTACTTGGCTTATGGAAACGCGAAGGCTTCAAAGCTGCGTTTAACCACATCAACGGTTTCTTCCTGATTTCACTGTTCGCGGGCGTGTTCACCAGCATTGCAACATTCGCCAAACTGATTTCTTGGTTATTGGTCATGCACCCTGTTCCACTATGGTCTTTCTTCTTTGGTCTGATCTTGGTGTCGGTTTTCCATATTCTTAAGCAAGTAGAAAAGCGCGATATGATTCGATTCGTCTTTTTACTGCTTGGTGTTGCCTTCGCTTATAGCATTACCGTGCTTAAGCCATTGCAGATGGAACCAACCAGCATCAACATCTTGATTGCGGGTGCGATTGCGATCTGCGCGATGATTTTACCGGGTATTTCAGGCAGCTTTATTCTGTTACTGATTGGCATGTATGGCCCGGTACTTGGCGCTGTTAAATCGTTTCAAATCGATGTACTTGCCCTATTCCTAGGTGGCTGTGTGATTGGTCTACTGACTTTCTCACACGTACTCTCTTGGCTACTGCGCTCATTCCGCGATTTCACATTAGTATTCTTAACAGGCTTGATGATCGGTACGCTGCCTAAAATCTGGCCGTGGAAAGAGACCATCAGCTGGCGCATCAACTCGAGAGGTGAGCAAGTACCGCTGATTCAAGAGAACCTATCTCCGTTCAATTTCGAAGCGGTAACTTCTCAACCTTCTCAACTCACTTTATCGGTGATCATGATGTTGGTGGCCATCGCGCTAGTGCTGGGGTTAGAAAAGTTTGCTGAGCGCAATGCTGACTAATCTCTAACAATCGTGCACAAGTTAGCATGTAGGGTGCCGAGCTTAGATAGCGATGCACCTTGTAAATTGAATCAAAGCGAAGCTACTGGCTTCGCTTTTTTATATCTACCATACGCACAAAATTGCTTTTTGATACAAGCACGTATTGAGTGGTGTGATACCATCGCCGTTCTTATAAAATCAAATGAGAACACGACATGCACCCAGCATTAAAGGTTGCTGCGCTTGGTATTGCTCTGGTCGCTGGCTTTTATGGACCACAGGCAGTCGAGCAATTTAAATCGGTAGTAGATAGCCACTCTCCTGACGTCAACTTAGATGACTACTGCATGCTTTCAACAACATCGTGTGAGCAAGACACCGTTGCTATGACACTTGAACATGAGACGGCACAGCCTCTGGTTCCGACTAAAATCAAAGTCGTTTGGGAAGGCGCAGCATCTGAAACATTAATGCTGTCACTCACTGGCTTAGAAATGGAAATGGGCTCAGCACGTTTTCAATTAAAGAATATTGGTAACAATACCTATGAAGGTAATGTAATTTTACCTGTGTGTACCATGGATAAAATGACTTGGCTTGGCGAACTCACCGATGGTGTTGAAACCGTAAACCCCGCAATAAGGATGGCACGATGAGTAAGAATTGGTCGTTAGCATTAGTGGTAGCGTTTGTACTTGGCTTTGGTGTCAAAAGCTACCTTGATGGGCAAAACGAAGCTCAAGAACAGCACGCTGCAAAGCAAGAGTTCTCCGCAACAACCCTTTTTGGTAAAGATAACCAGCCAACGGAAATCTTTGACGAAACCGACGACAGAATTCGTATCGTTTACTTCGGTTTCACACGTTGCCCAGATGTCTGCCCTACCTCACTAGCAATGTTAGCTGGTGCACTTAACCAAGTCTCTGACGAAGCAAAAGCGAAGATTCGCCCGATGTTTGTCTCTCTTGACCCTGAGCGCGATGCCGCGGAAGCTTCATACGAATACGCGCAGTACTTCAACCCAATGATTGAAGGTATGAGTGGTCCACTGGATGTAACCACTAATTTGGCACATAAATACGGTGTTATTTTCAGAAAGACACAGCTTGAAGGTTCAGAGCTGGAGTACACACTTGACCACAGCTCATATTTCTACTTTTTAAAGCCCAACGGTACCTTAATTACTAAAGTACCGCACACGTTGACGCCTGCGCCAATTGTTGAAGCTATCAACAAGCTGACGCAGTAAAACGTAAAAACAAAGAACTTAACGAATAAAGTTCAAACATAAAGTCAGGTCCCAGACCAAAACATAAAACAATAAGGACAACAACATGAAGTTAAAAGCACTTGCTCTAGCAGGCTTATTGCTCACTCCTCTTGCTCATGCAAAAAGCGACATCATGGTTCATGACGCGTACGCTCGTGCGACACCACCTTCAGCAGTGAACAGCGCAGTATTCACGACCCTGATGAACCACAGCGATAAAGATCGCGCTATTGTTTCTGCAACTACACCCGCAGCAGGCAAGGTAGAGCTTCATGATGTTATCGTTGATGGCGACGTAATGAAGATGCGCCAAGTTCAACAGATCACAATCCCTGCGAATGGTGAAGCGGTACTTAAGCCTGGCAGCCTGCACATTATGTTATTCGACCTAAAAGATGGTCTAAAAGAAGGTGAGCAAATCGAGATGACTCTGACTTTCGCTAACGGTGAAACGCAAACCTTTGAAGCGCCAGTTAAGAAAGTAATGAGCGGCATGAAAAAGATGAATCACGATCATCACTAATCGGATTCACAATCAATGAACTAAATTAAGCCACGATGACTTCTCGCCATCGTGGCTTTTTGCTAAACTGAACTCGCTTTTTATTCAAAGCCTGAACACATTAGTAACCAAGGAGAATAGAAGATGATTGTAATGAAAACACTAAAACTGGCAGTAAAAGTAACGCGTTAATTTGTTTGGTTAAGCAAACTTTTATCTAGAACGACCAACATCAAGCCATCGACTGGCTACCGCACACTTTTACCCGGTTTACTATTGATCTATAAGTGATCGATACCTGCATGCTCAATAACGCATGACTAAATCCGGGGTCCTATCTATTTGAATTCGACCCAAGCTCAAAACATTTTTGACGTCTCGACGCTTTTGAACTCATCAACGCTTTTTGGTTTCATCAACACTTTTTGATCTCGTCAATAACCTGAGATCTCACAAGATGTTAATGCTCTCATAAGACTTTAACGCACTGATAAGACTTTAATACTCTCACAAGAAAAGAAAGCTCGCACGTCTGGGTAAATAAACATGAATTCACAACATGCATTTTCTCATCCAATGTCACTTCAACAACTTGGATGGCAACCTGTATTTCAACAACAACTGACACTCGAAGACTATGACCCATCCGTCATTGCTCGTATTACCGCGCACCATCGCAGCGGCTATACACTGGCGTCGGAACAAGGCGAAATCGTTCTACCTATTAATCAAAACCAACCCGCAATGACGGTTGGCGACTGGGTAATCTTGAACTCTGAACTGCAATTCGACCGCTTGCTAGAACGTCAATCACTCTTCAGCCGCAAAGCAGCGGGCAGTCGCGTCGCAGAACAATATATCTCGGCCAACATCGACACGGTTTTTATCGTGGTTTCGTTAAATAACGACTTTAACCTAAGCCGTATCGAACGCTACCTAGCGCTCGCTAATGAAGCACAGGTTGAAGCGGTTATCGTACTCACCAAGAAAGACTTGTGTGACGACTACCAAGACAAAGTACAACAAGTGCAAAGCTTAGATTCGATGTTGATGATCGAAGCGGTGAACAGCTTAGACCAAGAATCAACTCAAGTATTGTCACCTTGGTGTAAAACAGGAAAAACCGTCGCTTTGATGGGTTCATCCGGTGTGGGCAAATCTACGCTAGTAAACTCATTGCTCGGTGAAACTCAACAAGCTACGGGTGGCATTCGTGAAGACGACAGTAAAGGCCGTCACACAACCACATCACGGTCGCTCCACTTGCTAACATCGGGTGGTTTACTACTCGATACTCCAGGAATGCGAGAGCTACAACTTGCAGACTGCGCTGAAGGCGTGAGTGAAACCTTTTCTGATGTCGAAGAGTTAGCCATGCATTGTCGCTTCTCTGATTGTCATCATGAATCCGAGCCGGGATGCAAGATACGCAAAGCCATTGAGGATGGTGATTTGTCTGAAAGACGATTTACTAACTATCAAAAGTTATTGAGAGAGCAAGCCAGAAATGGCGCCTCATTGGCAGAGCAACGCGCGAACAGCAAACAGCTTTCCAAGATGTACAAAACCGTACAGTCAGAAAGCCGAAACATTAAAAAAGCGACTGACTAAACCAATCAGGTGAATCAAAATACGCTTTATTTAAACGATTAAGCCCCACGGTGTTAAACACGTGGGGCTTTTGTTTCAATTTAGTAGTAAATCGACTATTTATGCACACAATGTTCTTATCTATAAGTATTTACATTTCCAAATTTACAGTATATTAGATCTAATAAATGCAGTTCTGCAGATTTATAGCTCAATCGAAATACAATTATTTAACATTTAGCTCTAAAAACACCACGTAGTGCAAACAATCACCCTAAAAGTAAACTATTCCTAGACACCCGCTAAGATCCCGCTAATATGACCGCCCATTCCACTAGTGTATAGTCGGATTTGGTACAACTTTATAAAAAGATACATCACTATAATAAATTAACAATTGCAGGTATTTTATGCAAAATCACAACATGCTCGCCCGCATCGCTCGTGGAAATCTCGTTCTACAGATCCTTGCTGGTATTGTTTTCGGTGTCGTTCTCGCCATGGTTTCTCCTTCAGCAGCTCAAGATGCAGGCCTACTAGGTAGTCTGTTTGTTGGTGCTCTGAAAGCTGTTGCCCCAATTTTAGTATTCATTCTTGTTGCAGCTTCTATCGCAAACCAAAAGAAAGGTCAGCATACCCATATGCGTCCAATCATTGTGCTTTACCTGATTGGTACCTTCTCAGCGGCACTTACTGCTGTAGTACTGAGCTTCATGTTCCCAACCACTTTGACACTGGTTGCTGGCGCTGAAGGTGCTAACCCTCCTCAAGGTATTGCTGAGGTTCTTCATACTCTTCTATTCAAGCTTGTAGATAACCCAGTTAGCGCGCTAATGAACGCGAACTACATCGGTATTCTTGCTTGGGCAATCGGCCTAGGTCTTGCACTGCACCACGCATCTGCAACAACCAAAGCGGTTTTCGAAGACCTTAGCCACAGTGTTTCACACATTGTTCGCTTCATTATTCGTCTTGCGCCATTCGGTATCTTCGGTCTTGTTTCGACAACATTTGCAACAACGGGCTTCGATGCACTAGCAAGTTACGGTCAATTACTAGCGGTTCTACTAAGCTCAATGCTGATCATTGCTCTTGTGGTTAACCCATTGCTTGTATTTGCAAAGACAAAACAGAACCCATACCCACTAGTACTGCAATGTATTCGTGAATCTGGTGTAACGGCATTCTTCACTCGTTCAAGTGCTGCAAACATCCCAGTGAACATGAACCTTTGTAAGAAACTAAACCTAGACGAAGATACTTACTCTGTATCTATCCCACTAGGCGCAACGATCAACATGGCGGGTGCTGCAATCACCATCACTGTGTTAACGCTTGCAGCTGTGCACACAATGGGTATTGAGATTGATATCTTCACTGCTATCCTACTAAGCCTTGTTGCTGCAGTATCTGCATGTGGCGCTTCAGGCGTTGCCGGTGGTTCACTACTACTGATTCCTCTAGCTTGTGGCCTATTCGGCATCTCAAACGATGTAGCAATGCAGGTTGTAGCGGTTGGTTTCATCATTGGTGTGATTCAAGATTCAGCTGAAACAGCGCTTAACAGCTCAACTGACGTAGTCTTCACTGCGGCTGTATGTAAAGCTGAACAAAACAAAGCTTAATCGGCTCCTAGCTATTCGGCTTCAGCTCTAAGCTCTAAAAGCAAATAGCACATAAAAAAAGGGAAGCATCAGCTTCCCTTTTTATTGTCTTGAGTTTCTCGATTAGAGCTAAAACTATTGTCGACTAATCGCAAGTTGCTCCATCGATAATCGAACACAGCTAATGAGCGCTACTTACTGATTTCGATTCCAGTTAGACTCAACAGCAGACTGACTGAAGTCTAAAGAGCCACTATTCTGACTCGCTGGTTTATCTGTTACAGCCTGCTCGGTGTTTACCTGTTGGCTGTAATCAACATTAGCCTCTTGAGCACCCGGCACTTGAGTCTCTATGTGACTCGCCTCTACATTCAACTCATTCCCTTCTTCATCGAGCACTTCTTTCACTTTCTTCGGGACAGGTACATTGCGTTTGTAGAGCTTGTTAAGCGCCTTAATAATCGAATGCTTAGTGATTGCTTCTTGGGTCAGCTTGGTCATTATCGGCTTAGTCAGAGCCTGTAAGCCCACGACTGCATCCACACCAAGCTCCCCGCCTACTTTATCCCGCAAATGCTTCGCTTCTGAGTAACCAAAGTGGGCCGATAGAAATAGCCAGATATACGCGATAGCGTTGCCATGTTCACCATGGTCGATCCAAGCCTCACCAGCTCTAAACATCGCTTCTGCACTGTTCTTTTCTGCGGCCGTTTCAAACCAGTAAACAGCCTCACCATGGTTAGGCTCAACACCCACACCGTTCAAATAACTCATACCAAGTTTAATCTTACCGTCTAGGTTATTTTTTTCAGCGGCCTTTTGGTACCACTCGACCGAACTTTCGGCAGAGTAGTCCGGATTTTCTTTATCTAGACACCAGTCACCGATAAACAGCATCGCTTCGGTATTACCACCAGCCGCAGACTCTTCGATATAGGTGTAGCCTTTAGGGATGTTCTTATCGGTTCCACGACCAAAGACGAGCGCTTTACCCATCTCGAATTTCGCCGATACGTCATTGTCTAAAGCAGAGATTGCTAGCTGCCAAAAGTTGGCTTTCTCTCTTAAAATCAGGTCTTCTTTGCGCTTCATGCTTAGGCGTACAATGCCGTACATGCCATTGATATTATCGAGTTGCGCCGCTTTGTCGTACCAATACAGAGCTTCCTTAATATTGTTACGTTCAGCTTCTTTCGCCAAATACAGAATCGACGGTACATGCCCGGTTTCGGCTTTGAAGTGACGCTCTTTTTGCTCTTGGATACGCGCTTTTTCAATCGCTTTGCGGTAAGCGACAGCACGAGCCTTACGTTCTTGTTCCAAGCGCTGCTTTCTTAGCGATAAAGAGATCAGCCACACGGCGACAAGTATTAACGAAAGAGCCGTCGCACCAATTGCGATTCCCATTGTACTCATAAAATATTTTAACCTAACTCGGCTGATATCAGCCTCGGTGTCGAGGAGTTATCAACCTATAGTGAATGTTTCGAATTACAGGGAAACGCGCCGTTATTAAAACGTTCCGCCCTAAAATGAACTTAGTTCAGTATCTCAGGAATACATAGCGATAAAAAGTCTCCTAAGACCCATCCTTATGTACTCCATAAATGGTGTGATCTTGCTTCAATATCGATTACTTATGAAGACCACCTGTCATCAGAAAATCAGTGGTAAAAGTAATGATTCCACATCCCTAATACCTTACATCTATGGTTAGGTGAGCTGCCCATAAATGTATGCTAACTCAGCAACTGTTTTCGCAGAAAACTTCTTCATCAAACTCGCTCGGTGTACTTCCACAGTTCTCATTGCAATGCACAATTCATCGGCAATTTTCTGGTTACGCTTACCGTCGATAATTTGTTTGAGGATATCTATCTCACGCTCGGTTAACGACGCGTACGCTTGGCGATACACGTTCAGGTGTAAGTGTTTTTCAGAAGCGTCCAAACCTTGTTTGATTGCCTCAGCCAACTCACTGCCTTTAACTGGCTTTTGGAAAAAATTCACCGCACCGGCTTGCAGAGCTTCCACGGCCATTGGCACATCGCCATGCCCTGTGAGATAGATAACCGATAACGGGCTCTGCGCTTTCACCATCAGATCATGAACTTGCTGCCCTCTCATCTCTGGCATTCGGCTGTCTAATACCACGCAACCCGGCGCACTCAAATCCACTGAATTCAAAAAGCTTGGTCCATCTTCATAAGCTGATACGGTAAAATCATGCTCTTCCAGTAAGAACACCAATGAATCACGCATTGACTCATCGTCATCAACCACATAGACCGGCAACGTTTGATGAAGTTCAGACATAACAAGATTCCTCATGAATCATTTGAAAGAGAGAAAGGTAAAGTCACCGCGACATGACAACCATGTGGAGTGAGAGACGTAATGCTCATTTGACCACTGTGGTCTTCAATCACGTCTTGGCATATCGCAAGCCCTAGACCCAAGCCGTTTTCTTTGCTGCTCACAAAAGCTTGAGTCACTTGATGCTCGGTAAAATCTAATCCCGTGCCATTATCGATAACTGACAACATCATTTTATCGGGTTGATACTCGGTAATCACTTTAATTGTCGCTGGCTCGTAGTTTTTGTTAGCAATATCAGACATCGCGCGCTGCTGTTGGGCGTTACACGCATCGGTCGCATTGTTGATCAGGTTTACAATCACTTGTTGTAGCCCCACCGAATCAACATGCATCTCCATGGGCTTACCTACGACGTAACGCTCAACGGTAATCTGGTGCTGTTGTAAACGGAACTGTAGCAATTCAATAGTGTCTGATAGTAACTGCTCGATGTCAGTCTGCGACTTCTCTGATGAGCGTTTCTTTATCATGTTTCTTAGGCGCCGAATGATCGCGTCTGCTCGATCCACTTGCGATTGGATCTTCTCAAAGACAGGTTCAATATCGGTGAGTGGCTTGTTCTTCGAAATCCGTAATAAACCGCCTTCGCTGTAGTTACGAATCGCCGCCAAAGGTTGATTGATCTCATGCGCTAGACTGCTCCCCAACTCACCCACGACGGCGATGCGTTGAGAATGCTCTAGCTGTTCACTCTTACTCTTTAGCTTGTTAAGTGTCGCTTCTAACTGCTTTTTACTGCGACTGAACTTGTACTCAAGCCAAAAGTGGTAAGCATTCAAGAACACGACTAACAAGAAAAACGCCCATGCCCATTGCTGATTGTACTTCAGCCAGATTAACGCTTCTTTCCACCAAGGTTGTTGTAGTGGGTGCATATCGAGTTGCTGATAAAGCTTGTCGATCGGCAATAAGCTTGTGGGTGATGTCCAGCCGGAAGCATTCGCCGCAATCGCTGGCCCACTGTTTTTTGGCATCGCAAATAGTACCTGACTCATTTGCTTAGCCAGTGCTGAAGAGGCTCGCTCTGTTTTGGCAAATGACCAGTTGGAATACAGAGGTGTAGACACTTGGCATCGGAACCCTTCCGGTGCTTGGTTGCCAATAACACGATATTGTTCAGCCACCAGCAAGCCTTCACTGATCATGTTTTCAACCAAACAGGCTGGGACGACTGCCGCTTCAATGTGACCATCTCGCAGCTGATACAGACTCGCATCAATCGGGAAGCCCAAGAAATGAGTATTAGAGAAAAATTGGTTGGGGTTCAGCCCTTCCTGCATCACTTGATAGCGCATGGTGAGGTACCCGCCAAACGCATTTTCAGAAACCGCAGCAATTGGTTTTCCGACGAGCTGTTCAAACGAGATATAGGGGGACATTCTTCTGACCACCAATGCCGATCCGATACTGCGCGTGCTGCTCACACCTTGATCGTTGTAGTTGTGGCTAGTCATGGTCACCATCCAAGAGAGGTCATACTGACGCCCTAAGCGAACCGCCTGACCTGGATTAGTGACAACAAAATCGACCTCGACCTTCTTTACCGCTTCCGCCATCTCTTCCAAGTTGAAAGGCTTGAGAACAAAATGTTTACCCGGGATACGCTCAGACAACCAGTCCATTGTTGGTTGCCAACGTTGTTGCGCTGCAAGTTTACCCCTGATGGCTAAAACACCCACTTCAATCGTCTGGTCTGGTTCAATCGTATTTGTCGCTACTGAAACAGGTTCCGTTTGACCAGCGACACAAACACCTACGCTTAAGCTCAGCCAGCAGATACTGATGAATGTGATGAGGTTGCGAGCAGTCACGGACATCTCTTTATTCAATCGGATTACCTATTCAATGATTTCTCAATGCGTTAAAACGCTTTTAAATAAAGCATAACAGCTAGATAGCAAAAACCACATTTGTTCTAGATCAACTTTGGTCTGGGAATGTGGAAATCCACAATACCCCCTATAGAGTCAAAATCTGACAATGAGCTCAACAGAACCAATACCCATTTATAGGTACCAATATGGACTCATTGAAAAGACGGTTTCTCAACCAGTTCGGCAAAGTTTCCGCTGGTGCTGCGCTCATTCCCATTACCGGAATCAACACCGCAGTTGCCAGCACTGCCATTCGCAATAACAACCAACCTGACCGTAGAGGCGAAGTAGGCAAACGCTACGCCATGGCGATTGATTTGCGTAAATGCGTGGGCTGTCAGGCATGTACTGTTGGCTGTAGCGTTGAAAACCAAGCACCGATTGGCCAGTTCAAAACCACCGTAAAACAATATGAAGTCTCCCTTGATGATGGTTCAACGGCTCAACAAGAGGTGAAATCATTCATGCTGCCTCGCCTGTGTAACCACTGCGACAACGCGCCTTGCATCAAAGTTTGCCCTGTTCAAGCGACCTTCCAACGTGAAGACGGCATTGTAATGGTCGATAACGAACGCTGCGTAGCCTGTGCTTACTGTGTACAAGCCTGCCCTTATGACGCTCGTTTTATTAATGACGACACACTAACCGCCGACAAATGCACCTTCTGTGCACATCGCCTTGAAGACGGCTTACTGCCCGCTTGTGTCGAAACCTGTGTCGGTGGCGCGCGCGTAATCGGTGACCTAAAAGATCCAAACAGCGAGATCAACCGCCTGCTCAATGAGAACCGAGATGATATCAAGGTACTCAAGCCAGAGCAGAATACCAACCCACATGTTTTCTATATCGGCATGAACGAGCGTTTCGTTAGCCATATCGAAGGTCAGCCTGCGATTTATGATCCAGCCGCCATTGATAACTCATCCTCTAGCAAACAAGAATTGGCAATCGCAACACTAGGAAAACAAGGAGAGACAGCATGAATATCACCGAGGTGTTAGTTCCCGCTCAAGAGATTGCTTGGCTACCGTGGGCGGTTCAATATTTCTTCTACATTGGTTCTGCCTACGCGGCGGCTATTCTGTTTTTGATTGCACTGATCTTCAAAAACTCAACCAGCCACCAATTCCGCTCAGCCCTTGTGCTTGTAATGGCCATTGGCGCGATTGTTGGACCATTAGCCCTTACTGGTGACTTGCACCAACCAGGACGCGCGTGGCACTTCTACGCACACATCACGCCTTGGTCATGGATGTCACTTGGTTCTCTGTTTCTTCCTCTGTTTTCTGGTCTGGCTGTTGCGACAGCTTGGGTTTACCTGCGTGATGACATCGCACAGCTTAAGGAAAGTGAAAACCCACTTCTAAAACGTTTGGCTTGGCTGACGCTAGGTCAATGGCAAATATCGTCAAAGCTGATGATTACGCTCGCTGCTGTGACGGCTATTTCGGGCCTAAGCATCGCGCTTTATACAGGCGCAGAGATTGCGATTTTGGCGAGCCGCCCGCTTTGGCATCAACCGGCTTCTCCACTACTTTGGTTCACGACTGCATTCTTTGCTGCAACGGGTTTAACGCTGTTGATTTGGGCTCTACTGCCTTCAAGCAAGCCAAGCTTAAAACCAACAGACCTAGCTCTGATACAAAGAACCATTACCTTAACAGGTGGCCTTGCCATCATTCTTACCTCGATTTGGGCATCTAACCATGGTCACTTCAATCTGTATGAGAACAATGCTTGGGGAATCAATCTAGGCATCATGACCACCAGCATTTTGCTGTGCATGATCTTAGTTCTCCCCCTACAACGCTTATCGCAAAGCAAGCTAGGAATTATCTGTGTAGCACTTGCGACCATGATTTCAGCATGGGCGGTACGCTGGGTCACCATGATGGAAGTTCAAACCATTCCACGTTTTGATGTAGGCCCATTCCCTTATGAACTGCCGATGGGGAGCGCAGGGCTTCTCGGCATCATTGGCATGTGTGGCCTGTGGCTTGCGCTTGCGCTGTTCGCTTCTGAAATCGTGTCTACTGGATCTAAAAGAACAACTGGCTCTGCACAAAAGACAGAATCTAAGCCAAACCAAAACACACCATCACCACTTAACCGCTCACATAGCTTGTAGTCTGAGGAATCATCATGGATAACAAACGTCGTCAATTTTTGAAAACAGGCCTTGCTGCCGGTGGTGTTGGAGCTTTTGCAGCAGGTTATGCAACAACCACAAAACACATGGTTCACGGTGCTATTGATGGCACCGCAGGTAAGAAAACCAATCACATCCATCACGGTAATTCGTTAGAGACGGAATACAGTGTCGATGAGCAAGGTAAGATCTCGCCGAATCCCAACCAACGCGTGGCACCATCAATGTGTTTCGGTTGCTGGACACTGTGTGGCTTGCGTGTACGTATCGATAATCGCAACGACGAGATCTTACGTATCTCAGGCAACCCGTATCACCCACTATCAAGTGATCAGCAGATCCCGTTCAAAACCCCCGTAAAAGACGCCTATATTGGCTTGTCTGGTGAATCAGGCATCAATAACCGCTCGACAGCCTGCGCCCGTGGCAACGGTATGTTAGAGATTCAAAACAGCCCATACCGAATCACTCAACCATTAAAACGTGTTGGTAAGCGTGGTGAAGGTAAGTGGGAACCAATCAGCTACGAACAGCTTATCTCTGAGATCACCGAGGGTGGTGACTTGTTTGGGGAAGGCGAAGTCGAAGGCTTACGTTCGATTCGCGATATCGAAACACCACTTGATCCGAACAACCCTGAATACGGCCCAAAAGCCAACCAGTTATTGGTAACCAACGCGGGTAATGAAGGCCGTGATGACATCTTGAAGCGCTTTGCATTCAACAGCTACGGCACACGAAACTTCGGCCACCATGGCTCTTACTGTGGCTACGCATTCCGTGCAGGTTCTGGCGCGATCATGAATGACTTAGACAAGTTCTCGCACTTAAAACCCGATTTCAACAATGCTGAATTCATTCTTTTCATCGGTATGTCTCCGGCACAAGCGGGTAACCCGTTTAAGCGCCAAGCCCGACAACTTGCTGAAGCTCGTACTAACGGAAAACTGAGCTACACCATAGTGACACCAAGCCTTCCTGCAGGATCATCAAGCCTTGCAGCGGGCGATCGTAACAACTGGCTTCCGATCAAACCGGGTACCGATTCAGCATTAGTTCTGGGCATGATCCAATGGATCATCGAGAACCAGCGCTACAATCACGACTTTTTGTCTCGCCCAAGCGCGCAAGCGATGCAGAAAGCAGGCACCACACACTGGTGTAATGCATCTCATCTCGTGATCAGCGACGAAACACACCCACAAAACGGGCGCATGCTTCGTACATCGGATATTGGTTTACTAGAAACGGGCGAACTGATGTCTGACGATGATGCATTCGTCGCACTAGATGTGACAACGTCACTATTAGCATCAAATGTTCAAGTTGATGAGGCGGCGTTGTTCGTCGATCAAGACGTAGAAATCGATAGTCAGACCGTTCGTGTTAAGTCTTCTCTACAAAGATTGAAAGAAGAAGCCTTTAAATATGACCTTGCTTACTACAGCGAGCAGTGTGAAATCCCGCAAGATCAGATCATTGCACTGGCGAAACGCTTCACCAGCTACGGAACAAAAGCAGTCGTGGATACTCACGGTGGCAACATGCACACCAATGGCTTCTACAACTCGTTCTCTATTCTGATGCTGAACGCGCTGATCGGTAACATCAATGCGAAAGGTGGGGCGATGGCGAAAGCAGGTGGCTACCCAACTTCGGTTGCAGGCCCACGTTATGACTTTACCAAGTTTAAAGGTAAGACTAAGCCACAAGGTGTGTTCTTATCTCGCAGCAAATTTCCTTACCACAAGACCAGCGAATACAAACGTCGTGTTGCTGCCGGTGAATCACCTTACCCAACACGCGCGCCTTGGTACCCAATCTCTGCACCGCTGTTAACCGAGCATTTATCAGCTGCGATTGATGGCTACCCTTACCGCGTAAAAGCGTGGATCAACCACATGGCGAACCCACTCTATGGCGTACCGGGTTTAGACAACCTGTTAGGCGACAAGCTTAAGGACCCAAAACAGCTTGGTTTGATCGTCTCTATCGATGCCTTCATCAATGAAACTACAGCACTATCAGATTACCTAGTGCCAGACACGGTAACCTACGAAAGCTGGGGCATGGCAACACCTTGGCATGGCGTTGCAACTAAGGCGATCACCGCTCGTTGGCCGATTGTTGAACCTAAAACTTCTCGCACTCAGGACGGACGTGCCATCAACCTAGAAAACTTCTTTATTGATGTCGCGAAAGCGCTCGATCTAGGTGGATTTGGCGATGATGCAATCAAAGACAGCCAAGGCAATTGGTTCGGTATCCATAGTGCAGAAGACTTCTACCTGCGCTCAGCGGCTAACTTAGCATTTGCCAAAGGCGGCGTGCCCAATGTCGATGCGGAAGACATTGTTTGGTCTGGCCTAGAGCGCCTAATGCCTGTGATGAAAGAAACGCTCAAGCCAGAAGAAATGCTCAAGGTGGCGTATATCTTTGCGCGTGGCGGTCGTTTTGAAGACGCAACCAATGCGTATACCAATGAAACCATGAAGTACAAATGGACCAAGCCATTGGCTATCTGGAATGAAAAGCTTGGTACCTCTCGCAACACCATCAGTGGTGAGCAGTACATGGGTTGCCCAACGTGGTATCCACAAAAACTGGCAGATGGCACACCATTGGCTGACCAGTTCCCAACAAAAGAGTGGCCATTTACTCTGACTAACTTTAAGTCCAACATTCACAGTGCGGTGTCTAACTTGTCGCCACGCTTAGAATCAATCAAAGGGGTCAATCCGGTTTACATTCATCCCCAAGACGCCTCTTCAGCGGGCCTAAAAACCGGTGACGTATTTGCGATCGAAACGCCGAGCGCAACCACAAAAGCGTTGGCGATGGTGATCGATGGCATCAAGCCGGGCACATTAGGCTTTGAACACGGCTTTGGACACAAAGAGCTCGGTGAACGTGCACACTGGATTGGTGACACACAACAACCAGTAAAAATGAAGTCAAACGATGGCGTTAACATTAATGATATTGGCTTAATTGACCCGACGAGAGAAGGCAAAGGCGTCATGCTAGATTGGGTGGTGGGCGCAGCGGCAAGACAAGCGCTTCCGGCTAAGATCTACAAAGTCTAATCAGTAATCCAATACAGCCCCTACTGATACTTAATTAAGGTGACAACAGAGCAACTTCACCATTCGAAGTTGCTCTGCTTTTTAACAGTCAATACATCGACAGCATTCAATCCTCAACATCCAATCCAGTCGCAACAACCAAAGATTCTTCACTTCTCTTTTCTTCTCTTCATCACAACTTTTTAAGCCCGGATCTATAAAGCAGCTATGCTTATACGATCGGTGCCATAAAAGAGCCTTAACAAGCAGTTACACCGAGGCGAACATGGCAGTTCCCTTGCATTTCGTAAACAGCGATTGGATTGGCCTAACGGAATTCACATCAATACCATTATAGTGGTTGAGGTTATTAATGTGAGACCCACCTCAAATTCAAAGTGAATTAATGTGGAAATCCACAATAGCGCGAACAATCAATTATGTCGAAAATGCGTGCACTACAACCAATAGCGACGCCTCATGACTAAGCTGAAAATTAAAACTCAAACACTAACGCTTTGTATCGCAGCTCTGGGAAGCCTTTCTTTATCTGGTTTTGCACAAGCAGCGCCTAATCCAATGCCAGAAGCCGCAGAAACCTGTAGCGGATGCCACCAAGTTGACGGTAAAGGCATGCCCAACATTGCCCCTATGCTAGCAGGGCTCAATGCTGACTACCTTGAACACCAACTGGTTCTATTCTCTAGTGGTGAGCGTCAAAGCGCGATCATGAAGGGCATGGCGGATGGTGTGTCTGATCCTACCGTTCGTCGTGAAGTAGCAGAGTACTTTGCATCATTACCGTCATACGAATTCAGCGATTTAGAACAGCGCGGCTCACAGGCTGATATTGATAATCCTTATCGTAAGCTTGTATTCCAAGGCGATTGGGATAGAAACATTCCAGCTTGTGCAACCTGTCATGGGCCAAGTGGTATGGGTGTAGACAAATTTCCACGCCTAGCGAGCCAGCACGCCGACTACATTCAAAATCAGCTCAACGCTTGGAAAAACGGCACTCGTAAGGGTGATGATTTGAACATGATGGGCAACATCGCAGGCAAGTTAACCGACGATGAAATCAAAAAACTGTCTTACTACTTCGCATCTTTCCGATACTAAAGGGCTCGCATGAAAACATTACTTTTAATTACCGCAACCCTTGCCTCTGGAATCGCTTACGCCGAAGGTGAGTTGCCCGATCGCCAAACCGAACTGCCCGCTGTCGAGAAGCCTCAAGATAACAAGTATCTGGTGCCACGCGACTTGGTTGATATTCCTGCCGGAGAATTTGGTGACAAGGTCAAACTGGGCTACTCGCTGTTTGTCGATTCTCAGCAGATGCGTGGGACGTTCGTAGGCAATGAACAAAACTGTGTAAACTGCCACATGCAAGCGGGCATGAAGGCAAATGCAGCGCCTCTATGGGGAGCTTACATGGCCTACCCAGCTTACCGTAAGAAAAACGACAAGGTAAACAGCTACGCAGAGCGTATCCAAGGTTGTTTCACTTACTCAATGAATGGCTTGCCACCAGCAGTTGGCTCAAAAGAGATGGTCGCGCTAACGGCTTATTCATATTGGTTGGCGATGGGTGGCATCTTAGATAAAAACGGCATGCAAGACACTCCAGTTCCTGAGATCAGCGATGCAGATTTGCAAGTCGGTGGTAAAGCGGAAAGCTTCCCTCTTCCTGAAGAGCTGTTAAGCAAATACCCAATTGATGACCGCAGCAAGCTGGCAGGTCGTGGCTACCCTAAGATTGCCAACCCAGAACAAGAGCCGTCGATAGCGCGTGGTGAAAAGGTTTACCAAACCAGCTGCCAAACTTGTCATGGTCAAAATGGTGAAGGAATTAAAGGAGCTGATGGTCGCTCATACCTACCGCCACTTTGGGGAGAGAATTCGTTCAACTGGGGCGCAGGTATGCACCGCGTGAACACCGCTGCCTACTTCATCTATGAAAACATGCCGCTTGGAAAGAGCCAACAGCTTTCGATTCAAGATGCTTGGGATGTGGCCGCGTTTGTGAATAGCCATGAGCGCCCACAAGACCCGAGATACAAGGGCGATGTGGCTGATAATGCAGAACGCTATCACAAACATCAGGGCTACTACGGTAAAGAAGTGGATGGCCACGTATTGGGTACAAAAGCTTATCCAAGTGGCAAAGAAGTGATTCATAATCACTAGCTTCACTTAAAGAGGGACTCTTTTCGAGAAAAGAGCCGTTCACACCAGCTATAGCTACACTTTACATTGTAAATCAGTTATAGCCTGAGAGTAAAAAGGAGCCAGTTCGTATGAAGTTCTGGCTCCTTTTTTTATTTGATATGGCATAGAAGCAGCTAACCTTGCTGCATCTTCTCCCAAATGGTTGGAGAGCCAATATAGTCTTGAACCGTAGTGATGAACTCTTTCACCAGCTTGGTCTGCTTACGGTGCGGATACACAGCGTAGATTGCGGTATCGATTGTAGAGATCGGATAATCTGGCAGTAAAGTGACCAAGCCAAGTTCTTTCATTGAGGCATACAGGTTTGATTGATCAAGGAAGCCATAACCTAGACCATCTTTCACACAAGACACCATGGTACGAACATCACTCACCTTATAGTTGCCACGAATCGTCAGGCTTTGGAAAGTATTGCCATGCGGCTCTTCACTGATACGCAGATGATCAACCGTCATATCGCCATTGGTATAAATCACCGCAGGCAAAGCTAGCAAATCTTGTGGTGTCTTAGGTTCACCGTGCTGCTTAACAAAATCATTCGACGCGACCAACATGAAGTTACTGTCAGCAATCTTCTTCGCAATCAAATTCGATTCAACAAGCTTGCTGAAGCGAAAGGCGATATCGAATTGGCCTGCGATGATGTTGGCGATCTTATCGTCCAGTGAAAGGACAATCTGAACATCCGGGTACTTTCTCATAAACTGAGTGATGATAGGTTGCAGGTATTGCTGACCAAAATAGATCGGAGATGTAATTCGTAACACACCTTTGGGTTCAGACTGGTATGAATCAGCAATGCCTTGGATCTGATTGATGGTGTCTTTCAACACATAGGTTTGCGCGAGAATATCTTCCCCTGCCGACGTCAATGAGAACGAGCGCGTAGAGCGGTTGAGCAACTGAACACCTAAGTCTTGCTCAAGCTTTTTGATCTGTTTAGAGAGTGATGAATTGTCCATATCATGCAAGGTTGCCGCTTTGGTGAACGACCCTTGTTGAACCACATCTAAGAACAATAACAACTGATTAGTATTGGGCACTTCGCCTCTCCTGCAATAAAACTCGATTAGCGTTCATCTTTAGGGGTATCCATCACAACCATAGTCGTTATGGATTGAACCTGAGCACATTCCCCAAGTACATCGGCATGAAACTTCTTATATCCCGGCAGATCTTTGGTTTCGACTCTCAATAAATACTCGTTAGCGCCAGTGATGTTGTGACATTCCACTACCTCTTTTTCCATGCTGACATGTTGTTCAAACTCTAGTTGAGCCGATTTGCTGTGGCTCGATAAACCAATCGAAACATAGGCAATAAAGCCGACACCCATTAGGCCATTATCCAAAACCGCGCGGTAACCTTGGATGATGCCTTTGCGCTCAAGATCTTGTACGCGTCTTAAGGTTGCAGAGGCCGACAAACCAATTCGTTCTGAAAGCTCAATGTTGGAGATTCTGCCGTCCAATTTAAGCTCTTGCAATATCCTTTCGTCAAATCTATCCATAGGTACTTATTATTGTGCAATTAGTGATAATAGATGAAATAAAAGCACATAATTGCCTCACTTTCCACCTACTATGTTTCTCAACACGTGAAAGTCATGACCGGTCAGTCACTTCGTTCATTTTATTGCTGGAGAACCATAATGCCTTTAGAACAACTTAGCGCACTTGCCTTATTTGCGTTTGTCTCGACCTTCACGCCGGGTCCAAATAACATCATGCTGATGACATCAGGTGCCAATGTTGGCTTTGCTCGTACCATTCCGCACATGCTTGGCATTGCTCTAGGTTTTGCCGCCATGTTGCTGTTAGTTGGCTTCGGTTTAATGGGCATTTTCAACGCGTATCCGGTGACTCACCAAATCTTAAAATACCTGAGCCTTGCTTACTTGGTTTACCTAGCGATTAAAATAGCAAAGAGTGGAAAAGCTAAAAGCAGTGAAGCTTATAAACCGATGACCTTCATTGGCGCGGCAAGTTTTCAGTGGGTGAACCCGAAAGGTTGGTCAATGGCACTGACTGCCATTTCTGTTTATAGCAGCGGTAGTTCATGGTGGGAACTTGCAATCATCGCAGCGATATTCACACTAACTAACTTGCCATCCGTAACTTTCTGGACGGCAGCAGGCAAGCAACTGCAACACTGGTTAACTACGCCAGTCCGCATCAAAAGCTTCAACTATGGCATGGCGGGGTTGCTGTTAGCATCAACGATTCCAATGCTCTAATCGACTCACTTTACCTATTAATGGTTAGCACACAGCTGCTAACCATTAATATTGTTTTTAAAGAAACCCAATAATTTCAATAACCCAACGACCAAATATCGCCTGCCCACTCGGCGTTAACGTCCATATAAACACTGCTATATTTATTGCCACCGTCAGCCAATAAATCGCTCTGAACGGCTGTTTTTGCGTTTTATGACGCAGCTTGTCTTGTGCGATCAAAGCCCCCAACCAACCACCAGCCCCAGAAAAAACATGCAAGGTTTTCTCTGGCACACGCCAATTACCATTGATCGCTGCTCGCTTGTCTTTCGCGTACACAAAAAACGTCACCAATCCGATAACCAAATACCACACCAACAGCGCTTTAGAACTTTCTGCAAACAACACAGATATCGCAACCAACATCAGATAGGTGATAGCAATTTTAATAGATGAAGACAACATCAACTCCTTTTGGGTAACAGCTCACATATTGTGGCAATTACGCCCTGTAGATTTTGATAGAAAGAGCTCAGTAGCACGGAGCTAGTCTACTAAGAAACCTCTTCCTAAACACACGTTGGATCTATCGTAATCGAAAGGATCTGAAAATAGAAATGACAGTATTTTCACACTTATGTGAATCCATTTTTAGTGTCAAAATATTTGTGGTTACTCCACACTAATTAATAGGGTTATTATTAGCTATAGTAGCAATAAAAACGGTAATAAATAAAACTTTATTGCCATTAAAAAATAAGAACCAAAAAAAGTGGTATTCGTCTCACATTAATAAGGATGAGTTCTCATCCTTATTATCTACTCCTATCCTCTACGCCTTAGGTTATTGATTCCGAACATATGAGTCATTGATCCAATTAATCCAGCACTAACCAAATACAAAGCGTGATATTGACACTAGGTTTCTTATAATTACGAATTAAAAATAACTTTATACATTGCCATCACAAATAGTTGACCTTGGTTAAAGCTAGGATATTTATCTTCATAAAAAGTGAAATATGGATATCAAAACGTGAACAACATAAATATTAATAAAATTATCTCTCTACGAAACACCTTCAATATGACCAAAAAGAGAAGCTTCAAGCGCTCGACTTTGGCCAAAGCGATTTTACCTCTATTCACCGCTACTTTGATCGCAGGTTGTGGCAGTGATAGCGACAATGACACAGACGCAGGCAACGATGGCTTATACAAAGCAGGCGAAAACGAAGTCGTTGTGTATTACAAACGTGATGTTGCAGCCGCGAGCACTTCGGGCTCTACTTACGACGGTTGGGGGCTTCACCTATGGAATGGCGAAGGTTGTACTAGCACAGACTTAGTCGGCATGGGGTTGAGTGAAACCGGAACCGATTGGAACAGCCCTTACGAATACGATGGTATCAGCGATACTTACGGTGCTTACTATGTATTGAAAGTGGATCCTGATGCTTCTGACCCACATAAATGCATGAATTTCATCTTACACAATGGAGACGAAAAAGCGTTTGGTAGTGCCAATTCAAAAATCGAGTTAACCAAACTTGGTGATTCGCAAGGTGTATTCGGGTTCCATGGCAGCAGCGAGCTGTACTACGACCCAATTTCAGAGCGCCCAGTGAATATTGATGGCCAAAAAGCGCATTGGTTAGACGCAGACACTATCGCTTGGGAAGCCGCTGGTAACGCCGATTCTGTCAAGCTGTTCTACGCACTCGATAACAGCATCACGATGAACGACGACAAAGAAATCGTGGGTGGCACTGCAATTGAACTGAGCAAAGACGGAGAGCTTTCTACTGAATTGAAAGAGCGTTTCCGCCACCTTGCAAGCTTACCTGCCCTTGCTATCGACGTTGACGACAACACATTACGCACCATCTTAAAATCTCAGATAATTTTTGTTGCCTATAATGCCAATGGCGATGTTATCTCTTCAACTGAGGTTCAAAAGCCAGGTGTGCTTGATGCGGTATTTGCTAGCGAAGATGCTGGTAATGCGATGAGCGAAGAACTAGGCGCGATTGTTGAAGGCAGTGCAGCGACCTTCAAGCTTTGGGCACCAACCGCGCAAGATGTAGAACTCGTCTTGTACAACGAAGATCTGCAAAGTTCACAAGTGTTCCCAATGACGGAAAGCACTGAGACGGGTATTTGGGCGACTGATGCGGTACCTAACGCTGTCAACAGTTACTATCGCTACCAAGTGAAGGTTTACCATCCAACCACAGGTAACATTGAAACTCGCCTAGTAACCGACCCTTACTCACTCAGTTTGTCGAAAAACTCTGCGTACTCTCAAGTGATTGACCTAAATGACTCAACCTTGAAACCAACGAACTGGGACGACTACGTACGACCAACCGTAGAAAAAGACGAAGACCATGTACTTTACGAATCACACCTTCGTGACTTTAGCTTCAGCGATAAACTAGGCACAGCAAGCCTGAACGGCAAGTACCTCGCTCTCACAGAAGCCGATCGTGAGTCGGTCAAGCACCTACAAGCTCTGCAAGAAGCAGGTTTAACCACGCTGCATATCTTACCGGCATTTGATATCGCGACCGTTGATGAAGATGCCGCGAGCCGTGTTGATATCACCGACACCGTTGGCAAACTGTGTGATGTAAAACCGACTGCTGCTTTATGTGGAAACGAAGACGAAAATAAAGTCATCGAAGATGTACTCGATGGTTATGACCCTTCAACAGGCGATGCGCAAGTATTAATGAACGACCTGCGCATGCTGGACAGCTTCAACTGGGGCTACGACCCATTCCACTACACTGTGCCAGAGGGCAGCTACGCGACCGATCCTAATGGTTCTCAACGTATTCTAGAATTCCGTCAAATGGTGAAAGCCACGCACGACATGAATCTCAAGCTGATCATGGACGTGGTATACAACCACACCAATGCATCTGGCGTAAACGATAAGTCAGTACTGGATAAGATTGTCCCTGGGTACTACCACCGTCTTAATGTGAACACAGGTGGCGTGGAAAACTCGACCTGTTGTGACAACACTGCGACCGAAAACCTAATGATGGGTAAGTTAATGGTCGACTCACTTAAGGTGTGGGCTGACGACTACAAGGTGGATGGTTTCCGTTTTGACTTAATGGGTCACCAACCAAAAGACGTAATGGTAGAAGCTCTTGCTGAAGTTCGTAAAATCGACGAGAACACACTGTTCTACGGTGAAGGTTGGGATTTCGGCGAAGTAGCGGATAACGCACGCTTCGATCAAGCGAACCAAATCAACATGGCAGGCACTGAGATCGGTACCTTCTCGGACCGTCTGCGTGACGCCGTACGTGGCGGTAGCCCGTTTGATGGTGGCATCGATTCAGAAGGCAACCACCCACTTCGCTTTAACCAAGGCTTTGGTAACGCAGCGATTGCCAACGAAGAGACCAAAGTTGATCAAGACTCAATCAACGGTCGCTTACACAACCAAGATCTTGTTCGTTTAGGTATGGCAGGTAACCTCGCAGAATACGTACTGATTGATTACAAAGGCGATACCAAACTGGGTAAAAACGTTGATTACAACGGCGCGCCAGCTGGTTACACTAAGATGCCTTCAGAGAACATTTCTTACGTTTCAAAACACGATAACCAAACGCTGTGGGATAACAACGCATACAAAATCGCCACTGGTACTAGCTCTGCAGAGCGTGCTCGCATGCAGTCTGTATCTCTCTCTACAGTAATGTTAGGCCAAGGCATACCATTCATCCATATGGGTTCTGAGCTATTGCGTTCTAAGTCGATGCAGCGCGATTCTTACGATTCTGGTGACTGGTACAACCGCGTAATGTTTAATGGTACTAACAACAACTGGAATGTTGGCTTACCACGTGAAGACAAAGATGGTGCTAACTGGGATTTGATCAAAACTATCATTGCTGACAGCACGGCTAAACCAGACGCAGACGACATTGAGCTGACTAAGCAGCAATTCCTAGAACTACTAAAAATCCGTAGCTCAAGTGAACTGTTCCGCTTAGATACAGCAGACGAAGTCATGAAGCGTGTCGATTTCCGAAATGTTGGCGAAGATCAAGTCGAAGGCCTGATTGTCATGTCTATCGATGATGGTGTGTCTGCGGGCGACGATCTTGACCCTGCAAATGATGCGATTGTGGCAGTTGTAAACTCAACTAATGAATCTCAATCGTTCAAAATCACAGGAGCGACAGGCTTTACACTTCATGACGTTCAACAAAACTCTGCTGATGATACAGTGAAAGGTGCAAGCTTCGCCGCTGAGACCTTCACAGTACCGGCACTAACCACCGCTGTATTTGTACAAGCTCAAGGTGATGCACAAGGTGTCGGTCTGCCAGTTGATAACTCTGATAAAGATGTGTCTAGCATTCCGCCATACGGTCAAACTACCGTGTATGTACGTGGTGATATGAATGGCTGGAACCCTGTTGAGGGTTGGGCAATGAGCTTTGTAAGTAACGGCGTTTATTCAGTAACAGGTAGCTTGGAAGCGGGTAACTATGGCTTCAAGTTTGCAGATGCTGACTGGAAAACACCTAACTTTGGTTGTGACTCCGTTGAACTTGCTAATGGGTCAATCAACCTAGGTAGTGATGGTAACTGCCAACTAAGCGTAGCAGAAGCTGGCAGCTACACCTTCACTCTGAATGCGATTAATGAGCTGGATGACAATGTAGAAAAAGCGGTCGTTTCAGTAACCAAGAATTAAGCCTTAAAGCTTACGATTCTAATAAACAGATAATAAAACCAGCGCAAGCTAGCCTTTTGGGAGACCTCAGTCTCCCTTTTTTTGTGCTCAACAAACACCAATCCCAACACGTCCCACCCTTCCCTGACCTTGATTAACATAAATGTTAAGAGATAAACAAACCGCCTTGGTTCTTGGTTCTTGGTTCTTGGTTCTTGGTTCTTGGTTCTTGGTAGAAAGTATAACGATGTCGTGTGAACGTATAACGATGTCGTGTGAACGTATAATTCCAGTGTACGTAAAGTTTAGGAGGCCGACTTTAGGCCACTAGATGAAATAGCGATTCGTCAATAGAGCTCGTATTCAGCTATTTGACAAGAGTAAAATAGACGAGAGTGTTTTTTAGTAGTTAGTAAATCAAAACTATAAACAACGAATTACGCCCATTTATATTAGCTATTGGTTATTGGTTATTGGTTATTGGTTATTGGTTATTGGTTATTGGTTATTGGTTATTATGTGTAAGCCTGAGATTATTTACATTCAAAGATTCTGGTTAACATGAGTATTACTTTTAATATATTACAATCAATAAAAAAGGCTCCCTACTAGGAGCCCTTCTCTTTATATCAATCAGTATTTACAAACTATTCGACTACTTTTTATTGACGGCTTTTACAAATACTTCTTGCGCGCCTTCAATACCTAGTGCTTTTGCTTCATCTAATAAGCTCAGAGCTTTAGGAATATTGTCTTCAGTTACAGCCGTTTGAATCGCATTGTGATAGTAGGTTTGCGTTTCAGGTTGAATGGTATCGATCTTAGTCGCAGCGGCTGGTTTAGCGTTAGATTCGCTGCTCGATGAACCAATAGAAAAGAAGCTCGCTTTATCGATTGTTACTTCTATCTTACCAACGTTAGCATTTGGAATCGGGATATCTTTCACTTCAGGTAAATAGTTACCACGACCTTCCGCATCTAAACGAGCAGGATGGATCACATCAGTAAAATCACCAATATCAGCTTGATCTGTATAGATAACTAAATAAACTGATTTTGCTGTTGTCGGTGGGTAAAAATCGTTCTCAGCAACGAGACGGTTCCCCAAGTGTAGTCTTGGTTTAGCGTACTCGAAACTCTCTTTACCGTAACGCTCTAGCTCACTACCGTTTTCGTCATAGATAACCGCATTAGGAACAAACGCTGTATCGCCGATAATGCTCGTGATATTAATCGAGTACTCACCGCGATCTGCAGGCAGTTCAATCGCTACTACAGGGCTGTTTATTCCTTGATAGTTTAATACTTGGCTATTTGGTGTCACATCAAAAATTGCCGAGCTTGGAAGCTTCATCGGGGCAAATTGAAGACCAGTAATCGAGTTAACTTGTTCAGCCTGTGCCACTTGCACTTGCTCGACTACTTGTGCAGATTGGCAACCGGCCAATGCAACACAGCCACTCAACATCAGAGCTTTAAAATACATAACCCTTCCTTTTTATTTTTTTAAGAAATTTACTAACTTTAATTACCACAAAGAGAACTATTCACCTAGGGAACGATCAACTTAATCGTACATTCCTTAAAAAAATAGCCGACGCAAGCCGGCTATGAATTAGGAGAGTTTAGGATTTTAAGCTAAGTGGCTTACCACCAAGCTTCAACTTGGATACCAACAACGAAGTCGTTGTCAGCACCTTTAGCTGTTACATCTCCGCTCGCATCTTTCACTTCGCCGAATGAATCACCTTCTAGATCCATTAGGTAGCTACCGTATACACGGATTTCAGGACGAGCCCAGAAGCTGTCACCCATTGCCCATGCTTGAGCAACAGTAAATTTAGCGCCACCAAAGTCAACGTTGTCTACTTCACCAGCGTTATAGCCAGCTTCGAAGATAGTACGCATTGTGTCGTTCCACTTATACATTGGACGAGCCACGATAGAGTATTGGCTTGAATCATGCTTATCAACACCTAGGTCTGAACCTGCTAGGTATGCAAGTTGGTGACCCACTTCCCAAGATTCGCCTAGGTTCATTACACCCCAGTTAAGAATACGGTAACCAAAACCATCATCTTGAGCACCAGAGCGATCATAGTAAGCACCAGAACCCCAGAAGTTAGCCATTTGAACGCCGTAACCAGCAGTACCTAGCTGAACAACTGTTTGGTTAAAACCATTGCTCATGTTTTGGTGGATAATACCTGTAGCAAGTAGACCATCATCACCATCGTATTTGCCATTCTTGTTTTCAGTACCGAAGTTGTAAACAACACCAAGCTCTAAACTAGCATCTTCCCATAAACCGATATTCGCTAGGCGAGCATCAGCCATGTAACCAGCACCGTTCTCATCTTCGCCATCTTGAATAATTGCTAAAGAAAGTTTTTGGTTACCAACTGAAATATTTTCAATACCACCACCAGTACCTGATGTATTTAGGAAGTAGAAGTCAGTGATGTGAATATCTTTACGTTGGTAGTATGTTTTACCAGCCCAAAGAGTCGCTTCTTCATCGAAAGATAGAACGCCTTTTGCTTTAACCGCAAACTGAGCAACGTTAAAGTCACCGTCTTCCCAACCATTTGCGCCATCAGCACCAGAAGCAATCATTGACTCTAAACGCCAAGTTTGCTCACCAGTTTTTAGTTCTTCAGCCAAGCCAAACTCAGAGTAGTTGTCGTTTTCATTACCTAGACGGCCAATACCATTCTTCATGAATGAAACGTCACCACCATCATTTCCGCTAATACCAGTACCAGCACGCATGTAGCCATTAAAATCTACAGCGAACGCAGAGCCAGCAGCTAATGTAGTTGCCACTGCAGCAGCAATCAAACTTACTTTTTTCATTCTTAACTCCATTAAGGACGATTTATTTTAGGTTTTTATATTTTTGCTCTCTTGCGGCAACCAAAGGCAGTAATGGTAGTCGTAAGATAGAGAGGTTTAGGGTTTCCCCTGATTCGTTTCAACGGGGTCAATATTAAGAGGGGATGACAAGTTTGACTTCCTCCACCCCTAAGTTAATTAAGGGGGACTAGAGGGGAGTAGAAAATATACAGAATGGTGTTTTAAAGAGGTAGATCACTTAATCTAGGAGGAGTAGACAGCACACAGATCTAATTATTCACCTTAAGTGAGATCTACTTCAAATATATAATTTGAACCTAATCGGTAAATTATTTTTTTAACAATAATTATTCTGTGAAGTTGCTTGACCTTACTGTGACAAAGCTTTTTACTTATAGTTCACTGATGTTGATAAACGAACAAGAAATCAAGCAATGACTAGAACGCTCGCTCGCCCTTATCCACTAGGCGCAACGCTAGGAAACACTGGCTGTAACTTCTCAATTTATTCTCCTGACTGTAAATCCCTCTCTCTTGCTCTTTTTGACGAGAACGATAAATTCACCACTTATAAGTTGGAAAATGAATACGCTGATATCAGATATGTTTTTATTGATGGTATAAAAGCGGGGCAAAAATACGGCTTCATTGCTGACACTGACAATGGGCCAATCCTACTTTCAGACCCGTATGCCAAAGCAATCAGCGAACCGCTCGATTACGTCACGCCGTATACCAATGAGAAGAGCTTTGCTATGGCGAAATGTGTTGTTATTGATGACACTTTCGATTGGCAAGGCGTAGAAAAACCAAGCATTAGCCGCGAAGAGACCGTTCTTTTTGAAACCCATGTAAAAGGCCTATCTCAACTTCATCCTGAAGTAGCGACCAATACTAAAGGACGTTACTTAGGGTTAGTTAGCCCTGAAATGCTTGCGTTCTATAAACAGCAAAATATCAATTCTCTACAACTTTTACCTATTGCTGCGTGTATGCATGAACCCCACCTATTGGATATGGGGAAAGTAAACTATTGGGGTTACAACCCATATCTGTTCATGGTGCCAGACCCTCGCTATGCAGAAAAAGACGCGGTTACTGAGCTCAAAACCGCGATTCGTGAACTGCACCGCAATGGTATCGAGGTCATCCTTGACGTCGTATACAACCACACAGCTGAAGGTGGTGAAGGTGGGACAACGTTCAATCTAAAAGCGCTGGATAGCAACTCCTACATCAAACATGGCTGTCATTATGCGAACTTCACAGGCTGCGGTAATACGGTCGATCTAACCCATCAACCTGCACTCAACTTAGTCATGGATACGCTTCGCTACTGGGTGAGTGAATTCCAAGTCGATGGCTTCCGTTTTGATTTAGCAGCCACGCTGGGGCGAGAAGGTGACAACTATAATCCTGAGGCCGCTTTTTTCAAAGCCGTTGCTCAAGATCCTGTACTTAAAGAAACTAAGCTCATCGCTGAACCTTGGGACATCGGCCCGAATGGCTACCAAGTTGGTAATTTCCCGTTAGGTTGGAATGAGTGTAACGACAAGCTCAGAGACATCACACGCAGCTTCTGGCGCGGTGATCAAGGCTACCTGAAAGAGTTTGCGACTCGCTTGATGGGTTCACGTGACATCTATAGCGCAGCACACTGGCCGTACAAATTGACCGTCAACTACATCACTTATCACGATGGTTTCACCATGCAGGATCTTGTTTCTTACAAGCACAAACACAACGAAGAGAATGGTGAAAACAATCGCGATGGACACGGTGACAACCGCTCTGAGAACTATGGTGTTGAAGGCGAAACAGAAAACCTGTTAGTTATCGCCACGCGTGAGAAGCAGAAACGTAACTTCATGGCGAGCCTGCTGTTTGCTTTTGGTATTCCACATATTCTGACGGCAGATGTGTTATCTCATACTCAAAAAGGTAACAACAACGCATACTGCCAAGATGGCGTGACAAGTTGGCTTAACTGGGAAGACTCTGAACGCAAGACATACTTCAAGACTTGGCTATCGGAAATGATTTCTGCTCGTCAGCAATACATGGTGCCATTTATTAAGGCATTCAGTGGCGAAAAGCGTAACTCTAATCGCATCTTCTGGAGCCGTGTCGATGGCACACTCATGGAGCATGATGACTGGAACCGTTTAAGCTCAGTTGCGCTGCATTTAGGCATTGGTAAAAATGGTGACGAGTTGATTTATCTGATCAACCAAACCAACGCACCAGCACGTTTTTCTTTACCTAGTGATCGTGATCAAAACTGGGTGAAGATCTGCGATACTAACCTACGAAATGTAAAACCGGGTCATGCTGAAGGTGAAATGTTATTGTCGCCAACTTCGATGGCGATTTTGCATTATTCGCCAGGAAAGACTGAGTTAAGTTAAAAGTTAAGCCAACGTAATAAAACACCGAAAACCATAGAAGCCAGTTATATTTATGACTGGCTTTTTTGTTAGCCTAATATCACAAAACTCATTCATTTATATGGAATCATTTGCATTGATGTGATTACGAAAACTGTTTAGTATGGCCGTACTATAAAAATGAATCTATAACGTCTTTGGATATCATGGCTTTACCTAAAACATTAATTCGGCTTTTTAAACCATACATTATTTTATTAACTGGAGGGATGCTCTATCTAGCTGTGGCTCAGCTTGAAAAAGTAGAAACAGCAGCAACTGAACAATCATCGTCAAACATTCGTATCGCAAGCTCCACTATTCGTTCCAACATCGAAGCGACATTCGGCAAGCTCTATTTTTTAGAAACCAGTCTAGGCTTACCTAAAACGGCTCCAATCGGTGATAAAAAATTCAGAGAATTGAGCGATAATATTCTAAAAAGAACGCCAAACTTCTCCGATATCGTTCGGTACCAACCACAATCCCAACAATATATATCAAGTCGTGGATTACCTCTTTCCCATGAACAAATCGACTCCATAAAATGGAACTCAATAGACAGTGTGGTTGAGGATTTCTACATCTCTTCAATTTACCAAAAAGCAGATGGTCGTTGGGTGTTCGCAGTTAAACATACAGCGGAAAGATTGAATGAAGAAATATGGATAGAGTTTGATCTTCTGCACACCACACAAGGCTTAAGAGATTTAAAGACCCTTAACCATGGTTATGTGTTCGTGGTGGATAGAGCGACAGAACGACTGGTTTTCCACCCAGACCCAAAACGTATAGGCTCTAAATCTGTTAGCTATCACGCAGGTATCAGCCATCAACTCTCACAAGGTGAAACCGTCGGTAAGCACGAATACTACTATCAAGATAACTTCAAAATATCGGTATTTGACGCTGACAACAGCTTGAATTGGGTATTTATCGCTGGCACTGATCGCCACGATATCTTAACCAGCTCACACCAGTTTACGTTAACGGGCTTGGTACTTGGTTCACTGCTTCTATTGTGGATTGGCGCAAACTATTTGGCTTATCGTTTGAACGTGTCCTTGTCACAACTGAATAAAGTCGATGACCTTGTAAGCTTTAAGCGAGAGTTAAAATCCATACTTGATAGCTTCACCTACCAAAAAGGCATTCAATTCTGTCTCTATCAGCCTGAGAACCACTCATTCAGTACCATCGACTATCACGGAAATAAATCAACGGTACATTGTGACAAAGCCCTTGCAGAGCGCTTTGCTCCGGACTCCATGGCTTACAGAAGCGGAAAATACGCCGACCCATTGGCGCGTAAACTCAAAATACACCAACGCCATTACTGTATTCCTTTGCACTCTCGTAAGCAGTTGATCGCTGTGCTCTATGTAAACGCAAACTTACCGATTAGCCAGAATATTCTGCGAATGATCCGAGATTACACTGAGGTATCTTTGTCGAACTTACTGCTTCAACATCAATTGAGCAGCAAAGATCTGATGACACAGTTAGACAATAAAAACAGTTTCAGTAGCGCCATCGAAAACTACGCGAGCGAGCCCGATACCTATGTTGCTCTGCTTGATATCGATAACTTCGACCACGTAAACCGTGCCTACGGTGAAGCAGTGGGCGACAAGATGATTAAGCTGACTGCAGAATCAATACGAAGTTACTTCCCTAAACCAATAGGTCTTTGCTTGGCACGTGTTGGAGGAAAAGAGTTCGCTGTATTATTCAAAGCGAATGATGTGAAAGATGCCAAATTCCAGCTAGACCAGTGCCGAAGAGCAATCGCGGAGAAAACCATCGTCACTCCAGATATCACCTTATCACTAGGGGTTAGCGTGGGGTTCTCGCAAATAGAAGGCGAACGCGATTCAGCTTTAGCGCTAGCGGAACAGGCAAAGCTTATCGCACAACAGCTTGGTAAGAACCGAGTGGAAGGCCATATCAGAGCCGTTGCCAAAGCATCTTAAACGTATTCCAACAAGCCTGTAGACTATCTCACACGACAAAGCACCTAGGGTTCACATCCAAGGTGCTTTTGTTTTTCTAGAAAGTCATTACAATGCGCCTTCGATAAGACAATATCCCCTTTTCTAACGACACGAACCTTATGAAGCTAAGTAACCGACTGCAAACTCTCCATTCCCTTGTCAGCAATGACTACCAGCATATTTGGGACTGTTGCTGTGATCATGGCTTTTTGGGTGTTCAACTGTTGTCGGATAACAAAGCCTCTCAGATTCACTTTGTCGATATAGTCCCGTCTCTGATGAATGAACTGGAAGGCAAGCTAGCGCGCTACTTTCCACAAGATAACAGAGCTGAAAAAACGGTTACCAGTCAATGGCAAGTCTACTGCATGGATGTCGCCGCTATTCCGCTTGAGAAACATACTGGCAAACACCTGGTTATTATTGCAGGCGTCGGTGGCGATCTGACTCAGAAATTAGTCGATGATATTCACCGTCAACACCCAGACAAAGCGATCGATTTCTTGCTTTGCCCGGTGCATCAGCAATTCGAGTTGAGAAGCCATTTAAAGGCGCTCAATTTTGGTCTTATTGATGAAATTTTGATCGAAGAGAACCGTCGTTACTACGAGGTTTTATTGGTGAGTAATAACCAAGGTGATTCAGATAATAGCCAAAACGTTCGCGAGATATCGAACGTCGGTGACAAGATCTGGGCACCAAATTGTGACGAACAAATGAAGGTATCACAGCAATACAAAGCCAAAACATTGCAGCACTACTTACGTATCCATCAAGGACAGGAGAAGCAAGGCAAACCGAGTCAAGTGAAGCATGTTATTGATGCCTACCAGTCGGTTAAACCATAGTAAGTACTAACTTTATTGCTGAATATTAAGAATATTCAAATCAATAAAAAGCCGATAGTTCAATGAACTATCGGCTTTTTCAATACTATCAGTTTGGTTTGAGCTTACTGCTGTTGTTTCTTATGAACCGCATCTGTCTCATCAATCGATTCAGCCTCAGAGGGCGTATCAACCCCATAAACCGTATCAAGATAAGCATCTTTCTCTTTCCACGTGTTGTTCAACCAACTGTGGAAGCGACGTTTAAACGCCTTATCTTCAAAGTAATTGCCGTTTACGTTCTCATCCATTGGGTGCAATTTAATACGCACAACTACCTTAGTCATTTTGCCTTTCAGCATATCTTCAAACGGAGAGGTTTGGTTTTCAGGGTAAGCTAGAGTCACATCCACAATGCCATCCAAAATTGGACCCATTGCAGATAAAGCAAACGCTACACCGCCGGTTTTTGGTTTCAATAGGTGTCGGTATGGAGTTTTCGCTGTCGCCAGTTTGTCGTGGTTAGCACGCGTACCTTCGACAAAGTTAACCAATGTTGTCGGCGCTAGCTTGAACTTAGTACACGCTTTGTTGATTGCATTGAAGTCATCATTACGACGCTCTGGGTTACGTAGCAAAAACTCGCGAGAGTGACGTCGCATGAACGGCATATCCAAGCCCCAGCAGGCCAAGCCAACAAAAGGCACATACAGCAGTTCGTGCTTAAGGAAGAACTTCGTCATCGGCATCTTGTCTTTCAAGATGGAAGACAAAATCACAATATCCGCCCAGCTCAGGTGGTTCGACATCATCAAATACCACTGCTTAGTCGAGATATCTTCCCCGCCTTCCACTTGCCACTCGATGTCATTATTCACGTTCAACATCCAAAGATTGAGCGAAGCCCAGCACCAGAATGTGAAGTTAGCTAAACGAGTACACGACTTTTGCACAACAGAGATTGGCAGAATCAGTTTGATGAGGCCAAAGAAGCTCACGGTAAACGCAGTCATTGCGGTATTGATGGTCACGAACAACACGTTCAAGGCCATACGAAGATTATCAAGCATAAAACACGGCTATATTGAGATCGAAAGCCGCCATTATACGCATCTACAAATTATTCTCTTTAGTTATTAGTACAATACTTCAGGGGTCAAACCACTCTTCGGACTTTGCGAAAGCTCGGCTCTAAATCCCCCAAAACAACGCACCACGTACACAACAAACACACATATGAGTCATTTAGACCAATTTATAAAAGGGTCTTTTTGACACAAAAAAATTAATTTCAGCCATCAAGTCAGTATTGATAAGCATTCTCATTATTGGCATGGTACATGCAACTCCAAAATGTAAATAGTTGAGTATCCTTAATGAGATAACTTCTCTTCTTAAAGGTGATGATATGACAGATATTCCTCATGGTTTGGTAACCGGAAAAGTCCTACACAAGACAGAGTGGACAGAACAATTGTTCTCACTCCAAGTCAGTGCTCCTGTCTCCCCTTATCAGGCAGGTCAGTTTACTAAGCTCGGTTTGCTAAATAGTGAAGATGAGTTCGTGAGACGTGCTTATTCGATGGTGAACGCGCCAGAGCACGAAAAAGGTCATCAACATCTCGAGTTTTTGATTATTAAGGATCAAAACGGTCAGCTCTCGCCCCAGCTTCATGAATTGAAGGCAGGCGATGACATCTTTGTCGGCAAAGACCCAAGCGGCTTTATGACATTGGGTGAGATCCCAGAGAACGTCGACGATCTATGGATGCTTTCAACCGGAACCGCGATTGGCCCATTTATCTCAATGCTCGAAAGCATGCAGATTCAACAACAGAATGGATTGGCTACAGAAAAAGCCGCCTCATTCAACAACCTTGTATTGGTTCATGCCGTAAGAACAGAACAAGACTTGACTTATCGAGACCGTATCACTCAACTCGTCGATCACTTTCAAGGAAAACTTAAATATGTGCCAATTATTTCTAGAGAATCAGTTACCGGAACTTTGCGCGGACGAATCCCAAGTTTGTTACTTGGAGGCGATCTCGAGCAAGCCGCGTCTATCGCTTTCAATCAAACCCGCAGTTTCTTCTACCTTTGCGGCAATCCGCAAATGGTTCGTGACACAAGTGACGCACTAACAAGTTTAGGTTTCGAAAAGCATCTACGGAGAAAGCCTGGTCAATTCAGCAGTGAAAATTACTGGTAAAGATAGGCCACCTAAAACACCGAAGTACCTATTTCAAAGAACAGTTAAAGTTAAATAAGAGGTTTTATATGAGTCATTTACGTATTCCTTCTCACTGGAAAATTCAACGTTCAACACCGTTTTTCACTAAGGACAACATCCCAGCAGCACTGCTCAATCATCACAATACAGCTAAAGGCGTGTTTGGTCAGATCTGCGTAATGGAAGGCACAGTGACCTTCTATGGTTTTGCTGATGCAGAAGCAACAGACCCAGAAACCGTTATCACTATCGAAGCAGGGCAATTTGCCACCAGTCCACCTCAATATTGGCACCGAGTAGAACTGAGTGACGACGCACAATTCAACATTAACTTCTGGTCAGAAAAAGAGACCAAGAAGATGTTCAACACTCGAAAGTAATATCTATTCGATATTGATGAACTTATAAGCAATCTACATCGTAATGTGATTTTTGATGTTCAGTAAATAACAACAAGAGACCAAATAACCCTAGTGATTACAATGACTAATGGTGATAGACAAGACAAAAAAACTCTAGCACACTGAACGGAGTTGTTAGTTTTTACCCCTTATCAAATAAACATAATTGGGGTATTCATTTTTTAGGTAAGAGAGGAAGCCATGCTCAACATTGCTTTTTTTAGCTCAAAATCATATGACGAAAAATCATTCAACCTTGCGAAAGGCGAACTCAACGCTGAGTTTCATTTCCATGATTTTCGCCTCACCACAACCACAGCGAAAATGGCGCACGACAATGAAGTGGTTTGTGCGTTTGTAAACGACGATCTATCACGAGAAGTGCTGGAGATTCTTGCACAAGGCGGCACCAAGCTGATTGCAATGCGCTGTGCTGGCTTTGATAAAGTCGACCTAGACGCAGCCAAAGAGCTTGGCCTGCAAGTGGTTCGCGTTCCGGCTTATTCACCAGAATCGGTAGCTGAACACACGGTCGGCATGATGATGTGTTTAAACCGTAAGCTTCACAAGGCATATCAACGTACTCGTGATGCAAACTTCTCTCTAGAAGGCTTGGTTGGCTTTAACTTCCACGGTAAAACCGTTGGTGTGATTGGTTCCGGTAAAATTGGCCTAGCGACCATGCGTATTCTGAAAGGCTTGGGCATGAACATCCTATGTTACGACCCATACCCAAACCCACTAGCCGTTGAGCTAGGCGCTACATATGTAGAGCTAGACGAGCTTTACAAAAAGTCTGATGTGATTTCTCTACACTGCCCTATGAGTAAAGAAAACTACCATCTATTAGATGCGACTGCATTTGAGAAAATGAAAAATGGCGTGATGATCGTCAACACTAGCCGCGGTGAACTGCTAGATTCAACTGCAGCTATTGAAGCGCTTAAGCAGAGTAAGATTGGCGCGCTTGGCCTTGATGTTTACGACAACGAGAAAGAGCTGTTCTTCCAAGACAAGTCTAACGATGTGATTGTCGATGACGTATTCCGTCGCCTATCTGCTTGTCACAACGTGCTGTTCACAGGTCACCAAGCTTTCTTAACCAAAGATGCTCTGTTCAACATCGCCAATACAACCCTAACCAGCGTTGATGCTTTCTTTGCAGGCAATACGAGCGGCAACGAGCTTGTTCAATAACGAACTGAGTTAAAAACAAACTAGATCTACAAATATAAAGCCACGCAGGTTCTTGATGAACAGCGTGGCTTTTTGGTTTATGCCTGTATCGAAAGCAGGGCTAGATGCAGAAGTGACAATCCTCTATATCTAACCCGTATGTACCTTTTCGAATCGCCAGATGCTCTTCCCCTGCCTTCACGCCCATCTCATAACCTGCATCCAAGATGCTTTGATCCATAGTGAGTCGCTTAACTGCAAACGTTTCCGGTGGCGCAATCACCTTGATGGTCGCATCTTTTGGAGGGTTACGAATGAACTCCAAAGATTGGTTGTAGTTTTCAGCACGCACCGCCATCGACTCTGCAATGTTAGGGAATTTCTTTAGTAGTTTTTTCAGCATCCACTGATACTTCTGCGGTTTCATTCGGTAGCTAAGTGGGTGAGAAAGAATCACGGTAATGTCTCGCGCACCACGACGATAGGCTTCGCGAACCGGAATTGAATCCGCTACGCCACCATCGGTATAACAACCACCAGAGAAGCACGGTGTTTCACGGTAAGCGATAGGTAGAGCCGTTGTTGCTTCAACCACGTTAGAAAGGTTTTCAGGCTTGATATGGTAGTAGTCTGCACTGCCAGTATCGACGTTAGTTACAGCAGCAATTAAAGGAACACTTGAGAACAGCTGACCGTAATCAAGCGGATAACGTTGGTTAGATTCATCCCACAACCACTTAACGTCGACCAAATTGCCACCTTTAGCAAAGCGAGCAGGGTTAAAAAACGTCTTATCGGTCGCCATGGTAGTAATCACGTTATAACTACGCTTCGGTGCTTGAGATGAGTAACCAACAAGGTTCGACACGCCCGCAGATACGCCAATAGCAAAATCATAGGGACGGAAATCGTCTTGCATAAAGGCGTCCAACACTCCGGCTGCGAAGATGCCTCTCATTGCCCCACCTTCAACGATTAATGCGCTTTTACTCATCTCAAACTCTATTACTTTATAAACTGATAGCTGTAGGATAATCCCGTCCATTTTATAAAGATAATGGGATGTGTTTATCAATTCGATAGGTAAAAACTATCAATAGAAATGGTGCTAATTTTCAAGTAACTGATACTACTTACATGACTCACCTAATACACAGCATGATCAAAAAAGGCCGCTGAGTGATTAACTCAGCGGCCTTCTGACTATTTAAGCGAGTTTATTGATTACGACTTAAATTCGCTCACATCGATTTCAAGCAATTTACCAATGCCTTCACCGTATGCAGGGTCAGCTTTGTAACAGTGTCTTAGGTGACGAAGTTGAATCTCTTTAGGAACGCCGCCTAGGTTACGGGCAGTGTTATCAAACAGAATCGCTTGCTTCTCTGGCGTCATCAGACGGAACAAGTCACCCGGTTGCGAGAAGTAATCTTCATCTTCGCGGTGATCCCAGTGCGCCGCTGCGCCATCTAGGTTCAATGCTGGTTCAGCGAAATCAGGTTGCTCAGCCCATTGACCTTCGTTGTTTGGCTCATAACCCAATGTGCTACCGAAATTACCATCAACACGCATCGCACCATCACGGTGGTAGCTGTGTACTGGGCAACGAGGTGCGTTCACTGGGATATGCTGATGGTTAACACCCAAACGGTAACGCTGCGCATCACCATAAGCAAACAAACGACCTTGCAGCATCTTGTCTGGTGAGAAGCTGATACCCGGAACCACGTTGGCAGGGTTGAATGCCGACTGTTCAACTTCAGCGAAGAAGTTTTGCGGGTTACGGTTCAATTCAAACTCACCCACCTCAATTAACGGGTAATCCGCGTGTGGCCAAATCTTAGTCAAATCGAACGGGTTGTATGGCACTGTCGCTGCATCCGCTTCTGGCATCACTTGCACTTTCAACGTCCATTTAGGGAAGTCTTGGTTGTCAATACTGTCTAACAAGTCGCGCTGGTGACTTTCACGGTCATCGCCGATCACTTGTGCCGCTTCTGCATCAGACAAGTTCTTAATACCTTGCTGAGATTTGAAGTGGAATTTAACCCAGAAACGTTCGTTATCTGCGTTAATAAAGCTGAATGTGTGGCTACCAAAACCGTGCATATGACGGTAAGTCGCAGGGATACCACGATCACTCATCACAATCGTGATTTGGTGAAGCGCTTCAGGTAGAGAGGTCCAGAAATCCCAGTTGTTCTTCGCGCTGCGCATGTTGGTGCGTGGGTCACGTTTCACCGCGTGGTTTAGATCTGGGAACTTAAGAGGATCACGAAGGAAGAATACTGGCGTGTTGTTACCCACCATATCCCAGTTACCTTCTTCAGTATAAAACTTCAATGCAAAGCCGCGAATATCACGCTCAGCATCGGCAGCACCGCGCTCACCCGCTACAGTCGTAAAACGGGCAAACAAGTCGGTCTTTTTACCTACTTCAGAAAACAGCTTTGCCTTGGTGTATTTGGTGATGTCATGCGTAACAGTAAATGTACCGTAGGCACCAGAACCTTTCGCGTGCATGCGACGCTCTGGAATCACTTCACGATCAAAGTGAGCCAATTTCTCTAAAAACCAAACATCTTGTAGAAGCTGTGGGCCACGTTTGCCCGCCGTTTGAACATTCTGGTTATGAGCAACAGGACAACCCGCAGCTGTAGTTAGTTTTTTACTCATGGTCTATTCCTTAAGGTAAAAGATATCGCATCGTTGCCATATCTCCGATTAAAGTGGATTCAGTACTTTAAAAACCACTAAAATAATATGGATAAAGAATAGACCTGAGTGACTAGAAAATATAATCGTTTATATTTATCGTTGCTATCTATGAAACCTATCGAACAGGTGAGTTAACTAAGCCTTTGTATCACCGAACTTTATTTAAGAATTACATGGCCTAACCTCAGAGTTGAGGCAATGTTCCTCGCCGTTCTGGTTAGGTTCAATTCAGCTTCTCGTAGTACTTGCTCGAGTGGCTGAGGAGAGCGCACTGTTCCGAACAAGCTGCTCATTTCACCATATAAGGCTTCGACTTCAGTGCCCAAAGATCCTGCAATCCCTATCGTCGGAATGACTTGCAAGCTCGCACGTTTAGCAATGCCATAAGGCGTTTTTCCTTGAAGGGTTTGATTGTCCATCTGACCTTCGCCGGTAATCACAAGGTCTGCGCCTTTCAATACTTCATCGGCTTGTAAAACATCGAGTACCATCTCAATGCCCGGTTTAATCTGCATATTGAATAGCAAGCCAAGTCCCATCGGCGTACCACCAGCCGCGCCATAACCCGTGCGCTTGTGAACGGATTCATCGCCACTAACACAACCTTGCGCTTCAGCTACTTGAGCAAAGTTCGCAAGCGCCTGATCCAGCATCACAACTTGTTCTGGGCTTGCGCCTTTTTGTGGGCCGAATATATGGCTGGCACCATTATCGCCACACAGTGGATTATCCACATCGCACGCCACAATCAATTCGATATCAGCACAGCGTGAATCTAGATCGGTAAGATCGATAGATGCTAAATCAGCTAGCGCAGCGCCACCTCGGCTGAGTTCTTGCCCTGCACGATCAAGCAATCTACCACCTAACGCTTGTACAATTCCTGCACCACCATCATTGGTCGCACTGCCACCCAAGCCAAGAATGATCGTTTGAACGCCCTGCTGCATCGCTTCTAAAATGAGCTGACCTGTACCAAATGAAGAGGCTACCAATGGATCACGCTGCTCTGGTGTTAACAAATCCAAGCCTGATGCGGCAGCAATCTCAATCAGTGCAGTTTTTTTCTGATTGCTTGCGGATGGCTCAAGTATCGCCCACTCCGCGTTTACAAGTGCCCCCAACGGCCCTTCTACTTGGTGGCTTCGCTTCTGTCCTGCTAAACCTTGCAACAACACATCTACCGTACCTTCACCACCATCGGCCAGAGGTAAAGTCACATAGTCAGCGTCAGGAAAGATTTCACGAAAACCCTTTTCAATACACGCCGCCACCGATACCGCCGATAAAGATTCTTTAAACGAGTCTGGTGCAATAACAATTTTCATACTGATAAATCCAAGGAAATAATAATTTTGATAGGCTGTCGATCCAAAAATGCCCCTATGTCAGATTAGCAAGCCAATCAAGCAATAGGGGCAGTATATAAAGGTAAGCGGTATTAGTTAGTAACAGCTGCCTTTACTTGTGATTTCTCTTTGCTTTTTAGCCAGATAAATACTGCTGCTAAAACTGCAATTGGAATCAATGGATCAATCAGTGTACCGCCTTTACCAAACACCAAGTTTAGAACCATGATGATGCTTGCACCAATCGCCCATGCGATAGTTGAAGACACAGACCAGATCTTGATTTGGTCTGCTAGTTCAGTAATCCCTAGCGTACGGTTGATGATGTGGAAGTACGAATCGTTCAAATGAGAGAAGCCAACCGGGCCTACCGCACATGCAAGTGCTACGAATACTGGGTCTAGACCTAACGTTTCAACCAATGGCAGCGTCATCGTTGCTGCAACCATCATAGATGCCGTTGCTGAACCTTGGATTAGACGAAGCATTGAAGCAATGGCTAGTGGTACAAGTAGAGGTGGAATACCGCTGCTCGCGATAGCTTCTGCAACTTGAGGACCAGCACCAGATGCTTTAAGTACTGCACCCATTGCGCCACCACAGCCAGTTACCACAAGAATTAGACCTGTTGTAGATAACGCGTCATCCATTGAGCTAACCATGTCTTTACGTTCAATGTGACGAGTAAGACCGTATAGCGCCATAAGAACACCGATACCAACAGCAACCACTGGGTTACCAATTAGTGAAATAACGGTATGCATTGCAGTGTCACCTTGGCCAACAAGCGTGTTGATTAAGATGAATGCGATTGGTAGAAGGATTGGACCAAATGATAAGAAGTTACTTGGTAGCTCTTTGTCATCTGTCTCTTTTACTTTCTCTAGGTTTGCCCAATCAGCTTGGTTAGTAATCCATGTTTCACCGTTTGGTACGCGGTAGTACTCGTTACCTACTCGGCGAATGTAAATCATAGAAAGCAGCATCATAGGGATAGAAACCATCAAACCCCAAAGCATGTACTCACCGAGGTCAACGCCAAGAATACCGGCTACTGCAACTGGACCCGGTGTTGGTGGTACAAGTGCGTGAGTGATCAGTAGGCCAAGCGCTAGAGTCACACCTAGGCCAACCGCTGACTTACCAGTGTCACGTGAAATTGCGCGAACAAGAGAATGCAAAATGATATACGCAGAATCACAGAAAACCGGAATAGCGACAAGTACACCTGTAAAACCTAGTGCTAAGTCTTCGCGACCTTTACCACACAGCTTTACAAACGTTTTTGCCATTCGAACAGCGGCTCCAGAACGCTCAAAACACGCGCCCATGATCACGCCAAACGCGATAATCAAACCAATCCCGCCAAGTACGCCACCAAAGCCAGCTTTAATTGCGTTGATCAGCTCTGTTGGTGCCATTCCAGCAAACAGACCCATGATGATACTGGCAATAATCATAGCAAGTGCCACCGGGATTCTCGTTTTAATGATCATACCCATCATGGCTAAAATGCCAATTACGATGCCTATCAGTGCTCCATCCATTGTATTTTCCTTTTTGTACTATTTGTTGTGTAGGGTTTGCATGCGAGAGGCATAGGAGTACCGCCCGCAGCACTTTATTGTGCAGCGACTTTTATTTTGGGCCGCTTTATCTTATTTTTACGAGTTCAAATCTGCCTTAAAGGCTCAAGCTGGCTGCTTCTATAAATAGGGTTTAACCCATTCCAAACCAGCTTCAGTTGTATTTTTTGGGGTGTATTCACAGCCAATCCAACCTTGATAACCCGAATCATCCAAAACACTAAATAAGTGTGGGTAGTTCAGTTCGCCTTCCGATGGTTCATGTCTTTCTGGTACAGAAGCAATTTGGATATGACCGGTATAAGCGGCAACCTCACGAATCAAAGTACTTAAATCGCCATCCATGATTTGTGCGTGGTACAGGTCAAGTTGCAGCTTCACATTTGACCTATCGACCAACTTAATCAGTTCGACAGCATCACGTTGGTGAGCAACGAAGTAATTAGGAACATCACGGCTATTCAGCGGTTCAATCATCAATTCAATGTCTTGCTCAGCAAACTTATCTGCGGCAAAACGAATGTTTGAGATAAAGGTTTCAACGTGTTGCTGCCTCGTGAAATTCGCATCATGTAGACCCGACATCGCGTGAACTTTCTTGCAATTCAGCGCTTTAGCGTACATAAGAGCTGTATCAACGCTGGCTTTAAACTCTTCTTCACGGCCAGGAATCGCTGCGAAGCCACGTTCACCTGCATCCCAATCACCTGGAGGCATATTGAACAGGGCCTGTTCAAAACCAAATTTCTGCATTTTTTCTGCGAGCTCGTCCGCTTCAAACGCGTAAGGGAATAAGTATTCCACTGCTTTGAAACCGGCTTGGTGTGCTTTTTCAAAACGCTCCAAAAATGGCACTTCTGTGAATAACATCGTTAAGTTTGCTGCGAACTTAGCCATTATTTGCCTCTCCCTTTTAAATCCATCACTTCTTCGTCCGTTAAGTAACGGATATCATTCCCTTTCAATAAGAATGCTAATTTGGCGGTCTCTTCTAACTCTTCTGCATTGTCCACGGCATCGACAAAATCAGTGCCTGTTACTACTGGACCATGATTCGCCAACAAAAAGGCTCGGTAGTCGCCAGCTCGCTTTGCAAGCTCTTCAGCGATCTGAGGGTCTCCTGGGCGCAAGTAAGGAATCACAGGTAATTCACCAATTCGCATCACAAAGTATGGCGTAAATGCCTTAATCGCGTTATTACGATCTAACCCTACAAGGCATGAAAGTGCAGTCAGGTATGTTGAGTGTAAGTGCACAATCGCATTGCACTCTGCATTGTTTCTATAAATCGCTAGGTGGAATGCCGCTTCTTTTGACGGTTTCTTGCCTGATATATGGTTGCCATCGATATCGACAACCGATAATTCCTCAGCCACAAGACGACCAAATGAAGAACCGGTTGGTGTTGCTAGAAAATGCCCATTTGGCAATTTGATAGAGAGATTACCGGCACCACCTGTCGCGTAACCTCGTTCGAACATCGAACGAGCGAGCGTTACCATTTGCTCTCTTAACTGCTGTTCGTTCATCAAAACTTTACTCATCTGAATCTCGCTTATGAAAAGAATGATTGCGCTCTAGCGAAGAAATTCTCGTCACCAAAGTTGCCCGATTTAAGTGCTAGTGAAAGATCACCTTCAACCGACTTAACCCAAGGCACACCCGGTGCGATTTGAGGACCGATATGGAAACCTTTAACCGCTAAACTTTGCGTCACAACACCTGAGGTTTCACCACCAGCAACGATGAAATTCTTCACACCATGTTGTTGTAGCTTGATAGCTAACAGGCTAAAGAATTGCTCTACGGCATGGCTTGAAGCTTGTGCACCGTACTCTTCTTGAATGGCTTTAAGTGCAGCCGCATCAGCGGTTGCATACACTAAAGGAGCAAGCTCACCTTGGTTGTTAGTCATCACCCAATCGAATACTTCATTGGCGTATTGATCGTTGGTTAAGCATGCCTTCACATCGATAGCGAAGTGAGGAGCGAGTTGCTTGTAAGCTGTAACTTGTTGGTTAGTCATTACCGAACAAGAACCAGAGAACACAACCGTTGGCGCTTTTATTGGACTACCTGCGTTTTTTGCATCGCTTTGGTCAGCAAGATGTTCAGTCCAGTTTTTTGCGATGCCCGCTGCTAAGCCTGAACCACCTGTGATTAACTTCAGAGATTTAGCTGCTTGGCCTAACGTCACCAAGTGTTCTGCGTTAAAAGCATCAACGACCGCATAACGGTTGCCTTGAGCTTTTAGTTCATCAAAATGAGCGGTGACTGCATCAGAGCCTTGTTCAATAATTTGGAAGTTAACCAAGCCAGAAACACCCTCTGATTGTGCATCCATCATTCGAACGACACTGGAATCTGTCATCGGTGTCACCGGGTGATTACGCATGCCTGAATCACTTAATAGCTCACCAAAAACAAACAAGTGGCCGTTGTAAACCGTGCGACCATTAACTGGCAATGCAGGACAAACCATAGTGAAAGATTCGCCAAGCTCAGCCAAAAGTGCATCGGTTACGGGACCGATATTGCCCTCAGCTGTGCTGTCGAACGTCGAGCAGTATTTGAAGTAAAACTGTTGGCAGCCTTGAGATTGAAGCCACTTAAGCGCAGTCACCGAATCGGTTACCGCTTCATCTACCGGGCAAGAGCGAGATTTAAGGCTGATCACGACCGCATCCGCTGAAGCATCAAAGTCACCCGTCGGAATGCCGTTCAATTGAATAGTGCGCATCCCGTTTTCAACTAAGAAACCAGCAATGTCTGTTGCACCTGTAAAATCGTCTGCAATAACACCTAATAACATGATTACTTCTCCACTTTTGGTGTATTAACACCCGGTAGGTCAATGCCTTGGAACACTTTGATTACTGCGCTATCGTCTTCTTGACCAAAGCCAGCATTACTCGCACTTAAAAACATATTCAGTGCTGCACTTGATAGTGGAAGCGGGAATTTTAGGTCTTGAGCGGTATCCGATACCAAGTTCAAGTCTTTTACGAAGATATCGACCATAGATTTTGGAGAGTAATCACCATCAACAACGTGCTTCATACGATTCTCGAACATCCACGAGTTACCCGCTGCGTTAGTCACAACGTCGTACATCAGATCTAGAGGGATATTCGCGCGAGCTGCTAATGCCATTGCTTCAGCGCCTGCAGCAATGTGAACACCTGCAAGTAATTGGTGGATGATCTTTACAGTCGCACCAAGGCCAATAGCTTCACCGATGTTGTAAACTTTTGCCGCCGTCGCATCGAGTACAGGAGCCAATGCCTCGAATGTAGTAATCGCACCTGAAGCCATGATAGTCATTTCACCTGCTTCTGCTTTTACTGCACCACCTGAAACAGGTGCGTCAAGCATCACAAGATCATGTTCAGCAAGCTGAGCTTCGATTTGTTTCGCGTCTTCTGCTGAGATCGTTGCCGAGACCATAACTGGCGTGTTAGGTCTTAGTGCCGCCGCAAGACCAGTCTTAAACAGTACCGTGTTAACTTGAGCAGCATTCACAACGAGTACCAAAACAGAATCAAGTTTGTCTGCAAACTCAACCGCATTCGTCGATACCGCTTTTGCACCATATTCACCCAAGGTTTCAAGCGCTTGCGGATTCAAATCGAAACCATATACATCAAGCCCTGCACGCACACATGACTTAGCTGCGCCCATGCCCATTGAACCTAAACCGATAACACCAACAGATTGAACTTCACTCATAACAAGATGCCTTTCACGTAATTATTGAATTTTAAATTTGTTAACTATTGTTTATGTTTGTGATTATATGTGAAGCAACCGAATGCGACTTAGTGATAAGTCACACTTTTAACAAAAGTTAACACACATGGGTGATTTACCCCTTTCGAGGCATTAGATAATGGTAATTTCCGCAACAATCACAGTTCTTATTGCTATATCACAACAGATATTCACAGATATTCACAAAACAACGAAAGGTTGATAGGATAATGAAAAATAAGAACATAGAAGAAGAATCATGATTCCAGCAGAACGTCAGAGAACCATTTTGTCACTATTATCACATCAAGAAGTGATCAGTATTTCTGAGCTTGTTGAGCACCTAGAGGTGTCTCATATGACCATTCGTCGAGATATCGTAAAGCTAGAGACATCAGGGAAAGTGATTTCAGTTTCGGGTGGCGTTCAGCTGACTAAAGCACTTCACAGTGAATTGTCACACGACATCAAGGTAGAACAGCAAGCAAACGAAAAAGCTCAAATAGGTCAACTAGCTGCTCAATTAGTTCCTGAGTATTCGACTATCTACTTAGACGCCGGAACCACCTCTTTGGAGATCGCCCACCAACTTGCAGGGCGAGATGATCTGCTTATCATCACCAATGACTTCGCGATTGCCGCGTACCTAATGAACAGTACACAATCTGAGATTTACCATACTGGTGGTAAGATTGACCGTGAAAATCAATCGAGTATTGGGGGCAAAGTAGCGGAGTTCTTAGCAGGGATGAATATTGATATTGCGTTTATCTCTTCTTCATCTTGGAATCTAAAAGGGCTCTCGACACCTTGTGAAAATAAGGTATTAGTCAAACAAGCCATTGTTCAAGCAGCTCATTCAAACTATCTGATTTCAGACTCAACCAAATACGGGCGCATCGCTACTTTCCACGCCTTAGATTTAAGTGCGCTTGATGGCGTGATCACCGATATTGATCTTTCGAGTAGTGTGATTGATGAGCTTCAAGATAAAGGTATTAAGGTCATTAACTCGTAACTGTTCCCCCCTTCAGCTTCAGGCTCACCAATCAAACATTCAGAGCCTGAATACCAAAACTCCAAAACCATCTATTTATCCACTCGATAAAAATAATTCTTACAATTAAGTTTCTATATTCATTAATAATATTATCAGCGGACGGCATAATGGGCACAAATCCCTTCAGCGAGTCTGGTTATGTTCTACAAGTACCTTTTGCCATTGGCTTTACCGCTTACTTTTGTGTTTCCCACCCATGCTGAAACGTTTGATGAGCGAATGGCGCGCATCGAACAAGAGAATGTACTGGCGAAATCCATGAGTGAAGAACAAGTCGAATTGATACAAAAAGTCGTACAGACCAACCACTGCGCTAAAGTGGCGTTAACCCACCATCAACGCATTTTAGGCCAATATAAGGTTGAAACGTCCTCTTCAGAGTTATTTGTAAAATGGCGTCAACTCGGTAAGCAGTTAGACGCTCAATACGAAACGGATTACCCCGGCTACCCTAAGCACGCTTTTCAGGAGCACCTTGCGGCTTCAAGCAAAGTCGATGGTTACCTTTTTGCTTTAATCGACAATGGATTAAACGAGCAATTGTGGATCGCCAAAGAGTTTAAGCAGTGTAAAAAGAATAAGCTGATATCCCGAACCTAAGCTCTAGTCTGCTCTGGTTCGAGAGTGCTCATTCGCATTGGTTTTAATAAAGTAAGAACAGCCCTTCATAACCGCCAATTTCTATTTCACTCACATAGTCACCAACGTTACCGTTAGCATCAACAGGTTTCATTGGAACATCCAACGCAATGGTGAGTTTTGACGTTTCATAAAAGCTCGGATTCTTACCGTGGAAATCCGTACGATACAACACACGACCATTGTTGAACTCTCTCGCTAACACCATGTCCTCAGGACCACCAGCGACCACCTGATTTTCAGATTGATACATAAAGTACGTAAACGTCGGTAGAACGTGAGTCATACCATTGGGTAGATCAGCATGCACCATTTCGTTCATCGAGGAGTCGCCAACGATGGTGTAGTCAGCGGGCTGAGGTGTCGTTGTCGATAGCATCAAAGGGATCGGCTCAAAGCCTTGTAGAATTTGATGACTCGGCTCTCCCAAATCAACGGCCAATAACGAACTTGGTTGATAGGCGATGTTTTTAGGGACACCACTTTGCCAGAAAGTATCTGCAGTCGTGTTACCACTTCCATAGACGTAACCATTGTTCCACTGATTGAAATAGCTATGTTGAGCATGTCGATTGAGGTGGTAGATCGCTAGGGTCGAGTATTGGTCTTGCTTCCAGTTCTCTTCACTATTTCCAAGATACTGAACTCGCCCATAACGCGTTGTCGCCTGAAAAATAACACTTTGTCCATTGTAGGCGAGCGCAGAATTATCCCAGAATTTAGAGATTCCCGAATAACCACTAAACCCAGTAGATGGAAAAATGTAGTGCTCTCGTAAATACAGAGATCCCGCCTCGCTAAGATGAGACTGTCCATTTCGACCCAGCAAGTTCGCGGTTCCGATGTTCAACCCAATCGACGCATCACTTTCTAAAGCAGATAGATTTTTCAGAAACGCTGAAAACTGCTTTTTGTAGAGATCATCCGCTTGATTCGAACCCGCAACGGATCCTAACTCTTGAACATGCCCGCCAGAATGAACATAGAATTGGTTTGAACCAATGAGTTTATTTGTGTCGTCGTTGTACGTACCATTCAAACCTTGGCTTGTCCAGCTTTGCTTGTAGTAGCGATGAATGGCAGATAGATAATCCGTGTTTGCGACGTTCGTTAACGACCAAGATGAATTAGCGCTCCACATTCGACCAAATGGCACCACTCTTGATTCCCAACGAAAACGCGCTGTCGCGTTCTTATTGGTTCGATTTCGATACTCGCTCGGCGACAAGTAGTTATCGCCATCTAGGTCTGCAGACACATCAAAACCGCGGATTTTGCGCCATTGGCTGATAGCATCGCCACCCGGTGTTGTGCTCGGGGCATCGGTTAATTTGACGGTTGGAAAACTGTTTTTGAGTTCTACTTCTTTTAAACGCGGCCTGTCGTCAGCGTTCTCACTTTGCCAACGAACTCTCACAGCGTATAAGCGCCCACCATCTCTCAAAAAGGTTGAACCAAAATACTGGCCGCCACCATAACTCGCACCGCTCCCATCATGAGTTGTCGCTCTCACCCAATCATTAGGTAGGTTCCAAATCACAGACTGGTTTTTGGTCATATTGAGGGTTCTGTCTTTCTTAATATCAAGCCTTTCCCACCGAGACACCATTCCGCGAGAATCAATAACCGTTGGGTATTCAATCCAGAGTTCTCCGCTGCCAGCAAACTGTGAGAAATTGAAGGTCAGCCGTTCGAACTGCTCGGCATGATAGACGTACAAAGCCCCGCCCTGTTCAAAATTCTCAAACACATCGGCATCCCATGGAGGCTCTTGATACAGCCAAAATCCAGCATGATCTTCACCTGAGGTATAACCGACGATCATGGGCTTACGATTTAGTAGAGTGTTTTCACCGTGAGTATTATCAACTTCGGCAATGACAGTATCTTCAGAAAAGTGTAGGAAATAATCTTCGAAATTGAGGCCTTCTACCTCAGCTTGGTTACGGAGATCGTTCTCCAGCCAACCCGAGTTCATCGCCATGACTTGGTTGTACATATAACCAATTGTCGTAGCCCGCTCATTGTCGGCTTTGTCGGCATAGGCACCGAAGACAATATCACTGTTGGTAATTTCCCAATCAATGACAGCATTCGCAGATAGTGGGGAGCCCGAAAGATCAACACCAGCTTCATGTTGCCCTGGCAGCACAACTGCTATACCAACAGCAAAAGCGTAGCCAGCGATTAAACATGACGGTATGAATGCGAGCAGCCCAGAAGTGTAGGTTTTCATGAATCATATTTCCTAATCGATACTGTCATGCCTTAAATCACAAGACGAAAAGTCAGCCAACTTACGTGTCAATTTAGGAATCAAAATACGAAAAAAGTATCGACTACATTGCTGAATTGTTCAAGTGCTCGTCTGTCTTGTTTCATCGGTGGTAAGGAAAACGAGAAAATGTCGATTAAAAATCAAGATATTAAGGAAAAGATAAATTTTTGTGATTTTAATTTTATTTGGAAACCAAGTATCTCCGGCTAACGAAAAATCAGCTCAGATTTTCTCAAAATGAGAATAAAGCAGTTTGGAAGACAGAAGATTATCAGAACTTAAAGCTCAGAACGGGCTGAGATTTACTGCATCTAATCTCAGTTCCAATGCCACTCTATTGAAACTCAATTGGGATAGGTTAGTCTCGGAAGCTATATAGGAACAATGACGATAGAGAGTGGTAAATAAAGCAATGTACGTTGACTATCATAAGCGGCTGATTCCGGTTGTCCGCTATTTAGAGAAACACTTTAACGAGCCACTCAACCTAATCGAAGTCGCGGCGTTAGCCAACTTTTCACCCTACCATTTTCATCGCACTTTTAAAGCCGTTCAAGGCGAGACGCTTGCTGATTTCATCAGGCGACTGAGGCTTGAATCCGCAGCTGATGATCTTTTCAAATCCAAGCAACCAGTCCTGAATATCGCACTGGAATATGGTTTCTCGTCCTCGCAAAGCTTGGCCAAAGCATTCAAACAGCACTTTGGAGTAACTCCTACGGCATTTCGTGATTGTGGAGACTACCAAGCGTTTTCTGAGTTGACGCGAAGTAGCAAGATTGGACACACGTTGCGCAAGAATGGAAACGCAGCAACCGCAAGCAATTCATATACTGACTCCGAACCAACAACATGGAGTAGGACAATGAAAACACAACAATTCGAACCGTCAAAACTAGCGTATGTACGAGTGACAGGCCCCTATGGACAAGGGTATGAAGAGCCAAGCGGTCGTCTTTATCAATGGGCAGAAATTAAAGGGTTATCAGGCAATACCTGCATGTTCATTTATCATGACAATCCAGAAATCACACCGACAGATAAGTGCCGAACAGACATTTGTTTAATGGTCCCTGAAGATGTGGAAGTACCCAGCGGTATCGAACTGAAGGACTTTCCCGGCGGGCAATATGCGGTGATGAGACAAACGATTACCGAAATCGGCCAATATGCCAAAGCGTGGGATGATTTAATGAGTAACGTCATTGAGTCCGGTATTGAAACAGACGATCGACCTTGTTTTGAGCTTTACCACAGCTACGACCCGCAAACTCAACATTCAGACGTTAGCTTCTGTACTGCAATCAAGTAACGACAATGAAAGCCTACCTCGCGTAGGCTTTCATTTCTCTGGATCGCTTACCAAATAGCACGACCAATAAAGCGCCTTAAAGCCGTTTGTTCCACTTCCCTTGATGGTCGCGGTCGCAATTTTCTTGTGTATCGTAACTGACGTGCTTATCGATATTCTTCAATGTAATCCCAACCTGACTAAACGCCTTTTGGGTAATAATAGAGACCTCCTGCTGCCCTCCTCCCTCTATGAAGTTAGCTCTATCTTGATTGGTGTCGAATACGCAGACGATTTTCAAACTTTGCGGGAATGAAGAGAAATTGACCGTATGAGTCACCCAAAGAAAACCATCGTAGCTTTTCAACGTATCTTCACACACGTCCGTTAACACGTCTCTGATTTGATTTTCGATCTTCTTATCTGATTTGCGCATGAAGCAAAGTTCCTATTTAACACCTTAAAAAATAAGGTTTTTCGGTCAATATTGTCTTAACCGACATTGGACACTGTGGATGTTTCAAATGCAAAGTATTTATACTTACCTGATAAATTCCACAATGTGGGACTCTTGTTTCACAAAGTGGAATGTTGATAGTTATCACATTATCAATAGCAAACTACCGCTATATTTCTCTCATACAACGAGAGGCGGTTTTATGAGCAAGTTACAAGGTAATCAAGCATTGGTAAAAGCAATCGCGGTCATCGACTCGATCGCTGAAGGTAATCGACAACTGAAAGATGTGTGCGAACATTTAGAATTGCCAAAATCGACCGTGCACCGAATCATCCAAGGCTTGATAGAGGCTCGTTACATCCGCGAAGTAAAAGGAATTGGGCTGGTATTAGGAACCAAAATGATTCAGCTTGGTATCCGAGCTCAACAAGATATGCCTCTTAAAGAGATTGCGAAGCCTTTTATACGCGAGCTTGCTGCACGAACTAAAGATACTGTCCATCTAGGCATCAAAGATGAAGACCAAATCTTCTACCTAGATAAGATCCCAGGTGAGCGTGCGATTCAGTTACGTTCACAAGTGGGAGATCGACTACCAATGTCCGCAACGGGGATTGGAAAAGCGCTAATGATTGATATGCCAAAGATGGAATGGATTCGACTTATTTCATCGCAAACTAATCACGACGTTGAGTCGATGCTAAAAAGAATGAATGAATATTCTAAGCATGACTATAGCTATGACTTAGAAGATAACGAAGACCTTGTACGTTGCGTTGCTGTACCAATAAGAAATAAATATAACAATATTATTGCAGCTATATCAGTAACCAGCATTAAAGAATACATGTCTGACGAAAGAATGACGGAATTAATTCCTGTTATTACTGAATATTGTCAGAAAATATCCAAGCAACTTAATTAACCCTACAGGTGTATGTAACGTACACTTTATATAAATAATAAATTAATCAGGTACGACTATGTCTAGAACCGGAAAAATTCTAGCCATTGGTGGGGTGTTTGTCGCCTCAATCATTGGTGCAGCTATTGCTACAAATTCTCAAGGAAATAACCAATCGAGTATTGCAGCAGGTGAATCTCAAGTTCAAACATTACGTTTCAGCATGAGCTCTAATAACAAACACCCTATCTATGATGGTGCTGCTAAGTTTAAAGAAATTGTTGAGAAATTTACTGAACTGAAGGTGGATATATACCCTTCAGCGCAATTAGGTGATGACCGTGCGGCGATTGAAATGCTCCAATTAGGAACACTTGACGTATCTATTCCATCGACGGGTCCACTGGCTAACTTCTACCCTGAATACAATGTGTTCGACCTTCCCTTTATGATCACCAGTGAAGATGTCGCAGATAAAGTGCTACGCAGCAAATTTGGTGACGACATGCTGAAAAGATTAGAGTCAAAAGGCTTAGTCGGCCTGGATTTCTGGGAAAATGGCTTCCGTCATGTAACTAATTCACGTCGTGCTGTGAAATCGATTGAAGATGTGAAAGGCCTAAAAATCCGTACTATGGAGAGCCCACTTCACCTAGACGCATGGAAAGCGATGGGCGCAACCCCAACGCCAATGGCTTTCAACGAACTGTTCACAGCACTACAGCAAGGCACAGTTGATGGGCAAGAAAACCCATACCCGAATATCGCACTGAACAACTTGTTCGAAGTACAAGAAACCTTATCAAACACAGGCCATGTATACACGCCATTGGCTTTAATTGTTAGCCAAGCGACATGGAACAAGCTAAGCCGTCACGATCAAAGAGTTCTGCGCCAAGCCGCTATTGATGCTGGCGATTACGAGCGTCAAGTTAACCGTCGCGTCAATCTTGAAAGCTTGGATGTTATTAAACAAAACATGGAAGTTGTCACACTGACACCTGAAGCTCTGGTTGGTTTCCAAGAAGCGACTAAGCCCGTTATTGAGAAATACACACCAATCATTGGCAAAGATGTTGTCTCCGCTTTCCAAGAACAAATTAAAAAAGCTGAAAACGAATTAGCCGCTCAGTAACTTAAGCCATCACTTAACATTTAGACCATTACATTATTAATACTGACTATTTTAATGAATAACCCTCAATAACTATCATTAATAAATAATAAACAAGTAATAGGTCTAAGTAATAAGTGAACAAGGAACCTTATTATGTTGAATTGGTTAGATAAGTATTTTGAAAATACGATAGCCGTAATACTGCTCGTTATTATGACGGCGGCAATATTCTTACAAGTAGTATCCAGAACATTCGATTATTCAATTGCTTGGACTGAAGAGTTAGCTCGCTATTGTTTCATTTGGTTAGTTTATATCGGTATCAGCTTTGCTGTCGCGAAAAAGAGCCACATAAAAATAGAAGCCATAGGAATGTTAATTGATGAGAAAGAAAAAAAGTACCTAAGCCTATTTTCGGACTTCGTCTTCTTAGCATTCTCTGTTGTTATTTTATTTAAATCAACGCAGATGGTGGCGAACCTATATTACCTAGGTCAAACATCACCAGCACTTGGATTGCCAATGTGGATCGTTTATCTAGCAGGCCCAGTAGGCTTTGCACTTACATCAATCAGGTTGATTCAACAGATGGTATCCACCACTGATGACATCAAAACAGCGAAATAGGAGGTAATCATGTCAGTATTTATTTTGTTTGCGACTTTCGCACTACTCGTTATTGCCTCTGTGCCCATTGCTATCTCATTGGGTATGGCAACGCTACTCACCATTATTTCAACCGGCACCTTAAGCGTTGATTTTCTTGTGAGTACCTTAATCACCTCTGTCGATTCTTTCCCAATTATGGCAGTACCATTTTTCATCCTAGCGGGTGACATCATGGGCAGCGGCGGTATCTCGCAACGTTTGGTGAACTTTGCTAACTCATTAGTGAAAAACATCACGGGTGGCTTCGCGATTGCTTCAATCATTACATGTATGTTCTTCGCTGCTATCTCGGGATCAGGCCCAGCTACAGTAGCAGCGGTTGGCGGCATCATGATTCCAGCGATGATCAAGTACGGCTACGACAAGGGCTTTGCAACCGCGGTTGTCACAGCGGCAGGTGCGATTGGTGTCATGATTCCACCAAGCATCCCAATGGTGATGTATGGCGTATCTGCAGGCGTATCAATTGGCGACTTATTCATTGCAGGCATCATCCCAGGCATCTTGGTATCGCTTTGTTTGATGGCTTGGGCATACATCTACTCTAAGAAAAAAGGCTACAAAGGTTCAGACGAACCGTTTAGCTGGAAAGAGGTGTGGGCTCAATTTAAACACGCTCAACTCGCACTGCTTATCCCAGTAATCATTCTTGGTGGTATCTACGGCGGTATTTTCACCCCAACAGAAGCAAGTGTAGTAGCGGTGGTTTATGGCCTTATTGTGAGCCTATTCGCCTACAAAGAAATTACCTTTACAGACTTACCAAAAATCTTCACTAAATCGGTGATTACTTCCGTGATTGTGTTGTTGATTGTGGGTACTGCGACTGCTTTTGGTAAGTACTTAGCACTTGAGCAAATTCCAACACAAATTGCTAACGCGATGCTTGAGTTCTCTGATAGCAAGGTGATCTTCATTATCTTGATGGTAGCACTACTGCTGGTTGTCGGCTGTTTCATGGAAACCGTTGCGGCAATCATTATTCTGACGCCAATCTTGGTTCCAGTGGCCATGCTATTCGGTTTCAACCCAGTACACACCGGCATCATCATGGTGGTGACATTGGCTATCGGGTTTATCACTCCTCCTCTGGGTCTAAACTTATTTGTTGGCTCGAGCGTTTCAGGGGTCTCTGTTGAGAAACTTTCTAAAGCCATTATCCCGTTCTTCCTAGCCATGATGTTCGCGTTAACGCTGATTGTATTTATTCCTCAGATATCTCTGATTCTGATTTAAGTAAGGTATTTATTGTGAAAATTATTGATGTCATTCCACACGCAATCTCAGTTCCACTAGAGACGCCATTTTACTTCGCACAAGGCTGGGTTCATAACCGTAGCTCAATGATCATCGAAATCGTTACTGATGAAGGGATTGTTGGTTTTGGTGAAGCTCTGTGTCACGGCCTACAGAGCCCACACATTGCGGCGGCATTTATTGAACATACCTTTAAGCCGCTACTGCTCGGACGCAGCCCGTTCGACGTGGAAGTGCTTTGGGAAGAGATGTATAACGTGACTCGCCCATATGGTCAAGGTGGTTCTGCGGTGAACGCAATCAGCGGTGTTGATATTGCACTGTGGGATGTCATTGGTAAGGCTCTCAATAAACCAATTCACTCACTGATCGGCGGTGCTTTCCGCAAGGAAGTCACCCCGTACGCAACTGGCTTCTATCGTGTCGCAGGCTCGAAATATCCAGAAGCAGCTATTGAGGAAGCACATCGCTATGTCGAAGGTGGCTTTGAAGCGTTCAAACTCAAAATTGGATTTGGCGTAGATGAAGACATCGCCTTCATTCGTTCAATTCGTGAAGCCGTTGGTAATGATGTGAAGATCATGGCTGATGCTAATGGGGCGTACAACGCGGCAGCAGCACGTCGCATCATCAAAGAAACAGAAGAGTTCAACCTGTACTTCTTGGAGGAGCTGTTAGCTCCAGAAGACATTGCTGGCTATCAAGAAATCAAGAACCTTTCTAAAACTTATATCGCCGCAGGTGAGCAACTGTTCGGGAAAATGGGCTACCGCCCTTGGCTTGAACAGAGAGCGTTAGACGTGATTCAACCTGATCTATGTTCTTCAGGAGGTATCACGGAATGTAAGAAGATTGCAGCAATGGCACAAGCAAACCACACCATGATGATTCCACACGTGTGGGGTTCTGGTATTGGTATTGCGGCCTCTTTGCAGTTTATTGCTTCACTTCCAAGTTCACCACTATCACTCAACCCTATCGAGCCCATGCTTGAGTTTGACCAGTCTTCACACCCATTCCGCAAAGATCTCATTTGCGATGGCATCAAGATGGAAAACGGCAAGGTACAAATCTCTACCAAACCGGGCATCGGTGTCGATGTGAATACCGACATCATCAAGCAATACAAGGTTTACTAAATAAACAGAGTTAGCTAGACCCAAACGTTAACGGTTCGACAAAGTAAACCGATAAAAAGTACATCAACTAAACCTAAAACTGCGCGCCTTAGGGCGCGTCTGTGAGCTGTAATTATGAATCAAAAAAACAAAATCAGTTGGCTAATTCTGGATTGGGGAACGACAAACTTTCGTGCCTTTGCCATGGATGAACAAGGACAGGTCGTTGATAAAACAGAACGCAAAATGGGGCTGCTTCAGGTTGAAGATGGTGCCTTTGCAACCGAGCTTGAATCATTGCTGAGTGAGTGGCTTGGCGAATACAAACACTTCCCAATTTATATGGCAGGTATGGTTGGTTCTGCACAGGGCTGGGTCAACGTCCCTTATGTTTCCACGCCAACTAATGTGCAGTCCTTGGCTCAAAACACCCATCAATTCAACCTCCCTTGGGGGGCAACAGCCACCATCATTCCGGGTGTCAGCCATTGTGATGAACATGGCCACTACGACGTCATGCGTGGTGAAGAAGTTCAGTTGTTTGGACTTCTTGAGTTAGCAGGTAAGCCGACGCTTGAAGCAGCCTTTCCGGGTACTCACAGCAAACACGCAAATATTGAAGCGGGTAAGTTAGTCTCGTTTTCAACCTACATGACTGGCGAACTTTTTTCTGCACTGTCGACACAGACAATCCTAGGGCGTGGCTTACCTAAACAAGTCAGCTCTAATGCTGCTTTTGTTAAAGGGGTAGAGGAAAGCTCGAACCCGTCAATCACTAATCAACTCTTCAAAGCCAGAACGCATCGTTTATTCGGCAATCTAGAAGAGAGTGAGGTGTTTGATTACTTATCAGGGCTGTTAATCGGCAACGAAGTACGAGAACTGCATCAAGAGAGCATCTACTTGGTGGGTGGAAAAAACCTATCAGAACGCTATGACCAAGCCTGTCGTCAGCTAAATAAAACAACCGAATACGTGAATGGCGATGACACTTTCATCGCTGGAATGTTAAAAATTAAAGAGGCAATGAATAATGACAAATAAAGACTTTAACCTAAGTGATCACTTACCACTCGTTGCCATTATCCGTGGTGTAGAACCAGCAGATTGTATTCGTGTGACGCAGATTTTGATTGAGGAAGGCTTCTCAATGATTGAAGTGCCATTGAACTCACCAGATGCATTGACCAGCATTAAAATGCTAGTCGAACATTTCGGTGATCAATACTTAATTGGCGCGGGTACCGTTACCACACCAGAAAAAGCACAAGCTGTGATTGAGACGGGTGCAAACTTAGTCGTAACACCGAACTTCAACGAACAGGTCGTGAAAATGTCAGCGGCTGCAGGTTGCGTCAGCTTCCCTGGTGTTGTTACGCCAACAGAGGCGTTCGCTGCGCTTGCTGCTGGTGCGACGGGGTTAAAACTATTCCCAGTTTCAGTGCTTGGCCTTGATGGCTTTAAAGCGTTGAATTCCGTGCTGCCTCCCGAAGCAATCTGCTTACCTGTAGGAGGAATCAACCCTGCCATCGAGAGCATGAAACCATACTTAGACATCGGTGCGAAAGGCTTTGGTTTAGGGGCGTCACTTTACAAGCCTGGCTTATCTGACGACGAGATTCGCGCCAATGCAAAGGCATTCAATACTGCCTTCAAAGCTTCTGTAGCTTAAGTAAGCTCGCCCAAAAAGTAAGCAGAACCAACAATACGGCTCATATTTGTCTATGTGATTTTGGTATCAAGTCATACAGAACAATATGAGTCGTATTTCTTTTACTAAGAAACTAGCTCGCCGCTTGTTCCCAATCAGTCAGTAACTTCATGATTACGCGAGAGTCTTGATGAGTTGCCATTGGCGCAGCAAGTTGTGTGTCACCTCGCTCAACCGCTTGGCGAACATTACGCACTTGATAATGGAAACCATCGCCTTGCGCTTCGACTTTCACTTCACGTTTCGATGTTTCGTAGATCTCAACCGTGAATGTGTTGTCTTCGGTCGGCAGCCATGGATTGGTGTCGAGCGTGATGCAACCTTTGCTACCTAGAATCGTGAAGCCATGCTTTAAGCCGTGGTCTTCCGCGGTGTGGATTTGCGCGTTAAAACGGTCGTTGAAACGCATCACTGCCGATGATTCACAGATATTGCCATCTTGGCCTCGTCGACCTATTGCTGAAATCTGCACATCATTGAATACGCTCTCGCCAAATTGCTGCTGCGCAACAGAATGAATCAGGGACATTGGGTAACAACCTAAGTTGTACAACGCGCCTTTGCTCGCAGGGTTAACGAACTGGTCAATCGCAGCAACGTATGAACCCTGAATTGAGCGCACTTCGCCAATCTCACCTGTCGCTAATTCTTGATGAAGCTTAGCGATAAGCGGGTGATTTAGATACATCAAACCTTCTGCGAAGAACACGCCAGATACTTTTACCGCTCGCAGAGCTTGCTCGGTTTTTTCCATATCAACCGATAACGATTTTTCACACAGGATCGCTTTGCCTTTTTGAGCCGCTTTAATCACGTATTCGTGGTGAACGTGATTTGGTAGAGCGATGTAGATGATGTCGACCGACTCATCTTCAATCAAAGCTTCATAGCTGTTGAAGGTCAATGTTGGTTGGTACTGCGCCGCAAACTCATTGAGTATTTTCTCTGTGCGTCCAGCTACGGCATACAGTTCACTTTGAGCATCGCCTTTAATCGCATCCGCCATTACACCTGATATAAAGCTGGTTCCTAGGATTCCCCATTTCATGGTTTATTTCTCCTACTTCTGAGTTTCGAACGCTTGAACCAACTCGGTAATGTCACGCTCAATAAACGCTTGAGTGTGAGGCATTCCAAAGTGCTGATTGATCGCTTCACGGTTCTCGTATTGTTCCAACAAGATCACGCGATCACTTTGGTTTTGATCATAGGTTGCTATTGCTTGTAGGCAGCCCGGTTCACTCTGCATGTCTAAGCAAAACTGTTCGATGGCTTCTACTGCAGCATCACGTTCAATGTTCGTTTTTATCTTAAGTTCGGCAGTAACAAAGATGGTTTCATTCATTTGAGACATTTCACGCTCTTATTTTAATTAATTATCGGTTTGCCATTAATATAATTAACCCCTAATAATTGATAAACTCACCTTTTGTTTATTATTTATCAACTGAGAGTGTTTAATGGATAAGTTAACCAGTATGAAGGTCTTCGTTTACGTGGTCGAGCAAGGCAGCTTTCGTAGCGCCGCAAATCACTTCAACCTGTCAGCGACCATGATAAGTAAACATGTCCATTCCTTAGAAACCGGTTTGAATTCTCAACTGATCCACCGCACCACGCGCAAGCAATCATTAACCGATTCAGGGCAGCTTTACTATCGAGAATGTAAGCGAATTCTCGAAGATATCAGCAATGCCGAAAACCTCATTCAAACCTTAGAAAATCAACCTCAAGGCACAGTAAAAATTAACTGCCCAGTCACTTATGGGAACAAGGTGATTGCCCCTATTGTGGCTAAGTTCCTCGCACATCACCCAACCATAAACGTCGAGCTGATGTTGAATAATGACCTTGTTGATCCTTACTCATCCGACATTGATTTGATGGTGCGAATTGGTGACCTATCCGATTCAAGTTTGGTCGCAAGATATTTAGGGGACTATGAGATGTGTTATTGCGCCGCTCCCGATTACCTTAACCAACATGCTGAAATCAAAGTATTAGAAGACTTGGCACAGCACCCATCGCTTGGGTTCGGTTACAGCAGCCAAGCCCCTCACGCCACATCGAATAAAGAACGTGTTCGCTTGATGTCGAATAATGGTAATGTGTTGCGATATGCCGCCCTACAAGGTGTGGGCGTGTTGTTGCAACCGACTATCTTGGTATCAGAAGAGATTGATCGTGGTGCACTATTGGAAATCCTACCCGGCATGGCACCGTTACCCAAGCCTATTCACTTACTCTACAAAACCAAGCAACTGTCGTTGAAGAACCGAACCTTTGTTGAGTTTTTATTAGCCTCTCTTTCCAAGTAACTAAGCGCTGACTAATTCAAAAAAGGCTTTTAAGTAATGAAGGATTTCCGGAACAACAAAGACCGCTAGACCGTTTGCCAATGGCTCATCAAGCGCTTGCCAACATCAGAAGGTGTGGTGTTATGGACGATCATCTCATCACATTGGTTGAACACCATGAAGTGTTTTATCTCATCGCATAAAGCATGAACCAGCGACTCATGGTTTTTAATTCGCTCTTCCACAACCAAGTTACGGATATTGAGCAAACCACTCTTCCTATCAACTTTACAATCCATTCGTGCCACCAGCTCACCTTGCCACAAAATCGGTAAGCTAAAATAACCAAACTGACGCTTAGCTTCAGGTACATAACACTCAAGAAGGTAGTCAAAGTTGAACAATGATTGCATTCGCTTTCGTTGAATCAACAGGTTATCAAACGGAGACAGTATCTTTAACTTGGTTCTAGAAAGAGGTTGATTCAACAGCTCAAAAGCATCCGGCAGGACATAATAGTTCGAGCCTTGAATATCCACTTTCAGCACCTGCTTGTCTTCAAGCATCTGTTGGAGTGTTTTCTGAACCAGAGACTTAGTGTTCTTGAGCAGGTAGCTTATTTCCGATGCTATTCCAACTCCGTTAGCCTCTAAATAACGTGTTATCAGATGCTCTATGTACTCTTGTTCAGTTGGCTCAGAGGTATCAATTCCGCTCGGCAAAACTCGCTCGGTGAGGTCATAAACCTTATGGAAGTTCACTCGGCTCGGCACCATTAAGTCACCTTGCATAAACAAAGTTTCTAGTGCCTGTTTGGCAGGTTTACCGCCCCATCCGCTGGGGTTTGGTCTATCCCCCTCAAAGTCTTTCGCCATTAATGGCCCTTCGTTCTCAATACGTTTGAGAACATGCGCCATCAGTGCATCATCCTTTTTATACCAATGCTTAAGCTTCCCGCTCGCAAAACCATTCTTGCGATGCAGGCTGAATCGGTAGTCACGCATGGGTAAATACGCGGCGGCATGCGACCAATACTCAAACACTTCTCGACGATCTAACAACTTATCAAGATGATTCAGTTGGTAGTCTTGATTACGATTCCACAGCGTATGATGGTGAGCTCGCTGAATCACAGAGATAGTATCAATTTGCACATACCCAAGGTTTTCAATCGCAGACAGCGTGTTCGCCAAAGCGCCGCCATTGCGTTGCTTCTTTGGGGACAGCTTCTTAGGCGGCAGCTTTTGCGAAAGCAATACAATTTTTTGCGCTTGAGCGAGTGACAATGATTCCATGTAATTCAGACTCTAATTGATACCAATAATTGGCTTATGATTCAGCAATAAGTTCTTGAAGAATTTGCTTGTACGTTTCGACCGTCTGCGCACCCGTCACTGCACTCTTTCGGTTGAATACCACGGTAGGAACCGCTGAGATTCCCATGCGTTGCCATTCAAACTCTTGCGCTTCAATTTGCTTCAAGTTATCGATGTTCTTTAGGCACTTCAGTGCCTTCGTTGAGTCTAAGCCAACCACTTCAAGTTCTTGCGCGATAACCTCAAGATCAGACAGATCTTTCTGCTCTGAAAAGTGCGCCGTGAAAAAGCGTAGCTTTAACTCAGTCTGTTTACCGTGTGCTAGAGCAAAATCAAGCAGTACATGCAGGTGACGTGAATTCACCATTCTCATGCTGTCATAGAAATTGAAATCGAAACCAACCGCTTTGCCACGCGCCGCAAGCTGTTCGCGTGAACTTTGACTCTCTTCTGCGCTAGAGCCGTATTTTCTCATGATATGGTCACGCAGGTTTTCACCTTCTTGCGGCATATCCGGATTCAACTCAAACGGCTGCCATTCAAGTTCAATTTGCTCCGCTAAGCCAAGTTCAACAATAGCTTGCTCTAGGTTTTTGTAACCGACCACGCACCACGGGCACATTACGTCAGAAATAATATCAAGTTGAAGTTTCTTGCTCATCGTCATTCCAAATGTCGTTGATAAGGCGCATCCAATACAACTGAATACCCGTCTTTCTAATCAGACTACAACAAGATGAACACTCGTTCAAATTTAACTCGATGCACCAGTAGCCAACAAAAAAGCCAACTCATCTTCACGAGTTGGCTTTGATAAAAATCGGATTGAGCTTAACCGCGTTACGCTAGCAGTTTCTCAAGCACTTGAAACACACCTGCATCGACGTTACTTGGCGCACCAAAACGAGCGATCTCTTTTAACTTAGGGTGTGCGTTTTCCATTGCGTAAGAGTGGTAGCTCTCTTTAAGCATTTCCAAGTCATTGAGGTAGTCACCAAAACTCATGGTCTGCTCGTAAGTGAAGCCTAATGTGTTTTGTAGGTGCTTAATCGCCGCACCTTTTGACGCTTCAGCGTTCATCACATCTAACCAAATTTTTGCACTTACCACCACTTGGTAGTTCTCACCGAATTTGGCATCAATAGTTGGGTTCACTTTCTCTTGTGAACCGTCAAAGTGACAGATAGCTACCTTGATGAAATCGTCTTCTACCGCCAGTAAGTCTTCTACTTGCTCACGGCGATGGTAGTACTTAGAGATTTCCGCTAAAGCACGCTCATCTTTGGTTTCGATGTATGCTGACTTCTTACCACATAACACCACATGTGCGCCTTCAATAGCACGCGCTTCTTTGATGATATCTTTGATGGCATCGGTATCAAGCAAGCAGCTGTAGAGTTCTTGGCCTTTGTGCATGACCAACGTGCCGTTTTCAGCAACGAACATCATGCGATCTTTTAGCGGAGCAAACGTCTCCATCAGACTGTAATACTGACGACCCGATGCCGCAGCAAAGATGATGTCTTGAGCTTCTAGTCGTTCGTAAAGATTGAAAAATTCAGGGTCTAACTTTCCGTGCTCATTAAGCAGAGTGCCGTCCATATCAGCAGCGATAAATTTGATGTTCTGTTGTGGCATTTCAGGGCTTACCTATAAGTAAAGATTAAAGTGTAAATTATGATTTTTCGTTATCTTGTGTAACGGTACTGCGCTCGATTATATCGCTAGAGTAGCCAGTGAATGCAATGCTTTTCGGTAGGCTTGTCTGTTTGAGTCTGACTTTGAATCAAGCTGACCAAATTCACCTCTTACAATAAGTCCTTCGATAAAAGTCATAACCGATTCACTGCGTAATTCGAGTATTGCAGTGTCTACTTCTTCATTACCTCTTACCACATCACGAATGCTGTTTTTGAGCCAAACCTTGTGCTGTCGCGAGAGCATCGTAATGTCATCTTCCGACTCTTTAAATTCGGCTAGCGCGTGCATGAACATGCAGCCTTTGAAGTCAGGTTGTTCAAACCACGCAAGATGCCAATCTAACAGCGCATCCAGTTGGTTTTGTAATCCAGAAGTTGATAATAGCGCCGCTTCTAAACTCGACTCGAAACGCTGATGACGCCTTTCTAACACAGCTTCAATCAGCTTGGTTTTCGAGCCAAAATGGCGGTACATAGATGTTTTGGAAACCGCCGCTTCGTCTCGGATCATATCCACCCCAACAGCGGTATAACCAAACTGATTAAACAACGACTCTGCTACATCCAGAATCAAATCTTTTTTACTCATCGTTCATCAACCTCAAATCGCTCTGAAATCGTAGAGCTCAATTTATCATTGCAAGAAGTGTACAGATCTGTATCATCCAAATCAAATGGTACAGATCTGCACACTTAATATAAAAGAGATAACGAAGAGGAAACGATTATGATCAACAAACTATCTGGTGGTGGAGCCCTTCCTCCGAAAGCAAGCATTAGCCAGCTTATTAAAGGTTTTATTGGCGGTACGCTGGGCATCTTGACCTTGTGTCTATTAGCCGAAAGTTCTGGGTTCCCGTGGTTAATGGCTCCATTTGGTGCGACGTGCGTACTGCTGTTTGCGGTGCCAACATCGCCGTTAGCTCAACCTAGAAACGTCATTGCGGGACACTTTATTTCAGCTGCTGTGGGCTTAATCGCGTTATATGGCTTTGGGGATTCTTATTTGACTATGGCTATCGCTGTCGGCTCATCCATCATGCTAATGCAATACTGTCGAGCGGTTCACCCACCCGCTGGCGCCAATCCGATTGTGATAGCTTTGGCAGGTACCGCACATGTGGATTGGATGTTCTTATTCACTCCCGTATTAGTAGGCAGCATCGCTTTGGTTGGTATTGGTGCGCTATTGAATAACAGCTATTCAGAACAAAAGTGGCCGTTATACTGGTTTGGTTCATCCAAGTCTTAGTCCATTGAATTTCAATGATAAATATGGATTTTGACATCAAATTTAGAAGCAAATTGAAAGATCACATTGACCCTTATATAAAATGGGCTTACTATTAATCGTCTTTTAACGATTATGGAAAGCGAAACATCAATATGAACGAAACTTGCCCTACAACTGGTGGCTGTGCTCTGCCAATCGGACATGGTGATGCCGAAGCTGAAACACAAATGGCAACTCTAGCGAAAGCGCTCGCTCACCCAGCAAGAGTTCGTATATTGAGTATCCTTTCAACGTTAGAAAAATCGGGGGGCTGTTTGAACAGTGACTTGGTTAGCGAATTAGGTTTAGCTCAGTCAACCGTATCAGAGCACCTAAGAATCTTGAAAACCTCAGGCTTCATCACTGCTGAATCAATACCACCGAAGATGTGCTACCGAATTAATCGAGATAATATTCAGCAATTTGAGTCGCTGATAGACACCATATTAAAATAGATTAACCACGCTTAGTTTGTCGAACACAATAAACTAAGCGTATTTTTTGCCTTTAAATATCGCTTTTCGACGATTAACGATAACAACCAAAGAGATAATATAATGAAACCAAAATTAGGTTTTCTCGATCGCTACTTAACGCTGTGGATCTTCATCGCCATGGGCATTGGTGTACTGCTTGGCACCTTGTTTCCACAAATCGAACAGTGGAACGAATCAATGTCTGTTGGCACAACCAACATTCCACTGGCAATTGGCCTTATCTTAATGATGTACCCACCTCTGGCTAAGGTTAACTACAACCTGCTAGGCACCGTGGTAAAAGATAAGAAAGCGATCAAACTATCTTTGATCATGAACTGGTTTGTCGGCCCAATTCTGATGTTTGTGTTGGCGCTAACATTCTTAGGCGACCACCCAGGTTACATGGTCGGTGTGATTCTGATTGGTCTTGCTCGTTGTGTGGCAATGGTTCTGGTTTGGAACGACATCGGCGGTGGTAACAAAGAATACGGTGCGGCATTAGTTGCTCTAAACAGTGCATTCCAAGTGGTGAGCTACAGCTTTATGGCGTGGCTATTCATCAGCGTTCTTCCACCAGTATTTGGTTACGAAGGCATGATGGTTGATATCTCAATGATCGATATTGCACACAGTGTTCTTATCTACCTAGGTATACCATTCCTAGCGGGCTTCTTAAGCCGTAAGATCCTAGTGTCGATGAAAGGCGAGCAGTGGTACAACGATGTGTTCATTCCACGTATCTCACCAATCACACTGATTGCTCTACTGGCGACTATCGTGCTGATGTTCAGCCTAAAAGGCGAGATGATTGTTGAACTGCCAATGGACGTATTGTTGATTGCTGTTCCACTGACTATCTACTTCACAGCGATGTTCTTCATCAGCTTCTTCATTGGCAAGAAGATGGGCATTGAGTACGACAAGAACGCATCAATCGCATTCACAGCGACAGGCAACAACTTCGAGCTAGCGATTGCCGTTGCTATCTCAGTATTCGGTATCAATTCAGACCAAGCGTTTGCAGGCGTTATTGGGCCACTGATTGAAGTACCTGTGCTGATTTACCTCGTGAACGTTGCACTTAAGATGAAAGGCAAATACTACAACGGTCTAACAGTGAAATCTGCGAACTAGAAAATCGAGTATCGCTTTAAACAGAAAGGCTCACAAATTACTTTGTGAGCCTTTTCTTTATTCTAGTTCATCCAATTTAAGTCTCATCCAGCTTATGTTTCGTCTAATAGGCCTTTCAATGCTTGTTCAAGCCATAGCAATGCAGGCCCCTTCGAGCGTGTTTTAGATAAAACCAAATCAACCGGAGGCGACCACGTTTTGTGGTCAAATGAGACGTTCACCTCAACTAAGCGCTGTTTACTCAGCTCTTCTTCAACAAGGTGTTTAGGTAAGTATGCCCAACCGACGTCACTACCGAGGATCATTTCTTTGATGACGATAAAACTGTTTGACCACCATACTTTGCCCGCTATGAGTGGAAACTGATCCATCATCTTACCTTTATCGCCCCTTAGCATGAGCTGACGATGTGGCAACAAATCAGACAATTTCGCGACACCTGTTTTGGCTAGCTTGTGGCTTGGGTGACACACAGCAACAAACGGCAAATGCCCAATAAAGCAAGGTTCAGAACCTACATCAAAAGCCAAGTTGGTGAACATCAAACCAAGGTCTACCTTCTCTTCAACTACAAAGGGATTCACTTCGGTGGTGGTACAAGCGATCAACTCAACCTCTGTCGCAGGGAAATGTTGGCTGAATTCACTTAGGATTCTAGATAGATTAGGGACCAACAAGGAATCGTCTAATGCGATTTTAATAAGCCCTTCTTCGCCAGTTCCTATCGCACTAACGGAAGCATTGAGATCTTCAACCTGAAGGACGATTGCTTTCACTTGTTTAAACAGTTGCTCCCCTTCTTTCGTCAGCGAAGGTTTGCGAGTCGAACGATCAAATAACTCTACATTGAAATCTATTTCAAGATTGCTGATGCCTTGGCTTACCGCCGATTGCACCTTCCCCAAATGACGAGCGCTTGCTGAGAAAGAACCCAGCTCTACTGCGTAAACGAACATTTTAAGCTGTTCAATGTTATACATGCCACCAACCTATTATCACCATTAGTGATAGTTACTATCTTTCTATAATCATAATTAAAGATAATATGCCTTTCAAACAGCAAATATAGATTCAACAGAAAGAGAAAATACATGTCACACAAAGAACGAATTCTACATATGGTGCTATTTGAAGTGTTCGCACTGATCATGATGGCGGGGCTAGCAACCTACATTACTGGTAATGGAGCTGGGGAAATGGCGGGGTTAGCACTTGCGATGTCGCTAATAGCAATGGCTTGGAACTACGTCTACAACTACGGCTACGACAAAATCTTCGGGGCAGACAGAACAAAACGAACCAAGAAAACACGAGTTTTACACGGATTGGGATTTGAACTTGGTTTAATGACTGTAACGCTGCCAGTCTTGATGTGGGTGTTGAAGCTAGATTTTCTAACCGTATTGATTATGGACATCGGCCTAGTCATTTTCTTTGTACTCTACGCTATCGGATTTAACTGGGCGTACGATTCAGTAAGAGACTACTTTGTTACACAAGGAAAAGTTAGCGCTCTCAATTAAGTCACCAATTCGTTCAAATATCATCACTGAGCGATAAACAAAACGAATTGCCAGATTCAGTATGGATCTGGCATTTTTTGTCATAGCTTAAGTACATCCTTGTTTGTTAACGCTTTTCCAACATTTGAGAACTAGGATAGGCCCACAAGATCCAAGTTTAATAAACCACCACTCGCGAATCAGCATCACAAATCCAAACATAAACTCCTCGTACCAGTTGCGCATTCATTTACATATAGGTAGTTTTAGCGGCTTCGCAACCTATCAATTCGAGCAATGACGTTCATGCGAGCATCTTTTCCGAACAAAAGTGTTCGGATTAACATTTCAAGTGACTTTAATTAACAATTTTATGTTCAAACGCTCATTTTTGATGTTCGTTTATTTTCGAGTTCGCAAATTTATGCACAATACACGTGCTAGATAAGCAAAACTAAAAAGGACTCGAACATGACAACAAACAAACAACCTTCTTTATTTGGGCAATGCCTCGCCGAATTTATCGGTACAGGCCTGCTCATCTTCTTTGGCGTTGGCTGTGTGGCTGCACTGGTATTAACTGGCGCAACATTCGGACAATGGGAAGTTAGTATCATCTGGGGCTTCGGTGTTGCGATTGCAATTTACTGTACTGCTGGCGTTTCTGGCGCACACATTAACCCGGCGGTAACCATCGCGCTGGCCATGTTCCATGGCTTTGATAAAGCGAAAGTGGTGCCTTACATCATTTCTCAACTGCTTGGCGCATTCTGCTCTGCTGCGCTGGTATACAGCCTGTACAGCAACCTATTTACTGATTACGAAATCGCACATAACTTCGTTCGTAGCAGCCAAGACGCACTATCAACTGCTGGTATCTTCTCGACTTACCCACACGCTTCACTCTCTTTCTTCGGCGCTTTTGCTGTGGAATTCGTGATTACTGCAGTGTTGATGTTTGCCATCTTAGCGTTAGGTGATGAGAACAACGGCGCATCTCGCGGTGCGATGAACCCTCTACTGATCGGTATTCTTATCGCGGTAATTGGTGGTTCTTTAGGTCCACTGACTGGTTTTGCAATGAACCCTGCTCGTGACTTTGGACCAAAACTGTTCGCTTACTTTGCAGGTTGGGATTTCGCACTAAGCGGTGCTCGAGATATTCCTTACTTCATCGTTCCAATCCTTGCTCCAATTGCGGGTGCGTGTTTTGGTGGTTGGTTGTACCCACGTGTTATCGGTGCTTACCTACCAATTGAAGGCCAAGGCTGCACAATTCCAAACCAATGTGAAACAGAAGAAGAAGCTGAACAAGCTCAAGCTTAATCCCTAAGCGACCTTACATTTACTAAAATATAAATAACGAAAGAAAAAGGATTCTTACCATGACCGAGCAAAAATACATTGTTGCCCTAGACCAAGGCACTACAAGTTCTCGCGCTGTAATCCTCGACCACGATGCAAACATCGTTAGCTCTTCTCAAAGAGAATTCACTCAGATTTACCCGAAAGCCGGTTGGGTTGAGCACGATCCAATGGAAATCTGGGCAACTCAAAGCTCTACATTGGTTGAAGCGCTTGCTAAAGCAGGCATTCGCAGCGACGAGCTAGCGGGTATCGGTATCACTAACCAACGTGAAACCACCATTGTTTGGAACAAAGAAACTGGCAAACCGGTTTACAACGCAATCGTATGGCAGTGTCGCCGTACAGCAGATATCTGTGAAGACCTTAAAGCACGTGGCCTAGAAGACTACGTACGCGACAATACAGGTTTAGTCCTTGACCCGTATTTCTCAGGTACCAAAGTAAAATGGATTCTAGACAACGTTGAAGGCGCTCGTGAAGACGCTGAAGCTGGCAAACTATTGTTCGGTACGGTTGATACTTGGTTAGTTTGGAAGATGACTCAAGGACGTGTTCACGTTACGGATTACACCAACGCGTCACGTACTATGTTGTTCAACATCAACGACCTATGCTGGGACCAGAAGCTACTTGATGAAATGGGCATTCCAGCAGTCATGATGCCTGAAGTGAAACGCTCTTCAGAGGTTTACGGTCAAACGAACCTTGGTGGTAAAGGCGGTACTCGTATCCCAATCGCGGGTATTGCGGGTGACCAACAAGCTGCACTTTACGGTCAAATGTGTGTAGAAGCTGGCCAAGCGAAGAACACGTACGGCACAGGTTGTTTCCTTCTGATGAACACAGGCCAAGAGAAAGTAACCTCGAAAAACGGCCTACTAACAACACTGGCATGTGGCCCTAAAGGTGAACCTGCATACGCACTGGAAGGTGCGGTATTCATGGGCGGTGCATCAATCCAATGGCTACGTGATGAGATGAAGTTACTGGCTGGCGCAGAAGACTCTGAGTACTTCGCAACCAAAGTAGACTCTTCAAACGGCGTTTACGTGGTTCCTGCATTCACTGGCCTAGGTGCACCATACTGGGATGCTTACGCTCGTGGTACGATTGTTGGTCTAACTCGTGGTGTTAACTCGAACCACATCATCCGTGCAACGCTGGAAGGTATTGCTTACCAAACTCGTGACGTACTAGACGCGATGCAAGCGGACTCGGGTATCAAGCTCGCCAATCTACGTGTTGATGGCGGCGCAGTAGCGAACAACTTCCTAATGCAATTCCAATCAGACGTGCTAGATACAGAAGTTCACCGCCCTGAAGTAACGGAAGTGACTGCTCTGGGTGCCGCTTACCTTGCTGGCCTAGCGGTTGGTTTCTGGGACAGCATTGACGAGCTTCAAGACAAAGCCGTTCTGAACCGCACCTTCATGCCACACCACGACGAAGAGAAGCGTAACCGCCGTTACAAAGGCTGGAAGCGTGCAATCAAGTGTGCACAAGTTTGGTCTGAACTGCACGATGACGACGAAGAGTAAAATCGAGCGTTCGAATAATCACTCTCTTATCGATTGAATTGTTCGTTCCTCAGTAAACGAAACTAAAAAGAGCACTATTTTGTGCTCTTTTTTGCGTTTGGAGCCAATTTTTCATGTTTTGATCAACGTTTTTGCGGTTTGGACATAATTCCTTACCATCATTACTTCTCTCTCCTCATCAATTCGAGCACAATAGCGCGAGTTAATATTTTCGATTGTGACGCGCTAGAACCCATAGCGTGCAGGGAGTGGTAAGTTAAGTGAAGCAGATACCAAGACACCAGCAGATTGTAGACCTGGTAAAAACACAAGGATATGTGAGCACAGAAGAGCTCGTTGAAAAATTCGATGTCAGCCCACAAACCATCAGACGAGACCTCAATGAGCTGGCTGATAGCAACAAAATCCGTCGTTATCACGGTGGTGCAACCATTCCTCTTAGCTCAGAAAACACCTCTTACAACACGCGTAAAGCGCTTAACTTCAATGAAAAAGATGTGATTGCCGACGAGCTGGTAAAACACATTCCAGATGGTGCAACCTTGTTCGTTGATATCGGCACTACGCCAGAATCGGTGGCGCGCGCGCTCAATAAAAATCACAAACAATTACGAGTTGTCACCAACAACATTAACGTTGCCAGCATCCTTCTTCCAAACCCAGAGATAAAGGTTATCTTGGCGGGTGGCGAAGTGAGAAACCGTGATGGCGGCATCGTGGGTGAAGCAACACTAGATTTCGTTAAACAGTTCCGTCTTGATTTCGGCATTTTAGGGATCAGTGGTATCGACTTTGACGGCTCACTGCTCGATTTTGACTATCATGAAGTTCGAGTGAAACAAGCCATCATCGAAAACAGCCGCAGTATCTTCTTAGCCGTCGACCACACTAAGTTTGGCCGTAACGCGATGGTTAAGCTCGGCAATATCTCTCAGGCACACATGGTGTTTACTAATAAGCAGCCGCCGGAAGAGATTCTTAACATCCTTAAAGATTCAGACATTCCGTTAGAAGTCATCGATACCGCTCAGCCTTCGACACCAAATCAATAGCCTCTGTTAAGCCAAGTTAGATTAAATTGAGTTGAATGGAGTTAAGCACTCGCATTCGTGAGCAATCAAAAGCCAGTTCTATTGATAAACACTTATCGATAGCTGGCTTTTTTAATAACTGAACTATCAATACTTAATCCTCGTTCATGTCACTTCTATGCTCGAATAAGTTTTATTTGAACCTCTGCATTCATAAGCAGAGGTTTTTTTATGCGCAAATCACATAAAACGCGCATAAACGAAAATAATAAATGACCGCAAACGAAAGTTAAGATAGGATTCACTTATGTTCTAAAATGCTCGTTCGCTCAGCAAGAGGTCAAAATCATGAGTGCTCAACAAAATAATTCAAACAACAGTACATCTTCCACTTTAGACTTGATCGTGATTGGCGGCGGCATCAATGGTGCAGGTATCGCGGCAGATGCAGCAGGTCGTGGTCTCAACGTTGGCTTATACGAAGCAAATGATTTTGCTTCTGCTACTTCATCTGCAAGTTCAAAACTGATCCACGGTGGCTTACGTTACCTTGAACATTACGAGTTTCGTTTGGTTTCGGAAGCGCTTGCAGAACGCGAAGTATTGTTAAGAAAAGCACCTCATGTTGCTCAACCAATGCGTTTCCGTTTACCTCATCGACCATTTTTACGCCCAGCTTGGATGATCCGCTGTGGCTTATTCCTTTACGATAACTTGGGTAAACGCACCACACTTCCTGGAAGTAAAACGGTGAACTTGGCTAAATCAGGTTTACTGAAGCCAGAAATGAAGACCGGTTTCGAATACTCAGATTGCTGGGTTGATGATGCGCGCATGGTATTGCTCAACGTATTAGCAGCAAAAGAAAACAACGCAGAAGTACGTAACTACTGCCGTGTTGAAAAAGCGCACCGTGAAGGTGGTATTTGGCATGTGACGATCCTTGATGTCATGACAAACCAACGCTTTGAACGCAAAGCAAAAGCGCTTGTTAACGCTGCAGGCCCTTGGGTTAAACAGTTCTTTGATGATGGATTAGAGCAGGCTTCGCCTCGTAATATTCGTCTGATCAAAGGCTCACACATTGTTGTGCCACGCATTCATGACGAACCACAAGCGTACATTCTGCAAAACAAAGACAATCGCATTGTGTTCATGATCCCTTACCTAGATAAGTTCTCGATCATCGGCACTACCGACCTTGAATACAAAGGCGACCCGCGTAACGTCGCAATTGATGATGTTGAAGTGGATTACTTGATTGATATCGTTAACCAGCACTTTGTTAAACAGCTTGGCCGTGAAGATGTGGTTTGGACATACAGTGGCGTAAGACCGCTTTGTGACGACGAATCGGATTCACCACAAGCGATCACTCGTGACTACACGCTGGAATTAGATGCAGAGCTTGATCAAGCACCACTGCTTTCGATCTTCGGTGGTAAGTTGACCACTTATCGTAAACTCGGCGAAGCGGCACTTAAGAAGTTAGAACCACACCTAACCTACATGGGTGCGCCTTGGACAGCCAACAACACGCTTCCAGGCGGTAACTTTAGCTGCAGCAGAGAGCAGCTTGCGAAGATGATCCACACTAAATACCCTTGGGCATCTGAAGCGCTATTGCTTCGCTACGTGACTCAATTTGGTACTTACACGTGGAAACTACTGGAAGGTGCGAATAGCGAAGCTGACCTTGGCAGCCAATTCTCAAGCGAAGCCCATGGCGTTTATCAAGTTGAAATCGATTACTTGATCAATGAAGAGATGGCGATGACTGACGAAGACATCTTGTGGCGCAGAACCAAGCTTGGCCTGTACATGAGTGAATCAGAGCAGCAAGCAGTGACTGATTACTTAAAAGAGAAACTACAAAGTAAGGTAGTGAGCTTTTCTCAAGTAGGCTAACCCCACCAGCCTAAAAATGGTTCAAGAACATACTTAACAACGAAGCTTAGCGTCCCCCGCGCTAAGCTTTTTTTATACCCTATTTACAAAACCATAGTGCTAATTGAGTTTACCTATATCTAAGGTTTCTTGTATCCAAACATTCTTATGCGTTCAGATAGGGACTGGAGTGCAGAAACAAAAAAACTCCCGAAGGAGTTTTTATTATCTCAATCTGCAATTCGCTAACTAACTATTTAATTTAGCTATTCAGCAAAATAACCCGCTAGCTAGGCAATTAAGCGAGCATGCAGTGAATCTTTAAGCTCAGAACGATCATGTTTTAGTTGGTGCATCGAGCCGTCATCAATGGGTGAATCTTTCAGCTCTAGTTTACGAATCTCTTTATCAAGGTTGTCGTATGTCTTCATATCTGCTGCAAAGCCATCGTCAGTTTTAGCAAGCTCAGCAATTTTGTCTTTCATTTCAGGAAATTCGTGAACAAGAGAGTGATTTTCACCTAGCATAGAAACCTCTTAAGTTGAGTAAAGTGATTGGTATTACACATTCATTATTTACCTTAGCAAGGGACTCAAATGACAAATGAGATCCAGTACACAGCCTAGAATTTAAACAATTCAAATTAACAAATTTACAACCTTCCACCACAAAGCTATGGTATTGGATTGAGGTTTTTCTCAATAACAAAATCTGCCACTGACGATATGCCATATCACCAAGTTGTTTTTTATAGCCTTTGAATAAAACAAAACCTCACTTGATCGTGAGGCCTTAGACTGGTCGTTGTTATAAACGATAGCTAACAAATTTTGCTACATAAATTGGGGCTAGCTACTACAACCACCCGAATGTACTCGATTCATATCATCACCAACCTGTGATTCAGACCCCGTAGATTGGCATCCTGCCACGAATAATAGCGTTACAGATAAGATAAGCCATTTCATAATAATTCCTCTTTTAGTCATGACTAAAGCATAGTGCTTAAAAGCGCGGATACCTCAGCTATTAACTAAAGCCTTACCTGTCGATAAAGCCTTGGTTAATGAATAAAGCATCGCTTCATTAATTAAAGACCTGCTTTTGTACAAAAAACTTTCACTCCTATGAATAAAAATTGCACAAGAGTGAAAAAGAGGACAGTTATCGAGCTAAGAATAAGAGCTATAAGCTAATCACTCGTCGCCAAGCGCACCGCCGCCTCTGCATGAATGGCTGTAGTATCAAACAAAGGAGCATCAGTATGTTGTTGCTGAATCAGTAAGGCGATTTCAGTACAGCCCAGAATAACGGCTTCAGCGCCTTGCTGACTTAGTTTCTCGATGATTTGACGGTATATAGCTCTAGACTCTTCTTTTACTTCGCCTCGACACAACTCCTGATAAATGATGTTGTGCACTTTTTCTCTGTCACCGTCATCAGGAATAACAACATCAATACCGAACTTGTTAGTCAGGCGCCCTCTATAGAAATCTTGTTCCATCGTGAAAGCGGTACCGAGTAATCCTACTTTCTTCACGCCCTGCTCCAGCAGCTTCTGCGCTGTGGTATCAGCGATATGTAAGATAGGGATCGTGATCTTCTCTTCGATCTCAGGAATGACCTTATGCATGGTATTGGTACAAATCAGAATGAAATCAGCCCCACCCCTCTCTACCGATAAAGCCGCGTCCGATAAGATATCGGCTGTCTCCGCCCAGCGGCCTTGATGTTGAAGCTTTTCTATCTCATCGAAGTTCACGCTGTACATACAAACCTTTGCAGAATTGAGCCCACCAAGGGTCGCTTTAACGCCTTCATTGATGGATTTGTAGTAGCTTACTGTCGACTCCCAACTCATACCGCCGAGCAAACCGATCGTTTTCATTTTCCTATTCCTTTAATTTCCACATCTTCCGATTAAAGCGTCATGCGCTAAAAATTTATAGTACGTTCTTGCTAAAAATGAGATGAAGCTTTCGCTACTTAGCAAAAAGGCTCGAACTAACAATTCGAGCCTTTGTTGTTTTATCTGAAAGTCTATGAGGGTTAATACACCTCACACCAATCGGATTCCATATCGATCAGCGTCCAATCATCTCTAGAATTCGCTTCATCGAGTGCTTTATCTAGCTTGCCCACATGGGACTCACGATCGTACTGCCACTCGCGCTCAGCATCAGTGTGATGAACAATCATCGCCATAGGGTTGGGTTGGCTCGTTGCCCATTGCATCATGGCTTGATCACCGTCTGAGTTACCGACCGCTAGAATAGGTTTCTTGCCGATAATATGCTGAATATTGGTGACCTTTCCGGCTTTATCATCAATCGTCAAAATGGACGAGTCTTTGGTTACAGTCGGGTTGCCGTCGTTGAAGCTGTAGTTGTATTTAAGCGCGCTGCCAATGATCTGTTCTGGCGGGATATTATAGGCCTCGGGAGCCCACACTCTCATGAAATCAACGCCGCCACCCGACACTATGTAAGTTTTAAAGTCATGCTCTTGCAAGTAAGCCAGCATCTCTTTCATTGGTTGATAAGTCAGATCGGTATAGGCTTTATTGAAACGTTCGTCTTTCGCTGCAGCTAACCATTGCTCAACATCTTTTTGGTATTGTTCGACTGTCATACCAGAGTGCGTCACCATGATAATTTTCAATAAACCTTCTTCGCCGCTTCCTAGAACACTCTTGATGTCATCTTCAAGCACGAACTTAAACGGTGCTTCCGTTTTCCATTCAGGATGTTCAGGCGCCTTCTCTTTTACACGATCTAGTGCAAAGGCCAGCTGGAAGTAATAAGGCTTTTCTGACCAAAGCGTACCGTCGTTATCGAATACAGCGATGCGATCTTGGGCCGCAACGAACATATCAGACTCCGCTTTCGTAGCTTGACCAACAAAATCCACGATAGCGGATTTACTCTCACTATCCTTCCATGAAGGCAGCAAATTGGGGTCGCAGTCTTTAGCAAAAGATGAGAAAGAGAGGCTAGATAAAATCGCAACTGACAAAAGGGTTATTTTCTTCATAGCAACTACCATGTTATTGAATTAATTGTAGGGTTTAATTCAATTCATCCTAATTGGTCTACTCTGATTTTCCACTTATGAACACTATAACCGCTGTTTATGTTGCCGTTAGATTAGTGCCACAACGAGTTCTGCTTTTTAGTTCGTTACGGCTTACGCTCTGCGCTTTTTGAACGCGTGCCAGCCGGCGCTGAGAATTGTTTTTAACACCACACCGAGTGCGCTTAGTTTAGGGTCGGCATTCTTGCCAGAGGCAATACGCCACATCTGATGTTCATACCAAACCAGCCCTACCATAGCAATCTTGTCTAATGCGGGTTTACCTGTGGTGGGCACCGTTAGCGGCATGCCGTGGCTAGGGTTTTCGATTAACTTGTTAGGAAAATCAGGATCAACCGCCATTGTGCGCGCAATACCAATAAAATCGGTCGCCGATGTGTTTAATGCTTCATTCATTGCTTGCGCGGTTCGAAAGCCACCCGTGACCACCAGCGGTGTGCTGACGATCTTTCTCGCCTTGACCATGTAATCCATAAAATACGCTTCACGTTTTACTGTGCTGGCCTTGATTGGTTCATCCTTGTTCTTTGAACCCATCATTGAAGGACTTTCATAGGTACCGCCGGAGATCTCAATCAGGTCGATGCCATTATCACTCAGTGTTTGCACAACCTGCATCGACTCTTCTTCCGTGAAGCCTCCTTTCATGAAGTCAGCGCTGTTGAGTTTAATTCCTACAGGGAAATCGTCACCAACCTCTTTTCGAATCGCACGATAAACCTCAAGTACGAAACGAAGTCTGTTTTCGAGTGAGCCACCCCATTTGTCTTGGCGTTGATTGTGTCTCGAAGACAAAAACTGACTGACAAGATAACCATGAGCACCGTGAATCTGCACGCCAGTAAAACCCGCTTGTTTTGCAAGCTTTGCACTCAACGCGAACTTATCAATGATTGCGATTATTTCCGTCTCAGTAAGAGCTCGTGGCGTATTGAAGCCTGTTTCTAATCCGCGCTCTAAAGAGATAGCTGAAGGGGCAACCGGGCTATCACATAAGAACTTAGGAATTTGCTTACCTGGGTGATTCAGTTGCATCCATATCTGAGAACCGTTCTGTGTCCCAGCCTTCGCCCACTCACGAAATATGGTTAAGTCACTGTGCTCATCCAACACAACGTTCTTAGGTTCACCAAGCGCACCTCTATCGACCATCACGTTGCCCGTCATGGATAGACCAATTCCTCCTTGAGCCCAACGCAGGTAAAGCGTGACCAAACCTTGCTTAGGGTTATGGTGTTTATCACCTAGCTGTTCACTCATTGCCGATTTGAACAGGCGATTTTTGATTACTTGGCCATTAGGAAGAGAAAAAGGGTCGTTGAGGCAGATTGGATTCATGCGCGTGGTTACTTTCTTGGGTTTATATATTGCGTCCAGTATGCCCTATTTTATCTGACAGTTCTGAGCATTTAACGCCTATTTCGAAGCAATTTCTGCTCAACAATCAAAACCAGCAGCATAACAACCGACATGAATCAATTATCAACAGGAGCTCAAAAATCGGAGCTAGCACTACAACATTACGCTAATCAGAAAGGCTCTAACGCCCTTTACGCTCATAGTAATTGTCGTTATTGTGATTCTCTACACCATCATCACAAGGACTGTCTGAGAGTTATGAACAGCACGATTGAAACTATTCTGGGGCACCGCTCCATTCGTCAATATACCGATCAACCAATAGAGAAGGAGCACCTCGATTTAATTGTCCAGGCAGGTCTCGCTGCGTCATCATCAAGCTTACTGCAGGCTGTTTCTATCGTGAGAGTGACCGACAAAGAGAAGCGAAAGCTGCTAGCAGAATACGCAGGCAACCAAGCTTACATTGAAAATGCGGCTGAGTTTTTAGTATTCTGCATCGACTATCAACGCCACGCTCAAATCAACCCTGAGGTGAAAACCGACTTTACTGAACTGACACTGATTGGCGCGGTCGATTCAGGCATCATGGCGCAAAACTGCATGCTGGCTGCTGAGTCTCTTGGCTTAGGTGGTGTGTACATCGGAGGCTTGCGCAACAGCGCTCAACAAGTCGATGAACTACTTGAGCTACCACTACACACTGCCGTGCTATTTGGGATGTGTTTAGGTCACCCGGTACAGCAACCTGAGATTAAGCCTCGCCTTCCTGCTCATGTGGTGATGCACGAGAACCAATACCAGCCGTTGAGCTTAGACGAAATTGCTCGCTACGATGATTCAATGCAATGCTACTACGCGAATCGCTCAAGTAATCAGAAGCAGAGCAGTTGGTCACAGCAGATCACTCAAAAGCTGTCTGGCGAATCTCGTCCGCATATCCTGCCTTACTTGAACAGCAAGCAGCTGACCAAGCGCTAAGCCGTTAAAAAATAGCAGCAAACAGCAACACAAACAAAAATGTCAGCGTACGATACGCTGACATTTTATTAATCCGGAGGCCGCTAGCTTACAGATATTTCTCTATCGGAAGTAATTGTAGAAAGCCAGACTGCATTCTCTCCCACTTGCCAGTTTCAGGTTCGCTGTCCCAGCTTTGCTCACCGGAATACCAATACACATCACCGTCTTCCAGTTCCAAGCGCCAGCTATTATCTTCACTCATCGCTTGCTCAATAGTGTCCGCTAATGTTTCAGCAATACCTTTGTTCTTGATGATCAAAACCGATTCCGTATTGAGGTAGGTAGAACGTAAATTGAAGTTAAATGAGCCAATGCTTGCGATACTGCGGTCAAATACCACTGATTTAGCATGCAGACCATAAGCTGTCTCAGGTGCACATTTAGTCACGTCTTGAGTCGATGCTTCACACAGCTTGGAATCTGGTTTTAACTCAAACAGGTCGATGCCATGCTCCAACATGTCGTAACGTCTGCCCGCATAAGCTGAATGATTAGTCACCAAATCATTAGACGCCATTGAGTTAGTTAAAGCCTTTATCTCGACGCCGCTTTTGTTCAACACTTGCCACTCTTCTAATTGGCCGTCATCAAATACTAGGTACGCCGATTCTAGCAAGATCTCTTTCTTCGATTCACTGGCTAGCTGACCTAACAGAACTGCGGTCGCTTTCGGTTGATCGGTATTACCTGAGTCAACTGGAACAGGTCGGTCATAAGCGAAACTCGCGTTAACCCAAGTCATCTCACCAAGTGCCTTTTTTAGCAGGCTGTCTGCCGCTTCACGATCTAATGGTAGCTCTGGGTAATTCTGATAATGCGGAGCAGCAATATTCTCAATGATTGAGATATCGGGTTGTTCTTCGTCACCTAACATATCGACTGGATAAGACCATCGGCTGTTCCAGTATTCGATAAAGCTAGTTTGGATAGTGGTGACGACTGAGCCCATGACCAATACATCACGATCTCGGAAGTTAATCTCATCGGAAAGGTCAAAGTATTCATCACCAATATTGCGCCCGCCAACCACAGACAAAGTGCCATCCACGGTAAACGATTTATTGTGCATGCGACGATTTAATCGAGAGAAATCGCCAAGGAAGCTTAGCCACTTACTGAAACCACGGCGTGTTGGCGTTGGGTTGAAGATACGAATCTCGACGTTAGGGTGCGCATCCAGTGCTGACAACAAACCTTCACGTTCGTTGAGGTTGATATCATCCAACATCACTCGAACCTTCACACCACGCTCGGCTGCTGCCAATAAACGGCTGGCTAGGTAACTGCCCGATTCGTCAGAGTTCCAGATGTAATATTGAATATCGATGGTGTGTTCTGCACTTTCAACCAACGCCAAACGCTGTGCCAATGCATCCCAACCAGACTCTTGTAAACGAACGGCGGTCGTCGCCTGCTCTGATGCTTCTGGTTGATATTCATCCGCTAAAACCGACAGAGTGCTTGGTCCATAAGAGGTATACGGTTCTACAGGATGGTCGATGCCTTCTGGTAATGAAGAACAACCACCAAGAATAGCGACTAAAATTAAGGTTAAACTGATGCGTTGGAGCACAGGCATATGTCTGACTTCCTTTTCACGGTGACATCTTAGAAACTGTCCCTACAGCTTTGCGACTCACAAGCTGTTCAGGTCTATTCATTGATTATTACTGCTAAAGCCTGAAATTTATAGGTAATTATCCACTATAAATGAAACATCAGTACTCCATCGAGAGCAGCACATAGCTAAACCGCGCCCTGAAACCCTCACCTTTGCTCTGAAATTACTGCGATCTCAACTGTTCGATAGCCAAACAATAAAGGCCTAAAGGCTTTCTTACCATCTCAACCGTAATCTCTGTTCTATCCGGGTTACAGTTCAATGCAAGCGCATAACCGTGCAAATAGTCCACTAGCAAGTGAAGGGCGTCTTCGGTTTGTTCTGATGTAAGGTTCAGCGGACTCAACACCGCTTCAAAGCGTTCACCAAACACCTCAACAGGCCCAAGCGATTTCATCGTTAGTAGAGTTTCTAGCAACCCACGGTAGTCATTCAATACCGACAAGTAACTCACACTAAGCTGATAAAGGTTCTCTTGCCACACTTGGTTTTTCTCAGGCTGTGCCACTTCACCTACTAATGAAACAGTGATCGACTCCAATAGATCATTTTTGTTTTTGAAGTAATGGTATATCGCCATCGCATCGACGCCGAGCTCTGTGGCTAACCCTCTGATACTCGGCACTTTACCACCTTCCCGCATCATGCACTTTGCCGTATCTAAGATCTTTTCGGCACTTAGTTGGCTTGATCCACTCTTTGGTCGACCTCGCTTTTGATCCTTGACAGTCATAACACCACCTCTTAAACTTACATTTCTACACTGTAGAATATTTTAATTTAATACAGCGTAAATGCCAAGTTTCTGTTCAATTTCGGAGTTAACAATGTCAAATATTGTCTTTATCGGTGCGAGTCTTGATGGTTACATTGCAGACAAAAATGGTGGTCTAGATTGGCTACAAGCCATCCCAAATCCAGAAGGTGATGACATGGGGTACAACGCCCATATCGATCGTATTGATGCTTTGGTAATGGGCCGAAACACAATGGATATGGTGCTGAGCTTCGGTATTGATTGGCCTTACACAAAACCTGTTTATGTATTGAGTAACACGTTGACGGAAGTACCTAAAGAGGTTGAAGGAAAAATGTTCTTGATAAAGGGTGAGCTCACTCAGATCATCGAAGAGCTGAACGGTAAAGGCTTTAACAACCTGTATATTGATGGCGGTGTGACCATTCAAAACTTCCTGAAAGAAGACCTGATTGATGAACTGATCATCTCGACGATTCCCGTTGTTCTTGGTGGCGGATCTCCGCTATTTGGTAACTTAGTCTCTCCTCTCGACTTTACGCTCAAAAACGTCACGACTTACCTTGATGAGATCGTCACTACTCACTACTTACGTAAGTGTTAAATCTGTTGTTCGCATAAAGGTTATGTACCGATCAACACTGAATGACTGCATACATTAACAAACAACAAAAAGCCCGTTCATAATGTCTGAACGGGCTTTTTAATCAAACAAGAATATTCGCTAAGCTGGAGACTCGCTCAGTGTTGGCTCAGATACTGTTGTTTGTTGTTTCTGCCATTTATCCACGACCAGTGCAGCAATCATGTCACCTTCAACGTTAACCGCGGTACGGAATGTATCTAACGGGCGTTCAATAATCAGCAGAATCGCGATTGCTTCCAGTGGTATACCAGCGGCCAATAACACCAGCTGCATGCCAGACATAGATCCAGATGGCATACCCGGAGCCCCCACAGACGAGACCATCGCCATAATGAAGATCATCACCAAGCCAGAAGTCGTGAGGTCCACACCAAACAGTTGAGCCAAGAAGATTGCCGCGACACCTTCGAAGAGTGCCGTACCATCCATGTTCATCACTGCGCCAAGCGGTAACACCATGCTACTTGTACTTTGCGATACGCCGAGCTTTTCTTCTGCGCTCTGCATCGCCAGTGGCAAAGTAGCAGAGCTTGATGACGTTGCGAACGCCATCGCCATCGGTGCCGAGATACCTTTGAATAGTGTGCTAAGACGAATCCCAGTCATCACCTTCGCAATAGTCGGCAAGACAATCGCTCCGTGGATCAGAGTCAGCACAAACACGAGCAAAGCAAACAGTGCCAATTGCTCAAACAGTGACTCACCACCACGAACGGTAAAATCGAGGACAATGGCGAAAACCGCTAGTGGAGCTAAACGAATTATCCAACCAACAATGGTATTGATGCTCTTGTTCAAGCCATGAAGCACCTCAAAAATCGGGTGTTTTTCTGGCAATGAAGAAAGCAGAGCAATACCCAACATGAATGAGAACACAACAATCGCGAGCAAGTTACCATTGGTTAATGCCGCTACCGGGTTCACTAATGCCATGCTAAACAGCTTGCTGGCAATAGCAGCTCCTCCTGCCGCATCTTCGCTGATAAGCTGAACATCGTCTCCAATCGCAGCAACGCTGGTTAAAGGTTCCCAAGCAGGCAACAACAGTGAAGCCCCCAAGCCCAAAGAGATGGCTATCAGCGTCGTGAAGCTATAGAAAAGTACGGTATTTCGGCCAATTTGCTTCAATCGAGTTATCGAACCAATGCTTGTTATACCTTGCAATAGCGAGAATAAAACTACCAAGCCAACGACCATTTTTAGCAAGCCGATATAAGTAGTTTTGCCAAGCATTAAGAACTGATACCACCCCGTTTGGGTAATGCCAGAGGTTGAAGCAATAAGTTGTGCAAAAAGCCATGCAAGCAAAGCAGCTAACATTAACTGAAGAGGTAAAGAGTGGCGAAGTTTAGTCAACATAAGGACAATTCCAGTAACCCTGTAGGACAATTCAGATACCTTTATTAAAGGGAACAACCTTTAATAAAAATATTCCTTGGTAAAGTGTGCCTAGGAAAAAATAAAGTCCGTTAGAGATTCAATCTAACGGACTTTATGAAAACCAGATGAGGTTTAAGATTTAAGGCTATTTATCCATGTGTAGAACAGTACGGATAGACTCGCCTTTGTGCATTAGTTCGAATGCTTCGTTTACGTCTTCAAGACCCATAGTGTGAGTGATGAACTCTTGTAGTCCGAACTCACCCGCCATGTAACGGTTTACGATTTCTGGAAGCTCAGAGCGGCCTTTAACACCACCGAAAGCAGAACCACGCCATACACGACCTGTTACTAGTTGGAACGGACGAGTTGAGATCTCTTGGCCTGCACCTGCAACACCAATCACAACTGATTCACCCCAACCTTTGTGGCAACACTCAAGCGCTTGACGCATCACGTTTACGTTACCGATACATTCGAATGAGTAATCAACACCACCGTCTGTCATCTCAACGATAACGTCTTGGATTGGCTTGTCGTAGTTCATTGGGTTGATGCAATCAGTAGCGCCAAGTTGTTTTGCTAGCTCGAATTTGCTCTCGTTGATATCAACACCTATGATTTTGCTTGCACCCGCCATACGAGCACCGATGATTGCAGAAAGACCGATACCGCCTAGGCCGAATACAGCAACTGTGTCGCCTTTTTCAACTTTAGCTGTGTTCAGTACTGCACCCATACCTGTGGTTACGCCACAACCTAGAAGACAAACTTCCTCAAGAGGTGCTTCTTTGTTTACTTTCGCTAGTGAGATTTCTGGAAGTACTGTGTACTCAGAGAAAGTAGAACAACCCATGTAGTGGAAGATTGGCTCACCGTTGATAGAGAAACGGCTTGTGCCATCTGGCATTAGGCCTTTACCTTGAGTTTCGCGAACCGCTTGGCAAAGGTTAGTTTTACCAGACTTACAGAATTTACATTCGCCACACTCAGCTGTGTAAAGTGGGATCACGTGGTCGCCAACTTCAACGCTTGTTACGCCTTCGCCAACCATTTCAACGATACCGCCACCTTCGTGACCAAGGATAGAAGGGAAGATACCTTCTGGATCGTCACCTGAAAGAGTGAATGCGTCAGTGTGACAAACACCAGTAGCAACGATACGAACAAGTACTTCGCCAGCCTTTGGCAGTTCAACGTCAACGGTTTCACGCTTTAGCGGCTCACCCGCTTTCCAAGCAACCATAGCTTTAGATTGGATATGAGTTTGACCAGGTTTGATTTCGATAGTCATGTGATATTTCCTATATTAGTCAGTCAACGTTGAGCTTGTTTGTTATCGCTCTCTCGTTTTGTTGGGGCTAGTATAGGTAGGGATATTAATTTTGATAATCCCCTATTTTTGGAAATGATTATTACATATTGGTAATAATTAATCGAGAAAGCTAAGTCCCTCACGTACACATAGAGAATCGCTCTAATGTAGATGATGGAAGTATTCAGTAAACTTAGTCGTTATCGATCGATTTCAGCACTTTACATGGATTGCCCACTGCAACCACATTGGTTGGAATGTCTTTAGTCACCACACTTCCAGCGCCAATCACACTGTTCTTACCAATGTTCACGCCTGGGCATATGATTACGCCCGCACCAATCCAAGCATTGTCACCAATAGTAATTGGTGTACCGAACTCAACACCTTGTTCAACGCGTCCTTTAACGTCTAGCGGGTGTCCTGCTGTTAACACCTGAACATTTGGCGCGAACAACACATTGTCGCCAATCGTTACCTCTGCCACGTCTAAAACTACGCAGTTAAAGTTGGCATAGAAGTTCTTACCCAGCTTAATGTTTGAGCCATAGTCACAACGAAATGGCGGCTCTAAATAGGCACCTTCAGAATCAGGAATCAGCTTATCAATTGCCGTGCGCCACTCATTGGTATCTGGAATGCTGTTATTAAGTTTTTGCAATACCTTACGACACTCGATTCGCTCCGCGTACAGCTGCTCATCCCATGCTAAATAAGGCTCACCAGCTAACATTTTTTGTTTTTCTGTTTTCACGTTACTTACCTCTTTTCACACTACTTACCTAAAAATGGTCAATTCAACGACCAAAGAACGCAATATCGCATATCTAATAAAGCGGAGTAAGCAAGGCTTTAGCACGATTTCAGAGATGTATAGCCCATCACTTTTTGTAGGCCAAATATGAAATCGACTCTCTGTTAATTGAGCTTAAATACGCTGAGCAACTGAATCGCGCAGCACCAAACTGCCGGTAGTGTTGATGGCCTCAGCTTGTTCAGCATCACCAACAATTTTCAGGATCGCCTTTTGTATCATCTGCTCCAGCGGTACGCTGACAGAGGTTAAGCTTGGTGTGAGGAATTCACCCACTTTGCTGTTATCAAAGCCGACGATAGAGATGTCTTTGGGCAATGAATAACCCAGCTTTGTTAACGCCTTAATCGCGCCAATCGCCATGTCATCGTTTTCAGACAAGATCGCAGTGAAGCTTGCTTTGCTCTCCGCTAAAGCTCGCCCGGCACGGTAACCACTTTCCATCGTCCAATCGCCCTGAACGACTTTGGTTTCATCTAGTGCAACACCGTGCTTGGTTAGTACATCTTGATAGGCTTTAAAACGCTGTTCATCGGTCGATGAACTAGCTTTACCACGAATGACCGCAATATCTGTATGGCCCTGTTCAATAATGTGTTCAACCATCAAACAAGCACTTTGATAATGATCGGTGGTGATCGCGTGCTCAGGCTTCGAAGGCATTTCGCGGTTAAGCACCAGAATCGGAGTATCGGTGCTATCGATGATCTGCGCTATCTCGATTTCCGTTAAACATTGCGGATAGATGATGATGCCCGCGCATTTCATATCGAGTAGGAAGTTGATCGCTTTTCGCTCATCTTCAGCACTGTGTTTACCATCGGTGATCACCAATTGGTGATTCGACTTTTCACTGTATGAAGCCGCGTGGTACATCAAGGAAGAAAAGTAAGGGCCGTTGAACAACTCATTGGTGATAACAAAGCCGATGAAGTTGGTCTTCTTGGTCGCCAATTGCTGAGCTAACAAGTTTGGTCGATAGCCCGTTTCTTGAATCGCATCAAATACCTTTTTCACCACATCCGCGCGCACGATATTCTTGCCGTTTAAGACACGAGAAACCGTCGATTTAGATACGCCAGCGCGGTTCGCGACATCAAGCATTGTGACCATTCACTTACCCTTCTATAAAAAATTAGCCGACCTAAGCCAGCTAATTGTATCCGTGAAACGACAACGCACGCTGCCGCTCAATTGCAGGCATTCTAAATAGTGGCACCGTTAGATGCAATCACGCCTTTATACCACTCGAACGACTTCTTGCGTTTGCGTTCTAGTGAGCCAGATTGATCGTTGTGCTTATCTACGTAAATGAATCCGTAGCGTTTTTTCATCTCGCCCGTGGTGAACGACACTAAATCGATACAGCCCCAAGGGGTATAACCCATCAAATCAACACCATCAATCACAACGGCTTTTTTCATCTCTTTGATGTGGTCGCCAAGGTAAGCTATGCGGTAATCGTCATTAATGCTGCTATCTTCTTCAATGGTATCAACAGCGCCAAAACCGTTCTCAACGATAAACAATGGCACTTCATAACGTTCATACAGAGACGCTAAACAGAAACGCAAACCTGTTGGATCAATTGGCCAGCCCCAATCGCTCGACTTGATAAACGGGTTATCGACCGAGTTTTCATGACCGCCGTCCATCGCTTCTTCTGTCGATTGGTGAGAAGACGAATCCAATGTATTCGACATGTAGTAGCTAAAGCCTAAGTAATCGGCCTTACCTTCTTTTAGGATCTGCTCATCTTCTGGCTGCATTTCAATATTGAAGCCTTTAATAGCCCAATCACGCTTGGCGTAACTTGGGTAGTGACCACGAACCATGACATCAGAGAAGAAGTAACGATCACGCATCGCTTGCTGCGCCACCATGATGTCTTCTGGCTTTGAAGAACGAGGGTAGAAAGGCACCATCGCACACATTGCACCGATCTGAAGATCTGGGTTGATCTCATGACCTTTCTTAACTACCAATGCGCTTGCAACAAACTGGTGGTGAACCGCTTGGTACATCGCTTCTTGCGGTTTTTCGCACTGTGGGAACTTCACGCCAGAGCACAACCAACCGAAGATATCTGCCGAGGTATTCATTTGGTTGTTGATCTCGTTAAACGTCATCCAGTATTTCACTTTGTGCTGGTAACGCTCCATCACCGTGGTTGAGTACTTAACAAAGAAGTCGATCACTTTACGGTTCATCCAGCCACCGTATTCTTTGGCTAGGTGGTAAGGCATTTCAAAGTGGCTCAGCGTCACAACTGGCTGAATATCGTATTTCAGAAGCTCATCAAACAGGTCATCGTAAAATTTTAAGCCCGCTTCACATGGCTCAGCTTCATCACCATTCGGGAAAATACGCGTCCACGCGATACTAGTACGGAAACACTTAAAGCCCATCTCAGCAAATAACTTAATGTCTTCTTTGTAGCGATGGTAGAAATCAACCGCCACTTGGTTTGGGTAGTTTTCACCATCGATTACACCATCGGTGATTCGACGTTGTACACCGTGAGCGCCCGCTGTCAATACATCAACAACACTGACACCTTTACCATTCGCATCCCAGCCGCCTTCTAGCTGATGCGCCGCAACCGCGCCACCCCATAAAAAATCGTTTGGAAATTCGTTGTTCATACCATCACTCGCTACAAGTTATTCGCTAGAAAATAGATAGGTTTAAGATAACAAACTTAAAAGCTGCAACTCTGAAACCGGTTTCAAGGTGCAATAAAGATACACACCGAAACCGGTTTCAGCAACTGTTTTTGATCTTTTTTTGATCACAAAGTGAATCTAAGGGAAGTGCTCATGATTTACAGCTAACGTTCAAAAACGCCAATAATAAATACAAAAAAACCAGCTCAACTAAGATTGAGCTGGCTTTACATTGTTCAAGAAAAAATAGAGCAGGCTAAGACAATGGCAATTGACGGATCATTTGCTGTACTTCATTACCATATTTTATGCGCTGTCTGGTCTCTTCGAGTGCGTACATTTGGGTCTTCTTAGCAGCAGGGTTAGCACTTCTGCCTTCAGTTACCATATTATCCGCTGATGACTTTTCCTGATCCAAGCGCCCAGGTATCGTTTTGACCGTAGACCAGCCCAAACTGCCAATCGAGCGCGCCGTCATTATACCTTGATAGATGGTATAGCCTCGTGCACCAACCTTTACCTGCCCAAGGAGGATCTTTGTGTAGCCACCGTGAATCGGGGGAGGCGTGTACGTCATCGTCTTGCCGCCCTGAGTCATTCTGGTCGCAATCACCCGTCCCTCAGAGCTGCCTATTCGCATGGCCGGGTTCGTTTTACTCGCCCATGCCACATTGTACTCACTCGAAGGCCTGATTTTATTCATTAAGCGAGAGCCAAGGCCTGGCTGTGTCACATCTTCCAGAGCACCGCCAGCTCTTACCCAACGCAGATTCTGAACCGACTTATAGGCCGAATACCCGCCACTTACCACACCAATAATATCGAAAGGAATCGTCGCTATATCAAGTTTACGGGAAATGTCCCCATCATCGATAACACCAGATGCAATTTGCAATGCGCCACTGGTCATCCCAGCAATACCACCGATGATACCAGCCGCCAACACCAAGCTTGAACCACCAGTAGGTGCCGCCAATGCAATACCAACTATCCCAGCAAGTACACCAAAAGCACCAAACAAGATCTTGCTGATATTCAAGTGCCCACTTGGGTCAGTGAAATTAATAGGATCATTGTGACAATACACATAAGCATTATGAACACCCTCATTAAAAGGCGCCAAACTGTCGGGGGCATTGAAACGCATCAGCTTAGGTTGGTAAACACGATAGCCTTGTCCTAAGTGATAACCTTGCAACACGGGGTCTAGCCACTCACCATTGAAGCCAATGTCTGAATGAGAGATTGTCATCGACTGCGCCATCGCCAAACGAACTGAAGTCGGTAGCAAGGATATGCCACCAGCCACTGCCGCTGTTTGACCAATTTTAATCAGAAACTGACGGCGATTAAGTGGGGTAATAAATACCGAGTCTTTATTCTTCATTTACATTCCCCGCTTGATCGCGTTGTCCATATGGAGAGTAACGGTACATCGAACCCGCTTTCCCTGAAGTATTAGAGGCAATGACAGAACCATTTTGATCCGTCGCCAACAACGTGGTTTCCGAGTCCATCTCTGACCATTTAGGCACTCCTTCGTGATAGATATACTGAGTGAGTTTGCCATTTTCCTCGATCGAAGCGAGGTCACCCCATAGATAGTTAAAGTGACGAGATTCAGAAACGGACTGTTGTGTAGACAGTCGGTCGTTGCTGTCATATTGATAGAGCCATTCGGTATTATCAGCTAACACACGCTGTAATCGGTCGAAATTGTCATATTCAAGAATTCGACCATCCGCATCTTGAGTCATGTTGCCATTCAAGTCGTACTCGATTGATATTTGGCTATCAAGTTTTGGATGAGAGTGAGTAATACTGGTCAACCGACTAGGGTCATCCGACTCGTAAAAATAACGAGCGAAATCTTCAGATTCGGCCGTCAATGTACGCTGAGTCAACATATTACCCAGCTCGTCATAGCTCCATTCAATTGAAGTCATTGGCTGTCCCCAATCACTCAAAGGTCCCGCCCCAAAGAATTCGACTTTAGTAAGCTGAGCAAGCTCGTCATAGGTATAGCTTTCTGTCAGGTTGCCTAATGTCGCACACTCTTTGGTACGAGATTCGAGCATACCCAGCGCGTTATATTCTTGTGATTGCTCAAAGATATAATGGTTGTTCAAGGCAACAGCACGATTCACTTCACGGCTGTACTCATCCCAATCAAGCTCCGTAATTTGGGTTTGATTACCAGACACTAAAGTCTCGACGATCACCCGATCAAACTCGTCATACTCGTAATAAACCGTTGTCGAGTTTGAGCTCAGCTTCACCAAGCGTCCGAGTTCATCATAACCATACTGTCGAGTATCCGTGTCGCTATCAACGGCAGCGATAACCCCGCCATCCGAATAGCTGTAGTAACGAATCTGTCCATCATTTACCTCAACTTCAGGCAACCCCTTCGACGAATAGGTGATGGTACTTTGATTGCCTTCACTATCTTGACTCCCGGTTTGCAAGCCGGATATTGGGTCATGACTATAGTTAGCAACCTGCCCATCAGACGACTTGGCACTCAATACACCCAATTGACTATCGCGAGTAAACTTACGCACTGGCGCTGACAAGCTAGTTTCAGTTTCAGGAATATTACTGCTGTCTGAGTAGGACCAACTCAGCGCCGCTTGAGTACTCGCACCGCGTCGTAGTGATCGCTGACGCCCTAAGCCATCAATGTCACGTTGTCCCACCGTTGTCCCACCAATCTTCAGGTCTACAACCTGTGACTGATCGGTATGCTCAGCATAGTTGATGTCGTGATCGACACCGTTCGCTTGAGTCATGCGAATCACGCGATCAAAACGGTCGTAATGGTAGTGCTTAGATTGAGCAAGCGGGTTGGTTTCTTTGATCAGCCTTCCCCACGAGTCATACTCATAATTCCAGCTATGGATCCCTTGCTCTTTTTTATCTTCAAGGCCCCAAGTGTTTAGAGAGCTCACCGTCATGGTTAAGCCTTCAATACCCTGAGTTTTCTTACGCGATGCAAGGTTGTTAAATTCAACGCGACGTTTTCCGTTCGCAAGCAGTGTCGATTTAACCTGCCCCCAATCATCGTATTCATAGCTCTCAGTTAACACTACAGGCGCTGATCTGGAGTTTCGATCGGGCAGCACATCATAGGTACTCTTGCTTTGCAGCCTGCCAAACGCATCGTACATTTTGGTCCATACGACTGAACTTCCAACCTTGGCTTCTAATTCTCGCCCTTGACCATCCCAGCTCTGCTCACACAAGTTACCTTTGCAGTCAGTTAACAGCAGAGTTTGTCGGCTCAAGCCAGTATCAACAATGTATTGGTACGAACGGGAAGCACTTCCTTCAATTCGCTCTTCGGTGGTTCTTCGAAGCGTGTCATAAGCAAATGAACAGCTGACACCGTCAGAGTCAACATGTCGTGCTAACTCACCAATATCAAGGTAGTGACCAACAACAAGATTGGTTTTCGTATTATCATGACAAGTCAGTTCTTCGTGTTCTTCAAGAACATCATTATCCAATGCATACTGATAACGTGAAGTAGCAGAATAGACACCGTTAGGGTGAAGAATGTCATTTTGTACCGAAGCCAGTCGGCTAAATGAATAGGTATCACTAGTATCAGTTTGATAAGCGTAATGAGTTTGGTAACGTTGTGTATCTTCTTCTAGGCTCAGCACTACGTCTCGCTGACCATTTAACCCCTCTAGAGAAGCATACTGGTAAGCAATCACTCTTTGTTCAGAGCCATTGTCTAACGTGCGGGATTTAACGAAATTAACCATGCCCGTTGGTGATGCAGGACAGCCCGCTTCTCCATTTTTAGCGTAGTATTCATAGTGTTCTGTAATACTATTCTCGTCGACAAACCTGAGCATGTTGCCGTATTCGTCATAGTCCCAGAATCTATTTTGAGCTTGGCTATCCGCTCCAGAAAGCCAAACCTGCTCCTCTTTACTGATCAATGAGTACTGAGCGGGTTGAGCGGAGAACTCTTGATTATCAAGGGCGGGGTAATCCAACCTTTTCAAATGAACCAGGTTGCCATCGACGTGTCGAGCTTCTTCAACAAGCAAGTGGAATTGATTGTAGGTTTGAGCCGTGACAATAGAGCCATTTTCAATTTTTTGTACGCGATAGCTGTACTCTCTGCCGCGCTCCAGCAAATTATCAAGCCCTTCGCTCAATTCTCCACCGGGCGATCCGTACCCCATAAAATTACGACTATCGGTACCAATACTGTCATAGGTCGTCGTGATGACAGGAGAGTTGAGAGTCAGTACATCATGAGAAGTCACCGCAGGCAAATAGGTCATCGAATTAATTCGAATGCCATTAGCTTTGTATCGCAGACTTTCCGTTAAACCACAAGGATGAACCACTTTCTCAATTAGCGTGTATGTACCAATGTTTAGATAACCAAAGCTATAGCTACCAGCGCGCTCAGGTAAGTCACACTTAACCAGCTTACTGTTATTTAGCGTAAGACCAAAAAAGGCCTCGTGGGTACTGCCAAGATTGGTAAAAATATTGACGCGACCTGTGCTCACATATTCAATCCACAGCAGCGCTGTTTGCTTGTTTGTTCTATCGTCCCAAATTTTGTCCAAGCGTTTCTTGCCGCCAACATTGAGCCAAGAGAAATAGAGGGCATGCCCATTGCTTTGGAGTACCTTAATGATGTCACCATCTTTATCTAAAATATCAGTACGGCCATTTTTATAAGTAATTTCGTAACCATTCGCGCTAGACGATACCGAAAAATCGAGCAACTTTTTGTAACGAATACTCATTTCTAGATTGGCATTTAATTCAGCGCGATAAGATTGCCCGTTGGCTAGATAGAGTTGTTTATTTTCAATATCGTATCTCGGAAGATTTAACTTCCAGCCTTTACCAAAACCAAGGTTATCTGCTGAGTATGGTGAGAATTGAATGGAGATATCGAGGTTTGGTCCCTTGAGCCAGTTACCAATAAGAGAGCCAAGTAAGATTTGGTATGAGTAGCTTCTGGTCCTTTGGTCTACACCGCCCGAACAAAAACTATCAAAGTTAAAAGCATTTGAAGTCCAATTAGACATAAATTTCCCCTAAAGTGGATGAGTTAGCCCAAATGGTTGAGCTAACTCAGTTTTTGTTCGAATGTTATTGGCTAACTAGGGTCCAACGGGTGTAATCCCATTTCTGACCACCACCAGTAAATTCACTTTGAGGATAAGTAAGCTTCAATGGTCCCTTGTTACCGTATTGGTCAAATACAGTAAATCGGTACTCCTTTTGCGAATCGTTGTTTGATGTTGCGTTATTCGAATATAACAGCTTGCTAAGAGTCACTGATCTTAGCTGTTGGTTAACACGCCACACAGCAGTTCGGCCTTCACCAGCAGCACTATTCCAAACATACTCGTCAGAGACATTGCGCTCTGAACCTGGAACAAATATATAGCCTTTCACAGAGCGATTATCGTCTGGGCAATCTGAGTAGCAGCCCAACCATTCATCGTTTAGGAACACTTTATCGCTATCCGACTCGTCAAAGTTATCCATAGCAACCTGAACCAGTTGAACGGACGTATCTTTCGGCGTCACATAAAAGTTACGCATCTCTGCTTTATCAAAATAGAACCCGTCGGCGTTGGCTTCTTCCCACACCAACTCACCTTCTCCAAGCTCAGAAAAATCAGCAGCGCTGTAAGACTTAGGCTGCACGCTTTGGTAGAACGCACTGCTTTCATTCGGGAAGGCACAGCTATCGTAGTAATTGTTGTCATACTGGCTTCCGGCATCGAACTTAACCTTCATACACACTTCACGATATTGAGCGACTTCGTTGCTATACACCCAAGCGGTTAATTTAGTATCACTTGCTGAAACACGAGACGTAGGAAGGGTTTTCGAGTAACCGTAACTGCTGCCCATTTGGTGAGAGTAGTCATTTGGATTCAACGTGTATCCCCAACAACCGCTTCCGTAACTGCAGTCTTTATCTTTACCTAACTCCTGCCCACTATTCTTTAGGTAAAAAGATATCGCTCCCTCTAAGTCACTCTTAGATACGGTCACTGGTCTGCCGTAGCTATCCGCAAAAGAAACAGAAACACTGAGTTTGGACTGCATTCTCCCGTTAGCATAAAAAGGCATCGGCACACCGTTGCTTTCGTTATGATCAGCCGTTAGGTCATCATCTACCACATGATAGTCGCCATTAATTGCAGCAACACTTACATTAGAAAAAACACACGCTGACATTGCTATTAACAATGACTTATTTATCGACAACTTCATAGTGTTGACCTTACATATTATTTATTAAGAAAATTAAAGAACAGACAACGTTATCACTGTATATGACGATTTTTTGATAATTAAACTCATCCTAAGGTCTTCACCTTATTTTTAAATTTATATTATCAACTATTACAAGTGGCATTATCCATTCTGATAACTATTGCTTACACGCTATTTAATTATTAAACAGCCAACACAAACTTAATTAATAACTTAATCAATGTAAAATCAGCCAGCATTCATGACACCTACCACATAACAGAAAAAAATGAACAACAATACCAAACATAAACAAACACTTAAATTGACAAATGCAACATCAAATCAAGATTATTCATTTATCAACCACGCTAATAATATAAATTTAATTATTTTTTTGTAAAAATAGCATATTTATTTGTCGTGACTCGCATCGTTACACTACCTTACTGTCAATACTATCACTGATTTTACATTGTTTTTATATTAACAAGAACTATTCGAGATAAATACCCTTATCAATAAAATGGGAATATTCATGATTCAGCTTATTCCCTCAGAATTTATCCAGCTCGTTAATTACGTCAAAATATGAAAGTTGCCGTGGAATTACGAACATGTTCATTTATTAACCGAGATTTTTATGTTTTCATCTGATTTCTATTAATATAAATAATGACAAGTTAATGAGTTCTATTAATGATTCCTCTCAATATTTTGAAAAGCTTGTTTGACCCGTCTACCAGTGTAGGCTTTAGACTTCATACTCAATTTACATCGAGGTATGTCATGTCTATAAATCGTTCCTTTGCAGTGCCTCAACCACTGCTGTCATTTTTTAATTCGCTATCCGACCCAGCCAAAGGAATTGCACTCGCGCTTATCTCGAACGCGCTGTTTATTTTAGTGGGTGTGATCGTGCGAGAGTTAAGCCAAACCATCGACATCTTCCAAATTCTACTGTTTCGTCAGCTTGTTTTTGTGACTCTGTTAATGCCTTCTATGGTCAGTAACATGGATGCGATGCTCAATCCTAAGATGGTGTCGATGCATGTGTGGCGCGTCACCGGGGCGTTCATCGCCCTCTACTTTAGCTTCTTAACCGTGAGTAACATTCCCTTTGCCGACGCGACCGCGTTAGGGTTTATGAAGGTGTTGTTTGTGGCAGTCATTTCCCGCCTGTTCCTGCAAGAAAACGTAGGCTGGGCACGAATGGCAACCATATTGGTAGGGTTTACTGGGGTGATGTTGGTCGTGCAACCGACGTTAGAAAGTGAGTCTTTGTTCTATATCGGGACGGGGTTGGTTGCTGCGTTAGGTGCGGCGATAGCGGTTATCTGTGTGAGAAGAATGGCTAATATAGAATCCAAGGTCGTGGTGTTGGCTTATCAAGCGATATTCGTTGGCGCAGTCGCTCTAGTTCCGGCAATTATTGAGTGGAAATGGCCAACAGGTTCTGAATTCCTGCTGTTGATATTGGTTGGTGTGATCTCGTCTATTGGTCAATGGTTTGGTGTGACGGCCTACAAATGGGGAGAAGCGAACGTGGTGTCGAATGTCGAATACTCACAAATGATCTACTCAATGGTTCTAGGCTATCTGTTGTTTGCTGAACTACCAAACTCACTCGCTTTGATCGGTGCGAGCTTGATTTTATTCAGTGCCATCCTACCGTTTATCATCAAAGTGAAGCGGAAACACTAACAGTCCATTGTTCAGGCTAACTGTTAACTGATTACCTATTTATGCCCCAAACCGCATTTAGCAAGGGGCATTGATCATGCGTTTATTAATGCTGCTCAAAATATTGGTCATGTTGAGATTTTCCAGATTGGTCTTGAGTGCCAGGATAGAACTGTACAAGCGTTTGATCAGCTAAAGTGAGGTGAATCCAACCCTCTTTGACTTTCAGCCAATTAGTGCCGCTTGTCTCATAGACAATAGGAAAGCTGCCCCAACCTGATTCTGATACCTGCAACTCTTGAAAACGGTCAATTGGAGTGAGTTTCTTGCTGTTGAAATCAGCATTAGAGTAAACCAGCAGAGGCTCGATAGCATCGGTTGGCTTAAACGTATAACAACTGATAGAGGCTGAAGTGCGATCAAACCATTGGTAAGGCTGCGCGCCGGTTAAATCATAAACGGTGCAGTCATTGAACTTAATGGCCCACTCTTGGTGAGCTTTAAAGCCGAGATAGCCTATTGGCTGTAATGGTTCAGGCTGAAAGTCAGTCTCTGGCTCATAGACCGGTTCTGAGGTAGTACATCCCATAAGCCCAAGACTAAAAAGGAAAGTCACAGTACGCTTCATCATTGTAATACCTCAGTTCCGTTAATAGATAAGTAACCCAATTAAGTCTCTATATTAAACGGTAAGTTCTAAGCGATTACCATCAGGATCGAGCACACAACTCTCATAATAGCCATCACCTGTTCTTCTTGGGCCGTCTAAGCGCTCATAACCGTTTTCAACCAAACGCTGAGTCAGTTCATCAACCGCTTGTTCCGAGCCTAATGAAATCGCCATATGAATGAAGCCTGTGAACTGGTCATAAATGTCATCTTTCGATTCAGGCACAGAATCCATTTCCATGATCTCTAAACGACTTCCAGTTTCGAAAGACAGGAAGTATGAAGAGAAACCTTTGGTTGGGTTGTGATATTTTGAGTTTGATGTTGCGCCGAAATAGTCTTCATAAAATCGTTTCAACACTTCGAGTTGTTTGGTCCAAATCGCGATATGTTCGATCTTCATTTTTATCACTTAATGTTTACGTATGACACTAGATTACTCGCCAAATAAGGAAGGATAAACAGAACAGAATTCATCAAAGATGTTCCTATTTAAGGATCGGCTGAATTATCAAAATAACAACAATTAGCTGCACAGTATTAACATCTAAGTTTGTGTAATACATAGCTTTGATCCATAGTCGGGTTTTTACACAATCCGAGATTTACACTGTGAGCTTTTTAAAACTGATCATGCTAGCTGCAATATGGGGAGGCTCGTTCCTTTTCATGAGAATTGCCGCGAATCCATTGGGCCCAGCGGTGTTGATTGAAGCTCGAGTGCTGTGCGCTGCCGTCACTCTACTCTTGGTTTCTTTTTACCTGAAAAGGAAGCTTTCTTTTAATGCCCATGCGAAGCACTTTTTCATTCTTGGCTTGTTCAATACAGCGCTTCCTTTTTTGTTTTTCGCTTATGCCGCACAGACACTGAACGCCTCGACACTTGCTATCTTGAACTCAACCGCGCCAATATGGGCGGCAATCATTGGTGCGATATGGACAAAAACAACACTCGAGGCGAGAGTTCTACTAGGGCTTGGGATTGGAGTAACAGGAGTTGGCGTGTTAGTCGGCTGGGATGCGATGAATATTGGCCAAGAAGCTATACTTCCTATTTTTGCTGCGGTGATGGCGGCCTTTAGTTACGGAATAGCGTCAAACTATACCAAACAAGCACCTAAAGTTGAGGCATTCAATAATGCTCATGGCAGCATGTGGGCGGCTGTATTAATCGTATTACCATTTGTGTTCTTCATTCCGATGAGAGAAGCACCCAATCTCACCATTACCATGTCGGTCATCTTATTGGGTGCAGTATGTACCGGGTTAGCGTACCTACTTTATTTCAACCTCATCAATGAACTTGGTGCGCCTTCGGCTCTATCTGTCACCTTCTTGATTCCTGTTTTTGGCATCTTATGGGGCAACCTTTTCTTAGATGAAGCGATTGGTATCAACACAGTGGTTGGTTCAATTCTTGTTATCACTGGTACTATGTTAGTAACCGGAATGACGCCGTCTAAGATGATAGAGGGCGCCAAACAGAAACGAGCAGCAAGAGCGGCTCGTTAGTCGGCCATGTATTGTTGAATCCTGTTTCTCAACCACTGATGAGCAGGATTCAAATCGGTTCTCTTATGCCAAATCATATACTGCTTCATGGGCAAGACCTCGAAAGGCTGGTCGAGCACTTGCAGTTGGAATCGCTCCGCAAACTGATTAGCAAAATCACGAGACGTGCTACCAACACAGTCTGAACCAGAGACCAACACACACATCGTCATCAATGAATCACATTCGGAACTGACTTTTCGTTGCTGTATCGGGCTTTTTGTAAAGTAATCTGCGGTATAGAGGCGAGAGCGACGCATTCTGAAGGTGATGTGTTTCTCATGATAGTACTGCTCTTCCGTTACCGAACCATCAATCCTTGGGTGCCCTTTCTTGGCGATCAATACGAGCTCATCTTCGATCACTTGCTGGTTCATATAACCATTCACTTGTGGGTAGTGAATATCGATCGCCAAGTCGGCTTGTTGCATGCTCAAACTCTGCAGAAGATCTTCCTCATTGCTTGGCACCATATTGAATTCGATTGAGATATTTCCCAGCGTTTCATCTTGCTCGACAAGGGGCTGAAGCTTGGTTAAACCGATCTCATTCACTAGAAGTCTGAATACATGATGCTGCTGGTTATCGAATTGCTTTAAAGTACTGACTGCGCTGGTTATCCCCTCGAGTGCGGGTTCTACTCGGCTTGCCAGTTGCACCGCAGCGTTAGTCGGAATGATCCCTCGACCTTCACGAATAAACAGGTCAGTATCAAGCTGAGATTGGAGTCGCTTCAATGCACCACTCACTCCTGGCTGAGTCATACCCAGTGATTCCGATGCTAAGGTAATCGACTTTAATCGGTATACTTCCAAAAACACGCTCAGCAAATTCAGGTCTAACTTTTCAACATCACTCACAATCACTCTCCATGTCAGGTGTGGTCGCATCGAGCCTACGACGAGCTTTCGGCTTCAATATGTCACTATTAAGCATACAACACATAACAGTTCGTGATGTGTTAAATAAAGCTTACTTTATTTTTTGCTATATGTCTTATTCCTATAATCGCCTCAACGAAACAAAATTCTGAAATGAAGAGGCTATTATGAAAACTTCTCGCACATTCAAAAATGCATCACTGTTCCTAGCTATTTCTCTCGCATTCCCTGCGGTTGCAGCCAATCATGACCACGCACACTTCAGCGAAATTGGCGACCAAGGTGGCAAAAATGCAACCGAAATGACCACTAAAGCAAACAACGAGTTCGCAAAAACTCTTAACTTTGCTGATATTCGCGCTTTTGAGAATAACAACAAAGGCTTGATTGCTAGCTTTGACCAAGAGACTGGCGACATCATTCGCAATAGCTTTAACTTCATCGATCCAAGTGTTAATAACGCAGACCAAGCACCTGATTCGGTAAACCCTTCACTTTGGCGCCAAGCGGTATTAAACCAAGCGGCTGAAGGTTTATATGAAGTTGTTCCGGGTAAAGTATACCAAGTTCGTGGTGCGGATTTAGCGTCTATATCTTTCATTCGTAGTGACAGTGGTTGGATTGCTTACGACGTTCTTCTTACCAAAGAAGCAGCAGCTAAAGCTCTTAAATTTTTCCAGAAAAACGTACCTGATGGCGGTGAACTGCCAGTCGTTGCAATGGTTTACTCTCACTCTCACGCTGACCACTTTGGTGGCGCGAGAGCAATCAAAGATGCATACCCAGATGTAAAAGTGTACGGTTCGAAAAACATCACTAAAGAAATCGTAGATGAGAACGTATTGGCGGGTAATGCAATGTCTCGTCGTACCGCTTATCAGTACGGTGCAACGTTGAACCGACACAAGCACGGTATTGTAGATGCGGCGCTGTCTAAAGGTCTATCAACAGGTAGCATTACTTACGTACTGCCAGACTACGAGCTAAACCATAACGAAGAGATTGAAACTCTGGTTATTGATGGCCTAGAAATGCAATTCATGGATGCATCTGGGACGGAAGCAGCCTCTGAGATGGTGACTTATATCCCGAGTATGAAAGCACTTTGGACTGGTGAGCTGACTTACCAAGGCATGCACAACCTGTACACACTGCGTGGTGCAAAAGTACGTGATGGCTTGAAGTGGTCGAAGAAGATCAACGAAATGTTGGTGACATGGGGCGAAGAAACTGAGGTGTTATTCGCCTCCCACTCAGCTCCAGTTTGGGGTGAAGAAGAGATTTCTGACTACTTAAAAATGCAACGTGATGCTTACGGTTTTACTCATAACCAAACGCTTCGCTTAGCGAATAACGGTGTGGTTCTGCAAGACATCGGTGATGCGATTTACGAAGTAATGCCAGACAGCATTCAGCAGACTTGGCACACAAACGGCTACCACGGTACTTACTCTCACAACGCTCGCGCTGTGTACAACATGTATCTTGGTTACTTCGATATGAACCCGGCGAACCTAAACCCATTACCAATCGAGCCAGAATCGGTGAAGTTTGTTGAGTACATGGGCGGCAGCGATGCTGTGATTGAAAAAGCGCAACAAGATTTCCAAGAAGGTGAATACCGCTTCGTTGCAACCGCATTGAATAAGGTGATTCAAGCAGAACCAGATAACAAAGTTGCACGTGGCCTATTGGCAGACACTTACGAGCAATTGGGTTATCAATCAGAAGGTGCAGGTTGGAGAAACATCTACCTAACGGGCGCTCAAGAGCTTCGCATTGGCACTCAGCCGGGCGCACCAAAAACGGCATCTCCGGACGTGTTAGCGAACATGACGATTGAAAACCTACTCGATTACTTAGCAGTAAAAGTGGATTCTCTAAAAGCACAAGAAACACCATTTACATTGAATATTCAGCTACCAGATGTGCAAGAGTTCTACTACGTTGAGATGTCTAACGGTAACCTGAATAACATTCAAGTAAGCGAGCTACAAGACGCTGAAACGACACTGATCATCAATAAGTCTGACGTGTCTGATATCGTGCTTAAGAAAACAAGCCTTGGAAAACTGTTAGAAGACGGACAAGCAGGCGTGAAAGGTGACAAATCATCTCTGAACAAACTGTTGTCTTCCCTGACTGAAGCTGACACCTCATTTGAGATTGTGCCGCGTCCAAACAAAGGTGAAGAAGTTGATGCAGAGCTATACCAAGATTCAGCGGTACACGCGCATTAAGCTCCAAAAAAATATCTATAAAATAACAACGTCAAACAAAGCCAATATAGGCTGAAAAAAGGCTAATAACGACCAAGCCTCAACTAAAAAATTTAGTTGAGGCTTTTTCTTGCAAGAGTATTTCCTCCAGCAGGCTTAAATCTTGCCATTACAAACCACTCACAAAAGCTTTAGAGAAATCGCAGTATAATATCCAGCAATCCTACCCGACTCAGTATTGTCATAATTCTCATTTACAGCACATTACCTAACCGTTGTTCCTCCCATCATGTGAACTAGTATGAATTTTGCGCACCGAATCTTTGTTATAAAAGTTACACGGGAAATGTTTCAAAGGAAGAAAAATGCAAAAAACAATTCTGATCACAGGGGCCACGGATGGCATTGGTTTAGAGACCGCAAAAGCACTAACACAACAAGAGCACCATGTTCTGATTCATGGTCGCAACCCAGCTAAGGTTAGTAAAGTCTTGGCCGCTCTGTCTCGCCTGTCTAAGAGTGCAATCATAGAAAGCTATATCGCAGACCTATCGACGCTCTCTGATGTCGATAAACTCGCCACCCAAATCAAAAATAATCACAAGCGACTCGATATACTGATCAACAATGCTGGCGTATACAAGGTGTCGGACATCACCACCTCAGACAACCTTGATGTACGTTTTGTTGTGAACACCATTGCGCCTTATCTACTAACACAGAAGCTGCTCCCTCTTTTTGGTGCGACAGGTCGCATCGTCAACCTATCTTCAGCAGCCCAATCAACCGTAGATTTAGAAGCGCTTACCAGTCCGAACGCAGGCAAATTAGATGGCCCAGTTTACGCGCAAAGTAAGCTCGCGCTGACAATGTGGTCTATCGAATTGGCCAACACTCTATTAGATAATGGACCTGCGGTGATCCCGGTGAACCCTGCTTCTTTCCTTGGCAGCAAATTGGTCAAAGAGGCTTATGGCGTGGACGGGAATGATCTGGCAATTGGAGCCGATATCCTTTGTCGCGCGGCACTCAGTGACGAGTTTGCCAGCGCTTCCGGTCAATATTTTGATAATGATTCTGGGTTATTCAAAGATCCCCATGCCGATGCATTGAATCCCGCTAAAAACCGTAAATTAGTGGAAACGCTTGACCGGTTGCTAAAAGAGAAATTGTGCATGGCACCCAGTTGATTCTGGTAGACACATAGCATCACACATGCTTGATAAAGGCTTGGCTTAACTGCTGGAAGAGTGAGTCTACGTTGGGCAGAGGCGTCACATGCTCAGATAAAAGAGTATGAACGTGCGGCTCTACAACGGTTGGATTGCCGCAAATCTGATTGTAAAAGTTCACGGGCGCAACGATGTGTTCTAAGTCGACATCTAACAAGATACACGCTTGCGAAAGTACGACCTGACCGCCACCGCGTTTCAGCAAAACACGCTGAGCCGTTCCCACTATTTTTTGTTTATTGATGTTGAGATTGTAGTCACCATCACAATAAGAACCGGGGGTTGCGTGTACATCCACATCGATGCCCAGTTCTTTAAAAAACAGGGTTAATACATCACATAAATGTCGATACGCTTTTTGGATATTGTAGGCTTCATCGCGAGGCCAATGGTAAATGTGCGATAGGTTAATGATCCCCGGTAGTTGGGGAACGGGAGCGCCACCTGTTTTACGCGAGGTGAGCTGCCAGCCTTGTGCCTCAAGTTGCTTTCTAGATTCTACCGTCACTGGCCACTTTTTACCTGCGGGCAAAACGAGTGTTGGCGTTTTTGCTTGCCATAGCATTAAGGCTTGTCCAATCTCTCCAGCCTGTATTTGCTGCAATAATTCAGCTTCTTTTTCAAACGCACGATCAACATCAATGTGCGGGTAACGTACGAGTTTATTCGTTAACTTCAATGCACTTTTCCTCAACAGATTGTGGTGACTTAGTATTTAACGTTCTGGGATGGTTGATGAGATAAACATATATCTTAAACCCAATGCAGCATAGCACCGATTACCTCTCCATCCTTTTTTCCTTTCGCTATTGAGATGTATTGATTTAGCTAAACCACTTCCACTTTGATGGCTTCAGTCTTACAAGGTTGTCTGATATGGTGGCGGCAGAACTTCAGCAATTGTTTAGATAGTATTGAATATGAAAACACTAACCATACTTGATGGCGGCATGGGCCGAGAACTCAAAGAAATTGGCGCGCCATTTTCTCAACCACTTTGGAGTGCTCAAGCGCTGATTGAAGCACCCGATTTTGTTAGCCAAGCGCATCAAAACTTTGTCGATGCAGGTGCTGAAATCCTGATCACTAATAGTTACGCGTGTGTGCCTTTTCATTTGGGTCAAGAGCTCTTTGAACAACGAGGCTTTGAACTAGCCGCACTTTCTGGCGAACTGGCTAAAGCAGTTGCTGACAATACTTCTCACACCGTGAAAGTTGCTGGTGCGATTCCACCGCCATTTGGCAGCTACCGACCAGACTTGTTTAAGGTCGAAGAAGCCGCGCCAATCATTCAAACGCTTTACGATGCTCAAGACCCAAACATCGATCTTTGGATCGCGGAAACTATCTGCAGCCAGCAAGAGTTCACCTCCATTCATGCGGTACTTAAGCAGTCAAATAAGCCGTGTTACTACGCATTCAGTTTGGAAGACACCAAGGGCGACTCTGCCAACATTCGTTCTGGTGAGAGCGTAACAGATGCCATCAAACTGGCCTGCCAATCTAACGCGACAGGCATTATGTTTAACTGCTCAGTGCCTGAAGTGATGGATCAAGCCATTATCGATGCTAAGAAAGTGATCGACGAGTTAGGCAGTGATTTGGAAATTGGTGTCTACGCCAATAACTTTGCTCCTATCAGCAGCGAACATGAAGCCAATGACATGTTTCAGGAGATGCGAGAGCTGGATGGCCAAGGTTACTTAGCTTACGCAAAACGTTGGCACGCATTGGGTGCCAATATTGTCGGTGGTTGCTGTGGTATTGGGCCAAAACACATTCAAGCCTTAGCCGAGTGGAAACGCTCCATACAGAGCTGATACGGAGCTTCAACTAGAATAGAATTAAATAGAGAACAGGTTGAGAAATCTGTTCTCTATTTGTATGTGGCGTCTCTGAGTACACTGATACAAAACAACGATTTGGAGCAACTGATGAGCGACACGCAACGCAAGATTAAATGGGGTATCGCAGGGCTAGGCAATATCGCCAATCGATTCGCAACCGCAGTCACAGAGCACTGTCTGCATGGTGAACTTTATGCCGTTGCCGCAAGAGATCACTCCCGCGCAGCCACGTTCGCCAATAAGTTTGGTTGCAACAAGGCTTATGGATCTTATGAAGTCATGGCGCAAGACCCGGATATTGAAGCGGTGTACATCGCTACGGTTCACCCATACCACCAGCCACTCGCCGAACTGTTTCTAAAGAATAAAAAAAATGTATTGGTCGAGAAGCCGGCTTTTACCAACCTCAGTGATTGGCTAGAGATGAAAACTCTTGCCGAACAAAACGGTGTGATGCTGCTAGAAGCGATGAAGACCGTGGTGTTCCCTGCTTATCGTGAGCTCACGTCATTCTTAGCCAACAACAAGATTAAGATTGATTCGATAGAAGCCAGCTTTGGTAACCATCACGATTATGAGCCTGATTTGTTTATCTTCAACCCGGACTTAGCAGGCGGGGCAACGCTCGATGTTGGCGTCTACGGACTGTGGTTTTTCTACGATTTGTGCCGCACGCTCGGAGTTACACCTTCCAGCCCTCAAGTAGAGATGTCGAGCCTTTATGAAGGTTCAAATGTCGATACCGATTCATGCTTTCAGTTTTCTGGCGAGATCAACGCCACCATATCAGCATCGACAGTGCACAACCTGCCCCGCTCAGCTCGATTAACTGGACCAGATATCACCATCACGATTCAAGAAAAATGGTGGAACCCGGCCTCCATTGAAGTCGAATATCAGAATGAAACCTTCACCATCGAGCACCCAATTCAAGGCAATGGGTTCGAATATCAAATCGAACACTTCTCACAGCTGGTGCTAGAGGGAAAAACGTACTCTGATATCCTAAGCTCAAATGTAAGTGCTCAGGTACTGGATACCATGGAACAAGCACTCATTGACTCTGGCTATCAACACTTAACTCAACCTCGTCGTTAGGAAAAGCAAATTGGGCAACCTTAAGCGCAAGCTTGAACTGTATGAAAAGATATTTCAGGCTTTTGGGCCTGGAGTATCACACTGTCAGGTCAACCAACTGGCCACACTGCTGCACGTGAGTGAACGTCACGTTCAGACCTTACTCAAAGCGATGACAGCGCAAGGCTGGATTAAGTGGCAAGCTAGCTCAGGCCGCAGCAAGAAAGCACAACTCACGTGTCTGGTTGAGCCCATTGAGGCGTGTTACCAATATGCACAAACCCAAGCTGACGCAGGCAACATAGAACAGGTATTTAGCACCTTAAGCTTCAACGGACGCAATGCTGGCGCTGAGTTGCAAACCTTTCTAAGCAGCACCAATCCGTCGGCGCAGAATATTGCGTACATCCCCTTTCACCGAGAATTAGAGGCTCTTCATCCTCAACGTGTGCTTAGACGCACCGAACGTTTCTTAGTGATGCAGGTTTGCCAACGTCTTACTTCGGTTCAACATGGTAAGCTCTACGGCGATTTAGCTTACCATTGGCAACCTAATCAAGATGCTACGCAATGGCGCTTTCAAATTCGCAATGGTATTCATTTTCATAACGGTCGAACACTCGAACCTCAAGACATAGCACGCAACCTTAACTCGCTCTGCGAAAGCAAAATATGGCGTCGCTGTTATCAGCATATTGATGAGGTCTCTGTCTCGGCAGGTAATGTAGTTGTCGTGAAACTGAATCAACCTGATTGGCATTTACCGCGCTTACTTGCCAGAGCTGAAGCCTCCGTATTTGATCACTCATCACCGACTGATAGGCTGATTGGATCTGGCGCGTTCTCGTTAGACATTTTCTCAAGCAAGATGTTGAGGTTAAACCGCAATAATGCCTATTCACACAGCACACCGATTCTCAATCGAGTTGAGCTTTGGGTTTACCCTGACTGGTCGCAAACTAAGGCATGTGCGCAAAACCAAGTGTGCGTCAAAATGCCAGAGAAAACGGTCGCGGTGAATGGAGCGAGCGATTCAGCTCTACAGAATTTCGGTTCAACCTTCTTCAAGGTTCAAAACCCGAAGTTGTCGAAAACCGCTCGTGAGTTCACCGTTGAAGACACCTCAGAATGCCAAGCACTTTTCGAGCAATTATCAGTATCTGACGATCAAAAAACCAATATCGAATATGGACACTACACAGCGACCAAAGACATCGCGCTGTGCAGCATTATTGATGAAAACGATACCTTCTCCTCATGGTTAAGTTTCTTTACTCGTTTCCCTTTTGAAGACTTATCGCTAGCCGCAAAGATGCTAAATAGGATTGAGCAAGGGATAGCCTCAATTCGACGCGAGCCAAACCTCGACCTGGCAATGAATAAGCTGTTAGAACTTAGACATTGGCTCGATGAAACTGGGATTGTGGTTGAGCTCAAGCAAGAAGCGTTCAACTTAGAGGTTTCTGAAAAGATACACGGTGCGCAAGTGAATGGCTTCGGTTGGTGTGAGCTCGACAAGCTATGGATTAGCCATTTGTAAGCGAATTTCGTAGCTGAACTGTATTTCACAACCTAGCCCAACCAAGCTGCAACCAATCATAATGTTCAGTCACAGCGTAGGTCGAATAGGCTAAGGGTTAGCTCACTAGCGATAACTCAGATTCTTTATAGATACGGTTAGCCACTTTGAATGCCGCTGGAGATAAGAGTGTCTCTTTACATCGAGTCTTAAACTGCTCTGCTTCAATCACCTGCTCTTCCAATAAGTATTTCAGCTCACTTAGGTAGTTAGCTTCAAACACAGCTTGACCAAGTGGTGTGCATTCGTATCGACTAGACTCTTGGTAACCAAGTGCAGTCAACACAGATTCTGGCAGTTCCCAGAACTTAGCAATGGTGTAAGTCAGGCGAATAGAGTAACTGTTCATCAGGCGCTTCAATGCTAACGAGTTTGACGGAACAGAGGGATCTACATGCTTGAAGGCTTCTACCATCATTTGGAAAATAATCATCTTGCCTAAGTTGCGAATCAACCCAACAAAGTACGCCGCTGCCTGATCTTCTTGGGATGAAGAGTCTTTCATCAACTCCTTAGAAAAAGACGCGGTTTGAACACTGTGATTCCAAATTTTCTCACCGAAGTGACGCCAGTAAATATTGTTCCCCGGCGTGAAGTTCTTCATGTAGCTATTCACTACTCCTTCAACAAGCCCTTGAGAACCCATATTTAAGAATGCTGTTTTTAGGTCAGTAACCTGTTTTTCACCACGCTTATAAAAAGCACTGTTAGCCAGTTTAATCACATCGGCAGCCATACTCGGCTCGCGCTCAATCACTCTTAACAATGCATCGATATCAAACTCGTCGCTCTGCAATTCAGCCATTAACGTGGTCACAGAGGCTGGCATCACTGGCAGTTCATTAAGCAAAGCTTTTGGAGAGCGAATCAAACGTTCTATCTGACAAGCGACAAAATCGCTAAATGGATCTGACTCCGTTCGAAGGCGAGACTCTCCAAACAAATAATCAAGGAATTCACCATCGTGCAGGCTAAGTGCCTTATCGACGATTAATGATGATGGCTGAGCGGACGACGGCGGAACAAAAATTGAAGACGAAACAGAATCAGTAGCAACGGTTTGTTGTTGCTCTTGTTGGACAGGCTCTGCAGAGGGTTTGTTTTTTGAATCAACAAAAGGTGAGAATAGTGCCTGCAATACCCTTTTAAACATCAATACGGCTCCTAGATGAATACAACATAGATAGGGATATATAACGGCGGTGATTATCGCACAGGCAACTCATAAACCATACAGTGATAAATGAATCATTAATTTTTCGGCTGTATAGGATATGTTACTTAGCCGTTTGCTAGGCCAAGCCTCCGGTATTCGCCAGAAACAAAAAAGCGAGCAAATAACACTTGCTCGCTCTTCCATCAATCTGAATCCTGAAGCTGACTAAATTAGCGCTCTGCTACTTCTAACACAATCTTGCCCATAAACCTCAGTCAAACAAGGCTCAATCAGAACACGTTCGCCAATACGCTCAGCCGATACTTCGTTACCAACGGTTACGAATCAATAAAATGAGAAATTCCGCACCCAATAGAATGCGGAATTTATAGATATAGATGAGAGACTTACCGTTAAATCTAGAGTCGGCTGCGTATCGTCACCAACACAGATAACGCACCACAAAGCACCAACACCACACCTAAATCTTGAATCATTCCCGCTAAAGCTAGCCCAGAACCAATCAAGGTGTAATACATCAAACCAAACAGTGCACCTGCACTTCCTGCTTGAGATTGGTAGCGCACCAATGCTCGACTCAAAACATTAGGAATCGCAATACCGAATGCCATAACCACCAACATCATCGGAAGCAAGAACCAGATCGTGTGTTGTGAAAAATACACACCCACCGCGCCTAATGTTTGAAGCCCTGCCGCTAAGCCAATCAGAGAGATAGATGACACTTGTCGCTTCAATAACGCTTTATTAACCAAGCTTCCCAACAAGGTTCCGAACCCAAGCACAATGCCGCTGTAGCCAAACTGCTCGACGCTAAATCCAAGTTGAATGAAGGCAAATGAACCCAATTGATAATAAGAAAACAGCGCAATATTGAACGACGCGACAAGCAACGCAGACATCCATATATCGCTATCTTTGACCATGTGAATACTGAGTGACTTTAACTGCAATGGCTGCTTAGACTGTTGCGTTTCAGGCAATGACAATAGGCTATGTGCCAACAGTGCTAACACCATAATAAACAAAGCAATAAACACATATTGATGCCCGCCTGCTTGGCTTAATTGACCACCAAGTAGCAACCCGATGATTGGGCTAATCGACAACCCCATACCCATGTAACCAAATACCTTGGCTAGCTCAGTACCGCTAAAGGCATCTCGAAGCATGGTTTGAGTGACGACAGAGCCAACAGCAAGTCCGAAAGCCCCCATCGCTCTTGCAATCATCAACCACGTAAAACTGTCGGTTTGCATGGCAATAAGTGAAGAACAGGCGAATAACCCCATCCCCAATAACATGGTGGGGCGACGTCCCCATTTATCCGCTAACACGCCCCATACCACCACACCTAGCGCAAATGCAGAGAAGTAAATCGATAGGGTTTGCGCCGCTTGTGTGTAACTGACATCAAAGGATTTCGATATTGAATCCAGAGTCGGGCTATAGATGGTTTCTGCGATTTGAGGGAACATCAGCAATAGCACCATTTGCCATAAAGACGGTTTTATTTTCATCATTTTTCCAAGACCAGTGAACTTGACGCGAAGTCTAGAGGAAACTAACCTTGGCTCGTTAACAACATTAAAACCAAAAACAACAAGATTGGGACAAATGGCATTAATTAGTGAAACCATTGAGTTTGATGCAGACAGCTTACCTGCGCCTGTAATTGGAATTGCCGCAGAGCTAGGTCAGCATGACTCAGGAATACATCACCATGTAAAAGGACAGCTACTGTATGCTCCGCAAGGCTGCATCACCTTGACCTTAGAGAACGCTCTTTGCATTTTACCGCCGACCAAAGCCGTGTGGATCCCGCCCTATACCAAGCACCGAGCGCAGATGACCAATGTGGTTGCCTATCGCTCACTGTATTTCGATAGCAGTGTTTACACCTGCCCAGAGGCCATTGAGATTGTGGAAGTGAATGATCTTTTAAAAGCCCTGATCAATAAGATGGCTTTCTGGGATTGGGACATTGCCCGCGAGCAAACCACCAATACCGCCCGCCTATTCTGGGAAGAGTTTTACAGCGCTAACCAGCACTCGTTTATCTTGCCGCTACCAACAGATCGCCGCTTTAAAAGCTTTTGCAAACGAGTCCGAACCACCTCCTTCCTTGCCCCAGCTCTCTCGACATTAGCGAATTCGGTTGGCGCAAGTACCAAGACGATTACTCGATTATTCAAAGCCGAAACAGGCATGACTTATCAAGAGTGGCGACAACAATGGCGTTTGTTTAAAGCGATTGAACTGCTCTCAGAAAACCGACAAGTCGGCGATGTCGCGCACCAGCTAAAGTTCTCATCCAACAGTGCATTTATCGCTTTTTTCAAACAGCAAACCGGACAAACCCCGTTGGCGTTTACCAAGTTAGGGACGTGATCGTAGTAATCCAAACTCTTAGGTTGTACTTAGTTCAGATAAAAAAAACCAGAACATGAGTTCTGGTTTTTTAATACAGATTCAACTAGTCAATCAACACCAGCGAATCGAGAATCCCTTTTCCACTGTGGATCCCGCCTTCGTTTTCACTAGCGGGTTTACTGCGGATCAAGTAGCCCGCGTAGCCACCGAGCTCTGTTACTGGTTCTCCTTGATAGTAAGCGGTGAACAAACCTACTTCGCTGACTAGATCTGTTACAAATGTTTGTTGTGTGTCGCGCACTGCGATGGTCGGTACGTCACGTTCATGAGGGTACAAGCGCTGCATCAATGCCCACGCGTCGTACTCTTCTGGCTTAAGTTGACTCAGTTGCTGGCTTATATCGTCACCAAAGACACAGTGGCCACCGCCCTCACCTTGGTTTTTCAACACCCACTCTTGCTTATTCGCTTGTGTGTTAAACCACTCAATCGACTCACTGGTGATTGGCTTCATGTCAGCTAAAACACTCTTCACCAATTCGGCTTCTTCTAGAGTTAGACCCCAGCGTGCGTATTCTGATGCAGGCATCATGGTCAGCAGCATTTGCATGGATTTACTGGTCGCTAATTGCTGGCTGATGGTCGCGTTCATTGCGACATGGTGTTGTTCCATAAACAAGCGAGTCTGACTTAGCGTGTGGCAACAAACCGATTCGTTGAGTTCTGGAGCCCAGTAGTCTGAATACTGATAACCCGCTCTTAGGTACACCACATCGACAGCGCCCACATCTTTCAATAACAAGCGTTGATTATCGCCCGATGAAAGCTGGCAACTCAATTGTTCAAAGGTACGACGAACCGTGCGAATGCCCTGTTTTTGCAGCTCAACTTCAAGCAAATGTTGGTCATATACGTTGTCTTCGTTCTTCTGCACCACCATCAAGAAAACCGGTTTATCTTGCTCGTTGAAGTCGGCTTTTACTTGCCTTGCAGCATTAGCGATACCGTAAGCCAACTGGGTTAAACCTTGGTTTTCAGCCGGTGTTGCTGACGGGTCTTCCAACCAATTGTTATAAACGTTTGCCCATTGGTTTTGCATGAACGAGTGGAACTCTGTAGCGCGTTGACCAAACGGGGCCATCCCTGCCGCAATGCCATTAAACTCAATCACTTTTGCACCGTGTCGGCGATCGTCCATAAAATCAGTACGCATCAACAACAAAGGTTGTCGAGCTGGATTCAAGCGCTCATCGGCACTGCCATGAGCCTGTTGATGAAGCTCCATCAAGCGACCAAAAAACGGATCGGCTTTCGTCATATCGCTCAATGATGACTGTAAAAAGTCATGGTCTTCCGAAACATTGTTGATGAGCTTGGTGATAAGCGGTGTCACCCTCAACAGGTGTTCAAATACCTTACGCTCAATACTCATTGGAGCAAGGCTAAAAGGGCAATGTCTCGCGGTATTGTCAGACTGACGAAAAGCGACACCGTGCATAATGGCCCACTCACAAGCATCTTCAATGACTTGTTGCGGAATCGATGGCATTGGATTCATTTAGATATCTCATTCTTGGCGGGCATTTGGCACCCGTAGTAAGATGATGCTCATTCGAAAAAGACGAAATAAATTTTAAAAAAGTTATTTCGCCGTTTTGATCATCGTAGCTCGCAGTTTACAGCTGAGGTTCTTGGGTCTTATTGACGATTAGGTCGCGAAGCCATTTGTGACTTGGTTCAGAGTCAAAATAACGATGCCAAAGCAAAAACAAACCACCGGGAACCAACTCAATGGGAATCGGTTTCATCACCAGTTCGCCACTCTCAATATAGTCACAAACCGAGTTGTACGGATAACACATTAACAAATCGCTTTGCTTGCACAGCTTTACTGCGCTGGTGATGTCCGACACGTTGGCGGCTTTGTTAATTTGAAGCTGTTTGGCTTGCAAGATCTCCAGAAGCAACCAGTCGCCAACGCCACCAGTGACTAACTGAATATGACGGTAGTTAAGGAAGGCTTGCAGGTTCCAATCTTCCTGAAGCACCGGGTGATCATTACGCATCAAACACACAGAGTAATCTTGCAGCAATTCGACATGGTTTAACTCAGCAGGGATATTTTGAATGTGAGTACTCGCTCTTTCATCGAGCTCAAAAATTCCAATCCCAAAATCGACCTCACGCTTTAGTAGGCGCTTAAAGGTTTCGCTACTCCAAGTAGTACTGTTTACCGTAATGTTCGGCGCATCTGCCAACGCGTTAGGCATAAATTTAGGGTAGATCGCGGTATAAGCGGTTTCAACAAGATCGATATTAAAAGTGCGCTCGCTGTCTTTCGGCTCAAAAATGTCCGGCACGGTTAGCTGTTCAACTTGCAAAAGGATCTGATGAATCTTAGGCGCTAAAGAAGTAGCTTTCGGGGTTGGAAACAGACCTTTAGATTCGCGCTCAAATAGCGGGTCATCAAACAAAGTTCGCAGCTTGGTGAGTTGCTTACTCACCGCGGACTGACTAAGGAATAATCGCTCTGCTGTTTTGCTCACACTGCGCTCTTCAAGCAAAACGTGTAAACACAGCAGTAAATTCATATCACATTTGAGTAAGCTCTTAACATCTACCATGATATTCCTTAGATTCAGATTAATGATGACTTTATGTCACTTTAAATCATATCACAAACTTGTTAATTTAAGCCCATGTAACCTATGAGTTAATAACTCAAAAAATAATAGACCTAAGGAATACTCATGAATTTTCTAGCACTCCCTAAGATTGATCTGCACTGCCACCTTGACGGAAGTGTTCGTCCAGACACCATTATTGATTTGGCGAAACAGTACGGAATCGAACTGCCTGAAGATCGCGATGCGGTTGTTCAATCTCTAACTGTGCCAGAAGATTGTAAAAACCTAGATGAGTATTTGTCTTGTTTCAGCCTGCCGCTACAAGTGATGCAGACTGAAGAAGCAATTGAGCGTATCTCTTTTGAGCTTTACGAAGACGCTGCACTAGAAAACGTTAAGTACCTAGAAGTTCGTTTTGCACCGATTCTTCACGTAAACAAGGGCTTGTCTCTTGATGCGATCATCGCAAGTGCGGTGAAAGGCATGAAACGTGCGGAAGAGAAGTACGACATCAAAGGCAACTACATCATGTCTGTACTGCGTATGTTCCCGAAAGATTCAATCAAAGATGTTATCGACGCTGGTAAGCCATACCTTGGTAAAGGTGTAGTTGCGTTTGATATCGCAGGTGGTGAAAAGCCAGGCTTCTGTGCTGAATTCCCTGAATACACGCAATACGCTATCGAGCAAGGCTACCGTGTGACAGTTCACGCTGGTGAGCAATGGCATGGTCAGAACGTTTACGATGCAGTAACACTGCTTGACGCTGAACGTATCGGCCACGGTGTTCACATCCAAGGTAATGAAGACGCATACAACATCGTTAAAGAGAAGCAAGTTGCGCTTGAAACTTGCCCAACAAGTAACGTTCAAACTAAGTGTATTCACAAATTCGGCGACCACCCAATTGCTGAATTCAAAAAAGACGGCATCGTTGTAACGATCAACACAGATAACCGCACTGTGTCGAACACAACCATGACCAACGAAGTGAAACGTGTGTGTGAAACGTTCGGTCTAACAAAAGAAGATTACGCAGAGATCTACAAGTACTCTGTCGAAAGCGCTTTTGCTTCAGACGAGGTAAAACAGCACCTAATGGGTTTCGTTGAGCAAATCTAATTTGCCACCAAAGTAAGTCTTTTGCTGAATAGCTGGGCTCACTTAACGTCAGAGCTTAACGGTACAAAATAGGAAGAGAAAGGCTGAGGCTTTTCTCTTTTTTTATGTCCAAAAATCGCTAATCTTACAGTATTCGTCATTTATACCAATCACAGTAAGTAAGTGATCATAAATAGCGCAGGAAAAAGGCTTAAGAACAAGGCAGAAATTTTCGATAAGTAGTTATTCTACAATCAAAATTTCTAACGCAGTTATTGAGCGTTTTAACCAGCTAGGATGACCAGTTATTTACTACGATTGGTATTAAACCGAGACTCTCGGAAAGTAGGCAAGCATGAGTAATACAAACGATAAAACTGAACTAGAAAAGATGCTATCTGGGCAAGTGTATGATGGTGCAGACCAAGAAATTGATACTATGCGTTCCAATGCCAGAAAAGCGCTAATGGCTTTCAACAACCATCAAGACCCAGACCAGCAACACACATTGCAAGAGCAACTATTTGGGAAGGTCGGGAGTAGCAGCTTAATCCAGCCCCCTTTTCATTGTGAGTTTGGCAAAACCATCGAGATTGGCGACGACACCTTCATTAATATGAACGTAGTAATGCTAGACGGTGCGAGAATCAAAGTCGGCAAAAATGTTTTAATTGGACCAAGCGTTCAATTCTATACGCCATCACACTCCCTTGATTATCGTAGCCGCCGTAAATGGGAAACCTTCTGTTTACCCATAACAATCGAAGATGATGTGTGGGTTGGTGGCAACTCAGTGATCAACCAAGGTGTAACGATTGGCGCTCGCTCGGTTATCGCAGCGAACTCAGTAGTCAACAATGATGTACCACCAGATTGCCTATACGGTGGTACGCCGGCAAAATTGATTAGATATTTGAATACTGAACAGCCAACTGACGACAGCAAGTAAACGCGAACTAAAAGTAAATGACAAAAGAGGTGATATTTTTAATTAAACATCACCTCTTTTTTGATTAGTTTACCGTGTCTCTTCTATCGAATGGGCTTCGTTCCATGGCTTTTTCATACTCACTTTTCGGGCCACTCAAATACGTAGTTTTGACGAATTTTTCCCAATCATAAAACAGCGATTCTATTGGCTGATCGGTAAGCTGTGAGGGGTCACCATTGCTCTTAATAAGATCAACAAACGCCCCTTCTCCCCATGAACGTTCAATAAACTCACCGACCGTATACCCAAGCTCATAAACCGCCGAGCTACTGTTCGGCTTATTGTATAAGTCCTGAACAAGCCCATCAAAGCGGCCTTTGATGGCGCTCCTGTTATTCATGTGGAACCAATAATCTTCAGATTTATAGATGGCTACGGCTTCCCACAACCAACGAGGGTTGTTCGCGAAATTGGGGTTGATTTGAAGTGTCAGTAAATGCACAAATTCATGCAATGCCGTTCGTTGGATTTCACCACCAAAATAAAGCAGCCTGATTTCATTACTTTTAGGCTCGATGTAGCCTGTAGAAAACGCATATCGCTGTCCAATGCTACGCTCTTGCTCATCTAAGTACGCCTTTTGGCTTTGCCATACTCTCACCGTTATGACCGGTATTGAGTCCAGGCCGAAGCTCTTCATCAAAGGCGCCTGTTTAAGTAATAGCTCGTTATAAATACTGGGAATTATCGCAGGTGAAGTTCCATCATAAAGGACAAACTTGAACTGTCCTTTATCTGATTCATAGCAACTATCACATGCTTGCTCACCGCGAATTTGAAGCACGAAAGCCACGACTAAAACCAGCACCGACATAGTCAAAAACAAGAATGTAACGATAGACTTAGGTGGGTATCTTTTCATTTTCTACATCCTCAAATTTAACTCATTCGCCAAGGTGTCAATCTATTAAATTAACGCCAAGCGCCTGCAAGCTGTTTTCACACTGAGCGGCATCGGTAAACTGAATACCAGCTATGCCTACAGCCTTTGCCCCTTCAACGTTATAGGGCATATCATCGATGAAGACGGTTTCTGAAGCTTCAAGCCCATTATTAGATAACAGCGCTTGGTAGATTTCAGGTTGTGGCTTAAGCATGCCCAATTCAGCAGATACTGCCGCACCATCAAACAACGCCCAAAACTGATAGGTATTTTTTAAATATTCAACAATCTCGACCACATTGTCAGTAAGCGCGTACACATCATAGCCCGATCGCTTTACTCGCTCGATGAGTTCAACTGAACCGTGCAGTAAGATCTGCGTTTGCTTAACGTAATAGAACAGGCGATCGCACTCTAACGGGGACAAGTCGAGTTCTTGTTGATAACGAAGCTTGGCCTCACTTTCGGTCAAGAATCCTTTGTTCAAATCCAACCAAATCGTACTTTGAAAAATAGAACGAGCTCGAGACTCCAATTCTTCAGTATCACCAAAAGTAAGCCGGGCAATTTCCAGAGGTGCCCAACGCACAATGACATTGCCTACATCAAACACCACATTTTTGATTTCATTAGAACTCATACACACTCCCGTTATCACCATGTCATTGATGGAAAAGCGACACAAAGTGCCGCACATCAAGATTCATAGCGAACGTTTATAAATTAAAATCCTTGGGTAGAATATACAATCAATAGAGTACAAAAAAGGCCATCATTACGACGGCCTTCTCAATATCAATAAACTAAGAAATAACTAACACAAATCGGCTTCTGAAGAGAATATGGTTGGTGCTTTAGAAGCGCTATACACCTATACCTTTATTGATCTTTTTCCATTGAAGTGGTGTTATTCCGTTCGCTCGCTTAAACGCTCTTTTAATTGTGAGGCATCTGCGTATCCCAAGTGAAGCGCAATATCTGAGATCGAATAGTCTTGAATAGTCATAACGCGCTTAGCGAACTTAAAAGACAGGGCCATCTAAAAGCACTCACCAACTTAAGACATGAAAACTTAGCCATGTAGCTCGCAACTCAGAAATCTCAAGCACTCGAAGTACGTCCTATTGGATGTGCTTTTTTCCTGCCTGCTTACAGGTGATCTTATTCTTCCTCCTATCAAGCCAAGAGAGAGCAAGGTGAGATACCAAGTAAATTAAAGATCGAGTAATAAATAGGACAAATATATAGGAAGTTTAAGAAATAACTATATAATATGATTACGCTTCAATAATTACACTCCCCATTTAACTAACCTCCTTACTCCTTATAACAATATTTTCACTGGTCACCTCCTCAATAAAATACCAGTCAATCACGAATACTTTGTGATATCAATCTAGACTAAATTCCCAAGTACAACTTATTGATACTGCCCACCCAACAAATTAATCTCTCGTAAGAAAATTTTTACTAAAAACCACCATTAACTTAATTTTACGCATCAAAACAATTATACTCCCCACATATTGATAATGAGTTAAACGTTAGTAACATTGAGTAAAACTTGTTCAATAAACAACAAGTAAAATTCTCAAATTTGCAAAACTCAACTCATAGTTAATATTGAAAATATTTGGAACCAAAATCACAAGAGTAGGATTCTCTTGAATTTATTATCAAGGATACTGACGAAAATAGAACAGGCATTGTTAGATGAATAATTCTGCAACGTATTTACTTGCTGCTTTACGAGAAAAAATCAAAGAGAAAGGGATTTGTTATTCCGATCTCTCTGCCGGGATGGGAATTCCTCTCTCAACCATTAAAAGACAACTACACAACACGTCTTTAGGGCTGGATAAAATACTCTCGTACGCAACTCATTTAGATACTGACTTAGTAGAATTATCTATTCGAGGCAAACAGTTACAGCAAGAGAACGAACAGTTTATTACGGATATAAATAGTGAAATATTCCATCAATATCCGTACTTGTTTGATTTTCTGTATCTATTACGACGCAAAGAATGGTCACCTCAAGATATTGCCAATAAATACCAACTGAGCCATACGTCAGTCGCCATATATTTTCGCGCATTAGAAATGATGGATTATGTTGAATTGAAAGGTAATGACCAATACCGATTCAAAGATCAAGGCCGTTTTATTTTTGAAGAAGGATCTAAGCTTGATACGTTGTTTGCTAAGCGCTTTAGAGATGAAGTATTCAGCCATGACGTGCGCCCTCCGATCTGTATAGGACGCATTGCTATTACTGAAGAACAAGAAGAAAAGCTGGCTAACGAAGTGTACAACAAACTGATTGAATTTGATGTACAAAACAAGAATGGAGAAGGCAGTGAACGACTCAGAAATGTGTTAATGACCTACACTCCAGGCAATCAGATATTTCTTTCTGATACGATCCCAAATATTGACGGTGAATTATTAAAATCCATATCGATGGCAAACGAATAATGATTAACACGCACTAATAATAATTTATATTTGATTGATAAGGAATCTAGTCGTAATCCATCAAGGCACAATATTATTAAATAATTAATAACTTGTTATTTAAACAAGTTGAATAAAGAAAGAATAGACGCAAATAGCGCTCTTTTCTCATACCAATAAGTGAAATAAATAAGGTTGAATCTTCTTCACGAAACTCGGCAGGGCATGTCTCGACCTTTTTTCGCCTGATCAGATTCAAAAATCAATAAAGAAGGATATAACATGCAGTTTAAAACGTCTTTATGTGCGATTGCTGTCGGGGTTGCTCTAACACTAAGCGGGTGCAACAGTAGTGATAATAGCTCGAATGTGGATGCTCCACTTAAAGCAACCGAATTCCACAACACCATCGATCGTGCAGGTGTACCTGTGGCATTGCGTGATTTACACGGCGGCCACCTGCGCTACATTCCAATGTTCGATAACGGCTCATGGCATGGCCACACGTTAGACACCAAAGGTGGTGAAATCACACTAGGTGGTACAGCGCTATTGACCGAAGAATACGTATCATTCATGGCTGCACGTTTCGACCGTTTGACTCTGGCTGTCGACGGCCAGCCAATGCCGCTAGAATTGACAAACGCATACTCACAACCAGGTGCGTTGATTCAAACGTATACAGGCGAGAACGGTATCGAAGCCGAGCTAGAAATGCGTTTTGTGACTAATCGTACTTCTCTTGCAAAAACCACCATCAAAAACCCCAATAAGCTAGATATTCAAGGTGAATGGGATGGTGAGTTGATGCAAAACTATCGTGCGGATGATGGCACGGCATACAAGAATGAAGACAGCACAGTCCGTAGTGTTGAAGAAGCTTACCCAACTTACTCCCGTGAAATTACAGCGACAGACAGTGGTGTAGAAGTCTCTTTTGGCGCAGTTCGTGATTCATGGTCATTGTTGACATCTGGCGATTCAAAGTTCGAAGTGACGCGTTCTATCAAACCAGAAACTTCTACCATCAATGATGACAAGAAAGGTTTCGTGCAAACGGCCTCTCTAGGTGATAGCGAAGAGATCACGTTATACACGGCTTACACTCACGTTCAAAACACCAAAGAACAAGCGTCTGAGTTTGCAAAACTAGATAAAGTAATGGCCGATCCAAAAGGTTACATGCACGATTCAGCAATGCGTTGGGAAGAGTACCTAGAAAACGGTCTCACCAACGATGCGGCTTCAAAAGAGCATGAGTTCGTTGCAGTAAAAGCAATGGAAACATTGAACGCGAACTGGCGTGGAGCTGCGGGTGCGATTGACCACGACACGGTAACCCCTTCCGTTACGGCTCCTTACTTCTCAGGCAACATGACATGGCCGTGGGATACATGGAAGCAAGCTTACGCAATGTCACACTTCAACCCAGATGTAGCGATGGAAAACATTCGTACTGTATTCCAATACCAAGTGCAGTCTGATGATCCAGTGCGTCCTTGGGATGAAGGTTACCTGCTTGATGTTGTGACTTACAACCTGCCAGCAGAACGCTGGGAAGGCATGTCTACTGAATACAAAAAAGTGTTCCCTCAAGCGACAGATGGCTTGAACTGGAACGAGCGTAATACTAAGCCATCACTGGCAGCATGGGCGGTATGGGAAGTGTATACCGCACTGAAAGATGAGCATAACCGTCCAGAAGAAGCGCAAAAATGGCTAGAAGAAATGTATCCGAAGCTAGTGGCGTTCCACGATTGGTGGTTACGTGCTCGTGATACCAACAAGAACGGAATTCCGGAATATGGCGCAGCGAAAGATCCAATTCACACGGTTTTCGCAGGTGACGTGAATGACGGTTCTTGGGGATCAGATGCGTCTGTGGACGACATGAAATTCCAATATAAAGACGAGGCAAATGGCGATACGTGGCTCAAAGAAACGAGTATCGAGAAGTACAACGAATTGCTGACTTCTGGTGATTACACGGCGATGAGTATCCCTGCAAAAGTCGCAGCGGGTTGGGAGTCGGGTCGTGATAACGCGGGCGTGTTCGGCTTTATTGACACTATCGATAACCTACAAGGATTATCTGAACAACCGACACAAGAAAAAGCGGAAGAGATAGACCAAATGGGTCGCTACGCGCACGACACCAATGGCTTTGACAACACGTACAATATTGCGATGGGCGCAGACGGTTCAGTGGTGACCTACCTTGATAATTCGCTTGAGAACATGAACAAATTGGCTCAAGCGAAGAAAGATTGGGAAGTGAAGTTCAACGAGAACACTGACGATTCAAGCAACCTCTCAGGTTACTCATTGATGCAAGAGTCGGTAGACCAAGCATCTTACTGGTACTCAGATAACCTATACCTATCGCAAATCGCCGACGTACTGGGTAAAGCAGACAAAGCGGCCGAGTTTGCAGAAAAAGCAGCGGACACCAAAGAGTACATCAACCGTTGTATGTACGATGAGTCAACAGGCTTCTACTACGATATCGAAGTGGTACCAAATGGACTTCCTAACCAATGTGCAGGTCCGGTACTAGTGAAGCGAGGCATGGGCCCTGAAGGTTGGTCACCACTATTCAACAACGCCGCGACGCAAGAACACGCGGACAAAGTCGTGGAGAACATGCTGAATACCAGCAAGTTTAACTCACCTAAGATTCCGCTAGGTACGGCATCAATGGACAACCCGGCTTACGGCCCAGACATTTACTGGCGTGGTCGCGTGTGGCTAGATCAGTTCTACTTTGGTGTGCGCGGTATGGACAACTATGGCTACGGTGTAGAAGCGCGTCAAATGGTCGACAAGCTATTCCAAAATGCACAAGGCCTAACAGAATCTACCCCGATTCAGGAAAACTACAACCCAGAAACGGGCGAGGTTCAGGGCGCGAATAACTTCTCTTGGAGTGCAGCGCACCTTTACATGTTGTACAACGGTTTCGTGGGTAAATAGCAGCCACACTCATTAGATATTAGGCGTTGCGGATGACCCCCCTAGCATCTGCAACCGCTTAAACCTCTTCAAATCAGGTTAGATTCAAAAGTCACAGTAAATGCTGTGGCTTTTTTATTATTTGCTTGCATGTAACCTCGCCTTCACGCTTATCTAATCAAGAAAGAGAATAAAGTCACACCCCCCAGAAGTAACCCTCTAATTCGCCCTCCAAAACACCCTATTTCCCATCATCTAATTGGCCTTCTATGTTAGAATTACCGGCTAGCTCGGAATGCGCTGAGTATCTGATTTAGTTAACTATAATTTAATCACCATGAGTGCTTTTTTAAGTTTTTAGAATGAAAAAATATGAATTAGTTGTTCAAGATATTGTGAGCAAAATTTGCCAAAACAGTATCAGCCATAAGCTTCCTGCTGAAAGAGAACTATCTGAAATATATGGATTATCTCGTTTCACGATTCGCAAAGCACTAGCCAAGCTAGAGGCTATTGGCATGGTGAAATCTAAGGTGGGTTCTGGTTACTTCGTCAACACTTCTCTGATTGGTACACCACTGGTGTACAACTCCATTACTGAAAACAGTTTTGAAGAGATCTCTTATAAAAAGCTCCAGCTGAATAAAGCGCTACCCGATAACCACGAACAGCAGATTTTTTCTTTAGACAACAATGACTACATTTGGAAAATTAGACGGCTTCGATTGATTAACAACAAAGTAGTTCAAATAGAAGAAGCCAAGATCCCTGTTAACGTCTTCCCAGAAATGAATGCCGAGATCATTGAAAGCTCAATCCAGAAACATGCATTGGCGAAAGGCCTTCAGATCGATAGCTACTTAACAACGTATCAAGCGATCAATGTTTCTAAAGAAGATGCGGAGTTGCTCGGCTGCAAAAAAAATGCGGCAGTCATGAATATCACCAACCGAGGTTTCTTAGCATCGGGGGAACTGTTCATCGTCAGTGATATTATCGACATCAACTACCAATGCACCTACCACACGCCTTTTAACAGTGAGAGCATGAGCTTCCGAGATAAGAAGTAACCTTTAAATTCGATTTAATATGGTTAATTTTTATATATAAGTTAATTACGCTATAGATTAGCCACTAATACTATTTCACATCTAGTATCATTAATTTAGTGATACTAGAAATATAATTTTTGATAATACGTAATATCTGGTAAATATATTAAATAAGAAAATGGTCGCTTATAGCGACCATTTGATATTAAAAATACGAGTTAAGGGGTATGAATCGCGCCATCAGGAAGGCGACTTTGAGTCCACTCATGGGGGCGATACATAACAGGGAACTCTGCTGCAACTTCTCGGTCGATTTCAACACCAATACCTGCGATTTCTGAAGCGTATAAGTAGCCATTAATTGGCTCTGCAGCGTTCGGGAATACCTTGTGCGTGTTCTCGTTGTACTCGACGTGTTCTTGAATGGCCGCATTGTGTAAATGCACATTCAAATGCGTGTTTACCGCTGCACCAATTGGCGTCATATCTGGTGGGCAATGCCATGCAATACGAACACCGAAGTTCTGACATAGATGACCTAGTTTCAGAGCTGGCGTAATACCACCGATTTGTGAAACATGACAACGGATGAAGTCGATTCGACGATTCGCGATTAGAGACTTCCACTCTTCAGGGTTATTAAATAACTCCCCTAAACCTAATGAAACTGAGCTTTGGCTACGAATATTATCCAACCATTCCGTTTGATTTGGCGGCAGAATATCTTCAATGAAGTAAGGCTTATATTGCTCGACTTCTTTGGCAAATTGTATCGCTTGGTTCGGGAATAGGCGCTCATGAACATCATGAAGAATATGGAATTGGTTACCATATTTCTCTCTAAGCGACTTAAACATCGTTAGTGTATTGTCCATGTACTGATCTTGGTCGTAATACGAACCTTCAGTCGGGTTTTGAGTGGTATGCAAATCGGTTGGAACGCCGCCATAGAAACCAAGCTGACAACGAATGTGCTTGTAGCCTTTATCTAGGAAAGATTCCACCAACTCATAAATACCTTCCATTGTGTCGCTAGTTGCGTGTGTGTATACAGGAATAGCATCACGAGACTTACCACCAAATAATTGATGTAATGGCATACTCGCTAATTTGGCTTTAATATCCCACAGTGCCATATCAACACCGGAAATTGCATTATTGATAACAGGGCCATTTCGCCAATAAGCGTTGACCATCATCATTTGCCATAAGTCTTCAATATTATTGGCGTTTTTACCAATAAGAATAGGTTTTAAATATTCATCGACCATTGTTTTTACAGCAAGCGGTCTTTGTTGGAATGTCGCACAACCAAACCCAGTCACGCCTTCATTCGTTTCAACTACCACGGTAATGAGATTGTGTCTGTCTGGTTTAGTAATAATACAATGGATATCAGATATAATAGTTTCTTTCACAATTAAATAACCTAAACTTAAGTCAACTCCTATTATCTAACCGCTTTAAAAACCACATTTCAAGCGCTAATTTTCGGTAAAAATAATTGGTACGTTAAGTGTTTTTTTTTGATTAACAAAACATACCAATTGGCCAAAAATGGTGAAAAAATAATTATTCGAATTTCAAGTGTGATTGAGATCTCTTTTTACTGCGTTGGAATTAAATTGGTTGTCGTTATGATTACTCGAGTTAAATATATTCCAATAACAGGTGTAGTATGCAAATGGTAGAAAAGAGTGATGCCGCTGTTAATAACTCGAAGTCATCATCGAAGAAGAAAAATTTCAAAGAAAATATACAGTTATTAGTCACTGCACTTGGTGGTGAAGACAATATCGTGAGTATCACACACTGTATGACAAGGCTGCGATTCAAATTGGCAGACGAGTCTCTGGTAGACGAAGAAGCGATCAAGCAGATCGCTGACGTGAAAGGTGTGGTACTTCAACAAGGTCAAACTCAAGTGATCATCGGTGTTGAAGTAGAGAAGTGGTTTAACGCGCTATCAAACACTCAACAAGCTGACGCTAATCCAGCTGATGAGCTAGAGAAAGGCAAACTGTTCCAAGGCGTGATGCGTATTGTCGCGGGTATCTTCGGCCCTGTAGTCCCAGCTATTGCCGGTGCAGGTATGTTGATGGGCTTACTTTCTGGCCTTATCGCAACCAATGTTATCTCTGAAACCTCAGACACGGTTTATTTCTTCCGCTCTATCTCTGTTGCTGTGTTCTTCTTCTTACCTATGCTGGTCTCTTTCTCTGCAGCCAAAGTATTCAAGGTAAACGAGTACATCGCGCTTGCTGTTTCCTCTGCAATGTTAGCCCCCAAGCTAGTAGATAAAGCGGTGATGCTAAAAGACGCTGGCGCTGCACCTGAGCTGACGGTTCTAGGCGTAGTACCGATTGAACTGCTTAACTACGGCGGCGCTATCGTACCGGCTATTCTCGCTATCTGGTTACTGTCAAAAGTGACTCCGTTAGTTGACCGACTGGTACCCTCTTCAGCAAAACCAGTATTTACACCATTGCTTGCCTTTACGGTGACTTCAACCATCACGCTATCATTTGTTGGCCCTGCGGGCATCTGGCTAAGTAATGGCGCGGGTTGGGTAATGAGTTCACTACTGGAAATCTCTCCGACATTAACAGGCTTTGTGTTTGGTCTGACTCGCCCGATTACCATCGTATTTGGTATTCACCACAGCATGACACCAATCAGCCTCAACAACTTTGCACTGTATGGTAAGGATTTACTTATGCCAATCATGTGTTTAGGTAACATGGCAATTGCTGGCGCGACAATGGCTATCTGGCATAAGCAACGTAAAACGGTATCTAAAGAGCAATCTTCAATTACGATGGGCTCAAGTGTTACCGCGATCTTAGGCATCACGGAGCCGGCTCTATTTGGTGTCCTAACGAAATACACCAAAGCGATGATGACCGCGAGTTTGGCTGCAGGTGTGTTCGGTGCTATCTCGGTAACAATCGATACCCATTTAACCAGCTACATTCTTTCTTCTGTATTCAGCTTACCGGCTTACCTTGCAGGCGGTACGCAAAACTTCATTCAAGCACTAATGGGCGTGGTTGGTGTGTTCGCACTGTCTTATGTTCTAACGCTGTTGTTCGTGAAACTAGACAACAAGTAAGACCTCCTCTCAAGCTATTGGGAAAAGAATCAACGTGGCTACTTTCCTTGTAGCCACGTTCCATCATTTATACCTAGCAATACCAATCTTTCTGTAAGGGCACACTATGAGCCACATTGCGATTATCGGCGAGTGCATGATAGAACTGAACGGCGCTCCCTTCGGTTCCATGCAACAGACCTATGGTGGGGATACGCTCAACGCCGCTGTTTATTTGAACCGAAGTGCCACCAGCCATTCCTGTTCGTCAGATACACCTATGATTCGTACCAGTTATGTCACAGCGCTAGGCTCAGACGCTATCAGTCAGCAGATGCTTAACCGATGGCAGGATGAAGGGCTATCAACTGATTTCGTGCTGATTGACGAGCAGCGCTCGCCAGGCCTGTATCTGATTCAATTAGATGACGTTGGTGAACGCACATTTCTGTATTGGCGTAATGACTCGGCTGCTCGCTACATGGTACAGCACCCAGATTTCGACAAAATAACCGCCCAACTTGAAGATGTCGATATGGTGTTTTTGAGTGGAATCTCTCTGGCGATCTTGCCTCATGGCGATCAGCTAAAGTTGCTCACTATCATCCAAGGTCTACGTGAACGTGGTGTGGCCATCGCCTTTGATAGTAACTACCGACCAAAGTTGTGGGACTCACAAGACGCAACCAAAGAAGCTTCTCAGCTTGCCTATAAAACGACAGATATAGCCTTGGTTACCTTTGATGACGAACAACTGCTATGGGGCGATCAAACGCCACAAGACACCATAACAAGGCTACATGCACTCGGCGTCAAAACCGTTGTTGTCAAGCTTGGTGCTGAAGGCTGCTTGATCAGCGAAAAGCCCGAAGGTGAGCCAGTAAAAATCACAACGACACCTGTCGAGACGGTGGTTGATAGCACCTCTGCTGGCGACTCTTTTAATGGCGGTTTCTTATCTTGCTATCTCGCTGGAGGTTCTATTGAAGAAGCCTGCCACCAAGGGAATGCATTAGCCGGATTGGTGATTCAACATCATGGCGCAATCATCCCAAAATACATCACCGACACCCTTTCAAACTGATATTAAGAAGCAAACATGTCTACAATTAACGAACAACTAAAAGCACTTAAAGTTATCCCTGTTATCGCCATTGATAACGCAGAGGATATTATCCCTCTAGGCAAAGTATTGGCTGAGAATGGGTTGCCAGCGGCTGAGATTACGTTCCGTTCAGACGCCGCTGTTGAAGCGATTCGACTACTTCGCCAAGCACAGCCAGAGATGCTGATCGGCGCAGGAACTATCTTAAATGGCGAGCAAGCACTCGCTGCTAAAGAAGCGGGCGCGACCTTTGTGGTATCACCGGGCTTTAATCCGAACACAGTTAAAGCATGCCAAGAGATCGGCATCGATATCATTCCAGGTGTGAACAATCCAAGCACCGTTGAAGCAGCACTTGAGATGGGACTAACGACTCTCAAGTTTTTCCCTGCCGAAGCTTCAGGTGGAATCAGGATGGTTAAGTCACTCGTTGGTCCATACGGCGACATTAGACTCATGCCTACAGGCGGTATCACGCCATCAAACATCGATAACTACTTAGCGGTGCCTCAAGTATTAGCCTGCGGTGGTACATGGATGGTCGACAAGAAACTCGTTGAAAATGGAGAGTGGGATGAGATTGCCCGCTTAACACGCGAGATTGTCGAGCAAGTGAATCGCTAATCGATAACGATCTACAAAGCACAAATTCTCTTGATTCCATCGCAACAAAGCCACAGCACATGCTGTGGCTTTGCTTTTATCGGGTTGTATCAATATCGCTAACTGTCTTTCGTTGTTAACGGCCGCTTCCCATCACATGCCCCTTTCTCAAGGTCGTATAGAGGGCTAGCTCCATGACTGCTCCATCGGTGATCTTCTCTAGCTAATTTTCTATATTGAGTCGGCGTGACACCTATGTACGTTTGGAAGGTTTCATAGAATCGGCTACTCGAATTAAAGCCCACCGTGAGTGAGATATCGAGAATGGTTCTATCTGTATCACTCAGCAAAGCACGAGCGTGGTTGATGCGCATCGCAGTAATGTACTGCTTAATAGTCATCTGCATCGTTCGCTGAAATACGTTCATCGCGTAGTTGCTGTGTAACCCGATATGTTCAGCGATATCTTTAACGGTCAATGGCTGATTATGGTGAGTCGCAATATATTCCAACATCTGGCTGACATAGAATTGCGAGTGTTTCGATACCCCTTTCTTAGTCGACTTATCCTGTCGATTTACCAACAGTTGTTGCCAGCCATCAAGGCAGATTCGTTTAAGCATTAGGCCAATTTCATCCATAGCCAACTGTTGACGACTTTCGGACGAATGCTTTATCTCCTCTGCCCAACGTGAGATTTCAAACTCACTGATCAGCGAACAAGAATTCGATTGCAACACACTGCCGTGAGTGATCTGGTTGACTAAATCCCGACTGAGAGCCCACGACATAAAATGGTGAATCGGTATGTTGATGATTCCCATATTATGGCATTGGCCTGGATTCGTCAGTCGATGCGGTACCGATGCCCAAAACAAGCCAATCGACCCACTTTTGACCACAACCGGGCTACCGTTAATGATGTACTCCACATCATCGCCAAAGGGTATATTCACCTCAATTTGACCATGCCAATGATAACCAGGCATGGAATGAGGGGCTCTGAGTTCAATATCGATTTTCTCATAGGAAGAATAGAGAGACAGTGGGCTTACCGACACGGTCTCGGATGAATACTTATCTAAAGTGATAATTCTCACCGTATCTGGGGCTGATTGCGGCATATCTCGCTCCTTAGGAAATCGTATAGCTGAGTTTTAACAGTTCCTCGATAATAAAACTCTGAAGGCGATCATAGAGACGCAGTACCCCAATTCATAAGATCATCACGATGTGATTAGAGTCAGTATCTTAAGTGCAAAACTAGCCTCATTGCATATCCTCTCTCCTTAAAAGCCAACAAGTTATCCCATTTCCTAAGATTTCTATTTAGTGATTTAAAAATATTAGAAAACAGGAGAGCTATTCGATTATCTGAGACGAATCGACATGGGTTCTAGGTGTAATTTATCTGCATCAACAAAGAACTCAGAGAAATAAAGGATCCCACTATGCAAAGCCCTAAAATCACATTCATCGGTGCAGGCTCAACCATTTTTGTTAAGAACATTCTTGGCGACGTTTTCCACCGTTCAGCACTACAAAATGCTCATGTCGCATTGATGGATATTGATGAGAATCGATTAGAAGAGTCTCACCTTGTCGTCAGTAAGTTGATGGAATCATCCAGTGCGACTGGCTCTATCTCATGCCATTTAGATCAAAAAGAGGCACTACAAGGTGCAGATTTTGTTGTCATAGCCTTTCAAATCGGTGGCTACGAGCCATGTACCGTCACAGATTTCGAAGTGTGTAAGCGCCATGGTCTGGAACAAACCATCGCAGACACACTAGGCCCAGGCGGTATTATGCGTTCGCTACGCACAGTCCCGCATCTTTGGAGTGTCTGTGAAGATATGACTGAGGTTTGCCCGAACGCGACCATGCTTAACTACGTCAACCCAATGGCAATGAACACATGGGCAATGTACGAGAAGTATCCACACATTAAACAAGTCGGTTTGTGTCACTCAGTACAAGGTACCGCAGAAGAACTAGCACGCGACCTAGACTTAGATTACGCAGATCTTCGCTATACCTGCGCAGGCATTAACCACATGGCTTACTACCTAACCCTCGAGAAAAAAACAGAAAGCGGTAAGTACGTCGACATTTATCCAGACCTACTTGAAGCCTTTGAGAGTGGCCAAGCGCCTAAGCCGGGTATTTATCACAATGGTCGCTGCACCAACTTAGTCCGCTATGAGATGTTTAAGAAGCTTGGCTACTTCGTGACAGAGTCTTCTGAACATTTTTCTGAATACACCCCCTACTTTATCAAGCCAAATCGTCCAGATTTAATTGAACGTTATAAAGTGCCACTTGATGAATACCCTAAACGTTGTGTCGAACAAATTGCCGATTGGAAAAAAGACCTTCAAGAGTTCAAAACGGCCGATAAGATCACCGTTGAGGAATCTCACGAATACGCTAGCACCATCATGAATTCTATCTGGACGGGTACACCTAGCGTCATCTATGGCAACGTTAAAAACGAAGCCTTAATCGATAACCTGCCGCACGGTTGCTGTGTTGAAGTCGCCTGTTTAGTCGATGCCAATGGTGTGCAACCAATCAAAGCTGGCCGCCTACCAAATCACTTGGCCGCATTGATGCAAACTAACATCAACGTCCAAACTCTATTAACAGAAGCCATTCTCACTGAAAACCGCGACCGTATTTATCATGCTGCGATGCTTGACCCTCATACTGCCGCCGTACTTGGAATAGAAGAGATATACGCGCTGGTTGATGACTTGATTGAAGCCCATCAGGGTTGGTTACCAGAGTGGGTTAACAAGTAACTTCATACTAAAAAACATACAACAACGTGAATATCAACGCCTTCTCACCGAGGAGGCGTAAGGAGTGGCAATGAGTATCTCTATGAATACCAAGCTAAGTTATGGCTTTGGCGCATTTGGTAAAGACTTCGCAATCACCATCGTCTACATGTACCTAATGTTTTACTACACGGATGTAGTCGGTATTTCTGCCGCTACAGTCGGCACCATTTTCCTCGTCGCACGCATCTGGGATGCCGTCAATGACCCTATTATGGGGTGGTTAGTCAACAATACCCGCACTCGATGGGGCAAGTTCAAACCTTGGATTTTAATTGGCACACTGGCTAACTCCGTGGTTCTTCTGATGGTGTTTAGTGCGCATTACATCGAAGGTCCTTGGTTAATCGCATACGCCGCTGTCACCTATATCTTGTGGGGCATGACTTACACACTAATGGATATCCCTTTTTGGTCACTGGTCCCAACACTCACCTTAGATAAGCGTGAACGTGAAGAGCTCGTCCCATACCCTCGCTTCTTTGCTAGCCTAGCTTGGATTGTAACTGCGGCTATCGCAATGCCTTTCGTGAACTACGTAGGTGGGGACGATAAAGGGTTCGGCTTCCAGATTTTTACACTTTTGTTGATCGCTTGTTTCTTGGTATCAACTTTCATTACTTTGCGTAATGTAAAAGAACGTTATTCAACCGCCAACCTAGACACAAATCAACCTGAAGAAAAGGTTTCACTGAAAAAGCTACTGTCACTTATCTACAAAAACGACCAACTGACTAGTGTTTTGTGTATGGCTTTGTCTTATAACCTCGCGACCAACATCATTACAGCGTTCGCGGTTTACTACTTCACTTATGTGGTGGGTAATGAAGAACTTTTCCCTTACTACATGGCTTATGCAGGTATTGCTAACCTCATCACACTGGTGCTGTTCCCTAAACTTGCCCAGATGTTTTCACGCCGAGTTCTGTGGGCATGTGCATCGTCTTTCCCTATTTTAGGCAGCGCAGTACTCATCTACGTTGGCATGTACGACAAACAGAGCATTCTGCTGATATCAACAGCAGGCGTTTTTCTACAAATTGGTACAGCGCTATTCTGGGTACTTAACGTCATCATGGTGGCAGACACGGTCGATTACGGTGAGTTTAAACTGGGTTCTCGTTGCGAAAGCATCGCTTACTCAGTGCAAACCTTGGTCGTAAAAGCAGGTTCGGCATTTGCCGCTTTCTTTATCGGTATCGCGCTCACCGCTGTTGATTATGTACCTAACGTAACGCAAAGCCCTGAAACCGTATTCGGCATGCAATGCATCATGGTTGGTCTACCAGCTTTCTTCTTTGCCATTGCACTAATCATCTACTTCCGCTTTTACAAGCTGAACGGCGCATATCACCAAAAGATCCAAGACCACCTCACTGAAAAATATGACCACATTACAAACGAAGGCTCAGATAAAGGGGAAACCGCAAAACCGACAGAACCGGCACAAGTCGTATAGCATGAAATCACATCGAACAGTTTACATATACAATTAAAAGCGCAAACACAAACAACAAAGCCACAGCGTATGCTGTGGCTTTGTTGTTAGTTAATAGGCTCTAACCAACACCTTGATTAAGCAACCAATAACTCACTGGGTTATCAGGGCATTGATAAGGCCCACACTCAGCAAACGTAGCAATAGCATTGAGCGCAACCACAACGATTGCCAGTAAGCACGCAATACGCCCTAGATTGCTCATTTTGTATGGTTCTTGAGTTTCTATCTTATTCGTTAGTATCAAGATCACAGCAACCGCAAAGATAGTGGCCGTGAACAAAACAAAAGCCCAAGTATAATAATGCATCCCGAGGATGGGGCTACCGTAGCCAGGCGTACCGGGAATTACATGTAACGAGACCTGTCTTAGCGAGGTAGCAACACCATATAAAGCGCCAATTAGGACGATGCCATAGTGGCGAGATTGAGGCCCATAAACCACATTCAACATGAAGCCAAACGCCACCATCACAAAGCCAATACGTTGTAATAAGCATAACGGACAAGGCAACTCATTAAGAACAAACTGAAGAATAAAGCCGATCAACAAAACGGCTGTCATACCTAGCAAGCCAAGTGTATTCAAGAGAGTTAACTGATTTCGATTCATGCTAGCTCCTTACAGTAAGATCGATAATGGGTCGGTGGCATGGTGGTTAAACCAATACAAACCTAGGATCACTGAGCTAGCAAAAAAGCCATAAGCAGCGGTCTTCTTATCGAAAAAGGCGCATAGCATCGCCACTAGTAACAACAAAAACAGTAAAGACATCATAAGAGGTTTTTCCTTTCTATTTATCCTGTTCAGTCAGACTAAACGTCATAACGAATATCCACACCGATGCTCTTAATCATTCAAGTTCGGTAAATCGATGGATTACGAATTGAAGATCATCAACTTAATAGTTGTTAGTAAGATCCAAGCTGTCAAGTTTGGGGCCTCGTACTGAGTAATCACAAGTACGTTGAGGCAACTAATGAACAGATGATGCGCGTTAATGTTGATGGCAGGTAAGGTTGGCGAATATATGAATGAAGTTAGGCTTGGGGGAATATTAGGGGCTACTTTTACTGTACCCAAAAGCAAAAAACCTAGCGAAAGGTCGCTAGGTTTTAAATACAAAATGAGGTAATACAAGCTTACTTCAGCGGGTCATTGTCCGGCAGTGCCTTATGAAGCCATAGTGCTAAACGCTTCTTGATGTTCGCGCCATCAAGCTTATCGTCAGGTAACGGTGTGATCTGATTGACTTCAACAAGGAACAAGTACACCGCTTTAACCTTTATCGGTTGGGATGAATTTGGCAAATCAAAACCTTGTAGTTTTGCCATCTTAAAACCGACTTCAACTGCTTTTTTTACCAGCTTATCTTCATTAATGATCTTCGCGGTTTTCGACATATCATCTCCATCATCTTTATCGAACGAGTACTGAGTATATCAAACAGAAAAACTCACAAGATTACCTCGCTCTCAATTTGAGGAGTCGCTTTGATAAATAAAACAAATCATAGGCTCTAAGCTGATTCTAATTCGATTAATATTTACGACATCAACATCCATACGCAAACGAGCTCTTAATAAAATACTCAGTAAATGAGATCTTAAGTCAAAAACTGAAAATCGAACAATATTTAACTTACCATCCTAAAGAATACGGAATACTATGATTATCATTTAGGTGATATACATTCTATGGAATACAAATAAACCTATGTTATTTAACCAATTTTATAGTAAAACGACTTAGGTCATATTTACAGGTTCCTGTAACAGAATGTTATTTACAAAACACTCATTAAGAAAATAGAATAAACCCACTAATATTATACTGGTGTTAAAAATGCGTTACCTATGGGCTTCATTCTGTCATAAAAACCCGATCATCGGACGAATCGTTCATATCCTTGTTATGTTGGTAGCGTTAGCTTCTATCGTCGTTCCATTGATATCAAAAGACGCAACAACCATCTTGGTTTCATTGGGTGTTGCTCTGGTCTGTTTTGTGTTGTTTGTGTTCTTTGCCCTGGCCGACAAAATGCGTTCAGGCATGCACTAATCAGCCAATCAGTTCTCTATTCACCAAGCGTTCTCTTTTTAAAAAATCATTATAAAATGCTGGTTACCAGATACGGAAAAGCCCAAAGTTATTAGCTTTGGGCTTTTCTTCTAGCGACTATGGTTGATTACAACCGAATGATAAGAATCAATCAGGCATTACAACAATACCCATGGTTTCAAGCAGTTGCTCTTGCTGCCAAGCGACGATTTTAATCCCCGATGTGTCGACCTTTCGAGGATCTAACCCTTCCAATTCAGCGTGGCATAAGTTTGCTCCCTGCATACTGAACTGCCCCCATACATCTTCCGAGAACACGCCTCGGCTAAGATCAGACTCTTTCAGTGACGCGCCACCAAGGTACGATCCTATCCAACGGTTCTCAAACAGCTCGCACTTCTCTAAACAAGCCTGTTCAAAATTGGCGTATGACAGGTTACAGCCCGTAATATACGCAGAGCAAAAATACATTCTATTGCTTACCTGATTGGCAAAATTTGTTCGAGTAAAGTTCGCGCCTTTCAGATCGCATTCGCGCAGTTCGATCCCATAGCAGTTTGCATTACTAAAGTTCGCCATCGCCAACTGGCAATTCTGGAAGCTTGCATCTCGTAAGTCGGCAACATCAAAGTGGCACCCCTCAATATCGCCTTGTTCAATAAACTTACAGTTAATAAACGTTGCGTCGCGTAAGTTCGAACGTCTGAAATCACAACGGATAAACGTGCAGACTGTAAATGTAAGCTCTGATAAATCTTGCTGAGCAAAACTGTGGTGATGATAAGTGCTGTTATTAGTATCCATTTAGCCCCCTAAAGAAATTAAGCTAAGACTATCATTACGATCTTAAGAAAACACCAAATTAAAAACCAACAAAAACAGCAACTTAAAATACCAAAAATTAGCCATTTTAAGGCACCAAACAAGCTCTTTAAGGCTGTTATTTTCGTTTTATAGCATGCGCTTATCTTGAAAAAAGTTTTGTCGCTTAGAAGGGGGATATAAGAGAAAAGTCACTTTGACGAAGCGAGTCAACTATTGACAGCGTCCTAACGCGCTAGACTGGACGGTTGGTATGTTGCTGGTTACACTATTCCTCATTCTCAGCATAAAGAGTAAGAACAATGAAAGACATGCGACAAGCTATGCTCGATGCAGGGTTTAGCCTTATTAATGAACACGGGTTTGCTGGTGTTGGCCTGATGAAAATCATCAACCAAGCGGAAGGCACCAAGGGTTCTTTTTACCACTACTTTAAATCCAAAGAGCACTTTGGCGAGATCCTTCTTACCAACTACTTTGATGAGCACCTCGCTAAGCTGAACGACTTTTTAAGTGATGAGTCGCTTTCTCGTCGTGATCGCGTTAAAGCCTATTTCGAGTTTTGGTGCGCGTCGAAGCTGACTGAGGACTTCAATATCCAATGTCTTGTCGTAAAACTGGCTGGAGAAGTCTCTGGGTCTGCTAACCCGTTGCAATCGACTATGGCAGAAGGCGCGGAAAAGATCATCCTGCGTATGGCAAAGCTGTTTGAAGAAGGTAATGCCGATGGTGATTTCACTATCGCAGAACCAGAATCGCTATCTCGAACGCTCTATGGCTTATGGCTAGGCTCAACGCTCATGGCTGCGATGCAGCGCAACCGTTCGATTCTAAACAATGCCATGAATGAAACCATTCTTGCCATGAGCCCAGCACAAGAATCGGCTGACTAGATACCAGCGACCAAGTACCAAAAACCAAAAGGCTCGCACAATTTAGCGAGCCTTCTATCTCACTTTAAATCTTGATTGAATCGATTCACGCCAACTCACTACCCTAGACGAGACGCAATATTATTGGCTTTGAGTAAGCCCTTAATAACCGGGTCGATATGCTTGAAGAAGCTCAGCCATCCTTCACAGAGATAATTTAACCCTGCCTCACCATCTCGGCTTTTGATGATGCGGTTTTTGGGGCACTCCCCATGACATGCGAACTTAAACTCACAGGTTTGGCATTGTTTCGGCAAAGACTTCTGTTTGGAGAACCCAAAACTCTGTTGCTTTGGCGAAAAGGCTAAAGATGAAAGCTCTTGTTCCTGAATATTACCCAACTGAAATTCAGGAAAGACATAATGGTCACATGAATACACATCACCATTGGGCTCAACCGCTAACCCTTTGCCGCAGATCTCACTCAAGGTGCACATGGTGCTTTCTCTGCCCATCCACACGCCGAAAAAATTTTCAAAGTACGGCACTAATACCCGACCAAAATCATGTTCGAACCACTCGTCAAAAATGGTAGTAAGGAAATCTCCCCATTGCGCTGAACCGACACTCCACGATTCAACTTCGCCAGAGACAGGAATGATCGCTTGTTGGTTGCTCAACCATTGATTGTTGGTATGAGCCTCGCGCTTATCCACCACAGGGATGAACTGCAGCTGCTTCGAACCCACTTCATCGCGTAGAAAGCGATAAACCTCTAGTGGATACTTACCTGTCACATCATTCACACAGCTTAGGGTCGCGAACTCGACGTTATGTTGTTTCAAGTAGCGAATGCCACGCATTGTTTGAGAAAAAGTACCTTTGCCTGCACGGTTGGTTCGGTAGTGATTATGTAAGTGCTCTGGGCCATCAATGCTCACACCGATGATAAAGTCATGTTTATTGAAAAAATTACACCACGCATCATTCAACAAGGTGCCATTGGTTTGCAGATCATTACTAATAGTACTGTGGCTAGGGCAATATTTTTTCTGCAGGGCGACGACCTTTTGAAAGTATTCAATCCCCAACAAGGTTGGCTCTCCACCATGCCAAGAAAAGATGATTTCCGGTGTATTTTGCCCTTCTATATATTGTTTGATGTAACGCTCTAGCAGCGCTTCATCCATCACATATTGAGATCCTTTGGGGTATTCAAGCAGCTGCTGTTTTTCTAAGTAATAGCAGTAGGTGCAACTGATATTACACACCGCCCCAATCGGTTTTGCTAGCGCTTGAAGCTTGCTGTGCGCCTTAGCATTGAACTGCGGGATTGAACTCAAGTTTGATAGCGATAGTGTCGTCATGAAGAGCGCCTCGATGTAAAAGTTATTGTATTAGCTAAAACAATTCGTAATTCCTTTACACGGTGTTCATCGGCCAACCAAGCTTGATGGCATTAGGTTGGCCGAGTGGTTCATTTCCTCTATTTTACGTTTTCAAACGGGTTCCACGCTTCGTCAACCGGAACGATGTTTTGCACTTTTTCGTACTCTTGATATTCAGCGACCATTTCAAGGAACAGATCTGGCATTTCATTTCTCAAGTCATGTTGCTCAGCAGGGTCTTTCTTGGTGTTGTATAAGTGCCACTCACTGTCCCCCCCCATACCGGTAGAGATTCGGATGATCTTATAATCGCCTTTGAGCAGAATTCCACTGCCAAACAATTCAAATGGAATCGCATTATCGGCACTGTGCACCTCTGCCGTTTCACCCTTAAAGTAAGGCAACAAGCTCACGCCACTCATTGGTGCTACTTCTCGACCTTGATATTCCGTTCCTGGATGCTCTACCTCTGCGATCTCAAGAATCGTGGCTGCAATGTCTTTCACTTGGGATAAGTCGTCAGTCTGAGTTCCCGGTTGCAACGCATCTTCACCTTCTAGAAGCGCTTTGGCTGGCTTAACGATAAACGGCACACGAATACCTCCCTCTGCTGTATAAGCTTTGTACCAAGATAGGCCGCCGGTTGAAGCGCTTGCCCACTCAGGACCAAGTGACACACTGGAGTTCGCCTTGCCTAAGTTTTCAGTCGAATTATCAAAGTGATGAGCGGTCCAGGTTCGTATCAGATCACTAATATTTTCACCGGTAATATCAGTAGCTTCTGGACCGTTATCGGCGAGATACATAATGTAAGTGTTGTCATACTCACCAATTTCTTTCAAGTAGTCGACGACCTGCCCAACTTGTTGGTCTTGCATCTCCATCATTCCCATCGCAACAGCCATTTTCTTGCCATACCACTTCTGCTCTTTCTCAGAGAGCGAATCCCAAGGGCGGCTCAATGCATTACGGCCTGAAATATCAGCATCTTTTGGAATCACCCCCATCTCTTTCATACGTTCAAAACGATCCTCTCGAATCGAATCCCAGCCATGTTCAACATAGTAATCAATCTTGTCTTGATAACTGGATTCAGGAGCTTGCAGTGGGAGATGAATTGCTGTGAAAGGCAAATAAGCAAAGAAAGGCTTGCCGTCGTCTTTTTTGCTGTCGATCATCTTGATCAGCTCATTAGTGTAAACTTGATCTGAGTACTCGCCTTTATACTTATCCTCAACCACCTGACCGTTGCGGTAAGTTGGCTCAACTTCAACGCCGGGGATATCCCCTTTTTGCAGCGCATCCGCTGTCGCGGCATTTTTGGCAGGGAACATCATATCTCGGTTAAAGTGATTCGAACCGCCCGCTAAGATACCGTAGCTCTCTCCAAAACCTCGATCGTCAGGTAGGAAGCCATCCTCGTGTCCCAAATGCCATTTACCAGACAGGTAAGTGTTATAGCCACTCTCTTCGAGCAGCGTTGCGACCGTGACGCCTTTCTTGGTGAGGTAACCTTCATAACCCGGCTTACCAATCGCGCCCGGATAGACGGCATAGTCGAAGGTGCCTAGCCCAACCTCGTGACTGTTTGCTCCGGTTAACATCATAGAGCGCGTTACCGATGAAGTTGGTGACGCGTGAAAGTTAGTAAACTTAACCCCCTCTTCAGCCAACGCCATTAGGTTTGGTGTATCCGCTTCTGAGCCATAAGGCTGTGTATCGGCAAAGCCCACATCATCGCCAACAATAACAACAATATTCGGCTTTTCTGATTCAGCCGCAAGAGCAGCACTGCTTGCCGCGGCCATTGCAGTGAACACTAAAGATTTCTTGAATGTCTGCATAAGACGTTCTCCAATTTCTGTGATTAATTTTTTGTGATTAACTTTTTCTGTAATTAACTTTGATTAGGATTTGAATTAGTGCGCGGCTTGCGACATCCAATGTAATAAGTCGAGCGCGGGATCATACTCTTGAGCTGCTGCCATGCCGATCCAAGTGACTCCCTCCGCTTGGCTGGCTTGAACGCCACTTCCAGAGATATACATCAATCCAAGCTGTGTTTGAGCTTCAGGGCTACCGTTATTGGCTGCGGTGACGAACCACTCCGCGGCTTTTTCATCATTCTGTTCTACGCCATCTCCGCTCAGATATAAGTAAGCGACAGAGATCTGAGCATCCAATTGCCCTTGATAAGCCTCATCCAATAATTGCGCGACATCTTGATGCTGCTGCGATTGATCCATGGTGCCTACGTTCTTAGAGCTTTCGCTTCCAACGCTTGCTTTGGCAAAAAACAGTGCGGCCAAAACACCAGTCAGAATCACGGTAGTTAAACGTTTATTGATCATTTATTTCCTCCTCGGGGAATAAAGGTCACAACGTCCCTGTTGAATGCGTTAGGTGAAAAGTAGGAATGGCGCGATGATGCACAAGCTTGATAGCAATACGTTTTCAATTTTCATAATTGGCTCTCGAGTAATAGTTGTGAGTGAATCAGGGGCTGAACTAAATGGTCATAAAATTCAGTCGATTAAGGCAGAGACTTAAATCGCTTTCTCAATGATGGTTTCAATCGTCTGTTTCGAGATTGGGTAGAACTGAAAACAGATGTCTTTTTCAATCGCTTCAGCAATGTTGTTCTTCTCTTGCTCATCAAAGTCCCAGCTGCTGAAACGCTTCATCGCACCGACACTGGTTTGGAAATTATTTAAGAAATCCAACACTCTCTGGTAAACCATCTCATCGGTTCCCGTAGTGTCGACCGAGAAAGCTTGAGCTAACTTCGCCGCATTCGGCATATAGAATTCCGGCAGCGCCTCAATCACAACCGGCATCAGTACCGTGTTGGCATCACCATGCGGGATATGGCTAATCGCACCAAAGGCATGAGCACAGTTATGAATCGGAATGCCACCCAAAGACGAATAGAAAGCAGAGATCGCCATAGTACTAGCTTGAAGAAGGTTGCCGCGTGCTGTTAGGTTTTCTGGCTCTTTAAGTGCCAAGGGTAAGTTTTCAACAATCAGTTTTGCAGCTTGAATTCCATAAGCATCGGTGAATGCATTACTCATTGGCGAGACAATCGCTTCAACCGCGTGCGTTAGCGCATCCATCGCGGTAGAACGAGTCAGGTGAGCAGGCAGCTTAGTGGTAATCGTTGGATCAAGAATCGCGATATCAGCTTCCAATCCAGATGCAACAAGGCTTGCCTTAATATTTTCATGTTCGTTGTAAAAAACAGCAATCGGAGAAGCTTCCGCGCCAGTGCCCGCCGTTGTCGGAACCGCAATGTGTGGTACTCGAATATCTTCATTATTTGGCCACACATCCATATGACCGCCACCCGCAATCACGGTGCGAATGTCATCTATCTGCTTATGAAATGCGTATTTCACACCTTTGGAAGCATCAATCACACTGCCACCACCAACAGACAAAATTGCATCAGCATTGACGCTATTTGCAAACTCAATTGCAGCGTTGATGTTGTCGCAAGTCGCGTCTGGCGCAATATCGGTGTACACACCAACCAGCTGAGCCGCTTGTTCATTGCCTAGTTGGGTCACCTTTTGGTTTACAAACAACGCTGAGAATTGTTCAACAAAGCCCAAAGACTCCAAACCTTTGTCAGAAAAAAACACAACTCGTTTTGCACCTAGGCGAGCAAACAAAGAAGGGATGTTTTCGATGCCGTTCTCTTGAGCATGAACAATGGTTTTCAGTTGAAAGTTAAAGTTATTGGTAGTCATGGTGTTTACCTCGTTTATGTTTGATGACTAAACAATAACCAATACAAACCGGTCGGTCTAGAGTGCTAATGTCAAAGATATGTCAATTAAGATCGTTGAGGATCATTTGTCGGAAACGAAAAAAGCCCGCAAATGCGGGCTTAGGAATGTTAGAATCAACGAGCTAAACGACAGAGGTTAACGCAAATGAGCGGGTACCTTTGTTTTGTCTCGGTTGAGATAGTAATACAGATAAACCAAAGAGTAGACGGTCACAAACGCATCGAGCGCAAACACGCCACTCCAACCATAAAACCACTCATAATCGTTGATACAGACATTGTATAAGAAGATGCCAACAAACATCGACTTCTCAAATGCACTGTAAATCATTGTCGAAGTACGCAGCGATTTGTACTTGGCCGAGAACATCAGCAACACACCAATACAGCCAACCATCACGCCCCAGTGCTGATAAGTACCCAACAGATACTCCTTATTTTCCATCATCGTATCGTTGTAAGAAAACAGGGTCTGCATGCTCCAATCCGGTGCCAAGAAAGTGGAAAAAGCAGTGGCGGTTAAGAATCCAGTAATCATCAAATACGATTTCATGGTTCGTTCAAAAAAGCGTTCCAACATAAAATAACCTCTAAAAATAACTTCTTAATAATGAATAGCGTAATGACAGAAATGATTTACTTACCAAGCATGCTCATCACTGCTGTTTTTAATTCGTTGTCTTCTTTTGCAAACAGCTGCTTAACTCGATGATCTAAGCCCGTTTCCAAAACTGTTTTGGCATGGGAGAAAGTGAGAAAACCTTCTTTACCGTGATAATTGCCCTGCCCTGATTCACCAATGCCACCAAACGGCGCATCATCAACCGCTAAATGGAAAACACAGTCATTGATACACATTCCACCGGAATGAACTTGATGCTTAACCTGGGACTGTAAACTCAAATCAAAGCTCATCAGATACAGCGCTAAAGGCCGTGGTTTGCTATTGATGACTTGGAACACCTCTTTGATATTGCGATACGTAATCAAGGGTAATAATGGGCCGAAAATTTCTTCGTTCATCACTTTGGATGACAGGCTTGGTTCAACGATCAAATGTGTCACCAATCGATGAGTATCTAGGTCCATCGCTTCGTCATGGCAAGCAACGATTCGTGTCCCAGCTTCCTGCTCTTCATTCAATAAACCAACAATACGATCACATTGGCGAGGGTTAATGAGCGAGGTTAAACTCTCAGAGTAGATCCCTTCATCAAACAATAATTGGTACTGTTTTTTATACTCAAGAATGAAGGCTTCAAGCTTCTCTTCAGGGAGTAGCACGTAATCTGGAGTAACACACACTTGACCGTTATTTAGGCTCTTACCATAAATGATTCGCTCAACAGCAAGATCGACTGGCATATCTTCAGCCACGATAACCGGCGACTTTCCACCCAGCTCAAGCGTGACAGGAGTTAGCGTATCAGCCGCTGACTTCATCACTTGGCGACCCACTTGGGTTGAACCCGTAAACAGAAGGTGATCAAACGGCAACGCCGAAAATGCCGCGGCAATTTCAACCTCGCCCTCAACAAGACATACCTCGTTGGCATTGAAGACTTCATCCAATAGTTGTCTTAAAACGTGATTGGTTTCTGGCGTAAATTCACTCATCTTGATCATGGCGCGATTGCCCGCTGCCAAGGCTGAAATGAGCGGGCCTACGGATAACATGATAGGGAAATTCCACGGGGCAATGATCCCCACTACGCCTTTAGGCTGATAAACCACTTCAACACGAGAAGTTGAAAGCAAAGGACCGGAGTGGCGAATTGAAGATGTCGACCAATGTGGCAAACACTCGATGGTGTGATCGATATTTCCTAAACAAGGAAGTATGTCGGCCATCAAAGTATCTTGTCGGCTGCGGTGACCATAGTCCTCACTTACCGCGGCACACAAACGGTCTGTGTAATCGATCAGAGCAGATTTCAGCGCAAGCAACTGTTCTATTCTCACCGACACAGTGGGCATCGGATCATCTGCAAAAGCTTCCTGCATAGTCTTCAACGTCGCTGTCATTTGTGTTGCCGTCAATTCATGTTTCATACATCACCTCATGGTTAGGAGAGGCACACAATAATACACAACAAACCGGTCGGTCTAGTGTTATTTTGTCAGAGAATCGTCAAAGCGTTTATGAAATAAGTGAATAAACGTTAAACAAATTAAAAATCAGAAAGCTTGGGAATTTAAAATCGAAAGGAGTAATTGGAAGACAGTTTGGACTGAAATAGTCAAAGGGATAGAGGCTACAAGATCAAAAATGGCCGCTTAAAGCGACCACTAAATATTATTCTAATTTATTGTTTTAAAACAATTAAATAATCTTCCTGACTAGCTCTTGGCAACGTTGGCAATGCCTTCAAGCTGTAGAACTGGGGCAGCATCGATGTCTTCTGCGTTCATCATTGATGATACGCGTTGCATCGAGGAAAGCAGTAGGCTCTGCTCCCACGGTTCTAGGTTTTGGAATTTTTTAACGAAGTTATCTTGCAGCGGCGGTGGCGCATTGTTTAGCAGCTCTTGGCCTTTTTCCGTCAAGTTCGCATGCACTTTACGACGGTCTGCAACACTACGGATACGTTGTACGTAACCATTCAACTCTAGGCGATCGATGATCGTCGTGGTTGTGGCTTGGCTTACATTGGTGTGATTCGACAATTCTTTGATCGTCACATTACCCATTTCTTGGATTGCTCTCATTAGAATTAATTGAGGGCCAGTCAAACCATACTCTTTACTCAGCTTTTTCGAGTGTAAATCGATAGCGCGAATAATTTGTCGAATAGCGACTAGGATTTCGTCATGTTTGTCCAAGATGCAGACCTTTGTACTAATATACTGTGAGTGGTTTTACAGTGTCGAAGCGAAGAACTCTCATGAAATCGGAGTCAGGACCGCTCAAATTACACTGTAAATTGATAAATTACGTCATTAATTTTTCCGCATTGTACTGATGTTCATACTATTCTCAATCTTTTCTATGCCTCTGAATTTGCGCAGGGCAACACTTTTGCTCAATGAGTCACGATTTTCGCTCTTATATCGGCTAACAAGGTAACAAAAAGCCAGAAGTCGTTAACAAATAAAAAAGCAGAGCAGTCAAATAGGTAGGGAGATTGTGATGGCCCCACTACCTATTAAATGTTTCGATATCTGACTATTTTAGTTCAAAAGACTAAGCAGCACTGTTTAGTTGAAAATTACCTGTCAGCGCGTTGTAGAACTCGCTGTTATCCAAGATCCCAACCAATTGATTGTCTTCAACCAGCAAAATCGGATGGTTACTTATCTGCTTGAGCTTAATCGCATCACGCATGCCAATTTCAGGGCTTGTGACCACGACACTCGACGCGCTGATCGCCGCTAAGTCATCTGACTCGCTCCACTCGACAAGCGCCAAAGTAGATTCACCTTTGACCGATAAAGCACCTTCACTCTGTTCAATCCAGAGGTCTTTAGAATCGCAGATCTTCCAGCTTTCATTCTCTTGCGTCAGCGAATCAAGAGGCTGCATCAAAGAACGACCTTTAAGCACATTCAATGGATTGGTGTGAGCAACGAAGTCCTTCACATATTCTGTTTTCGGCGTCAGAACGATCTCTTCAGGTTTACCGTGTTGAATCAGTTTGCCTGACTCCATGATCGCAATGTTGTTACCAATCTTCAGTGCTTCATCTAGGTCGTGACTCACGAACAGAATCGTTTTGTTGAGTTTGTTTTGCAACGTGATCAGTTCATCCTGCAGTTGAGCACGAATCAATGGGTCAAGCGCCGAGAACGGTTCATCCATCAATAGAATGTCAGTATCCATTGCAAACGCACGTGCCAAACCAACACGTTGCTGCATGCCGCCAGAAAGCTCATGCGGGAATTTGGTTTCCCATTCGGCTAGGCCGACCATTTCTAATTGTTCACGCGCCTTAGCACGACGAACATCTTTGGCGACACCCTGCATTTCAAGACCAAATGCCACGTTGTCTAATACGTTAAGCCATGGCATCAAAGCAAACTTTTGGAACACCATAGAAACGCGGTGAGTACGAAGGTGACGCAAGGTCGCTTCGTCGCATTGTTCACCTAAATCAACCAGCTTGTCTCCATCTTTGATCGCCAATGAGCCACGGCTGATCTCATTCAAGCCGTTAACTGCGCGAAGCAAAGATGATTTACCAGAACCAGACAAACCCATCAGTACACAAATCTCGCCTTCTTCCACCGTCAGCGACACATTATCTACGCCAACAACTTGGCCAGTCTCATCAATGATCTCTTGGCGAGTTTTACCTTGATCGAGTAGATCCAGCGCTTGATTGGCTTTGTTACCAAACACAACATCAAGGTTTTTGATGGTAATCGCGTCCATTGCCTTCTGTTCCTGAGAGATAGACATGATTAAGCTTCCTTCTGGTTTGGTGTTTTGCACAAGCGGTCAAGGATGATTGCGACTAAAACAATCGCTAATCCGGCTTCAAAACCTTGTGAGATGTTCACTGTGTTCAATGCACGAACAACAGGTTTACCAAGTCCGTCAGCGCCAACAAGAGCGGCGATAACCACCATCGAAAGCGACAACATAATACATTGGGTGACACCGGCCATGATGCTTGGCAGAGCGGCAGGTAATTCAACTTTGAGCAGTAACTTCATGCGACTTGCACCAAAGGCTTTACCCGCTTCAATCAGCTCTTCAGGGACTTTCGTTACCCCTAAGTAGGTCAAACGAATCGGAGCAGCTATCGCGAAAATAATGGTCGAGATTAAGCCAGGCACGATGCCCAAGCCAAATAGAACCAGAGTTGGAATCAAATACACAAACGTCGGAACGGTCTGCATTAAATCGAGAATTGGGCGCAACATCGTATAGAGCCAAGGACGGTGAGCAGCCATGATGCCAACCGGTACGCCAATTAATACGGAAATCGTTGTCGCCGCAAAGACGAGAACAAAGGTTTCCAGCATTTCTTGCCAGTAGCCGAGGTTAAGAATAGTCAGCAGTGCCGCGACCACAAAGATCACCAGCGAGAGTTTACGGTGTAAGTACCATGCAATCGCAGCGGTAATCACGATTGGCAGAGCAGGCGGCATCCACTTAAATACATCGACTAAAAACATAATGACGGTTTCTAGAAAAATCGAAATAGCGTCAAAGAATCCTGCTGCATTGATTGTTAGCCAATCAACACCCGCTTCCATCCATTGTCCGACAGGGATTTTGTTTTCCGTAATAAAATTCACAATATTGCCTTTTATTATGGGCGGGCTACTTCAAACCAATCGATAAATTGGTAAGCCCACCTTTATTATTTATGTAGCTGTTGAGATAGGTAGAACTAAGCTTTAACTTGTTTTAGGTATTCAGTAACCGCTTGAGTCGCTGATTCACCTTTATGCGTTTTTACGTTGTCTAACCAAGCTTCAACTTGTTGAGGGTTATTGTTCAACCATTGTTGAGCCGCTTTTTCTGGCTTCACTTTTTGGTTCAGAATCTCTTCCATCAACTGGTTTTCCATCTCTAGAGTGAATTCTAGGTTTTGTAGAAGTTGACCGACGTTTGCACACTCAGACAGGTAGTTTGAACGAACGTTGGTGTAAACATTCGCGCCACCGTAGTTAGGGCCGAAGAAGTCGTCACCGCCTGAAAGATATTCCATTTCAACATTGCTGTTCATCGGGTGCGGAGCCCAACCAAGGTAAACAATCCATTGGCTACGGCGTGCTGCGCGTGATACTTGCGACACCATGCCGGCTTCGCTTGATTCAACTAGGCTGAAATCTTTTAGACCGAATGCGTCAGAGTCGATCATCGATTGGATTAGACGGTTACCATCGTTACCAGGCTCGATGCCGTAGATGCGGTCTTTAAATTTGTCGGCATGTTTTGCTAGGTCTGCGAAACTTTTAACACCGGCGTCGTACACGTACTTAGGTACAGCTAGCGTGTATTTCGCACCTTCAAGGTTGGCGCGAACAGTTTCAACGGTGCCCGCTTCACGGTATTTAGCAATATCGCCTTCCATGGTTGGCATCCAGTTCCCTAGGAATACATCAATGTCGCCGTTTGCCATTGAAGAGTAAGTCACCGGTACTGAAAGTAGGTCGGTTTTGGTTTTGTAACCAAGGCCTTTTAATAGTTCAGAAGTAACGGCGGTTGTTGCGGTAATGTCAGTCCAGCCTACATCAGCGAAGCGAACGTTTTCACATTGCTGTGGTTCTACTGAAGCGTTAGCACCAAATGCAAATGAGCTGATGGCTAGTGCTGTTAACGTTTTTGTCGTCACGTTCTGAATATTTAGAGTCGTCATAATGGTTCCTTTTTATCTTTCCTTTTGCTGCTCGATATCAACGCGATAGAGAGCAGTTCTTCTGACTTTTGACTTTTGACTAATTAGTTTTGTTATTTTTTGCTTGTTACTTGTTGTTTTTATTCTTTACTACTTTTGCTATTTTTTACCCAATAACAGACGCTTACGCTTCTCGTACTGGCTTATTGATTCTTTGTGTCTCTTCCCATTCCGGTGCTATCCATACCGGAACGTTTTGCTCTTTTAGAACGGGCTTGCCCAGAATCAAATCCGAGGCACGCTCAGCCACCATGATGGTGGGCGCGTTCAAGTTTCCGTTTGGAATAGTTGGGAATACAGACGAATCAACAACACGCAGATTATCAATGCCGCGAACACGACACTCTTCATCAAGCACCGCCATTGGGTCGTTATCAGCGCCCATTTTGCAGCCACAAGAAGGGTGATAAGCACTTTCAACATTCTGCTTAACCCATTCATCGATTGCTTCATCGGAGGTAATGCTTAGACCCGGCTGAATCTCTTCACCACGGTAAACATCCATCGCAGGTTGCGACAAAATCTCACGGGTTAAGCGAATACAATCGCGCCAATCTTGGCGGTCTTGTTCGGTTGAGATGTAGTTGAAAATGATCTCTGGCTTGGCATGCGGATCAGCAGAGGTGATCGCAACCGTACCGCGACTCTCTGGCTTGTTAGGTCCAACGTGTACTTGGAAGCCGTGGCCATCAAAGGCCGCTTGGCCGTCATAACGCATCGCAGCTGGTAGGAAGTGATATTGAATATTTGGCCACTTCAATCCTTTACGAGAGCGAATGAACGCGCACGATTCAAAGTGGTTAGTGGCACCAAGGCCCTTACGAGTCAGAATCCACTCGGCACCAATCATGCCCTTGCTTACCAAGCCAAGCTTGCTGTTGAGCGTGATGGGTTCGTTACAGTGATATTGGAAGTACACTTCTAAGTGATCTTGAAGGTTTTCACCGACGCCACTGAGTTCGTGTTTCAGCTCAACACCCGCCTTTTCAAGCACGGCTTTCGGGCCGATACCAGAAAGCTGAAGCAGTTGAACAGAACCAATAGAACCCGCAGAAGAGATCACCTCTTTGTTCGCTACCGCAACTTGGGTATTGCCTGACTTTTCAAACTCAACACCAACCGCTTTCAAGCCCGATTGACCATTTGAGTCTTGTGCTTCAAGTAAGAAACGACGCGCCACGATGCCCTTCTTCAAGGTTAGGTTTGAACGCTTCAATGCACGGCGTAGATAAGCGTTAGAGGTAGAGGCTCTAACACCCTTGTCTACCGTCATATGCATAGTGCCGAATCCTTCTTGCTGGTAGCCGTTGTAATCGTTTGTTTCTGGGTAACCGGCATCTTTACCTGCATCGATGAACGCTTGGTAAAGCGGGTTGAGCTCCATATCGTTACCGTTACAAGTGCCGACAGGGCCATTGTCACCACGGTATTCATCACCGCCTTTGTTCCATGATTCAGCACGGCGGAAGTAAGGTAAGCATGCTTGGTAGTTCCAACCCGCTGCGCCCTCTTCTTCCCATTGGTCAAAATCACACGCGTGGCCACGAACATAAACCATCCCGTTGATCGATGAGCTGCCGCCTAACACTTTGCCACGTGGGCAGTGCAGTTCACGTCCATCAAGACCCGGTTCTTTCTCTGTTTCAAATTGCCAAGCGTACTTTTCAGTATTCATTGGGTAAGAAAGCGCGGTTGGCATCTGGATAAAAATGCTCTTATCCGTGCCACCAGCTTCCAGTAATAAAACGCTATGTTCACCGCTTTCCGTTAGCCTATCCGCTAACACACAGCCGGCCGAACCCGCGCCGACGATAATATAATCGTAGCGTTGTTCCATGTTTTGATTTCCCTGAGATGAGTCAGTAGGGCTAGCTCTGTTAAGCTAACCCATAAAATTGAGTGTTACGCTTTAGGCATAAGGGCTGGCGTAGTCGCCAAGTTCAATAAGAATGCTCTTAGTCTGCGTATAATGAAGTAGGGTTTCTGGTCCATTTTCACGGCCAATCCCCGAAAGCTTGTAACCACCAACAGGCATTTCTGCCGGTGAGTCGCCCCACGTGTTCACCCAACAAATACCTGCCTGCATTTGATGAATAACACGGTGCGCACGAGAAAGGTTTTGCGTGAACACACCAGCCGCAAGGCCGTATTTGGTGTCGTTGGCGCGGCGAATCACATCGTCTTCATCCGTAAACTTCAACACTGACATTACAGGACCGAAGATCTCTTGTTGAACATGAGGCATGTTGTCTTCGCAATCCACAAACACCGTTGGAATAACAAAGTTGCCGTTTTCGAGACCGTTGTCTGTCACTTGATAGCCGCCCGTCAACAGGGTTGCACCCGACTGCTTAGCTAGCTCAATTGCTTCAAGGACTTTTGACAGGTGTTCTTTAGAAATCAACGCGCCGATCTGAGTCTCCATGTCCATTGGGTTACCAATGATCAGCTTCTCAGTGCGTGTTTTAAGTTGATCGATGAATGCGTTGTAGATGTTTTCGTGTACATAAACACGAGTACCGTTGGTGCACACTTCGCCTTGGGTGTAGAAGTTAGCAACCATCGAAGCGGAAACCGCATCATCCAATTTCGCATCATCAAACACGATCATTGGTGACTTGCCGCCAAGTTCCATGGTGACTGATTTCAGCGTCTTAGCGCTATCTGCCATTACCGCTTTACCGGTACCGGTTTCGCCCGTGAACGACACTTTCGCGACGTCTGGGTGCGCCGTTAGCATTTGACCAACACGGTAATCGCCCTGAACCACGTTAAACACGCCATCAGGAAGACCAGCTTCAGTAAAGATTTCTGCAAGCTTGAGCGCCGTTAGCGGCGTTTCTTCTGAAGGTTTGAAAATCATCGCGTTACCCGCGGCCAATGCCGGAGCTGATTTCCACATCGCGATTTGAATTGGGTAGTTCCATGCGCCAATGCCAGCACAGATGCCCAGCGGTTCACGGCGTGTGTAGAAAAATTGAGATTCGCTCAGCGGCTGTTGGTCGCCTTGTAGCGTGGGAGCCAAGCCAGCAAAGTATTCAATAACATCAGCGCCAGACGCCACATCCACTTCAATTGCTTCTTGCAGCGGCTTGCCCGTATCAACAACCTCAAGGTTTGCAAGGTCATCATTTCGAGCTCTAAGTATTTCCACAGCCTTCAAAAGAATACGGCTGCGTTCCACAGCGGTCATTGCTGACCATACCGCAAATCCGCGCTTCGCAGATTCAATAGCGCTGTCGACATCCGCGGAAGATGCTTGGCCTAACGTCGCGATAGGTTCACCGTTTGCAGGGTTAATGCTATCAAAGGTTTCACCAGAGGTTGCTTTAACCGCTGCGCCATCGATGTATAACGAGTTCATTTCCATTTGAGATTCTGACTTAATTATTGTTATTAGACTCTACTGGTCTATATGTGAGTATTAGGTGTAAATAGTGGTCGTTCTAGCTCTTGCTCTAGGTCTAGCTCAAGGTCTAACGCTACCACTGCGATCTATTTGCTGTGACACGAGTAGAACGTAAGTTGTTTATCTAGATAATCATTGATGATAGCTCGCGCCTTTTGAGCATCGATACCATCTGGGTTTAGTGTGCCTCTCAGCCACAAACCATCAATCAGAGACGCAATCCCGTGAGCAACGAGATCCGCTTGTTCATGATTAAAAATACCTTTCAACTCAAGACGTAAGTGTGAAATCAAACGTTTTTCATTCACACGCTGCAGTCTTTTCAGCTGCTCGTCATGCATTGAATATGACCAAAATGCCAACCACGCCTTCGCGACCTTATTTTCTGCTTGGTAACCTTCGAAGTTACCATCGATGATTGCGTTAATTCTCTGTTGGTGAGCATCAACAGGAAGCGCTTTTAGTGAAGTCGTGATGGTGTTGGAGAGTTGGCGAAGGATTTCACGCATGGTCTCTTCGAGCAGGCCGTGCTTACCACCAAAATAGTGATTAATGATGCCGGTAGAGACTCCCGCTTCTTTGCTGATCAACGCAATACTCGCGGCATGCAAACCGACTCGATCAATCACCGTCATGGTCGCTTGAACAAGCTGTGGTTTACGTATGTCAGGCATCCCAACCTTCGGCATTTCTTAGTCCTTTTATTTTTTATTGAACGTTCAGTTAAATATAAAATGACAGAAATTTAGTTAGGGTTCAAATGATTATTTAAAACAAACTCGTAACAATACAGCATTCAAAAGCACAAAAATCATTATAAAACAATAAATTAAATATAATTTAGAGCACTAACGAAAGGAATTAAAGATTTGAGGTGTGATAGTTAATGGTCAAATGTTTTTACTCAATAAGAACAAAACTTAACCACTTATCTTCTGAGCCGAAATGGGTGATATGCAAAGAATAGGCATCGTTATTTGTGGTTAAGAAGGGAGAAGCGATGGCGTAATTGATCGAGAGCAAGAATGAAAATCAGATACGACGAGAGCACCTTTATCAAGTTAGGTGCTCTCATTTTTTTATCACCAATATCGAGGTAATAAAGCGTGGTTAGTTCAACTAAAAAGCTAAGTGGTAACTATTGCTCGACTGATCCAGTGAAATCACCCAACTTTGCTCTTTCTCACTGCTGCTCATCGGCACCCAACGAGCGTAAATTTGCTCCCAGTTCCCATTCACTTCTAATTCCACAACATCGATTTGAGTTGGGTACACCGTGGTGATTCTCGATAAAGGGTCAGCGACAACATCACCGTTACTCATCACAAATGCCGACTCGGAATACAAGTGCAGCGCTCCCGAAGTCGTTCCCGTGTAATCCATCGACAAGCTGATCTTCTCCCCAATATCAAATGAGAAACCGACAGGCGCCACGATATCAGACGTACTGATCGCTGCTGGCTGGATTACTAACGCAGGCAATTGAGCGGGCGTCGGTGTTGGTGTCGCAGCTGGAGTCTGCGCAGGTGATGCACTGGTGTTACCACCGCCACCTCCTCCACAAGCACTTATTATGAGTGAGAAGGATGTCATGGTAATTAATTTGCTTATCTTATTCATGGTGCTCTCCTACTCATCCGTCGCTGATATAACTTTGTTCGTGGTCGATGCTTTGTACCATTCACCATCGGTCTCACCGCTGCTGGTTACCCATGTAGGGAATGACGTATACGCATCACTGATATCAACCAGTTCTACAGGATGATCCCATTCGTCTCGAATGTTGATGACCCACGGCATATTATTACTGGTTTTGAACGACTCAGAGCCTGAAGAGCTGTCATCATGACTATTGAACAAGGCGTTATTCATATCACTGGTACCTGTAAACTCTTTTAAGTGAGTTTGCCACGTCATACCCGGAGGGGTCGCGACGAAGTCACCATGATAAGTACCATCAGCCCCAAAGATAAATGAGTCATAAGGTGGGTACCCTATGTCATCACGTGATACTGCTGTAGTAAATTCCACGTACAGTTGGTAGTTAAGCACGTCAGCGTTTTGTACCCCAGAACATGCACTTTGGGTTCGGTAGAAAACACAGCTTTCCGATAGTTCACCAAGATTCTCTAGGTCTACTCTCAAATCCTCAGAGACCATCAATATCGTTTCACTATCACCTGCTTGCAAAATCGTATGACCGACGGCAACACCGTTACGAGTTAATGTTGTCGACGCTACGTTAGCAGGTAAAACGTTAGGTAGCTTCACAGCATAACCATTTGAGTAGCCCGCTCCCATTGCTTGAAGGGTGTAATCTACGGTCAAGTTCTTGAGTTCTCGTTGACCATTAAGCTGCTCTGTCACTTTGTAGCGCCACACCACGTCATTGAAGTCGTAGTCACCTTTCAATGGCCAATTATCTTCGAATGCGATCGTTGCGTAGCTGTTCGAGCTCGGGTAAACCGTTGTTACGGTCACATCTTCATTATTCTCTTGAACAAGCACTTCATATTTGGAATCTGTCGTGCCATCTTCATTAACCCCATCAACGGCGGTAAATGGCGTCACTTCGACCGTGAAAATCAGATCATTAAAGTCGTTGTCTCCAGTTGGACGATAAATATCCTCAAAGCCAAGTACCAAAAACTCATTCTCTGTATCTAGAAAGGCAACATTGTGTCTTCTATTTTCAGCTGACGCCTCAGGGTTAAGTGATGGATAGCTGTAGAAAGGTGTGCCCCAGCCACCAAGCCACGGGATGTTGTTATAAGAGCCTTCCCAGCCCCAACCATTCGAGATGATAAAAAAGGCTAATGTTTGACCTGCCGTAAGTTGGACACTGAGATCAATAGAGTCCCCTTCTTGCATTTCCCCAACATCAGCAACCGACGTATTAGGAAACACCACGACATGTGCGTTGATATCGTCTTTAGTTGCTGGAGGGTTATCAGTATCAAAAACGAAGTAGCCAAGGGTGTTGCGGTAACCCGCCCCTTCGTTCAGGAAAGTGATTGTGGCTGTGGCGTACTCTGCACCGTCCAACTCATCATCAATATCAATACTCGAATAACGCTCAGGTGCAATAAAGGCACTGTTCACGGTAGTGCCTTCTGGCAACATCGAATAGACGTTAGTTAAAACATCTTGAGGAAGTGACCCCGCGATCGAATAAGTACTATTGGGTTTACCTTTTGCAGAATAGTTAGAAGCATCCGAGCCTGATTCAAATGTAAGGTCTGCGGTTGTCAACGCCATCGCGACACATGGCACCAAGCAACTCGGCAATATGACTGAATTCCAATTTCTCATTCTGTTCCCTCTTTCACTAGCCTTAAACGTGTATAGAGGAATGGAGCAAGTATAGTGCCGAAAAATAAAACTATATTTAACAGAATGTTATGATTATCTAGTTGAAAATTCTCATTTTGAGAATAAAGTTGAATGTAAAAACCGCTATTCAAATAGCGGTCTTAATTTGGGATGAATAGAAGGGTTAACAAAGTAACTAACTGTGGTTTATTCGCCGATAATCGGCATAGACTGCCAGGCTCTTTGGTGCAACATTTCACAACCAGATTCGGTAATAACGATGTTCTCCTCGTGCACCATCATGCGGTTCTTCGCAAATGCCATACCGGGCTCTAACGTTAACACCATGCCGGGTTTTAATATCACGTCACCATTTGGTACATGTGATGGCCACTCTGTTAGCTGCATGCCTAATCCATGCCCCATACGACCCACATCGTTGCCAAGCGCGCCGTTCTTTTCGAGCACCGACCACATGGCTTGCCACACGTCTCCAGTGGTGCGTCCCGGCTCAGCAATCGCGAGCCCCGCTTCTGTCGATTGATAAACGGCATCGTAAGCCGCAATGGTGTCAGGTGCTGCGTGACCAAAGGCATAATTACGGTCAAAGTCGCTAAAGTAGCCATCAAAGTTAGCCCCCGTATCGATGATCAACACGTCACCTTCACTGAGTACACGGTCGGTTGGTCCCATAATGATGTTGTCATACCCACCTTGGCCGGACGCGGAAATAAGATAAGGACACGCATCGGCACCCAAACGTAACATCTCTAAATGCATCGCTTTACACGCCTGTCGTTCTGTCATGCCTATCGCTAAACGGTGACGAAGATATTCAAAGCCCGCCGCCGTCACTTGACAAGCAAAGCGTACTTTATCGATCTCAGCTTGAGACTTAACACTACGCAAGTCTCGAACCATCAATGACACATCAACCACACAGTGTTGGCTCAACTTCTGCTGTAACAATGCATAATTAGTGGCTGGCATACGCAAATGTGTTTCAGGGCCAATCATCGAACCGATTCTACGAGAACCCTTGGAGACCTCAGATAGCGAAGAAGCTAACAAAGAGATACCGTCGTCTTCTGGTCTTGGTGACGGCCAACTGCGCACGTCGTCAATCCATGTATCGTCGAAACCAGCGACACCAATCTCTGGCACTACCGCTATGGGCTTACCAACCGCAGGCACCACCAAAAACCAAGGTCGAGTTGGGCTTTCCCAGAACTGCGATTTGAAGCCACTGAAATAGCGAAATTCAGGTTCGGTCGTAAAAAATGCAGCATCGATGTTTTGAGCACGTAGACGTTGTTGTAACTCGACAGTACGTTGCTCTAGCTCTGCTGATTCAACCCCTCTCTGCGGAGGTGTTAACGGCAATATACTCATATTTCTATCCTTGATTGAAGAAAGGTAACCCTAGAATTAATTGAATAAAACATCTCTTGGTAGCAGAGCGATACTTGGAAAGAAAATCAGCAAAGCAGACATCAATATCAAAATAAGGAAAAACGGTAATGCCCCACGGATCACTTCCATGTAAGGTCGCTCGAAAATCGCTATGGCTGTAAAGATGTCACAGCCAAATGGAGGTGTTGCCGACCCAATCGCCATTTGCAGCGTTACCATCACACCGACCAAGATTGGATCGATACCTGCGGCATTAACAATCGGCATGAAAATCGGCGTCAAGATCAGCAAGACCACTAACGAATCCACAAACATACAGCCGACAAAGAAAGTCAGTGCGATGACAAACAGAATGTATTCAGGTGAGGCGTCCTCTAGATTAAGAGGAGCTAGCAACTCCTGAGGAATTTGTTCAAACGAGATATACCAAGAGAACGCCTGACCGACACCCACAAGCACAAAGACAACCGCGGTAATCAAGCCGGTATTTAACGCCGCATCGCAGATGTCTTTTACGCCAAGTTTGCGATAGAAAATGCACTCAACGATGATCGCATACAGCACTGCGAATGAAGCCGCTTCGGTAGGCGTGACCACGCCAGAGTAAATACCGCCGATAATCAAAGCAGGGAAACCAAGAGGAAGGATCGCTTTCTTGATCGCTTCAATACGCTCGGCAGTGTTGGCTTTTTCAACCAAAGAGATGGTGTCGCTGTGTTTCACGCTGTAGGCATAGCTGTATAACGAGAACAGGCTAGCGAGCACTAAGCCCGGACAAATACCAGCAATAAACAACTCCCCTACACTGGCGTTGGCTAAGGTGCCGTAAAGAATCAAGCCGATACTCGGCGGAATAAGAAACGCGATGTCACTGGCATTGATGATCAACGCCATCACAAAACTATCTTTGTACCCTGCTTGCAGCAACTTAGGACGCATGATTTGCCCAACCGACACCACGGTCGCTTGGGTCGAACCGGAAACTGAACCAAACAAGGTACAGCTGATACACGTAGTAATCGGTAACCCGCCACGCAGGTGTCCAACAAAAGCTTGAATCAGACCCAGTAGGTTATACGCCGTGTGCCCACGCGTCATAATATCCGCAGCCAAGATGAACATCGGCACCGCGATTAGAGCGTTCGGCGAAATACCTGTCACCATCTGCTGAATCAGCACTCCCGGCTCAACCTGAGAGAAATGAATCAAGCCAATCAACGCCCCAACCGCTAATGGCACAATCATAGGGAAGCTCAAAAACAGCAAAATCACCATCACAGAGACAAGAGTAAATGTGATGACATAAATATCTAATTCGCCGGCAATAATGTCCGAGAAAAACTGTGCAACATCGCTCATTCGAACTCACCTACTTTTGTATTTCTATTTTCAATCACGTCAAATGACACGTAAATCTCTTTATGCAGTAAGTTCATCAAGAAACTCATGCTGTATTGCAATCCCGCGATAAAAAATCCGATCGGAATGATCGCGTACACCCAATACACAGGGAACTGTAAGGCTGGACTTAACCGGTTGATATCTTTCAGCTCTTTAACGTAAAAGAACGCATGGTAGGTGAGATAAAACATCAGCATTGCTGTTAATAACGCAATGATGGTTGTGAGAATTTTCTGAGCTTTCGTGCTCAATGAATCGTAGACCGCTGTCATACGAATATTTCGACCTTGGCGCACCGCATAAGCGAAGCCGACGAAGGTAACAGAGACAATCAGAAACTGATTGAGCTCTTCCGAAAAAAATAGGCTTTTATTGAAGGCGTAACGACCAATCGCATTGGCCGTAGAGTTGATCATCATCGCGAGAATGGCAGTCATGATCAAAAAGCGCTCTAGCTTTTCTGTCGCGACACTTATTTTATGTAGCAGTTCTTTCATAACAGGCAGTGCTCCATACTTCGTTCAGTGACACGAGTCCATTGCCACTATTTGGAGAAGGTTGGGATAAGCTATCCGCTGACACATATCAACGGATAACTATCATCCTTACTAACGCTTTCTATTGCGTTGCTGAAGCAGCCTTCACTTCACCTAGGATCTCTTCGAGAATGGTTTTCGCACCCTCACGAGCTTCGCTTTTCTGACCCGCCGGGTAAGCATTCGCCACTACGTCGTAGTATGTCGTGTGCAGCTTCTGGCTTAGCGTTTTAAAGCGCTCACGCTCTTCATCCGTCAACACAACCACTTGCATGTTTGGACGCTCTTTCAAGATCTTGTCCATGTTCTCTTTGTTGATGCGGATCTGATAGTCGTAAGCCGCTTGATCTGCCGCTTTGATTGCTTTGTCGACCATTGCTTGCTTCTCTTCAGACAAAGCGTTGTACCACTTACTGTTGGTCGAAACGGTACTCACATAAGGTTGCTGACCTGGGAACATTAAGTAGTCTTGAACCTCATGCCACTTTGCGTTGTAGATGAAGTAGATAGGGTTAACCATGCTATCAATGGTCTTTAGTTGCAGTGAACCGTACACTTCACCCCAAGAAAGAGGGGTAGGTGTTGCACCAAACGCTTTGTAGGTTTCAACAGGAATGGTTGAAGTGAAAGTACGGATTTTCTGGTTCGCAAAATCTTCAGGAGTACGGATAGGTTTATTACCGCCCCAAACCATTTCACCCTCAGACATCATCGACAATAGCTTGAGGTTTACACTCTCAAACTTCGGTGCCAATTTGTTGTAGATGGTTGGGCTTTCCGTTAACACCTTATGGGTGATTTCTTCATTGGTACCCAGTACATAAGGCAAGCTCACTGCCTGAACTTCAGGAACATAAGATCCTAAGTGACCCGCTCCTACAGATACGAATTGAATCGTGCCTTTAGCAGCCAATTCTACGATGTCGTTTTCTGTCCCTAGTTGACCGTAGTAATAGATGCGGACACGGATGTCGCCATCAGATTCCTTCTTAATCACTTCCGCAAATTTTTGCGCATAGATGTCTTGAACGTCTGTTTTGTCCTCTTCTGAAGCAAACTTCCATGTTTCGGCATGAACGCCAAAAACCATGCTCAAACTTAGCAGTGCTACGCCTAATCGTTTCATCCTGTCTTTCCTTTTATTATCCTAATTACACGTTGATGACCTTGGTCACTTCACGCGCTTCAGTTTTGGCTGTGTCGACAATAAACTCCGTTTAAAGTCTGCCATCTTGCAGTGCCAAATGCGTCACTGCTGAATCCGTGTCTCTACTTATCGCTTCTAATTGAGTTGTTACTTCTAATTGAGCTGCTTTTAATTCATTGTTTCTAAATAAGTGTTTCTAAATTGATCTTGTTAAACGGTCGTTCACCAACTGAACCCAGTAACTCGCACCGAGCTTTAAGATGCCGTCATTAAAGTCATATTCAGGGTTGTGCAATGCGCAGCCACCGACCGATTCCGTACCATTACCCAACAGCACATAACAGCCCGGTTTAACACGAAGCATGCTTGAGAAATCTTCCGAAATAGTCAGCGGGTCGCAGGCGTCATTAACGTTCTCTACGCCAAGCACTTTCTGCGCGGCGGCAACCGAATATTGGGTTTGTTGCTCACTATTGATGGTTGGGTAGAAGGTATTGATGAACTCGAAATCGTAAGTAGCGCCCGCAGCCTGACAAATGCCAGCCACAATCCTCTCCATACTTTGTTTGATTCGATCGAGAGAAGACTCAGTGAAGCAGCGGCAGTCACCTTTAATGGTGACTTGGGTCGGGATAACGTTAACCGTGCCATCGGTAATAAACTCGGTCGCAGAGACTACAGCCGTGTCGTGGATCGCACTAAGGTTGCGAGATACTATGGTTTGCAGACCAAGAATGACTTGCGAACCGACGACTAAAGGATCAACACCTTGATGCGGCAGAGCAGCATGCCCACCCACACCATTGATGGTGATCTCAAAGCTACTTTCACTGGCCATTAATGATCCGGGGCGAACCATCAACTCACCTTCCGCTAAACCGGGGAAGTTATGAACTCCATACACTTCATCAATCGAGAATCGCTCAAATAAGCCATCATCAATCATCGCTTGCGCGCCACAACCGTGCTCTTCATCGGGTTGAAAGATGAAATACACAGTGCCATCGAAGGTTAGGTTCTCGGCCAAATAGCTTGCAGCGCCGAGCAGCATTGCGGAGTGTCCATCGTGCCCACAAGCGTGCATTTTTCCATCGTGTTGTGAGCAGTGTGCGAAGTTATTTTGTTCGTGAATATGTAGCGCATCCATATCAGCTCTCAGACCAATGCTCGCTTCACTCGATCCTGAACGAAGTATCCCAACTAATCCTGTTTTACCGATGTTACGCACCACTTCGATACCAAAACTGTGTAACTTGTCAGCGATAAAATCGGAGGTCAGATTCACGTCAAAGCCACACTCAGGGAAACAGTGTAAATGTTGACGCCACTCCGTCATGCTTTGAATAAGCTGCGAAGACAGTTGGTCTGGTTTGATCGAGAAAGTAGAAGGCATAGTAGTAGTCCCAAAGTGTCATTCTTTGTATTAACGTAAAATGTAGAGTTAGCTTGACTGCTGAATGTAAACACGAAACGAGCAGCTTTAATCGAAGGTTGTTACAACGACTGCGACCTTCGGTGATTATCTGAGGTTGGCTCAAGATGGTGCTCTAGCAGTGCACCGAAACCTTTTATGGGTATGGGGTAGTTCATCAACTGAAGCGAATGCCAAGCCAATACCTGATTGCTGCTAACAACGGGCTTATCTAATTCCACTTCAATGGATTCAATCACCGATGCTGCACGCAGTGCCGTGCAAGAGATAAAAAGAAGATCCGCTTCAGGATCGCAAACTTGTAGTGCGGCATTTTTAATGTCCATTGGGTCAATGAACGTCATCGCGGTGTCATCTTCAAAGCCAAAGCCAGCAATGCTCAATACCTCAATGCCTTGCGACTCAAAAAATGCTGCGACGTCTTGATTCACAGCTTCGGTATAGGGTGTTAACACTGAGATACACTTAACTTTGAAGCTTTCGAAAGCTGCTAAGGCCGCGGTCACCGGGTTGGTTACTGCTGCATTTGGGCAAGATTGATGAATAAGCTGGGTAATTCGTTCGCTGCCAATCGCTACGGTGCCGGAAGTACAAGCGTAAATCACCACATCCAATTCGGTACCCGGAAGGATGGTATCAGCGCAAGCAGCGATTCCTGGCTCCATCTTTCGCAGGTTCTCTATCGTCAAAGGATTATAGTTTCGAACTCGGCTGGTGAACGACTGTACATCGTCTGGAAACAACGTGTTTAAATCACGCTCAATATTGAAATCTGTCGCTAACGCAATCACACCGACGCGTCCTGCTGGTGCCAATTTTTCTAATTCAAACTGTAAAGTAGCGGTTGCAGATTTCATACTTTCCGACTCCTTGAGCTGCCAATATCAACACTTAACAAATGTTAACAACATGTATCATATAAACTTCAAACTCTGTGATTTTGAACTTTACATTTCGTTCACAAGGTTAATAATGCACCGACAACTTTAAGGATTATCATTAAACGAATACCTTATTGTGCGGGAATTCCGCATTTTTATTGCGTTATAGTGATTTTTTGTTCTCAATCCTCTGTGATTAATTGTTGGAGCCAAATACCTTTAACTCGATCACACACTGGAAAAAAAGAAACAAATAATTTACAAATTGACACTGGGAAGTATGGGTATGACACAACAGCCTGCATTGGTGGTCGACAGTTTCGACAAGAAGATCCTCAACATCGTACAAGACTCAAATAGAGCAACATCAGACAAGATTGCAGAGAAGGTCGGGCTCTCTCCTGCTGCCGTTCAGCGCCGTTTAAAACGCATGAGAGCACAAGGGGTAATTCAGGCTGATGTCTCGGTGATTAACCCAAAAGCGGTCGGTCACGGAATGACGTTTATCGTTCAGGTAACACTTGAACGTGAACGTGTGGATTTGATGCATAACTTCAAAAAAGAGATGAGTTCGAACCGTTCTGTGCAGCAATGCTATTACGTCACAGGCAGCTCTGATTTTATCTTAATCGTCACGGCTGCAGATATGGAGGGGTACGATAATTTTACTCGTGAGGCCTTCTTCGACAATGCCAATATCAAAAGCTTTCAAACCAATGTGGTGATGGATAACGTCAAAGTCGGGCTGGCTATTCCGATTGATGAGCAGCGCGATTAGAAAGCAAGACATGTCATGAGATGAAGTCAAAAAGAGAGAAAAAAAGACGGTATGAAGAAACCTTACATACCGCCAACTTTGGGGCTTACTTTATTATTCGTTGTTCGCGATTAGCTATTAATTGCCAACTGCTAACTGCTAACTATGAGCTTTTCGTTATTAGATTTTGTTGTCGATGATTTGTTGGTAGAGATCCGGGTCAGTTGCCCCTTCAGTACCAATGACTAGCACTCGGCTGTCTTGAGTTAAATCCAGTTTTTCAGCGAAATTCGGCTCTTGCTTAGCGATGATCGCTGCGGCAAACCCTGGAACGGCAGATTCGCCCCCTTCTATCGCCGCTTCCGTCTGCTCGCCACTTGCCAACATGCGCATCGCTTGTGGGATCGCCTCTTCACTCAGCGTCATGAAATCATCGGCGCCATTTTGGAGAATCGTCCATGCCAAGCTCGAAACCTCACCACAGGCAAGCCCAGCCATCAGTGTCTCTAGATCGCCGGTAACTACAACGGGCTTGCCCGCTTGAGCACTCTTCTGCAAACAGTTGGCCTGCTCAGGTTCTACGATTACAAAACGTGGACGCTCAGCGCCCCACAAATCCCAGAAGTAACCACAGACGGCTGATGCCAAACCACCTACACCGCCTTGTACGAAGACATGTGTTGGGATTTCACCATCCAATTGCTCGACAATTTCAGCCAACATCACTGTGTAGCCAAGTGCCACATCCTTCGGGATTTCCATGTAACCTTCATAAGAGGTGTCCGACACAATCACGCGGTTTTTCGCTTTGGCTTCAGAATCAGCCAAACGAACCGATTCATCGTAATTACCTGTAATGCGAACTACTTCTGCACCGAACGCTTCCATCGCTTGTTTGCGCCCTTCAGACACATCGCGGTGAATATAAATCACACAACCACAACCAAACATCTGAGCGCCCCATGCCACTGAACGGCCATGGTTTCCGTCAGTTGCACAACTCACAACGATCTCAGCAACTTCTGATTTCCATTCACCGTTGAGCAGCTCACTGATGGTCGGATTCTTCCCATAGCGATTAGCGATTTCAATCTGAAGCTGACGAGCCACCGCATAAGCGCCGCCCAGAGCTTTAAAACTCTTTAAGCCAAAACGCTGCGATTCATCTTTGTACCAAAACTTGTTTACGCCGATCTCAGCAGAGATAGCATTCAGTTCATGCAAAGGAGTCACAGAGTAACCTGGCCATTGAGAAATATCTTTAATCGCCTGTTGAGAGTTCGCGACACTTAAAATGTCACGCTGCTCACTTGAGTATTCCAATTCACGGCGTGCTTGGGGATTAGCGTAGTGTGTCAGAGTGCCTGCCAGTAACTGCATAAATGATCGTCCTTATTAGTCATTCACATGCTCCTTACATCGTTAGATTATAGAAACCTATTGGCCAGTAAGGTTGCGGATAATAAATACTATCGTCAAAAAAGTGCTGTGATTGTGCTTTCTAAAAACCAAATCTGCAGAAATTAGTTGTTACTTAGCGAATAAATGCGGTTTTTACTCACATCCATGTTTTCTCGTTGAATTCATGAGCATTACAAGCGGTACCGCCTTAAATTCCAGAACAAAAAAAGGCTGGTGATGACAAAGCACAACCAACCTTTCAACATACACACCTAATTTTTAATGCGAGTCAAAGCTACTCAATACGTGTAATAAAACCGTATTTATCTGAGTCGGCCTTTGTCACCCAGTGTTCACCAGAAGCCGGAGCAGAATCTAAAGTGAAGATATAAAAATCGATTCCTTTGTCTCCCATCACCTTTTTGAAATAGGTCGCTTGTTGGCGATGACTTTCGTTGGTGTATGGGAATTCTTTAGCCGTTTTATCACCCTCAGCCCAACTGTGCACACCCACCTGTTTATTCAGCTCAATAGCTTTGGTGGTATCAGCGCGTTGCAAAACTCGTGGATTACCTGCAGCAAACAGGTCCGTGCCGCCAGAGAACACCGAACCCGTAGGCGTTACGATAGTCGTCATCTTGTTATTGTGGATCATGCGACCGGTGTACATATTGATATCATCGTCGGCACTTCCACCAATATGGTTGGTAAACTTCAACGTCATCTCACTGCCTTGATACAATTTCACGATATCAAAAAGCTGAGAATAGGTTGATGCGCCTAGAGTGGAAGTAATACGATCAACAGCCCCAGTCTCGTTGAGCACATCGCGGTAAAAGGCATTGAAAGCAAATGAAGTGGTGATGGTGACCTTATTACCATTTTTGGTGTTACTCAGAATCGTCGAACCCAAGCTCGTCACGTATTGCGACAACTCATTTTGGTACTCAAGCTCAACTGCTTTTGCACTGTTCGCTGTTGTTTGAATTAACGTGGTCTCATTAGAAACAGAGCGGAGCGGGGCGCCGCAATCAAACACGTCCAAACCCTTGCTCTCTGTGTAGATACCGCAGCTATCAAACCCTGCGTCAGGAAAATACAGATCAACACTTTGACCTAAACGGCTCGCAAGCCTTACTACTTTTTGCTTATCACTAATATCTTCAGCAAATTGAATTTGGTCATACTGGACACCGTCATAGGTCAGTTTCATTGACTCTTGAAGCTCTTCTCGTTCTTGATACAACTTGCCTAATTTCACTGACGAAAATACGTAATCCGCCTTAGGTTTCACTTGTGCTTTAGTCGCCGCGTTACCTGCCGATTTACCCGAATTGGAGCTTGAATTACACCCAGCTAAAATAATCAAGGGCAGTGCCAGTAACGTTTTTCTATAGTTATTCATGCGTCATTCCCAAAATGTTTGATTGGAAAATTCTATTATTCAGCGCTGAATTTATCTGTCGTGAGAATGTATGAGAATGTCGAACCTATTTGAACAATGTTTTTTATTTTCCTATAAATGCCAATTCATCATTGAACTAACTTATAAAGTGTTTAATCATTCGCATTAGGTATTTTACGTAAGGCCTGTAAATTGGGTGTACCACAATTACTAGCTACTCAAAAAGACTCCCTCACGTAATCTCGATAAATGAAACGCACGATAAGGCTGATAATGGAATGACAAAACCTAAAATGATCATCGTAGAAGACGATTTGAAACTTCAGCGAATGCTAAAGGATTACTTTGTTACGCAGGACTTTGAAGTCTCCACACTAGATGATGGCAGTAACGCCGTGCAAACCATTCTTGCCGCACAGCCTGATATCGTACTGCTGGATTTGATGCTTCCTGTAACTGATGGACTTACAATCTGCCGACAGACGCGTACGCACTATAAAGGTAAAATCTTGATGCTCACCGCTAGCGATGACGACTTTGATCACGTTGCTGGTTTAGAGACAGGGGCTGATGACTATGTCACTAAGCCAATCAAACCAAGAGTTCTGCTGGCAAGGGTTCGTTCGCTGTTACGCCGCCAAGACACCAGTACCGCTTCAGTCGATGACTCAGACACCCTTCAGTTTGATCAACTCGTTCTGAAAAACACTTATAAGAAGTGTGAGCTTTCAGGTGCGGTTTTATCACTCACTGACAGCGAGTTTGACCTACTTTGGCTATTGGCGAGTAACCCTGACACACCGCTATCGCGTGACTACTTGACGCAAACATTGCGCGGTATTGAGTATGATGGCATTGATCGAACTATTGATAACAAGGTTGTACGTCTAAGGAAGATTTTGGGCGACGACCACACACCAGCAGAGAAAATTCAGACCATTCGCGGTAAGGGCTACTTGTTTGTTTCAACCGCCTGGCATTAACTTCGCTCACTACGAGCGTAATGAAAGAGAACGATTATGCGACGTATCTTTTTGGAGTCCTTAATAGGGCTGTTAGTTTGTTTTATGGCAGGCATTATCGCCTATGAAATCTGTGTCTATCAGCTCAATACTGACTACGAATATGTTCTGCAAGATTATGAAGCCACAGCCCACCAGCAACTCATAGAGAACATCGCAAAAAATCAGGGGCTTGAAGCGGCTCAACAAGCCATGAACCAGTTTGTCGAAACCACTCGAAATAAACTGATTACGTTCAATCCAAAAGATGAAATACCAAGCCCTGTTTCAGAGTTCTTCTCGACCAACCCAAATACCTTTATCTTCCACGATGATGAGCGTGATCTTTGGTTTCGCTTAGCAAGCAGTGACAATACCTATCATTACCTACCCAACAGTGAAGCGTTCGTTAGGCAAAAAATAGAATTGGAAGATGACCTCATTTGGTTGTTCTTTTTAGCAAGCTTTATCCTGTATGGCGTATGCCACCTATTTATCATCTTCCGCCGAGTTAAGAAGCTTGAATCGGCGACGCTAGCCTTTGCTGAAGGGGATCTCTCCTCGCGAGCCGAGACCTCAAGCGGCATTGCAATCGGCTCACTCAATAAGTCTTTCAACCTAATGGCCGACCGCATTCACCGGTTAATTGAGAGCAATCGTTCACTCACCAATGCGGTCGCTCATGAACTGCGCACGCCGATATTCCGGATCCAATGGCAAGCTGAAATGCTTAAAGACACACCGCTCAACGAATCTCAGCAAGAGACTGTAGAAAGCATTGTGGAAGATACGGAAGAGATGGAGAAGATGGTCGACGAGCTATTGTGTTACGCCAAGCTGGATAGCTGCGACCTCGAAAATTTGCAGCAGCCTGTCGAGATAAATGACTTTCTTGGCCACGCAATGACGCGTTGGAACAAAGATACAGAGCTCAACATCAACCTATCACTGCCAGAGCAACCATACGAGATTCTTGCGGATGAGATACTGCTGAACCGCGCCCTAGATAACCTCGTACGCAACGCCATGAAATTCGCACGATCTCAAGTGTTAATTGAAGCCAGCACGCATCAAGAACAACTGAAAATTGCAGTACATGATGATGGTGATGGTGTGACTCAAGAGCATCAGGCTCGTTTGTTTGAACCGTTTTACGTAGGCGATAAAGCACGTAACAAAGCCAAGAGTGGCCATGGTTTAGGATTGTCTATCGTCGAGAAGATCTGCGCTCAACACAACGCAACCGTGGAGGTAGGTCAAAGCCAAACCTTAAAGGGTGCGGTATTCACCATAACCATTCAGCTATGTAATGGTTCGACTGACAAACCCATACAGTAACTACGAAACACCTCTGGAATAATGTTCAACATCGGTCGGGAGATACTGTCTCCCATGAACCTATTGAATCTAAACTCCAATCATTCTTAAGGTGTGTTCATGAAAAAGTTATTAGTTATTTTGGGTATTGTCTCTCTTGCAGGTTGTTCAGGTATTAGCCACAACGATGAAGTTTACACAGCGCACGCTGAGAGCTTTAACATTGTCGGTTTCCAAGTTCCAGGTAATACTCAAGACCGCGCAATGGAATTAGTGCCTGAAGGTGCAACTGTTGATACGATTCGCTCAACAAACTCTGATACGAGCTCTGTTCTGGGTATCATCAACCGTATTATCGGTATCGACTACGTTCAAGTTGGCGGTAAAAAGCAGTAATTAGCTTTAGTTACAAACCATAGTTAAGTGTCTTCGTTACGTACCTTTAATCAGTAGCCTGTACAAACTAAGTTAATCTAAGCCAGTGACCCGTCGCTGGCTTTTTTCATCCAGCAGATTTTGTGCTCTGTGCCAAAGAAGTGCCCAATCCCCCTTCCCTCTTGTAACTAACAATTCGAAAAATAAGCCTAAAAATCTTCAAATTCTTATCAAAACTGCCCTTAAAATCGCTTAACAGCCTTCAGGTTAAAATGACACTTTCAAATCGTTGATACTTCTATCAGCTCGGAACACCTTAACTGAGGCACAGATCAATTTACTTAAGAATCTTAATTTCCAATAGAAATTAACACTTAATAAAAGTGTCATAATTTTATAAATAAAACATATAGGTGCGTTCAAAAATAAACAGAAACGATAACTATCTGTAAATACGAAAAATATAAGTTTCATGAATAAAAGAGATCATTGCCATGCTACTAATTAATCGGATCGAATGATGTAAATTCATTGTGATAATTTTGTTACGTTTTCATGGATTTTACATGGAAAGAGAAAATAACAATGAAAATGAAAAAACGTTTAGTTGCCGTTGCTATAGCGAGTGCGATGTCTTTATCAGTACATGCAAGTGAATCAGTTAGCATCGATCAACCGATCAACTTTACTAGCTTTTCTGGGTTGAACACTCAGTTAGGCGTCAGTAACGCCTCTAGCTTTAAGATGGTAAAGGAAGTTAACCTCAAAAAGCGTGGCATCTACAAAGTCAAGATCCAACAGAACATCTGGGGAACGCCAGTATGGGGACATTACCTAAATGCCACCCAAAGTGTACAAGGTGGCGCACTTAAGTCTGTTCAAGGCAACTACCTTAAAACGACGACCCTAGAGCGATCGTTTGTTAAACCATCGATCAACAGCTCTCAAGCCGTTGAGCTTGCGAGTAAAGATCTCAAGGTTCAGGGCTTAACAAGCAAATCTTTAGATAACGTCCAGCATGAACTGTTTATTTATCAAGGTTCAGGAAAACAAGGACATGACAAAACACGCCTAGTCTACGTTGTCTCTTATCTTGTCGAAGGCAGCGAACAGCCAACTCGACCATTCACCATGCTAGACGCACACACCGGCGAAGTTATCGACCGTTGGGAAGGTATTGCTCACGCACAGATCGGTACAGGCCCTGGTGGTAACGAGAAAACAGGCATGTACGAGTACGGTACCGACTACCACTACCTTGATGTGGTAGAAAACGGCACAGAGTGTGTGATGGAATCGGAAAATGTCGTTACCGTTGACCTAAATGGCGCGACAGACGGCGACACCACTTATAGCTACGAATGTCCTCGTAACGAACATAAAGAAGTAAACGGAGCCTTCTCTCCACTCAACGATGCGCACTACTTCGGTAACATCGTGTTCGATATGTATAAGAACTGGTTCGACACAGCGCCGCTCTCTTTCAAACTCATGATGCGTGTTCACTACGGTAACAACTACGAGAACGCATTCTGGGATGGCAAGGCAATGACATTCGGAGATGGTGAAAGCTTCTTCTACCCACTTGTAAGTCTAGATGTGTCAGCGCACGAAGTGAGCCACGGTTTCACTGAGCAAAACTCAGGATTGGTTTACGCAAACCAATCCGGTGGTATGAACGAAGCTTTCTCTGATATGGCAGGTGAAGCGGCAGAATACTACATGAAAGGTACCAACGACTGGATGGTCGGCCGTAATATATTTAAAGGCGACGGGGCTCTGCGTTACATGGACGATCCATCACGCGATGGTTCTTCAATCAATAATGCATCCGAGTACTACGATGGCTTGAATGTTCACTACAGCTCGGGTGTGTTTAACAAAGCCTTCTACCATCTTGCAACCACGCAAGGTTGGGATACCAAAAAAGCATTCGAGCTTTTCGTGTTATCTAACCAAATTTACTGGTCGGAAAATAGTGACTTCTGGCAGGGTGCTTGTGGCGTGAAAAACTCAGCAAACGACCTTGGCTACAATGCCGATGACGTTGTTTCTGCGTTCGGTCTGGTGGGTGTTACCCCATGTGCAGAGCCACCACTGCCGCCAGAACCGGAATATCAACGCCTTGAAAACGGTGTTGAAGCTGCGGTTGCTGGTGAAACCGGCTCAAAAACTTACTTCGATATCGAAGTACCAGAAGGCCAAGACAAGCTAACGATTGATCTTGCTGTGTCTACTGGTGATCCGGATATGTATGTCGGTCTAGATTATGCGCCAAGCTCTCAAGAGAATATCTGTAAGAGTGAAAGCGTAACCAATGAAGTATGTGTAATTGAAAACCCAACAGCTGGTCGCTACACGGTGAACATTCTGGGTTACTCAGATTACGCAGGTGCAAACCTGAAAGCATCGTACGAATCAGGCAATGCTAACGTACCGCCAGTCTCTTCTTTCGAACACACGGTCGTAGGCAAAGAAGTAGAGCTGCGTAGCACAAGTTCGGACAGCGATGGCCAGATCGTTTCTTACCAATGGAACCTAGGCGATGGCAACACGCAAACCGGTGAAGTGACTCGTTATACCTACGCTGAAGCTGGCGACTACGTGGTGACTCTAACCGTGACTGACGATGCAGGCGTTGCAACATCGACAAGCAAGTCGATCACGATTGAAGGTGACTCAGCACAAGGCTTCCCGCTAAAACTGAAGTTTGGTAACAAAAACCCGAACGGTAAGGCTCGCGTTAAGCTGGCATGGGATTACGACACCAATGACTACTTCGTGATTAAGCGTAATGGCAAGAATGTTGGTGCTACAGACTTTAACTCATACGTCGACAAGTTCCGTCACAACGGCACAGTAGATGTTGAGTACCAAGTGTGTACCTCAAGCGATATCTGTTCAGAAACCAAGCACTACCGTTTCATTAAAACACAGTAATCAATAGCAAATTCAGGGCTCCGAAAGGGGCCCTTTTCGCGGTTAACTGTTCAGCAAATGAAACATCTACACAAAAACATCCACGCACTAAACAAAATTCACACCCATCAACACAACAATACTCACTATAAAAAGGACGACAAATGGCTATTCAAAAAAGCATGCTAGCTTTGGCTGTGCTCGGAGGCTCTTTAGCCTTAACCACCAGCACTTCGACTTACGCATCCCTAGGTATCACACCACCAGCGAACGAAGAAGTCTGGATTACCACCGATGCTGACGCACAGCATATAATGACTCAACATGGCGCAACAGTTTACCCAAGCGTGACTGGAAACAAGCATTCCATCGTCGCGAAAATCAACCAGAAAGAGCTGGCGAAACTCTCTAGCCACATGCACGAAGAAACCCACCGTTGTGGTGGCTACATGGTGCACGAAGACAAAGCAAGCGCACTCAAAGCGGCAGCTATGCCACTGACCATGAGCAGCTTCGAAAAGCCAGTTATCAGCCATCAAGATACGGTGAACGATCTGCTATCTCAGGTCGAGCCGAACAACATGGTCACGACTATTGAAAACCTAACCAACTTCACCAACCGTTTTTATACTACTTCTACTGGTGTCGCTGCTTCAGATTGGCTTTTAGAGCGTTGGGAAACAGAAATTAAGGATGTGCCGTATGCGTCTGCACGCCAGATCACGCATGCCGAATACCCACAGAAATCCGTTGAAGTGACACTGCTTGGCGCTAAATATCCTGAAGAGATCGTCGTGGTTGGTGGACACCTTGATTCGACCGTTGGATCTTGGACAAGCGAAGGCACCATCTCACCGGGAGCCGATGATGATGCGTCTGGTATTGCAACGGTAACAGAGTCGCTTCGCCTGATGATCGCCAGTGGTATTCAACCAGACAAAACCATTAAGTTCTATGGTTATGCTGCAGAAGAAGTTGGGCTACGTGGCTCACAAGATGTCGCCAATACATTAAGAGACGAACAAGCAAACGTTGTATCGGTACTGCAATTAGACATGACCAACTACAACGGTTCAGCGCACGATATTACCTTCATCACCGACTACACCGACAGCAACCTAACGGCTTACCTGAGCGAGTTGATTGATACCTACGCGAGCGACATCAGTTACAGTTTCGACCGTTGTGGCTATGCCTGTTCCGATCACGCATCATGGCACAACGTTGGCTACCCAGCAGCTATGCCGTTCGAGAGCATGTTCAACGATTACAACCCTAGCATCCACACGCAGCATGATACGATTGAGAACTCAGATCCAACTGCAACCCATGCCTCGAAGTTCGCTAAATTGGCGATTGCTTATCTCGTTGAAACTAGTCTGGATTCACCTGTTGCAGGTCCAACAGAACTTCAATATGACGTCCCTGTTGAAGGACTATCCGCAGGTTACGGTGAAGAGCAATTTTTTACCCTAACAACGGAAAACGCAGGGCAATTAACCGTAACCATGACAGGCCCTCGCAGTGGCGATGCCGACTTATACGTCAAATATAATGGTGTGGTATCAAAAGCAAACTTTGACTGCCGTCCATATCAGAACAGCAGCAATGAACAATGTGTATTGAACAAACCTGCGGGTGAATTCAGCATCATGGTGCGCGGCTATCGCAACTTCAGCGATGTATCTATCGTCGCTAACTTTATCCCTGATCTTCTCTAGGGCTGACTAGCTAAACTCAAGAATGACATGGCTCACTGCCAAAATAACAAAAAAAACGCAGCTGAACTGGCTGCGTTTTTTGTTAGGGAGACTGAGGAACTTGAGAGCCAATACTATTTTACGAAAATGAGTTAATTTAAGTGTAAATAGAGAGATTCTTTTCACCTAATAATGACCACAAATATATTACGCCTATTTCAATCAGTGAAAACCACTCCCACATATTAACTTAAATAAAAGCTAAAATAGAAAAACCTTAATTAGATACTTCTTTATTAACTCTATTCTCTCCTCTCTATTATGGGAATCAACAACTCAGACCAGTAAGAAAGTTTAAATAAAATTAAACAAACTTTCATTTTATGATTTATTTAAAGTAAACAAATGCCATAACCTTATTTTAATCAAGGGCAATAATCAACAAGCAACCCCATACACACCAAGGCATAAGCAATAAAACCAGCAAGTAAGACCAGTTTAATTCTGGGATATTGGTTCAATAAAAACAAGCACTCGATACACCAAATAAATAAGTAATCAATGCATTTAATAAATATTGCATATATTAATTAGATGTATATTATTCACAAATAAACCAAGCTTATACGTGAATTTTATAAGTGTTATATTATTTAAAGTTCGGACATTCGCCTGAATTATAAGAAATCTTAAAAATAATCAACACTACTTATATTGGAACAAGTTATGAGTGCTAAACTAAAAATAATGCTTTCTATTATGGGGCTAACAGTCATGTTAATCATGACGACAAGCTTTTTAAGCTGGAAGAATTTCGAGACTTCGTCGACCGTAAGTTATAAAAAACAGTTGGGATATAAATCTCAACTTATCGCAGATACTATCGGACAGAAAATTAATCGCTACTTTGATATTTTGAAAGTAGTGAGCAATGAGCTGTCTTTCGATGAGCGTGGTCAAGTCGACACATCACGAGCAATCACAACGCTCCATAGTGCCATGAGCTCAACCAAAGTTACTAACATCTACTTTTCTCTAGCGGATGGCACTTCCTACTCGTCAAAAACCAATGGCATCATCGAAAACTTTAATGCCAAAACCAAACAACGTGAATGGTTTTTGAAAGCAATGAGTGGCGAGGACAAAATCATTACTCGTCCTTACCTGGCGTCAACCGGTGACCAAGTAATGTCTCTAGCAACGCCTATCTACAAACAAGGCAAGATTGTCGGCGTTGCTGCTCTAAACATCCTGGTTGAAGACCTGACCAGATTCACCGAGCAACTCACCACAAATAATAAAATCTTCGTCACTCGTGAAGATGGCTTTATCTTAGCCGCACAAAACCCGTCTTTAATAGGGAAAAGTATCTTCAACGAGATCCCAGCTTTTGCGAACAGAGACACCACGCGAGAAGAGAGCTTCGAGTACGTTTATCAGAATACGGAGTTCTTGGCAGCAGGCGCTAAAATCAACGATCTTGGTTGGAGTGTATGGGCGTGGGATAAAGAGACCAATGTTAATCAGGACTCAAAAGATAACCTGACTGAAACTCTGATCACCTCTTTGACGCTACTGCTTATTTGCGCGGGTTGCGTGTACTACGTTGTTGAAGTTTTGGTTTACCGCCCACTCGGTGGAGAGCCAAGCGAAATAGAAGCGACCGTAGCTAAAGTGGCCTCTGGTGACTTTACCGCAATCAAACAACAACAGGGCAAAGCGATTGGTATCAATGCTGCAGTTAACGATATGGTCAATGAGCTGAGCACCACAATTGAGACCATCCGTAACTCATCGAACGACCTGTTTACCTTTGCAGAAGGCATAACCAACGCAGCCGACAGCGTGAATGCCAGTTCTGCCTCGCAAATGGAACAGCTAGAGCAAACTTCGACGGCAATGAACGAAATGTCGGTCGCTGTAGATGAAGTCGCACAAAACGCTCATCGAGCTTCAGAAGCGGCGATGCAAGCAGCGCAAGAAGCACAGTTCGGCAATCAAACGTTTGATACTGTAAATCACAGTATTGTGAGCCTCTCTCAAGGGATTCAAGAAGTTTCCGACGTCATCAACACCGTAGGTGAGAAAACCTCAAGTATTGGCACCGTATTGGACGTGATCAAAGACATTGCAGACCAAACCAACCTGCTTGCCCTTAACGCTGCCATTGAAGCTGCACGAGCTGGTGAGCAAGGCCGTGGTTTCGCGGTTGTTGCTGACGAGGTTCGTAACCTAGCCAACCGCACTCAACAGAGCACCAATGAGATTCAAGAGGTGATTACTTCATTGCAGCATGAAGCCAATAGCTCTATGGATATGATGCAGATGAACCGAGAAGCATCAAATGTCACCATGGAGAATGCGAAACGAGCACAGGCTTCACTCAATGAAATCTCGAGCTCTATCACCGTCATTGAAGACATGAATACACAGATAGCCACAGCGACTGAAGAGCAAACCCTTGTCGCAGGCGAAATCAACCAGAGTATCGTTGACGTCAATGACAAAGCCCGCGAGACACACAACTTGTCGGCATCAAACCAAGAGAAAGCTTCGGAACTTATTGCACTGTCTGAAAAGCTCACGCAAGCAGTCAGTACCTTTAAGCTAAACCGTTAACCTCAACAGCATTTAATAGAAACTGATTAGGGGGAGGCAATTCCCCTAATCACAACGCCAAGGCGAAAACCTCATCTCACTGCCCGGGTGATTTGAGTAAACGATTTCTCGAAGTACCCCTACACAACCTCTAGCTGTCTCTTTTCCATCTCGGCAAGGAGAGGCTTTTTGCTTTCTAAATTAAGCATATAACTTCACTAACAATAAGGATAAACCTATGAAGTTAAAAAAAATAGCACTTATTACTGCTATGATTTCATCCAACGTTAATGCCTTTCAGGTCTGTAACATCGGCGACGAATATAACGTCTTGGACAGCGAAAGCTTTCATCAGATCCGACAGAAAAACTATGATGCCTTCGGTGAAGGTATTACGCCTGAAAACCTTTTTCCATCGGCACCAGAGCACATTGTCGACTTAAAACCCTCTCTCTCTGAAGCCAGTGATGTTTTCCCTGAAACTGCTACCTTGCTAGAAACAGGACCCGCCTCAGCTGTTACGCTAGCACCTGAAGAAGCGGCAAGACTGATGGACACATTAGGCCGCTCAACGACGGGGCTAGCGCAAGGCGCATTAGAAGCTCTGGGACCGATTGGCGACGCGGTTGCCGTTGGACTTTGGGCAAATGAGGTCGCAACTAGCTTCCAAGATGAATCACGTACCTCTTACGATCGATTTGCCACTGTAATGGGACTCGTCGATTGGTTTGGCGTTTTAAAGCTGCCCGCGAGAGAGATCGACCGCCAAATTTTGAGTAGTCGCTGGGATAGAATTGCAGCAGGTAACCATTACAGTTATCACGTTCATGAGGATCTCGTCACCCAGCAAGATTTAAGAGACAAAATTTATTGGGCAGAACTCGCCTCAGATCAGCAAGCGATGTTGAACGCCGTTGCACGAGGCTTTGCCACCGATCTTGCCCTCAAATACCAACAACATTATCAAGAAGTGGTAAAGGCTCAGACCATTATGGCGGAAGAGCTGATCACCGCGGTCGACCACGAGCTCCGCAAGGCCATCTTTAGCCAACTGGCTCTCGACCATAAAGACTCTCGTCTGTTTGCATCAGACATTGCCGCTAGCTGTAACGAGGAAACTCGAGTACTGGCAGACCTTTATCCTGATCATGATATTGAAGAGAGTAATTCCCTGCCACCAGCACTACCTTCAAAACGCCAAGCGAACCGCGCATTGGCCAAACTTCAGCACTGTCAGCAGAACCTGCTAGATCAAGCAATTGCCAAACTGAATGAGTTACGAACAGGTCAAATTGAAGGGCTTGATCAAGCTGCAGTTCAACAGCTATATGCTCGCACACTTGCAGCCAAAACCCAGATCATTGAAACGGCAGATAACCATATCAATCTGCTGATGAGTAAGCTGCAAAGAGATATGTTCACACAAGGTGATATCGCCATAGAGCGACTATTCCGTTCAGGCTCGGTCGACACCATGCATAATTTCTTCAAAGGACAAGCAGAGCGCAGCGCCATTGACGAGATGACACGCAGCATTTTAGGACGCCCAGCAACAACACAAGAAATACGCAACAAAGAGATCGTCCTTCAAAGTGGTTACGAAAAATGCGTTCGTATTGGCATTCTAGGAGGCGATCCAAACTTTAGAGGGTGTGTTGAGTACGTTTGGGTGCCGGCAGAAACTCGCCCATTTATTTCATCTGAAGATAACGTGATTGCTCGGATCTCCTCGCCAAGTAAAGAAGCAGTAAAACGCGTGCTTTTCGATTCACTTAGTAACCTAATTGATCATGGCTGGAATGCCGAAGCTGAGGAGCGTTGGTTGGAACAACAGCTGTTGGACTTTTCTGCGCAGCAACGTCTAAAACAGCAAGCCGAATTCGACAAACAACAGGTCTATCACTGGTTACTGGACTCAAGCGCAATGCTTGAAGGTGAATGTGGTGGCGGTAGCGCATGTGCTGGGTGGAGCTTGTCTTACCTTCAAAAAGAGAACCTTTCACGACAAGCGTCGCTGCATTACATCAACAATTGGCACGCAAACTACTCCGGCAAAGGCGCCTATGTGCACTCGAAGCGCTATCAAAAGCTTGGTGGCTTGATTACCGCTGCGCTAGAGAGCGAGTGGCAAGCTAAGAGAGCTGTCGAATTTTATAGCTTCACTTACCCAGGTAGCATTGATCTTCAAAAAAATGCACCACTAATTTATTCCGCACTGAAATCATCCTCACTGGATCTTGCTCATCTGGAAGGCAACACGCTGCAACTCGCGAAAGGGATCGTAAAAACTCGTCTTGCTGAAGCGATCAGTGTCTCCGACAGCAACGGTATTGAGTGGCTACATTCACAAGTGGGCCAATTCCAGCGCTATACATCGATCATCCATTCTCAGCATATCTCTACTGGGCACTACGCCTCTGGGGAAGGTGAAGTCACCGCTCTGTTTTCAGAGATGCTGCCTGCTCACCTTATGCGCTACCTGATTTCAGACATCATCCCTGATAGCTACGATGCGCGCATTGAGCGCTCTATCGATGCCATCTTTAACCCAACGTCTGAACTCAATCAAAAGCTCGATAAGTTAAGCAATACAAACGAAAACTTTACCTATAAACCGGGCCGTAGCTGCATGATTTACTACCCATACCTTAAGAGCGCACTGCTTGATGTTGCGGCTGATGATGACCTGTATTGGATTTCGCCTATCTCAGAATGGTACGACGCCGTCACTCGACAACAACTCAATATGTTTGGTGCTCTGAAGTATGCCGTCATCAATCAGAACACTTTCGGCATTCCATGTGATTTAAGCCCTAACAGCTACCAATACCAATAAAGGGCGGACACTATGAATACTCGACTTTTATTACTGCTCTGTTGTCTGAGCTTTACTGCCTTCTCTCAACCGTTTGATGCGATCAAACAGCCAAACCGTTCAGAGGAAGAGGTCACCCAGCTGGCAGAAGACTTCAAAGACTGGTCAAAGGCTTCCAATGGTTGGCGCTACTCCTTCATAACTGCCAATGAAAAGGAAGCTGTGGAAGACTTTTCAATTTCCGGCTATCAGACCGCTAATGACTACCTAAGAGCAACTGACACCTCAACATGGGGTGTCGCGGGGGCGGATGCGAGGCAGTACATTCGCACGGTTAAATCGGCTATCAACAAGCTGCCAAAATACAAAGGGACCGCCTATCGAGGGACTTGGGTAAAACTATCTCTGCTTAACAAGCTCGAAGAGGGGGACGTGTTGGTCGAGCCAGCATTTACTTCAACCTCTACTCTCCCAGAAGTTACTAAGCGCTTTTCGGTAGTGCATCCCAACTCCCCACAAAGGCTCAAGCGGGTGCTGTTTGAAGTAAAGATCAATCAAGGGGGTCACACCATTGCAGGGCTTTCGGAATACAGCAAAGAAGCAGAGGTTCTGTTTGCGCCAAATGCACACTTTCGAATCACCCAGATAGAGCGAACCTCTACCCATACCTACATCGGCGTGGAAACGGTGAAGGCATCTGCCGTCAAAAATACTCAGAAATATAACCTCTACTCAGGCGAAGAAGTAGAAGCGTCATTTTGGCATTCTCTCGTTTGTACATAAGCTAAGGATCAAGCAATGAAAAGATTTATTTGGGTGCTTTGTCTCTCTTTAATGACAAGTTTTTCGGCACAAAGTGAGGAGTTTCCTGAGTTTAAAGGGCTTTCACTCTCCTATCAGGCGCAACAACAAATTGCGGATGACTTGATGGATTGGGCAACGACGCACCATGTAAAAGCTGAAAAAAAGATGGTGCCTGAAGAATATTCCGCAATCAAAAACTATGGCCGAGTGGATCACGACGTGGTCAATGAATACATGCGGGCGGGAGAACCAGAAGGATATTTGTCTGAAATGTTTGGTCGCACATTAAAGTCGCGAGTCTTTCATATGCGAAATGTCATGAATAAACTTCCTAACTACAAAGGTACGGTTTATCGTGGATCATCCATCAAGAACGCACTACTCGATAAGCTCAACGTGGGTGATATTCTGCATGAGAAAGCATTTTTATCGACATCGACTCTACCAAGTGTCGCCAAGAACTTTTCTTCAGCCGGTGTTTATGAAGGTGCTTCTGCTGCTCAGTTCAAAATTGAACTCAAGTCGGCAGGTCGCGCCATTAACGCGTATACGTTCAAACCAGATGAAGCAGAAATACTCGCGAAGCCAAACACCTACTTTCGAGTAGAAGCAATTGAGCGAGTCTCACCGAACAAAAACTACATCAAGATGCGTGAAGTAAAGAACCCTGCTCGATACCTAAAAGCGGAGCCTGATATCCACATCTATGACAGTTACAGCGGTGAAGAAGTAGCACTTCGAAGTCGTAGCTCACTCTATTGCCTGTAGTGTATCGTGCACACGATTTTGTAGGCGGCTGATAAAAAAGACCATCATCAAGATGGTCTTTTTTATTACTGAGGCTAGGGCTATTTAACTGGCTGTTTTACGCATTATCTTGCCACAAATGTATTCGCCAATAGGCATCGCTGAGGTCGCCGCTGGCGATGGTGCATTGCACACATGCAAGCTTCTTGGGCTCTCCGCAAACAGGAAGTCATGAACCAAGGTACCATCTTTGAGTACCGCTTGAGCACGAATACCTGCAGGGTATGGCTTGAAGTCAGACACAGTGATACTTGGGCAGTACTTATTAACCAACTTTAGATATCCCGGCTTCCACCACGAGTTTTTAAACTCAACCAAACCGGTTTTTAGGTGCTTAGCCGTCACCTTCCAAAAACCAGTAAAGCTCAGCATCTGCAAGGTATCCTTAACGCTAAAATTAAGCTTACCGTAACCTTCTCGCTTCCACCCTTGAACCGCGTTAGGTCCTACCGTTACCGAGCCATCAATCATGCGTGTTAAATGGACGCCTAGGAAAGGCAGTTCAGGGTCAGGGATCGGATAGATAAGGTGGTTCACCACTTGGTTATGTTTAGGATCAAGCTGATAGTATTCACCGCGATAAGGCACGATTTGGAAGTCGGTTTCAATGCCAAGCATGCTGGTCATTCTATCCGCCATCAAACCAGAACAAGTGATCAAAAATCGACTGTTGAGCTGTAGAGTCTGCCCATCCACTTTGCACGTTAACTGCACCTCATCTTCTTGCTCATCCGCCATAATCACTTCCGTGCCGAGGCTGAGCTTACCACCCGCTTCAACAAACTTTTGAGCCATCACTTCGGTGACTTTTTTGTAGTCGACGATACTGGTGGTTTTGACATAAATCGCGCCCAAGCCCGTGATGTTCGGCTCTGCAAGTTTGAGCTGCGCTTGATCCAAGAGGTCGACATCAATGTCGTTATCGTGGCAACGCTGATAGAGCGCGTTCATGCGCTTCACTTCCTGTTCATTAGTCGCGACCAACAACTTACCGCAGTTTTCAACGGGAATATCGTGTTGGCTACAAAAGGCGATGGTGCGCTCGACGCCACGCTTACAGAAATCCGCCTTTAAACTGCCTGGAGCGTAGTAAACGCCTGCGTGAATCACACCACTGTTGTGGCCAGTTTGGTGCTGCGCAAAGCCGCGCTCCTTCTCGACTAAAAGGATACTTTTATCAGGGTGAGCTTGTTGTAATTGCCATGCGGTCGATACGCCAACAATGCCACCACCAACGATAATATAGTCGTATATTGAGTTCATAATATTCCTACACTCAGTCCTTTTAGTTATAGGGAAGCCGCGACAGCGTTAGACCCGGTTTGAGGCAATTTTGACTCCTCACGTTCTTGTTCCTTTTTCACTTGATTAGAATCGTATTTGCGGCCGCTGTAGACAAAAATGCCAACAAACAGCGCCACACATACCAAGCGGATCACGATCGACACATCAGGCCAAACCAAAGCGCCCCCCAATGCAATCAATACAACACGAAGAACGAGATTGATTTCACTTTCTAGGTAACCCTCAATCGCTGCGATAAACGCGTACGTACCGATAATAGCAAAGCCACCGGTAACCAAAACCGAGGTCACATCCCAACTTACCAAGTTGGTGTAAGCGATAAGCAGTGGCACCAAATACAAACCTTTGGCGATCTTCCATGCCATTAAGCCCGTTCTCATTGGCGGCGTTTTAGCAATCGTCGCTGCCGCAAAGGCGGTTAAACAAACCGGTGGCGTCACGTTACTATCTTGCGATAACCAGAATATAATCAGGTGTGCAGAGAGCAGAGCAAGGCTGATCGCTTCCAAGCCTAAGCTTTGTTCAAGCAGCGTTTCCACAAAATCAGCGGGCACTAACGCAATCAGTTCTTTTGCGGTTTCCAAAGCCATAGGTGCATTAAGCAGTTCCAGCTTTTCTGGCGCTGCCAACATGAAGATCGCTTTCGCCTGTTCAGGTAACTGACCCGAAACCAACAGGTCAAGTAATTGGCTTTCAGCAATCAACTTGTACAAAGCGGGAGCAGATAGAGTACCCAACACGATATAAGCCGCAGTTACGGGCAGGCCCATACCGAGAATCAAAGATGCCAGCGCGATCAAGGCAATCATCACCAACAAATCGCCGTTCGCCCAACTGTTGATCATCAATGAGAATGTGTTACCAATACCCGTAGTGCTGATCACGTTGATGACAAGGCCAATACCCACCAACAATACCGCCGTGGTCGCCATGTTTTTCGCACCTTGAGAGAGAGCTTCAATGATCGCTTTTGGTCCCATTTTGTGATTCTTAGAGAACCATGAAGCTACCACTACAGAGAGGATCGAGATACCAGCGGCGTAAGTCGGCGTAAAGCCCTTCACTAACAGAGTCACTAACACTGCTAACGGGATCAGGTTGTGCCAACCTGACAGTAATACCTTCAACAGCGGTTCACAGCCAGAAGTGACCTTTTGGACACCACTACGCTTTGCTTCAATACGCACGAAAAAGGCCACCGACAAAAAGTAGATAAGCGCAGGAACGAAGGAAACCGCAATGATATCGACATAAGGGATCTGCGTGTAAGACGCCATGATAAACGCACCTGCGCCCATCACAGGTGGCATCAACTGCCCGCCCGTCGATGCAGCTGCTTCCACACCCGCGGCAAAGCGCGAAGGGAAACCCGCTTTTTGCATCAAGGGAATACTGATTACGCCAGTAGAAACCGTATTTGCCACACTCGAACCGGACACTGAGCCCATCAAGCCAGAACCAATCACCGCAATAAAGCCAGGGCCACCAATCACTTTGCCCGCGGCGGCGCGAGACACATCAATAATGTAATCACCAACGCCCGATCGCACTAAGAATGCGCCAAATAGGATAAACATGAACACGAAGGTCCAGCTGATTCTTGAGATAGAACCGAACATCCCTTCTGATGAGTAAAAGCTTCGGTAAAGCAGTGTTTCAAGGCTCAAGCCCGGAAAATGGAAGATGCCGCTGGTCCATTGTCCCCACAGTACTACGTAGCTCAAACACACTAAGATAAGCACCGGAATAAACCAGCCCATGGTGCGTCGAATCAGCTCAATAACGATGGTAATGGCCAAGATAGAAAAGAACCAATCACTGGCGATAAACTTCACGCCTCGCTCATACAAAGCATCTTCTGCAAAGGGGATGTAGATAAGACAAGCCAGAGCTGCCAAAGCGATTCCGATATCGACCGCCAGAGCGATCTTGCTCTTTTTCAGCGAGATATGGGCGGGATACCAAAGTGCACAAATGATCGCAAAGCCAGCAAAGTGGGTCGCCGAGATCCAAAGCTCTGGCAAAGTAGATAAGGTGTTAAACCAAATGTGTAATAGGGAGAGGATTACTCCCATTGTCGTTATCGCTTTGCCCACCCACGGAAAATCCGTTCGGGTCGGCAGTTCAAATTTTTTCAGTTCCTGCTGCAGCGAATCGCTCATAGAAAACTCCTGCTCTCCACAGCCAAACGCGCAGAGAAAATCCATAAAGTGAGGTGGTGCACGAACGCGTTCTCTAGCGAACGAGCACCAAGCAATTAAGTCACGAAGGGTCAGTGGACAACCAATAACTTGTCGGGAACTAGCTAGTTGACGATCAACTCAGAAGGGATATCGATACCCATTTCTTTATAGTAACGAGCCGCGCCCGGGTGAAGCGGAACAGGAAGGCCTGCAATCCCTTTATCGAGTGCCATTGCTTTGGTTGCTTTGTGGATACCTTGTAGGAAAGGTAGGTTTTCATAGATAGCCTTGGTTAGCTGGTACACGTCTTCTTCAGAGATGTCTTCACGAACCGCTAGGAAGTTAGGTTGAGCGATGGTGGTGATTGGCTTATCTACACCCGGGTAAGTATTTGCAGGGATTTCATATTTTGTCCAAATATTGTAATCACCGTTCGCTTGTTTAATTTGAGTATCGGTAAACGACAGGATTTGAATGTCTTCACCCAAGGCTGCAAACGCTTGGGTCACCGCGCCAACAGGTACGCCTGCAGGCGTGTTCATGCCATCAATCGTGCCATTCTGTAGTGCGCTCGCACTGCCGCCGTACCCCATAAAGGCAAGTTTAAATTGTTCTGGGTCTACGGACAGGCCTTGCATGATCTGACGGCCCGAGTTCTCGGTACCTGAGTTTTTCTTACCAATAGAGAATTTCTTACCGTTCAGGTTCTCTAAGTCGCTCACAGTGCCTGTTTTGGCTAAGTCAGAGCGCACAATGAAGTGTTCTACGTTTTGCCATAACATGGACACCGAACGAAGCTGTGTTTGTTGACCTGATTTCTCATATGGACCTAGCCCTTGCCACGCCCACGCGCCATACAAACCTTGTAAAATGGCAAACTGTGCTTCGTTCTCATTCAGCAGTTTTACGTTTTCACCCGATCCCGCAGAGCTGATCGCGGCCAAAGAGAAGTGCTGCTTAGGTGCAAGCTTAACTTTACTCAATGTTGCCAAGGCGACGCCCACTGGATAGTAAGTCCCCCCCGTTGAAGCCGTCGCTAAAATGTAGCTACGATCTTCTTGAGCTGAGACATTACTGACCAAGCCAATGGAGGCCATTGCGATTGCTAAAATTTTAACTAGCTTGTTGTATTTCATTGTTACTCTCCATGTAGAGTTATTCACGTTATATTTTTGTTAACAACGATTGCTAGAAAGCAAGCACAATGCCAAAATTCAAGCTATTGATTTAATTGAGTTTAAATAAAAAGATCAATAACAGTAGGCGGATTATTGCTTATTCAGTGAAGATAGCATGAGCCATTTTTTGCTCATTAAAAACAGGTAGTAACATCTATATAAAGTTAGCCACATCACACTTTACGTGAGAAATGTGACCAACAGTTATAAAATCACAAATACAGTGTGAGCCATTTATTGCTCATTAATTTTCAATAAACACTACAGTCTTGTTGCTCACTAAGATTCGACATAATCGCTTCGGTTCAACGCATAACGCACCATCTTTTGGTTCAATGTTCGACGGGGTAAGTCCAAGTCTTGCATCACATCATTGATGCGCCCCTGATAACGCACTAGCGCATCATGAATCACTTTCCGTTCAAAGCTCTGCACTTGAACCGCCAAAGGGATGCCTGCGGTTGTGGACTCTGTGACAGAATTGGGGCGACACGCCAAGATATCGCCCACTGTCAGGCTTTCATCCAACGCAAAACGAATCGCAACATTGCGCAGTTCACGCACATTGCCCGGCCATGCATACGACAACAAGGCATAACGATCGGCCTCACTGGCAACTCGGGTTTCACTGTTCGCTTCTTGAGTGAAGTGTTCGAAAAGGATCAAAGCATCGTCTTCTCGTTCACTAAGGGGAGGTAAATGCAGTTGGGCAACGTTCAAACGATAGAAAAGGTCTTGGCGAAAATCGGGGTGATTCAGTAGATCGCTTTTCGAGGCAGAGACCACTCGTAGATCAACATATTGTTGCTGATTCCCCCCCACGCGTTCGACGACATTATCTTGCAAGGTGCGCAGCACTTTTACCTGCATCGACAGCGGCATACTCTCTATTTCATCGAGAAACACCGTGCCTTTGTCGGCAAATTCCAGCTTACCAATGCGTCGTTTGGCCGCACCAGTAAATGCTCCGGCTTCGTGTCCAAACAGCTCGCTTTCAAAGAGGTTTTCTGGAATCGCGCCACAGTTTAGCGGCACAAACGGATGGGTTTTACGCAGGCTAAACTCATGCAAACAAGAAGCGACTAGTTCTTTACCGCAGCCGGTTTCACCATAAATGATCACATTGGTATCAATCGAGGCGACTTTTTGTATTTGCTCTCGTAATTCACACATCACTTTACTGCGGCCAATCAGAACCTGTTCAATACCCTTCAGGTTATCCAGATAGTTCTGACGACTGTTTCTGTCTTGGCCACTTTGATGTTTGTCGACCGCTTCCGAAACCGTTTGAGACAGACGCTCAGGGTCGAATGGCTTTTCAATGAAATCATACGCGCCTTGCTGTAACGCTTTCACGGCCATATCCACATCACCATGCCCCGTGATCAAGATGACAGGCACCTCAGGTACTAACTGCTTAAATCGCGCAAGCAACTCAACACCATCAATATCTGGTAAACGAACGTCGGTGATGATGGTTTGGAAATCACCCTGCTCTACCGCGTTTAACGCATCTTGCCCAACCTCAAATGCGGTGACATCGAAGCCCGCTAATTGTAACCACTGGCTGGTTGCTTGACGCACAATTGCATCATCTTCAATCAAAGCTATACGCTGCATGGTTTGGTTCCGCCACTTACCTCTGAATAATGTCGCCTACGGTATGTAAAAAATCCGCAGACGAAAAGGAGCTAGCTCCCACTTTGAATAACACTCCTTTAACAGTTTTATAATGTTTGCTAGCTTCAACTTGTCTCACTCTCCATTCGCTTAAAAAGCAAACAGAAAACCTTCTCAAGTCACTAGTTTTAAAAGGATTTGATCAGCAATGATGAATAACAATCGATATTGGTTATTCCTATGTGCCTGTTTATTAATTGGTTTGGTTCAGGTAACCACCAAAAGTGGTATAAGCCAATGGAAGCTCGAACAAGCCCAACGCTATGCAGAACAGCGCTTCCTCGGATACATTGCCGAAGCCAGACGTACCCTGAAACGCTTCTATTATCTGCCCTACCTAGTGACGAACGATGAAACCAGTGTACGTTTCATTGATGGTGAAGCCCGCCTTGAAAAACGCATTAAGAAACAGCTGATTCAACTGGATAAAGCGGCCAACACCAAGGGCTGGTATCTGCTTTCTGGCGAAGGCGATTTGTTGGTATCGAGTGTAGAAAGAAGCAAGCTGAGCAAAAAGAACGCCAGCACGATTGTGTCGAAAATCCACCAGCAAGGTGGGGCGATTTCAGTAGTAACCAAAAACAAAGGCGTAACCCCAGATTACTTTATTGCTGCTCCGGTGTATCGAGCCGCTGATGTGGTAGGCATTGTTGCGGTGCAAATTGACTTATCGCTGCTGACTGATCAATGGTTTGCTGATGGCGAAGCAGTCCTGTTCCAGAACCCTCGCGATCAGTTCTTTCTCTCAAGTGATAACCGATTGAGTGCTGACTGGTTTAACGACACCTTCAATTCTCAGCCTACTGCCACCAAACGCGAGTTGTACGACCAAACCCACATTCGCGTTTGGCGACTGCAAGGTAAGGATTACCTAATTCAGTCCATCAAATTAGATGACCTCAATTGGCGTTTAACCTATCTCACCCCATTAACTAGCCTCAATCAAACCACTAACTGGATAAGTTGGAGCGTGGCGGTGGGCTGTCTTTTCATCATGCTATTGCTGGTCATTCTCTACCAAAGACGCCAGAAAAAACTCAGCAACCTACGAATCCAAAAGCTGATTGAAGAATCTGAAAAACGATTGTCTGGAATGATCAACAAGACACACGTTGGACTTGTGCTGATCGATAAACACGGCCACATCCACGACATTAATCTGATGGCCAAAAACTACTTCTGCCTATCTGATTCGATGATCAACAACATCAAAGCATGGCAACTTTTTGAGGCCAGTAACCCGAATTCAACCACTTTGCAGTTGTTGAAGAACTTAGAGCAACATCAGGAGCTGGCCGAGATCACTAGTGTTGAAACCATGGCAAGGCGCAGCGATGGCAGCTACTTCCCGGTGTTGTTCTCTATTAGCCCCTTTCCTTGGCATGCCACAACCTATTACCTGTGTACTGTGATTGATATCAGTAAACGTAAAAAAGCGGAGATCGCGGTTCAGGAAGCCAATAAAACACTTCAATTGAGGGTAGAAGAGCGAACGCAAGACCTCAAAGATGCACAACAAGAGTTGGTTGAATCAAGCAAACTTGCCGCATTAGGGCGTATGTCGAGTGCGATCACTCATGAGCTTAATCAACCGCTTACCGGTCTAAAAACTCTGCTTTCGAGTAACCAGTTACTGATGGAAAGAGGCGAGACTAAGATGTTGAAAGCGAACATGGACTTGGTCATGAGCCTAATCGACAGAATGGCTAACATGACCAGCCAATTGAAGTCGTTCGCCTTTCAAAGACTTGAAAAGCCCTACCCAGTTTCACTGACTGACGCATTGCAAGAAATCCTACGTATTCATCAAGCCGAATTGGAAAACGTCGATATTCGCGTGCGTGTAGCTTCCAATATTTCGATGGTAATGGGAGAAGAGGCGCGGCTTCGTCAAGTGCTTGGCAACCTACTTAGAAATGCCGTCGATGCCACGAAAAATCAGAAACCAGCAACCATTGTTATCAGCGCTCATACCGAGCAGCAGCGAGTTATCATCAAGGTTCAAGACAATGGCTGTGGCGTATCCGAAGACCAACTAGAAACCATTTTCGAACCCTTCCACACCAACAAAAAAATGGGTGAAGGACTCGGGCTCGGACTCGCCATCACCGCTAACAATGTGCGCGATATGCAAGGCTATCTAATTGCTAAGAACAACCCTGAACAAGGAATGACGTTCACGCTAACGCTTAAGAGTGCCGACAGTGAGTCGTCGCTTACATGATGTTTTGTTCCTGATACTCTATTGGAATTCTGGAACAAAAAAACCGCCCCTAGAGGGCGGTTTGAAGAAGTTTATTAGCGTGTGACTTATTCTATCTCGCTTACTTGCTCAGGTGCTTAAGCAGTGACTCCGTTGGACGAACTATCGCAATGATCGATTCATCGTAGATCTTCGCTGCATCAGACAGTATCGCTTGGTAGGCTTTCGCGTCTGATGCTCGAACTTTTTCGCCCGCTTTTTCCTTAGCAATCAAGGTTAACCCCAAGTCTGCGACTTCCACCGTTTTCTCTGCGACAATCACAGTCTCTACCGAAGACACATTACCTGCGAAGACAGTTTTAGCAGCCAGTGCAGCCGCTTTTGCTTGATGATAATGCTCTGCAAGTTGCTCAAGCGCTTGTTGATTACCCGTCGCGACTTCGTTAACCAAATCTTGCATCTCATACACCGCGTTGCTTTCTACTGGCAGCGCATCCACGAAGCGGTTTAGGCGTTCGTATTGGCTGTACAAGGTGCCCTTCGGTTCGGTGGAATTCCACTTCTCCCAGTTGCGAGCATAATACTGTGCTGGCTCGGTGTATTTTGCTAGCACGCGCAGGTCGTGAATATCTTGGCCTTTCGCAATGCGCTTCAATAACATGTCAGCATCGGCGTGGTGACGTAACCCAACCGACACTTCCGACCATGTATCCATCGCTTTCATGCGCTTGTACATGCTGCGCTCATCTGTCAGTTCAGCATCCGACCAGAAACGCTCTGCAATTGCATAGCTGCGTGGCCATAGATAGTTTTCTACCGTGAGGCTATCTTTGTTTTCTAGCCACATGGTGATCTCACCACCTAAAATCAGCTCTTTTTCCTTGTCGGTTAGCTCCGCAGGGTAGCCACCGTTTGGCTCAGGGATCACGCTGCCTTCTACATCGCTGCTCGCAATCACTTCACCTGTGGTTGGCCAACGCACGTTACCAATTAACTGATAACTGCCTTCCGCAAACCCATTTGGATTGAGGTTAAGGTTGAACTCGGTGTAAGACATGAAGTTATCGAAGTGGCCAACAAAGGTTTTGCCCGGCACATAATCAAGAATGTAGATCTCTTCACGAGACTTACCGTTGTAATCACTGAACGCGCGGAAAGTACCGTCTTTCGCTTCAATGATGGTCAGTGTTCCCTTACGTGGGCTGCCTTTAGAGCGAGGCTTTTGCCATTGGTAAGTCACGAACTTCTCGCCGCTGTGCAGCTTATCGTCAACCGTGATGCCGCTTGGCATTGGATCATTACGATAGTGGTAGCTAGTCGGTTGAGGTTGGTCTAGGTAGTAACCGGTAGACAGAATACCTGGGTAACCCTCTTTCGCCGCACGACCAATGCTGTCGTGCCCTTGCCAGCTTTGAATCACGATAGAGGTTGGCAGATCTTTATGCCAAATCTCATCCCAACCCGTCATCTTCTTGCCGCGCTCTTCCAGCATCTTTTCAACTTTTACGTTGAGGTAAGACTGTAAGCCGCGCTCACCATCAATATTGTTCTCTTCAATGAACTCTTGGTGCTTTTCGCTGTTTTTCCACTGCGCATAGTTCGGCTCATCTCCACCAATGTGGAAGTACTCATCTGGGAATAGTTCTGTCACTTCGTCGAACACGTCACCCAGCATTTCATAGAGCTCTGGGTTAAGTGGATCCATCAATGGCTCAAATACGCCCCAGCCACGTTCTTGTTCGTAGCTTTGACCTTCACCACCTGACATCAAGCGTGGGTAAGCGTGCGCCACAGCAGAAGAGTGGCCCGGCAAGGAGACTTCAGGAATCACACGAATACCAAGGTTACGAGCATACTCAACTAGGTAACGAACTTGGTCTTTGGTGTAGTAATTACCATCAGCAGTTTCAGACCACAGACGCGGCCATGATTCGGTTTGAATGCGAATGCCTTGGTCGTCCCAGAAGTGCCAATGGAACACATTCATCTTCGCCGACGCCATCGCATCTAACTGACGAATCAGCACATCGAATTCAATAAAGTGACGCGACGTATCGTAAGAGACACCACGCCAGCGGAAGCGAGGCTCATCGACAATTGTGACGGCAGGAATATGGTAGCCAGTCGCTGTGGTTTCAACGAGCTGTAAAAGGGTTTCGATGCCGTGAATTGTGCCGTATGGGCTTGGAGAGCTCAGCGTGATTTGTTCACCCTGAGTGGTAATTTTGTAGGACTCTACAGAGTCGATATTTTGTATTTCAGACTTTGGTGCTGCGTCGATATCTATGATCAGGTTTGCTTCGTCTTCGCTATCAACCTGCCAGTTTAAAATCGGTACGCCAGTTTGGCGCTCTAGGCGATCGATAAAGCGTTTCGCAGTGTATTCAACGCGATCAGAGTTAAAGCCTTTGATGTAAACCTTGAAGTTACCGTCGACCGTAACTTGCCCGGCTTGCAGCTCGACTGTCTGTGGATACGGCATTAAATTTAGATCGGTATTCGGAGCCATTGCTAACGCCATTGGAGACACTACTGAACCTGAAATCAATAGAGACAATATAGTTTTTTTCATTATTAGTTTTCCTATATAACTTTCATTGTATTTTATTTATCAGAGCCTATTCACAAAAATAACTAGGCTATGTTGTTTTAGAATGAGAAATTAACACCAACTCGGAAGCGCCAATCCGTTTTATCATTTTCAGATTGCACCGTATCCGCATCAACCACTTCAGCGTATGGCCTCACTGTTGGTTTCCATTTGTAAACTGCTTTGACGGTATGCTCGCGGGCATTTAGATCGCCGGTTGCAAGCTCTGTCGTATGATGCGTAATCTGGTCGAAATACGTAAAGGCATACGAAATCATGTATTTGTCTGTATTGTATCCCGTCCAAATATCATAACGGTTTCGCTTTGCTGTCTCTTCATTGCCATAGTCATTCACTAAAGCTTCGGTCGAAAAGTCATAACGATAACGGCCATGTACAAAGAGCCCATTGTCAAAGTTGTAGTTGAGCTTTAGATAAGGCATCAAGAAGGTATTTGAGCCTTGAAAATTCATGACTACGCCAGGGTTCAGCATAAAATTGTCATTGATGGCATAGGTGTAATAATGGGTAAACTCAGTATTAATCACCTTCGTTTCGTCATACGCTCCCGCTGCATGTCGAACATTCGTCAGTGTTTCTAAACCATACCCATTATCAAAATGGTGACCAACAATAAAACGACTTCGATACTGATCTGTCGTACTTCGATACTCTGCCCTTAAATCGACATAACCCCCGGCAGTTGAGGTCATTGGTAATAATGCTAGTAGTGTTAAAGGAAGTAATTTTTTCATAGTTCACCGATATTATGATTATAAAAACCCACCGCACATTGATATATGCAGAAAGGTGTAAATTCGGAGACTACCTTTTTATTTCTTATTAATTATTTTGATTGTATGAAGTGTATTTATAGCTACTGCTCATATTCAGTAGCTATTATTTATTTTAATAAATTCTAAATTTAGCTATTTCACCAATTCAACGGCTTCACGAACCAACACTGCAATCTCGTCCCACTGTTCGTTCTCGATCATTTTTGGCGATACCATCCAAGTGCCACCACAACACACCACACGATCGATCGCTAGGTAATCATTGACGTTGTGTTTGCCGATACCGCCCGTTGGCATTAGCGACACATCAACGTAAGGCGCGAGCAAAGATTTCACCATATTGATGCCACCAGACGCTTCAGCAGGGAAGAACTTCAAGAAGTTAAGACCAAGCTCAAGCGCTTGCTCTACTTGGCTTGGGTTGTTTACGCCAGGAACGATTGGCATACCGATCTCTTGGCAACGTTTTACTGTGTTTGGATTCAAGCCCGGTGCTACGATGAATTCGCTGCCCGCCTCTTTCGCAAGGTCGATCTGCGCTGGCGTTAATACTGTACCAGCACCGATACACATCTCTGGGTAGGCATCACGCATCGCACGAATCGAATCCGCTGCTGCTTCGGTACGGAACGTCACTTCTGCTACTGGCAGGCCGTTTTCTACTAACACTTTTGCTAGTGGAATCGCATGTTCCACCTTGTTGATTTGGATAACAGGGATAACTTTGAACTGCTTAAGTGTGTTGATCATTTCTTGAGACATAATAAATTCGCTTTGTTTTTCTATTTTTTAATTAAGTGATTCATAGCGCTTACCGGGATGATCGCGCCTGAGTATTGAATAACGGTAGAAGCCAATTGGTGACCCAGTTCAGCTGCATCATTGGTGCTCTCACCTGTAAGACGCGCCGCCAGATAACCCGCAGCGAAGGAGTCACCCGCTGCGCAGGTGTCGACCACGTTAGAAACACGAGTCGCGGATACATAACTCTCAAAAACATCGCCTTGTTCAACTTGAACAATCTTGCATGGCTCACAGCCACGCTTGATGACGATCTCTTGGCACCCCAAACGGAGGCAGCGTTGTTGAACGCTCTCTGAGTTCCCCCAGACAAGTAGATCGTCGTCTTCGGTAATCAAGGCGATGTCCACCAGCGGCAGTAGCTTGGCATACCAATGTCGAGCTTGCTCGATGCTCCAAAGTTGCGGGCGATAGTTGTTATCAAAAATCACCTTTCCGCCTTGGTTTGAGAACACGCTAATGGCTTTGAATAGGCGCTCACGAGAGGCGTCATCCAAAACCGCGATACTGATCCCGCTGATGTAAACCGCGTCGACTTGCTTCTCTGTCAGAGCGATTTCAAGCTTATTCAAGTCATTAGCATGGAAGTAAGATTTTACTGCCGCATCGTTGCGCCAGTAGTGAAAGTGTCGCTCGCCTGTCTCGTCGGTTTCGACCATGTAGAGTCCAGGAAGCTTGTTCACAATGCGTTCTACGAAATTGGTTTGAATACCTTCTAACTGCCAGCTATCAATCATATCTTGAGACAGCTCATCACTGCCAAGCCCTGTCGCGTAATGCACAGAGATGTTTTGATGTTGAGTTAAGCGAGAAAGGTAAAGTGCGGTATTAAGTGTGTCACCGCCAAACTTTTTGGTTAATGGAGAGCCGCTGATTTCGACCATACATTCGCCAAAGAAAGCAATATTGAAATGAGAAGATGCAGGCATAGCCGCTCCTAAAATAGAGATAAATGGGGAAGAAGGCTCTGCCGCTAAGCAGAGCCTGAGCTAACTAAATCACTCCACTGTTTGTCGTACTAACTTTGCTGTACTGACTCGCCGCGGAGCGTTGAGTTAGCTTGTTTGATTTGCTGGACGTTGAGGTGCCGCTTCTTCTTCAAGTACGCCAGACTCAGACATTTCCATCTCCATCAGAGCACGCTCGTCATCAAGAATCGCTTTTGCCATTTCAGGTGTTACTTGGTTAGCCGGAGTACATAGGCTCACTGCCACACCTGCCGTTAGAGCAAACAGACATGAAGGAATCACTGGGTTGCCCCAGAAGGCTGTGTAGTCAGCGTTTAGCATTACTACGAATGAAGCGACAGAAGCACCCGCTAGCGTTGCAAGCGCACCTTGCCAGTTGTAGCGTTTCCAGAATTTACCCAACATACCGCACACAAACATGCCCGACATTACCGTTGAAATCATCTTAGTGATGTAGCCAATGATGTCGTTTGAGGTCAGTGCAAACAGTAGTGCGAAGCCAATCACCACAACTAAAGCTAGACGAGAGTAGTTCAGCATTGATTCTTTGTTTGGTACGCGGCCTGTGAACATCACGTACACGTCACGCAGTAGGATAGATACACCGGCAATCGCATCTGAGCTTGCGCTCGACATCGTTGCAGATAGGCCAGCGATAAGAACAATCATACCTACGCCAACTGGAAGAACCGTTGCAGCTACGTAAGGAAACGAGTAGTTCGGGTTATCCAATGATGGGTCGATTGCGTGAGCAGCCATACCAATGATTGCTGGAATAATTGAGAAGAAAAGGTACAACACACCAGAAGCGACGAATGAGCGACGGATAGTTGAAACATCTTTACCAGAATAGATGCGTTGGCGGAATGAAGGCGTTGCCAGTACACCCACACCGATAACCACAGCCAGAGAAACAGCAGGCAGAATGCCCAGTTTATCGATTGCTAAAAAGCTTGTAGCAGCAGGGTCCATCGCAGCGTAAAGGTTGTCCATGCCACCAATGTGATCAACAGACATTACCGCCATTAGGATGAAGCCAGCAAAAAGGATGATTGCTTGAATCGTATCGGTCCATACAACCGCTGTGTAGCCACCGATAACAACATAGATAGTGAATGCCGCTGCAATAATGATTTTCGCAAGGTTAAGGTCGATGTCTGCAATCCACGCTAGGTACATGCCACCACCTAGAATGTGCGCACCTAACCAACCGATTGACGCGATAAAGATAAGTAGGCCAACCACGTTTTTCACGATTCGGTTAGCGCCTACGTAGTAAGCCAGCTCTTCACTCATGGTCATGAAGTTCAGTTTACGAACCGGAGCAAACCAAAGGGCTAGCAATAGGATGCCTATAGCGCCACCAATGCCGTACAGAGCACCTGCCCAGCCATTTGCGTAGCCGAAGCCAACCGCGCCCATACTTGAACCCGTGCCGACCATAGTCGCAACAGTTGTACCAAGTACTAAAAACAGTGGCAGGCCACGGCCGCCTAATAAGAAATCTTCGCCAGATTTTTGATTACGCGAGACAAACCAGCCTAACCAAATTAAAAAACATACGTACACGCCGAAGCCTGTAAGAAAAAGTGTGCTGTTCATTTGACACCTCTCAGTGAAATATTGAGTTCATTCTTGAACTTTATTTATGATTCATTCATTTTTATATTTCATATAATTACTTTATTGATTCTATCTATTTTAATTAAAGTAATTTTTATAAATGTAGGGTGAGAGTATTAAAGGATAATAACAGGGAAGACTAACCCCTAATACTCTCTAAGTAGGTAATTGTGATTAGGTTATTACTAAACGCGATCAGCGCGGTAGCAAGTCACATCTACTTCAACCTTCACGTCTACAACTAGGTCGCAAACCATGCAGATACGAGCCGGTGGGTTAGCACCAAAGAACTCTTTGAATACCTTATTAAAAGATTGGAAGTAACGAGAATCCGTTAGCACAACCTTTACGTGCATTACGTCTTCTAGGGCGTAGCCCGCTTCAGTCATGATATCGACACAGTTTTGGATCGCTAGGCGAGACTGGTCTACAATGCCACCCTCTACCACTTCACCATCTGTCATCGGTGTCTGGCCAGAAACGTATAGGAAACCACCCGCTTCAGTTGCGCGTGCAAATGGTAAATGTTGTCCGCCTGTACCTGTACCGCCTTCAACACCGTAACGTTTAATAGTCATTTTTTAACTCCACTTCTTTATAGATAATATTGGTTCTGTCCCAATATATTTAAATTAATTCGTCGTTTTCTTATCACTGTATATTTAATAAAATAATTAAATTCTAATTACGGTAAATAAAAACGCCTGAACGATTATTTTTTACTTTTCCTTTTTGGTAAGTTAACTCACCATTTACAAATACACTTTCTATTCCCTCAGCAACTGAAATAGGATTTTCAAATGTTGCTGTGTCTTTAATACTCTTTGGATCAAATAAAACTAAATCAGCAAATGCGTCTTGGCGAATCTCACCTCTTCCCGCAAGGTTATAGCGCTTCGCAGACATTCCGGTCATTTTGTGAATCGCTTCTGGCAGCGCGAACAGTTTTTCATCTCGGCAGTAGTGACCCAACACTTTCGGGAAGGTGCCCCACAACCTTGGGTGTGGATGCGGGTCATTTGGTAAACCATCAGAACCAACCATGGTTAGCTTGTATTTCAATACGCGCTTTACGTCGTTCTCATCCATACAGTGGTAAACCGCACCTGCTGGTTGAAGCGCTTTTGCTGCGTCCATCAACGGTAAGTTCATCTCATCAGCAATCTGCTTAAGCGTTTTGCCTGCGTGTTCTGGCTTTGCTTTAGACCAAGTGATGAAGATATCGAAATCGTCTGTCACCTGTTTCAGATCTAATGTCGAAGAGCTCGCTGAGTATGGGTAGCAGTCGCAAGACACATCTTGGTGCTCAGAAACCTTGTCCATCAAATCAAGTACTTCAACGGTTCTGCCCCAGTTGCCCGCACCTGCACATTTAAGGTGAGAGATAACAACGGGCACTTTCGCGTATTGCCCGGTCTCAAACGCCTCTTCCATCGCGCTTAAGATCTCTTCGAATTCGGTACGCATATGCGTGGTATAGATACCGCCATGACTAGACAGCACTTTCGCTAACTGCATCACTTCATTAGCGTTGGCTTGTTTCGCGCTTGCGTAAGCCAAACCTGAACTCAAACCCAATGCACCCTGCTCCATCGCTAAATCAAGGTTGGTTTGCATGGCTGTAATTTCTTCTTCACTTGCGGTGCGCTGTAGGTCGTCCATCACTTGATTACGCAGTGTGGTGTGACCAACTAACGCTGCTACGTTCACCGCTGGTTGCGCTTGCTCTACGGCTTGTGCATACGCGGCAAAGGTTGGGTATTTGAAATCAGCCTGCGCGCCTAATAGATTCATTGGGTCAGGTGGATCGCCCGCCAAAACCGTTGGCGATGCGCTGATGCCACAGTTGCCAACAATCACGGTCGTCACACCTTGGCTGATCTTTGGTAGGCAGTCTGGGTAACGAATTACATTGGTATCGTCATGTGTGTGTACATCGATGAATCCAGGAGCCAATGCTAAGCCTGCTCCCTCAACCAACTGGCTACAATCTTCATGATCGATTTTGCCAATTTCAGCGATTTTTCCATCTCGGATTGCTACATCGGCACAAAACGATTGTTCGCCGGTGCCATCAAACACCTCTACATTTTTAATTATCGTATCGAACAACATTTCTCACTCTCTCAATCCACTCTGTTGATGGAGCTATATTAGAAATCCAGACGATTATTTTCAGTGACAAAACACACACAATATTTTAATTTGTGTGATAGTTTCTATCACAAAATACATTACAGACATATTTAAACATTAAATAACAATCACTTAAATCATGTTAGGAATCAGCAATGAAACATAACCCTGCGCAAAAAGATGTTATAAAGTATCAAAAAGATAGTTTCATCTTGACTGAAAAAGGCCAAAAAGGGAGAGCAATATCACAATCTGAGAACGGTATTTATCGATTGGTTGATGAAGACATTTCGCTTCCGGTAGCAATTATCAAACAATCAGCGTTGACCAATAACCTGAATTGGATGCAATCATTCGCCGATCATCATCAGGTTAAATTGTCGCCACACGGAAAAACATCGATGACACCTGACTTCTTCCGTCAACAGTTAGAAAATGGTGCTTGGGGAATTACCGTTGCGACACCTGCACAAGCAGAAATTGCAGCAATGGCAGGTGCAAAAAGAATCATCATGGCTAACCAATTGGTGGGTAAAACCAACATGGCGATCATCGAACAGCTTATTAGTGAGTTCGACGTTGATTTCTATTGCTGTGTGGATTCGTCAGTCAACGTGCAGCAACTCAACCAATATTTCTCCAACAAAAAGCAGACGCTAAAAGTTCTAATCGAATTTGGTGTTCCAGGTGGCCGTTGTGGCTGTCGTTCACCTCAAGAAGTTCTAAAACTGGCGCAAACTATTCAAGATACGCCTGCGCTTTCGCTAGCGGGTATTGAGGTGTATGAGGGTGTGATTCATGGCGACAATGCCGAGCAAGACATTCGTACCTTCTTAAACCAAGCGCTGACCTCGGTCGAAAGCCTCGCATCAGACGGTTTAATTACCGGTCAACCTATCATCACTGGTGCAGGTTCGGCTTGGTATGACGTGGTGGCAGAATGCTTGGCAAACCTAACGGATTATTTAGCGATTATCCGCCCAGGTTGTTATGCCATTCACGATACTGGGATCTACCTCGATGCCCAAAGCAAGGTATTGCAACGTGCCCAAGCAAACCAAGGTTACGCGTGTGAATTGGGTGGTGATTTAGAATCGGCACTTGAGGTGTGGGCGTATGTTATTTCTCGTCCGGAGCCAACAAAACTGGTGATCGGGCTAGGTAAGCGTGATGTGGCCTTCGATGCGGGTTTACCTATTGCCGAGCGCGGCTATCGCAATGGCGAAGCTATCTCTGTGAAAGGTCTGACTGCTACCGCGGTGATGGATCAGCACACCTTTGTTGAAACGGACGGTTCTGCTGAGATTGAAGTGGGCGACATGATTGCGTTCTCAACCTCACACCCATGTTTAACCTTCGACAAATGGCGCTACATTGCCATCAGCGATGACGATCATCAGGTCAGCCACTGGGTAGAAACCTGCTTCTAGTTCGATTTTTCAATAAGCTAGAATCAGCGAAGCAATCAGATATACTAACGGGGCTAAGGCTTAGTTTTAAATGGATTAGCACTAAATGGCTAAAAAGCTTGGTTGTTACGAGAGAGGTTCTTTCGAACTAGGTTCTTAAAAACTAAGCAATACGATTAGCCCCATCAACAAAGGATCAGGATTCTTGAGTTTAGAAGTAGATATCATTTCACAGATAACCGAGCGTTTTCCCGCTCTTCGTGATGCAGAGAAAAAAGTCGCCAAGCTGATCATGGACGACATTGATTTTGCTGCCAATGCCAGTATCACAGAGCTTGCTGAAGGAGCTCAGGTCAGTGAAGCCACGATAACCCGTTTTGCTAAGGCGATCGGCTGTAACAACGTACGTGATATGAAGATCAAGCTTGCTCAAACCCTAACGGTTGGCCAGCGCTTTATTCTCGAACCGGTTAACCAAACTGGCTATCAAGGTATCTACGAGTCAATCAAGCAGAGCCTCGATATCAACCGTACTCTATTCAAAGAGCAAGATGTTGAAACTGCAGTAAACTGGCTGCATAACGCCAGGCAGATCATTGCAATCGGCATGGGTGGCGGCTCAACTATAGCCTCTCAAGAGCTGCAACACCGACTATTTCGTTTAGGCTATCCTGTGGTGTCATACAACGATGGCTTAATGTCACGCATGGTTGCCGCAACAGCCGATGCTAATGATGTGATGGTGATGATTTCCGCGACCGGTTTCACGCCTGTGATCACCGAAACCGCAGAGCTAGCTAAGCAGTATGGGCTTAAGATCATCGCGATTACCCCACAAGACACACCACTGGCAAAGATTGCAGATATCTTGCTACCTATCAAACACATGGAAACCGACTTCATCTACAAACCATCGGCATCTCGCTACGCAATGTTAGCCTTAGTGGATGTGCTTTCTATGGGTATGGCGGTCAATCACAAGAACCGCTCGCGCGATAAACTGCGCCGCTTGAAGGTTGCACTCGATTCCTACCGAGGCGGCGGCGACCGACAACCTCTCGGTGACTAACGAATCAAGGACAGAATGAGCTTAAATGCTGGTGTGCGACAATCTTTCACCAATTCGTATAAGCTCATTTCCAATCCTGTGATTTGGATACCAGCATCCGTTAGTCGGCGGATTGCCAGATTCTTGTTGAGGGCCGTTCTTGAACTAATACAATCACTGACCACCTGCACCTTGTACCCAAGATCTAACAACCCTATTGCGGTTTGATAGACACAAATATGAGCCTCGATACCACACACTAACCAAGTATCCACGTCCTTGGCTTGCACCGCCTCAACAAATTTAGGTTCGTCACACGCGTTGAAAGTGAATTTCGGTATCAGCTTAGCATCACTCAACAGGTTATTCAGTTCATCGACTGTAGCACCTAGCTTCTCGGGATTCTGTTCCAAACTAATAATTGGCAGATCCAAAGCCTGCGCTCCTTGAATTAACTTCCCACAGTTAGAAATCAGCGAATCGCTGTCATCGACGAGGCGTGCGAGCTTGCCTTGTACGTCCACAACCACCAAGCCTGTGTTTTGTCTCATTAGCATGTGTATTCCTTGTTTTGGGCAGCCTAACTCACTACGTAATCTGATGTGTATTTTTTCTACTATGTAACGATTCAGCTTACAAAGCCATACAGTAATACATACAAGACTACGGAATAATACTCACCAACGGTCGAAAGGTCGAAATACAACAATGATTGATACTGGCATGACATTTAAGAGTGAGTAACAAAGATGAACAAGATAACAAAATCAGCATTAGCACTGGGTTTAATCAGCGCGGTTTCTCTTCCAGCTTTAGCAGCAGGCACTGACGGCGGCGCTTACATAGGTGGCGGTCTTGGCGTATACCAAGGTTCTGACACAGACGGTCAAGGTAGTTTAGATTCAGACGGTATGGGCTACAACCTATACGGAGGCTACCAATTCAACCGTATCGTTGGTGTTGAACTTGGCTACAACGATTACGCAGATTACAAAAAAGGGGCTGCAAAACTGTCTCCAACGTCTGTTTCTTTGTCAGCAAATCTTGGTTACACATTCGACAACACAATCCGCCCATTCGTATTGGCAGGTTTAAGTTCTGTTGACCTAAACGCAAATACCGCAGCTCTGTATGCTGACGATAGCGGTACGGGTTTCCACTTTGGTGTTGGTGTTGAATACACGCCAGTTGAACACCTAACACTTCGTCTAATTTCGCAAGCAGATGCAGTAAGCGTAGAGAACGACTACGGTTTGTATAAAGAAGACAAAACACTTGCCTTCAACAGCATTAGCTTCGGTGGTTCATACAACTTCTAATGTGATTGAGCCACATAGAATAAGCTGAACTTACTAATTCACTTTGCTGTTCCACCTTGTCATGAAGGTCACTCAGTAAAGTGAATTTTTGTATCTACACACCTATCGCGTCATTTCACTTTAGTCGGTTTATCGCCGCCTATCTGAGCTTTATGCGTTGATATTAGAGCTTTCTTGGTAGCCAGACTAAAATAAAGGGATAAGAGACGCAGGAAAATAAGACCTATGAATCTACCAAGCTTAAACATCTCGATAAACAAGCTGCCTTTTGTGTTGGCCGTGTATTACCTGCTTGTCATCAACCTACCTCTCACCCAAGAACTGTTTAGTATTGTTCAAGCATCGAAGTCTGAAAGCATTGCGTTTCTTATCTCCATTCCTATCTTCTTCCTTGCTGCCTTTAATTTCATCTTCCAAGTATTCAACTGGCCTATCTTCTCTAAGCCGTTTTTCATCTTATTGCTGATCACCTCAACCTTAGTCAGCTACAGTATGTTCAATTACGGCATATTCGTCGACTACGGCATGATAGAGAATGTGTTTGAGACCAATAGCGGTGAAGCAACCAGTTATATCAGTGGTCACTCGATATTATGGCTACTAACGATGGGCGCTATTCCATCACTCATCCTGTTGTTTACCAAACTTGAAAAAGAGTCTTGGAAAGATTTCTTTGTCTGGAAATCGATTGGCTTACTTTCTTCTTTGATCGTCATTGCGATTATTGCCGGGCTTTTCTACAAAGATTACGTTTCGATTGGCCGCAATAACTCGCATATCAAAAAGATGATTATCCCAACCGAATACGTGGCATCAACGGTTAAATACATCAATAACACCTACATAAAAGAGCCTATCCCTTATCAAGAGTTAGGGTTAGATGCGCAGCTAAAACCAGAAGCGAAACAAGCAGAAAAACCAACCTTACTGGTGTTTGTTCTTGGTGAAACCGCACGTGTATACAACTACCAATATTATGGCTATGAGAGAGAAACCAACGCTCATACCAAGCCATACAACCCGATATTTTTCTCTGATGTTCAGTCGTGCGGAACAGCCACTGCGGTTTCTGTTCCGTGTATGTTCTCGAACATGAATCGCAGCAACTACGATCGCGACAAAGCTTACAACCAAGATAACGTGGTCGATATTATGAACCGTGCAGGTATTCACTCTATCTGGCGTGAGCATGATGGGGGAGACAAAGCCGTCGCACATCGAATCAAAGAGATGACTCTCGTTGCCAAAGACAGCGACCCGCTGTGCAATAACGATGTATGCTACGACACGGCAATGTTAGAGAACTTTGAGCAAGATACTCAAGATCTTAAGCAAGATAGCATCATTTTCTATCACATTTCGGGTTCTCACGGCCCAACTTATTTTGAACGTTACCCTGACGATCATAAGAAATTCACACCAGACTGCGCTCGCGCCGACATTGAAAACTGCACCAAAGAAGAAGTGGTTAATACCTACGACAACACCATCTTGTACACGGATTTCTTTCTCTCACAGGCGATTCAGAAACTGGAGAAACTGACCGACAAGTACAATGTCGCGCTGATGTATATCTCGGATCACGGAGAGTCTTTAGGGGAGAATGGCGTGTACCTTCATGGCATGCCCTACTCACTGGCACCAAAAGAACAAACCCACGTACCGATGATCCTATGGATGTCTGATGGTTTTGCTGCGCAGAAAGGGATAAGCGAGACCTGCTTAAGAAAGGCGGGGAAAGAGCAGAGCTTTTCTCACGATAACCTGTTCGACTCCTTGCTTGGCCTGATGGACGTGCAAACCAACGAATACCGAGCGAGCCAAGACATCTTCGCACCGTGTCGGTAGTGCTTTTGCTTATGTAAACCATCGGAAAGCTCGAGTTGCCTGAACAAACTGAAAAAAAGAATAGAAATACGTACCTATTTTCTATCATTGCGGGTATTTTCCTCCCTGCTGGGTTTTTCACCGGTTTACTGGGTGTCAATATTGCAGGGATACCCGGAACAAATAACCCAATAGCAATCCCACCATTTTACGTTGGGCTACTCGTGGCCGTAGAGCCAGAGGTCGTTATTTTGAAAAATGAGGTTTATTTAATGATTGAGTTTTTGCAATCCAATATGTGGCTTAAACAAGTAAGTTTAGGTTTACTTCTTATCACTGTGTATTGGGTGATAAAACGCTTAGGGAAAAACTGGATAGAAACATTAGCGGAGAACAAGCGTGTCGAGTTGAAGCGAAAGCAGTTCGTGATTAAGTGTTTCAATATCGTTCTGTTTTTACTCTTCATCGCTGTGTTTACGATTGTTCTTAACTTGGGCTTTGGTGATATTTCGCTATTCTTGTCATCCATATTTGCGGTGCTGGGTGTCGCTTTATTCGCGCAATGGTCGATTCTAAGTAACCTAACAGCCAGCGTACTAATATTTTTCGTATTCCCTTATCGCATTGGTGATAGAGTAAGGGTCGCAGAGAAAGACGAAGACATCAGCGGTGTGATCATCGATATCACCATGTTCCACGTTATTCTTCGACACAGTTCGGGCAACATCATCACCTACCCTAATAACCTGATCCTACAAAAAGGCGTGATAAAAGTTTTGTTTGAACCTGAAGCAAAAAGTGAAGCAAGTGATTCTGAGCTAATCAAAACTAAAAATTCAAAATCATAAGATCTACTGGTGCCTTAGATATCGGCAAGTCAAATAGACAGGCACAGCGAACTGACACGCAAGGTGCTGGGGGTGCTTGGTTCAACGCCGATTGCAGAGCTTGGCAACAAACTGTTTTGCTCACAACGAACCTTAGAGAGAAGCTTTAACAAGGTGACTGGCCTCACGCTAAAACAGTGCCAATCAATAAACAGACTCGAGGCAATGCTCGAATACCTTTATAAGAGAGAATTTAATGACACTGATTGGCTAGACGTTGCCTTTCAGTTTGGGTTTAGCGACCAACCGCACCTAATTCGTTACCTTAAGAAAACCATTGGCCTAACACCCAATACTTATGCCAAACAAGGGGGATTAACTATAGACGTTTATGGCGGGGTCAGGTCAGAATAACGAACTGCCACTACGACACTCTCTGTCTATTGTGTCCCATTCACAGCAAGTTTTGTTGAGTTTAGAATTGCGACTCCATATACTGAAAACACCATCAGTCGGAGGGCAATAATGAATAATAAAAACAAACACATAGTTTTAATTCATGGTCTGTATATGCCTGCGTTGATCATGCAATATCTAGATAGAAATTTCAAAAAACGCGGCTTCACTACCCACAAGTTTGCCTACAACTCGCTGCGTTTCCCTTCTGCGGCTAAACGCCTTAACCGCTTCGTGAATGCACGCTTTGATGAACACGATGAGGTTTATTTCTTTGGTCACTCGCTCGGTGGCTTGCTGATCCGCCACTACTTTAAGTTTTACCAGCCCGACTTTGCCGACACCTGCATCATTACCGCGGGAACTCCACACAACGGCGCAACTATCGCGAAAACGCTGTCAAATCATGGCCTCGGATTTATATTTGGTTCGAGCAAGATGATCTTGAGCGATGGCTTGGGTGATTATGATATTGATGTGCCGATTGGCGTGATTACTGGCACCTACGACGCGGGTGTAGGTCGCATTGTATTGGGCAGAAACCCTGGTGATGGCACTGTGACACTTGAAGACGCGAACCTGCGAGGCGCAACAGACACCTGCGCACTCAAGCTCAATCACACTGCACTGGTGTATTCTAAGGAAGTAGTCTCACTCTCAACTCAATTCATCGAACACAGGGCTTTCAAGAGCGCCTCATAGCTTTTGTAAGTTAGCTCTTGTATCTAGTTTTGGTTTTTTTTCTGTCTTCTTACTTCTGATAGACCAATTCAAAGATAAGCTAATACAAAAATACCACTCTTCAATGAGAGTGGTATTCGAAGATTGATTACTAGAAATGAGTGCTTGTTACAGACGATTTACTCGCGTTGGTAAGAACACCTCACCCAACATGCATCGCACCGAACCACCACCAATGTCTTCGATCGTTTTCACGTTAAATGGTAGCAGCTTACCGTGTGTTGAAAGTTGCGCGAGTTGAGCAGGAGAAAACGCATCGTAAGCCGATTGAGACATCGCAATCACCTTGTCACCATTCACGGTTTCCAACTGTAGGATGTTGCCACAGAATCGGTTCATCTGATCGATTGAGATAGAGATAACCTGCTTATCTTTAGCAAGTGACTTCACCACAAAACGGCGTTCAAATTCTGGGATCACTTCATCACAGATCACGCAGAAATTATCGCCAATCGCCATCATCACATTGGTGTGGTAGATCGGCTGACCAGAAGGCAGTGCTGTTTGGAATGACACCACACGAGAATAACCAATACGCTTCGCATAGTCTTCTAGCACTTCACGGTCACAACGCTGAGAAAGCGCCGCGTAGATGGTCTTATTGATATGATCGATCACCATCACGCCAGTGCTCTCAAGGTATGAACCTTGTGCGATATAAGACTCTAGAGACTCACTGTGGTTAACTATACGACCAGACGCTTCTAAAGCTTCAATAAGGGCATTTGGCTTAACTTCATTCTGACGGTTTTCACACGCCATAGGAAAAGTGAATAAGCTTCCATCACTACAGGTACTGAACCAGTTGTTTGGGAAAACAGCATCCGGAGTTTCAACTCCCAATTCTGGGTAATCAAACTCTACAACTTGCACACCTTCTTTACGCAACGAAGCGACCATCGCCTTAAATTCGGCCATGGTTTCTAATTTGACCTCAGCTTCGGTCAGATTCACTCTGTTCTGAAACTCATTATCTTGTGCCGTTTCTTCATTAAATTTAAATTCTTTTGGCGGCACCATAACAACGCAATTGGCGTTTTGAACATTAGTAATGTGAAGTGATTTTTTGTGTAGGTTTAACATCTCAACCGTCCCTATCTTTTATTTACCTCAGAATTGTAAACAACTTGTTACGACAAGATTCACTGAAAAGAATAATGATTTGAATATTTATCCCAGACAATTCCTGCAAAACTCAGTTTATTCGGTAATTTTTACTGCAAGATAACAGCACATCAGAAAGAACCAACAGTTTGCATATGAGATGCAGGTTTTGCTGAATAAATATCCGAGCTTCATTCTCTAGCTTGCGGCGGGTTTAAGTTACAATTTAATCCATTTAGCGTTAGGATTATCACCGTTGCATAACAATCAATTACGTTTGAAATAAGCTTAACTTTTCCTGTCCGATTCAATCTAAAATACGCGTCATGAAAGACACGCTTTGGACCTTTCCTGCGACATCGCTTAAACAACGTATTAGTGTTAAACGAACTCGTGAGCCAAGTTTTTCAACCAAACGCTTAAACCAAAATCCATCGAATGGCTTAATGCTTATAAGAACGAATTGGCGCTTATATAATTTCAAGCTAAGACGCCCAATTTCAAACCGAACCTATAAAAACAAAGCTACACAGACGATGCAGTTGCTAATAGATGCATTCGTTATAAAGGGAAATCTATGTACAAAAAATTTGAAGGCTTTACTGAAGCCTTTCCAAAGGGAGAGCCGATACAACCTCCTACTGGAATACTGGCATTCTGTCGCCATTACACTCGAGGTTTTGAAAAACCGTTAATCTTGCTCGGCCTAATGAGCATGACCATCGCGATCATCGAAGTCGCGTTGTTCGGTTACATGGGCCAACTGGTTGATTGGCTATCAACCAGCAACCCAGAAACCTTCTTAGAAGATAACCAATCCACACTGATGGGGCTTGGTGTTCTGTTATTGGTCGTAATGCCGATCTTGATCAGTGTTTACTCGCTTTTGCTTCACCAAACCTTGTTGGGCAACTACCCAATGTCGATCCGTTGGTTAGCGCACCGCTATCTTTTGAAGCAAAGCTTGTCGTTCTATCAAGATGATTTTGCCGGACGTGTCGCCACTAAAGTGATGCAAACATCACTCGCAGTGCGTGAAACCGTGACTAAAATGGTTGATGTTTTTGTCTACGTGACGGTTTACTTCACTGCGATGCTATTCATGCTCGCCGAATCAGATTGGCGCTTGATGGCTCCGATGCTGATTTGGCTGTTCGTTTACATCGGTATCCAGCTGCACTTCGTACCAAAGCTGAAAGATGTGTCATCAGAACAAGCCGATGCGCGTTCATTGATGACAGGTCGCATTGTTGATAGCTACACCAACATCGCGACGGTGAAATTGTTCTCACACAGTAAAAGAGAAACCGAATACGCAGAAGAAGGCATGGAAGGCTTCCTTGATACTGTGCACCGTCAAATGCGCTTGGTAACTGGCTTCAACATCTGTGTAGAGTTCGCTAACTATCTATTAGTGTTCAGCATTGCGGGTATCTCTATCTACTTATGGCTAGATAGTGCAATCACCGTGGGTGCAATTGCGATTGCAGTCAGCTTAGCTCTGCGTATTAACGGCATGTCGAAATGGATCATGTGGGAAATCGGTGGTCTGTTCGAAAACCTAGGTACTGTGATTGATGGCATCAAAACCCTGTCTAAACCTATCGCTATCGAAGACAAAAAAGATGCGAAGCCTTTGGACGTTCCACAAGGTGGTATTAACTTCGACAACGTCAGCTTTAACTACGGCGAGAACAAGGGCGTGATCAACAATCTGAACCTCAACATTAAGCCAGGTGAAAAAGTGGGCTTAGTGGGCCGTTCAGGTGCAGGTAAGTCGACCCTAGTTAACTTATTACTGCGTTTCCACGATGTAGAAAGTGGTCGCATCCTGATTGATGACCAAGAAATCTCCAGCGTTACTCAAGACTCACTGCGCAGTAACATAGGTATGGTGACTCAAGATACCTCACTGCTGCACCGTTCGATCAAAGACAACATTCTTTACGGTCGACCAGAAGCATCCGACGAAGAGGTATACGCGGCGACTAAACAAGCACACGCTCATGAGTTTATCGAAACCCTAACCGACCCGTTTGGCAATATTGGTTACGATGCTCAAGTCGGTGAAAGAGGCGTTAAGCTTTCTGGTGGACAGCGTCAACGTGTCGCTATCTCGCGTGTTCTTTTGAAAAATGCGCCACTATTAGTTCTGGATGAAGCAACGTCTGCACTCGATTCTGAGGTGGAAGCGGCAATCCAAGAGAGCTTGATTGAGCTAATGGAAGGTAAGACGGTTATCGCGATTGCACACCGCCTATCGACCATTGCTGCGATGGATCGCCTGATCGTGCTTGATGAAGGCAATATCGTCGAAGAAGGCACACACCAAGAGCTGATTACACAAAATGGCATCTATGCTCAATTGTGGAATCACCAAACCGGTGGCTTCATTGCCGATGATCTTGAACAGGCTACGAGCGCTTAATTTTTGTGCTATTTTAAAAGTGCGGCGTGATTCACAACAATTTGTTAATTAGTGGTAAATTACACGTGGCAGAATGTTATGTCGTAATTATATAATGACATTAACACCAAAGACGCCTCGCTTGCGCGTTCTGGAATAAGGCTAGACTTCGGGGGGAGGCTAGCCTTTCTTATGCCCCTAGATCAGCAACCTTTCCCCACCTGTTACGTAAACTTCATCGATCCTTTTGTTTTTTTCTTGGCGTTTTTTTCTTAAAATGCGCGCAGTATTATTTCTAGAGATCAACCATGAACAAAAGTGTCTTAACTAACGTTATCGCGTTAGCACTGCTTGCTGGCGGCTATGCGACAGCAAACCAATACTTGCTTTACGCAGGCCTATTCGCATTTTCAGGTGCCATAACCAACTGGCTTGCGATTCACATGTTGTTCGAGAAAGTACCCGGCCTATACGGTTCTGGCGTTATTCCGGCGCGCTTTGAAGAGTTCAAGGCAGCCATCAAACAACTGATGATGGAGCAGTTCTTTACTGAAAGTAATATCGACCGCTTCCTAAGCAGCGAGATGACAGGAAAATCGCTTAATCTAGAGCCTGTGATTCAGAAGATCGACTTTAATCCTGCATTCGACTCACTGGTGCATGTTATCGAGAACTCACAGTTTGGCGGTATGTTGGCAATGGTTGGTGGCACAGAGGCACTACAGCCGATGAAAGCGCCATTTGTTGAGAAAATGCAAGAGTCAGTGATTGAAATCAGCAAGAGTGACTCTGTAAAAAATGCCATCAAAGACGAGTTAGAATCGCCTGCGATGATGGATGAAATCAAAGAGAACATTGAGGCGATCATTGATCAGCGCTTGAATGAACTGACACCGAAGCTTGTAAAAGAGATGGTTCAAACCATGATCAAAAAACACCTTGGCTGGCTAGTAGTATGGGGTGGTATATTCGGTGGTGTGATTGGCTTAATCTCTGCGGCAATTACGCTGTAAGTAAGCCGGACAAGTTTATCGGATTACTCTTGCTCTAACGTCCCACAAAAATGGAAGCTTATTGGCTTCCATTTTTTATATCTAAACAAACACGCTTGAAGTAAAACCGGTGCCCTACTTTAAGGTTGCCAACAATTCAGGGTTAACACCAAAGCCCTTTTTATGCTCTTCAATCACGACCTCACTGCGTGTCTGAATCACACCTGGCAAGGTACCTAACTTTGTTGCCATAAACGCTTGGTACGCCTTCATGTCTTTCACTCGAACCTTGATCATGGTATCGAAGTCTCCCGACAATGAATAACATTCTTCCACCTCGGGCATCATTTCAACCGCTTGGGCAAACTTATCAAAAATAGAAAAGCTAGTCTGGTCGAGACGAATATGGATAAAAACTTGGACATCGAGTCCCAACTTTTCTGAACAAAGCTCAGCATGATAGCCTGTGATATATCCCTCTTTCTCCAATCGCTTGAGCCTGTCAGAGCAAGGTGACGTCGTGAGGTTAACCTGCTTTGCAAGTTCAACAACAGGCAAACGCCCCTTCATATGCAGAATTCGTAGTATCTCTTTATCGATACGATCAAGTTGATGCTGAGACATAACATTCCTTAAACATTCTAAATTTCGCTCAGTATATTCCATACCTAGAGCAATCGAAGAAAACCTCGCTCACACATTTAAAAAACTAAATGCACGCATGGCATTCACGTCAAATATAAATAAATACAAATAGATAATGGAGCTTATAAATCAAACTCTGATTATTAACAAATTATTATAGAAATGACCCGATTAACAAATAAGTTGAGCCGGAAACGAAAGAAAGGATATAGGCCAGAGTGAATAATAGAATTATCAAAGAGAAAGGATGACTCTATTATGAAAACGCAAGAACTCGCATATAAACCTTACGGTATTGGTTCATGGACATACGTAACGGTATCAAAAGATGTTGCTCAAGCACTAGCAAATGAGTACTCAAACTATGGTTGGGATGTGAAGATTGATGGCAATGCCATTGAAACTGAACTTGCACTCAAAGCAGCCTAGAAACGCAAAAACCTCCCAACACGGAGGTTTTTTGAATCAAGTTAGTAAGCACTTACTATGGGTTAGGCTAAACCAACTTGGGGAACAGTACTTCCGGTTTCGCAGCGGCAATTGCACGTGCGGCAGAAGTGCTGAGTTTCCATATCGTAGTACAGGTTTCCACTAAATAGCTTTGACGTCCATTGCATCATACGGCCAGAGGCTGTCTCGGGCTCTGTTTCACAACGTTTCATTATAGACTTATGTAGTGTTGTTTTTTTACATCCTTTGCAATAGAGATCAGGCATACCTTTGTCCTATAGGTCTTTAGTGGTTACTGACAATTGACACATCATGTCCAATTCGGTTCCACAATTCACCGAGCTAATGACAAAAGTGAGCGCTAAGTTCAAAAAACAGCCACTTTTCTATTTTGTTTTTTGACATCAAACGCGATCAACAAGATTGATCTTTCATTTCTCGCTCAAGATCCTACGCTTTCGATTTACATTGTAAACCCCAATTTCAACATCAGAAAACCTCGAATAGACTTAATTTGAAATAAGACAAAGGTCGTACTCACATAAAAAAATAGAGCCACCAAAGTGACCCTATTTATTACTCTAAGTTTTACAATGTAAATTCGGCTGTTTTTTAACCGATAGTCATTGGGATTAGTCTAGCTCAACGAGGTTCTTCTCGAACTCAGCGTGTTGCTTCTTAACTTCGTCTTCTGGCTCGCCAGTGATTAGGCTCACGATAACGATAGAGATAGTCGATAGGATGATTCCCGGTACGATTTCGTAAACATCGAACCAACCGCCCGTGAACTGTTTCCAAAGTACAATCGTAACACCACCAACCACTATACCCGCTAGAGCGCCGTTACGGTTCATACGAGACCAGTATAGGCTCAACACGATAGCTGGACCAAATGCAGCACCGAAACCAGCCCATGCATAAGATACAAGGCCAAGAACTGAACTGTCTGGCGTCATCGCTAGCACAAGTGCAATTAGAGAGATTAGGATAACCGCGAAACGGCCTACACGAACAATCTCTTCTGACGTTGCGTCTTTCTTCAGAACTTGCTTGTACAGATCTTCTGCCATCGCAGATGAAGAAACAAGAAGTTGTGAATCCGCAGTACTCATGATTGCCGCTAGGATTGCAGCCAGTAGGATACCTGCAATTACTGGGTGGAACATCGCGTTTACAAGAAGCATGAAGATCTTCTCGCCATCGTCTAGCTTAGGTGCACCAGAGTTCGTCACATAGATTAGACCAACAAGACCAACCAGCATTGCACCAACCATAGACAGTGCAGTCCATACCACCGCGATGCGACGCGCTGTTGTTAGGTCTTTATTAGTACGTGTTGCTTTAAAACGAGCAAGAATGTGTGGCTGACCGAAGTAACCTAGACCCCATGCCGCTAGCGAGATGATCGCGATAGCAGAAAGCGGCTCACCTTTCGCATCATTCCATAGCGTTAGAAGCTCTGGGTTGATGTTGTGTAGGTCAGTCGATAGTTGACCAAGGCCACCGTTCATTGCTGCGATTGGTACAATCAATAGCGCAGCAGACATCAGCAGACCTTGAACCAAGTCCGTCCAAGATACTGCAAGGAAACCACCAAACAGGGTGTACGAAACCACACATACCGTACCGATAATTACCGCAGTTGTGTAATCTAGGCCGAATACCGTTTCAAACAATTTACCACCCGCTACCAAGCCTGAACTTGTGTAGAAAAGGAAGAATAAAAGGATAAAGAAAGCAGAAATTGTTTGGATCAGCTTAGAATTGTCATTGAAACGACGAGATAGGAACTCAGGCAGCGTCAGTGATTCAGTCGTAATGCTGTAAGTACGTAGACGTTTTGCACTGATTAACCAGTTTGCCCAAGTACCAACAAGTAGACCACCAGCAAGCCAAAATGCTTCAAAGCCAGCAGCGTAAGCGTAACCAGGCAGGCCAAGTAGCAACCAACCACTCATGTCTGATGCACCAGCAGAAAGTGCAGCAGGCCATGGGCCTAACGAACGACCACCTAGGAAGTAGTCAGTTGAGTTAGATGTACGTTTGTAAGCAATAACACCGATCGCTAGCATCATAATTAGATACGCAATGAACGTCGTCGTTATTGCAAAACTGTTTTCTATCATTTGATAGTCCTCATTTTGTAGAAAGCCTTCCATGCCTAATTCAATGCAAGGCACTCACCGTAAAGGCAAGCAAGTGCATTGAGTTAGGTATTCAGGCTCCAAAGCACTATCAGTTAAACCCAAAGATGGTGAAAACCAAAGTTGGAAAGAACCAAAAGTGCTTAGAGCCAATTTTACTGAAGGTTAGTGAGCTTCGCTTCCAAGTTCGAGCAAGGTCGCGTTACCGCCCACGGCTGTTATATTTATAGTTCGCGTACGCTCGGTAATGAAGCGCAGCGATAGGTGTGGATCATTGGCAACATTCATTGTCGCCAGATCCGTTTCAGCTACTAAACCGACGATTGCACCGTCACGCTTAGCAAGCTGTAAATTGATAGCTTGTGCCGTTTGCGAGTTACCTACGTAACCCACGCTACGTACATCGCAAGACAACAACTGTTGAGCAGCGTCATACGAGGCAACTTGCACCAAGTTAGTTGGCAAATTCGACGACTTAGCTGCGTCTGCAACTAAGGTATTGAACTGCACATCATCACTGCACAATTGAACGCTGTTACCTGCCAATAGCGCAGCAGTAATCAAAGCCATTGCAGTTTGCAGCGCTGGCACTTTCTCTTGGCAATCATCAACAATCACCAAAGCCACACCGCGACCAGCGGCATACAACTCATTGGTTTCGCCCGTAGGACCTGCCATTAGGTGATGTTCAGAAAGCAGCGCAGACGCTTGCTCTAGATGATAAGTCGCCACCGTCGCCAAAGGCGCAGATTGGCTTTCGATCTCTGATTTCAGCGCAAGTACCTGAGCACTCTTGTAATCAAAGTCTGTAAGATTCCATTGTTCCCACGCTAGCAAAGCATCAGAAAAACCTGTCACTTGATGAACCATGATAATGCTCCTTATGCCTTGTCTTGTGATTGAGAGAAATGAACATCAGTAAAGCGGTATAGGTAGTGAGGACCACCCGCTTTAGGGCCAGTACCTGATAAGCCTTGACCACCAAATGGTTGAACACCAACAACGGCGCCCACTTGGTCACGGTTGATGTAGCAGTTACCCACACGAACGTGTTTTTCGATCCAACGGTAAGTTGTCTCGTTACGGCTGTGGATACCCATAGTTAAGCCAAAGCCCGTTTGGTTGATTTGGTCTACCACTTGCGCTAGCTCACTCGCTTTGAAGCGAACAATGTGTAGCACTGGGCCAAACTGTTCTTCTTTCAAGCAGCTGATGTCATCAATTTCAAAAGCACTTGGTGGAACAAAGTCACCATGTTCACAATCCGTACCTAGAGAAAGTTGAGCCACCTTCTTCTGGGTATTGGTCATGTTTTCTAAGTGCGCCATTAGCTTCTGTTTCGCGTTTTGGTCGATAACAGGGCCAACATCGGTTTTATGAAGGTGTGGAATGCCAACACTCAGCTCGTCCATTGCTCCGTGAATCAATCCAACCACGCGGTCTGCAATGTCTTCTTGGATGTAAAGCACACGTAGTGCAGAACAACGCTGACCTGCTGAAGCGAATGCTGAACGAATCACATCACGAACTACCTGTTCAGGCAGTGCAGTACTGTCGACGATCATCGCGTTCTGACCGCCTGTTTCCGCAATAAACGGAACTGGCTTAGCGTTACGAGTGGCTAATGACACATTGATACGCTGTGCCGTTGGCGTAGAACCAGTAAAGGCAACGCCCGCAATCGTATCATGGCTTGTTAGTGCACTGCCGATCTCAGCACCGCGACCTGGTAGTAACTGAATCGTGCCAGCAGGGAAGCCCGCTTCATTCATCAGTTCAACCGCGCGAGCTGCAATCAAGCTTGTTTGCTCGGCAGGCTTCGCCACAACCGTGTTACCCGCCACTAGTGCTGCAGTAATTTGGCCAAGGAAGATAGCTAGAGGGAAGTTCCAAGGGCTGATACAGACGAACACACCACGACCTTGTCGAGAAGCGATTCGTGTTTGGCCATCAAAACCTTTTAGTTCGAAACCTTGTAGGTTGTCCGCTTGTTTTGCGTAGTAACGACAGAAGTCGACTGCTTCACGTACTTCATCAACGCTGTCGTGAATCGTCTTACCCGCTTCTTGATGACAAATCGCCACCAGCTCAGCGAGGTTGTCTTCCATCAGGTCAGCCAACTTATCAAGCGCAGCCGCTTTGGTTTCAACCGAAGTTGTGTTCCAATCAGCGAATGCTGCGTCTGCGCCAGTGATCGCTGCGGAAACATGATCAAGGTTAGCGAAAGCCACCTGACCCACATTAATACGACGATCATAAGGTGCCGTCACTTGCTCAACGTTCTGATCAGCCTTGATCATGCTTTCGGCAAGAGATTCACCGTTGATCACAGGGCCCGCAGTCCATTGATTGTTTAAGAAGCCTTTTACTTGCTCTTCAAACTGATGCGCTTCGCTTTCAATATCAATGTTCACACCGTAAGAGTTCTTACGCTCAGGGAAAACCGCTGGAGGCAGAGGAATCTTAGTGTTGTGCAATGTATCGAACGCCAGAAGCATATCGACAGGATGTTGAGTCAGCTCTGCCACTGGGCAACGCGCATCAACTAGACGGTGGACAAACGAGCTGTTTGCACCGTTTTCTAGCAAGCGACGTACTAGGTATGGCAGTAGATCTTTATGGCTGCCAACCGGTGCGTAGATACGTACCGACTGTTGGTAAGCTTCCATCGCATGGTTGTACAGAGAATCACCCATGCCGTGTAAGCGTTGGAATTCAAAGTCTTTATGGTCGGTCATTACGGCAATAGCAGAAACCGTATGAGCATTGTGGCTCGCAAACTGCGGGAAGATATTACCACGAACGCTTGGGCTCAATAGGTAACGCGCACATGCAAGGTAAGCTACGTCTGTCGCTTCTTTACGTGTGTAAACTGGGTAATCAGTAAAGCCAGCTTGTTGCGACCATTTGATTTCGCTATCCCAGTAAGCACCTTTAACTAAGCGAAGCGGGATCAAATCACCCTGCTCTTTCGCTAGGCGGTTTAGCCATACTAGAACCGGAAGTGCGCGCTTTGAGTAAGCTTGAATAACCAGACCAAATTTACCCCAACCTTTTACAAGGTCAGTGCGGTACAGTTTTTCGAATAATTTAAGAGAAAGCTCTAGGCGATCCGCTTCTTCCGCATCAATCGTAATTGCAACATCGAGCTCTACTGCGCGGCGCAATAGTTGCTCTAGCGTGTCGCAAAGTTCAGTCAGTACGCGGTCTTCGTTCGCCACTTCATAACGTGGGTGAAGCGCAGAAAGCTTGATAGATACCGATGGCGCAGGGCTCGATTTTGAAGAGACATACGTGTCTCGACCTACGGCTTCAATCGCCATTAGGTAATCTTTGAAGTATTTGTTTGCGTCAGCAGTGGTCAGTGCCGCTTCACCTAGCATGTCGTATGAGTAGGTAAAACCTTTGTCACGCATAGACTTACCGTTCTTCTGCGCTTCAGCAATGCTACGGCCAAGAACGAATTGGTGACCCATCACCTTCATTGCTTGGTGCATCGCTTTACGAATCACCGGCTCAGAAAGCTTGTTCACTAAACGGTTAACCGCTTGACCAGCACTCTGCTCTTTAGATGAAAGTCCAACCACCTTACCCGTTAGCATTAAGCCCCAAGTGGATGCGTTAACAAACACCGAATCAGAATTCTTAAGGTGAGACTTCCAATCCGCAACGCTTAGCTTGTCGCGAATCAGCGCATCAGCCGTTGCTGAATCAGGAATACGCATCAAGGCTTCCGCCAGACACATCAGCAAGATGCCCTCTTGAGTATCTAAGCTGTATTCAAGCAGCAGTGCATCGATCATCTGGATAGAAGTCTTATCCGCACGGATAGCCTCGATCAATGATGTCGTTTTCTCTGTGATTTGCTGCTTTTCAGACTCAGAAGGGGTAGCTAGTGGCAGAAGTTGCTCTAGCCATTGGGTTTCATCCACCATATATAATGGTGAGATAAGCGACCATAGATCAGCAAGCGGCTGCTCGTTGAATTCTGGCTTTAACACATCAGTAGCTGTAAACATGCGTTTTCCTTAATCTCACACCCGGAATTAGCCCGGGGATCTCTACAATGGCTGCAGTGTATTTAGAGTATATAAGGATTACTTGTCAAAAACTCCGAGTTTTTTGCTAAAAACTCGCTTTATTAACAAAACAAACACAACGTCACATATGAAACTTTAAAATAATATGCCGTTTTGTTTCACTATTTAACAGAAATTTTCTTTTTGTATTGGGATGGTGACATGCCTTGAAGGCGTGAAAAGGTGTGAGTAAAGGAAGATTGACCGGAGAAACCAGCCAATTCTGCAACCTGACCAAGACTCAGATTACCTTGTTCGATCAAGCGGCGAGAGCGGTCGATACGCTTACCTAATACATACTGGTGAGGAGTAATGCCCATTTGCTCTTTGAATAGCATGTGGAATTGGCTTTCGCCCAAAAACACGCTGCCTGCAAGCTGCGCGACTGAGATCTTATTCGCGAGGTGTTGCTCGATGTAACGATCCAGAGCTTCAAGGTCGAAACGCGAATCTTTGATTGAGGTTTCAAACGCCGAGATGTGTCTTTGCATCAATGCGATCACCGTATCATTACAGGCACGGCTTAATAGCAGATCATCAGGGCTTGCCTGCATCTCTTGTACCAACATATGGATAAGTTTTTGAATTTGCGCGTCTAATTGGAAGTAGACGTTTGATGACTCTAGCTGGTTAATCTTCTCTAGCATCAGAGGGTCGTCGTCACTCGGCACAGGCATGTTAAGTACCAGAATATCCGACTGACCGACCACGCCACCGAAAGCATGATCAGAGCTTGCTGTCACCACACATCCTTGCCCGGGGCCTACAAGATTACCCTTACCGCTGACTTCAAATTCCGCCTGACCTTTTAGACCAATCACCACCTGAGAATAATGGTGATCATGACAATCCATATGCGAAGGCAAGGTAATGATCTCTGCGGGACGAGGGCCAGTAAGGCCTAGCGGAGACAAATCTAGGTTTGGAAAGGGTAAAGGTTTTGGCATGACAGCAAAGTACTCAGGTCAACATAGTAAGAATAATACTCTGAAATCTGCACAAGATGAATTTGTAAATGATCATGAGAGTCATTTCCTGACCTCAAACAAAAGATCATCACCGCGATCGTCTTGATCATGCCTCCGGAAAGATGATCAAGAGTGTATAAACTACGGCCATTGTAAAACCAATCGTTCCGGCAAGTTTAGGGGCTTCACAAGCATGCAAGCACGAAAAACCATGTCATCAATAAATGCTTCACCGCTCTAACATAATGAATAAATTTTCTTATATAGCTCAAATAATTGGCTATAAACCTGTAAAAAGTGTATCCGAAGTACCGAAACTTGGCTTTTGAGTAGATTGGATAGCAATAAAACGGTATAAAGACGGGTACTGTGTTAATTGCTAATAACTAGTGACTCACAACTAGGAAGTAGACACTTTATTAACGAGCCAATTTCAATCTACAAGTTGCAGGGACCTATGACTAACTTTCGAATTTCAGCGCTTTTACTTGCGCTATCCCCTCTTTGGGTATCTGCATCGGTATCAGCTGAAGAACTGAATCAAGTCGATCCCGTTTCAGCTATCGATGCAAAGCTAACAGAGAAAAACTCAGATATTGAGCGTATTTCAGCAACCAAAGTATCGGCGACTGAAAACCTAAAACAACTTCAAAACAAGAACAGCAAGTTGTTACGCGAAGGTGAGGAACTTAAGGCAAAACGCAACAGAGCCAAGTCTGTACTCGACAAACAGTACAGTCGCTTGCTTGAAGATCCAGAAACGGATTTGGTCTCTTTCCAGAAAAGTTACCAAGACGCTTGGGCTGCGGTTAAAGAGAATCAATCGGCTCAGCTCGATAACGAACAAGCGATGAACGAGAGCGAAATTCACCTTTCTCAAATCAAGCAAAAGCAAGCTCGCCTGAATAATGAGCTAGCAAACTTGAGAGAGTCAAAAGTTGAAGCTCGTGTAAAACGTATCGCGACAGAATTGCGTGAAAGTGCGGTTCTTGAAACCAGTTACACCACCACATGTTCATCAACAATGACACTGGGTGAGTGTACTGCACAGGGTAAACACCTGACCAATCAGAAAGCCGTGCAAACGTTCAAGAGCCAATTACTTGAGCAGCTCACAGAAAGCACACTAGCGAAGCAAAACTTGCAAGGTGTTCAACTGAACATCCATGTTCAAGACAGCCAAGCAATCAAGAGTGGTTTCTCTGGTAACAACTCTTACTTCATGCAGATGCAAGCTCAGCTTCAAGCAAAACCTGAAGCAGTTGCAGCATGTAACCTATTGAATGTTTCGACTCGCTACTGCTTAACAGGCAGTGACGCTGCGGTCGTTAAGAAGAGTGACAAACAGTGGGCTAACGTGACGGTACGTTCTGATCAGTACAACGACTCAGTAACCATCAACGGCATTAAGTACGGCAGCACGCCTCTTGAGGTTGCGCTACCAAGCGGTCGTCACCAAGTAACCATTTCAAAACAAGGTTACGAGTCTTACAACCGCACAGTTACCATCAACGGCAGCGACACTATTTGGGTTAAGCTTCTTCCTAGCAAAGAAAGCTAAACACCCTTTCTACATAGAGCTAAGCCGATATAAACGCTTAGCTCTATATCAGATAGCCGTGCCTATTTCACAAAGCTGAATGAACACTCGCCATTTTGTTGATAGTTATAAACTGTATGATCGTTATAACCTTGTATAGTCGTTATAAACAGTAGCTGCAGACGAAATGGCGTTCTCGTTTAGAATATTCGATTAACCTAAATTACGATTGAAGTAGCCCATCATGCGCCAAGGTCTTCCTACTCTACTATTTGCACTTGCTCCCTGCCTAATGACTCCTGCTGTTTTCGCAGAAGCAACAACACCAGCGATCGCACCTTCTGTCACCGATATTGAAAGCTCACTATTCGAAAAGCATACCGACTTAACGGCTGTTGAGAAGAAACTGGCTGACAAACAAAATGAAGTCGACAACCAAGCGCAACAAACGGCACGTCTAACCAAGTTATCAGCTCAAGCTGAGCAAACACTCGCAAAAGCGAAAGCCAGCCTAGAGCAAGATTATACGCGCATGATTGATGAGCCCGATTTCGACATCTCGCCAGCTCAAAGCCTATTCCAAGACGCGTGGAAAACAGTAAAAGAAGGCAAGCTTGCGATTTCAGACTCTGAGCAGAAACAGCAAGGCTTGATGATGGAACTTGAGGCTATTCAAGCCGAGAAAGCGACGGCAGAAGCTTCAATCGCAACCCTAAATCAAGACAAGCTAAGAGCAAGAGCAGAACGACTAAGAAACGAGATCACTCAGACGGAAGAGCAAACCGTGAGCTTTACTAACCGTTGCAGCAGCGATATGACACTGGCGCAATGTTCAGACCAAACGGTGACCTTGGCACTTCAAAAAGCGGTAAAACAGTTCCAACATAGTCTGGTAGATAACGCGACTGAATCGAACACAGTGAAAGAGCACCTTGCGTCTGCTTCGCTGAATATTCACGTTCTGCAACACAAAGTGAAATCCTCTGGCTTCTCTGAAGATAACCGTTACCGAGCGGTGATTGCGGCGAACCTAGAAACACGCCCAGATAAGAACACACCTTGTCGTCTGCTTGGTATTCAATCATCAAACTGTTTCACGCAAAGCGAGCAACAAGCCAACGACCAGCAAAAAGAAGTCGCTTGGGTTAACTTGGTGGTGCGTTCCAATCAATACAACGACAATGTTTCTATCAACGGCGTGAACTATGGCAGCACACCGGTTGAAGTGATGTTGCCAACGGGCCAGCACATGGTCACGATCGAAAAAGAAGGCTACCTTTCTTTCCATCAAGAGCTAAAAATAGCCCGCGATCACAACCTAAGAGCCGTATTACAAGCCAAACAGAATTCATTGAATGTCGGCACCAAATTTGCCGACCCTATGGGTAACGACATTCAGAGCCCAGAAATGATTGTGGTTGGATCTGGTCGCTACCTACTGGGTGAAAACAATGCCAAGCAAGTGACCATCAAACAGCCTTTTGCATTAGCCGCTACGCCTACTCGTGTTCAAGACTTTAAAGCATTCGTTGAAAGCACAGGCTACCAGACAGACGCAGAACTGATGAACACCTGCGATACGTTCGTCAATGCAGAGATCACAACCGTTTCAGACAATGACTGGCAGAATCCTGGCTTTAAGCAAGCAGATAACTCGCCGGTCGTTTGTGTTAGCCAAAATGATGCCAAAGCTTATACTCGTTGGTTATCTAAAAACACAGGCTTCACTTACCGTTTGCCAACGCCACAAGAGTGGGAAGCTGCAGCAAGAGCAGGCCAAGACACCAACTTCTGGTGGGGCAACGAATTCCGCTCTGGCAAAGCCAATACAGGCTGGGCGGGTACACCTTGGTCAAACGTTAGCACATCTCCAGTTAAGTCATTCCTGCCAACGCCAACAGGCTTCTACGACATGGTGGGGAACGTATGGGAATGGACAACCGCTCAGAAAGGCTTAGCGAAAGGTGGCGCGTGGAGCTTCTCTCCTGAAGAAGCGAAAGTGTATAACGAACTGTACGTACCACCTTCAACCGCAGCTAACTATCTAGGATTCCGAGTAGTAAGAGATCTATAGGCTCCCAATCACAGGAGCAAAATCTTAAATATTTACTCTAGGTTCTCAATTATCACATTGAACAGCATTTATAGGGGAATTCCCCCCTTATGCATAAGCACTCCTAGGAGTAGATTCATCGATAGAGTAGTAAGTCACTCTGGGTATCAAATTGATGCCTCAGTTTAATTTACCTGACCCTCGTAAATTAAACTGAAAATCTTCTACATGTCGACAAGGCATATCTTGTCTTTGGCCAGCCCCTCTTCAGGCTGGCTTTTTTTTGCCTGTTTATTACCCTTTATGCCCATCGATTCTCCGAGATTGACACAGTTAGTCAGCAGTCCGTTCAACTGATATTCACCCTTTACTTCTCGTGTAGAGTTCAAACTCAAATGGCCATTGCAGCACTATAAGAAACTGATATCATTGTGATACCTCTGATTGCGAGATAAAACATTGCCAGATCCACTCAACTCCATACATCGTTCTTTATTCGAGCAACTTCCAGGCTGCTGGGGCTGCAAAGATACTGACTCGGTCTTCGTGTACGCCAACCTTGCTTACAACCAATTGATCGGCTTAAAACAGGGCGAGACTTGTACTGGCTTGACTGACTTCGACATGCCCAGTCAAACCACTGAGTGCGCACAAGATTTCAGAGCTCAAGACAAACATGTGATGGATACACGCAGTACCCTTAAGATCCTCGATATTCACCCTTATCCAGACGGACGCTGGCACGCCCATATCTTTACTAAAACCCCTTGGCTTGATGACGACGACAACGTCCAAGGCACCATCTTCTATGGCCAAGAGCTTACCGATACCGCGATCTTAGAGGTCGGTCATTGGGTTTGTCAGGCAACAGGAACAAAAGGCAACCAGGCATCGCTTGCGGGGTCAGAGCCGCGCGTGTCTAAACTGCAAAAGCGGCTGACTTCGAGAGAATCAGAAGTGCTGTTCTTACTGCTTTTCGGCAAGAAACCACAGTACATCGCGTCGACGTTAAACATTTCAATCAAAACGGTCGAAGGTCATGTCGCTAGATTGAAACAGAAGTTTGATGCACGTAGTAAAAGCCAGTTAATAGAGTATGCATTGGACTCAGGATTAGGCTCAGTGATCCCAGAAACTCTGCTCAAAAAACAGATCTCCGTTGTTCTGCACAGTGACTGATTTACTGTTCAACTGAAAATGCAGACAAAAAAATGCCGTTGATAAGTCTCATCAACGGCATTTTTGGATCTGTTAACAGCTAAGCGATCAAGCAACCTAAGGCGCTAGGCGATCAATATCCCAGCTGTTGTCTTGGCGAGAGAACAAGAAACGGTCGTGCAAGCGGTGTTCACCACCTTGCCAGAACTCAATGCTATCGACACGAACTCGGAAGCCACCCCAGAAAGAAGGCACTGGGATCTCTCCTTTAGCAAACTTCTGTTTAAGCTCTAGATACTTACCTTCTAAAATCCCACGAGCTGAGATGCGGCTACTCTGCTTACTTGCAATCGCGGCCAATTGGCTCTCTTTTGGACGTGACGAGAAGTACTTCATATTTTCCATAGCCGTCAGCTTTTCAGCCGTGCCCGTAATATGAACCTGTCGCTCAAGTGGATGCCAAGGGAAGTGCAAACTGATTTTGCTGTTGTGCTCAAGCTGGTGCGCTTTACGGCTACCCAAGTTGGTGTAAAAAACGAACCCGTCTTTATCAACATTCTTCAGCAGAACAATTCGTTGGAATGGCTGACCATTTTCATCAACCGTAGCAACTGTCATGGCAGTAGGGTCCGTCAACTTCGCTTCAATGGCTTGCTCTAGCCATAGATTGAATTGCTCAATCGGGTCTGCGGCCAAGTCTTTACGTCTCAATCCACCCTTAGCGTATTCGCGACGAATATCTGTCAGTTCCATTTGGTTGCTCCTTTCAATTTTTTTGTGATTTTGCGCTGTAATCCTTTGAAACACAAGTCTCAGCCATGGTTTTGTCTCACAGAAGCTGTTCGGTGTTAACAAGATCTCGGTACTCTATCCATCATATTGATAATCTTTATACAAACCGATGACAAGCAGAGATCCAAGTGACCAAAATACTGCCTAACCTAATGACTCCCTTTGTTTTATTCTCATTGTTATTGGGAGCTGCTGGGCTGACTGCAACCCACTTTATGGCAGTACAGTTCCAAGAAAAAATCGTCACTCAGCAACTCAATGAAGCGGCCAATAAAGCCAACCTACAAATTGATTCTGAATTGGACAAATTCAAACAGATCCCGAACTTACTCAGTCATGACCCGCGCTTGCTTTCTTATTTTGACTCATCACCGCAAACAGACAAGATTTCCGCTGCTCAGCTCAATCAATTGCTGTTTGAATGGTCAAATCAAAGCCAGGCCGACACTATATATATCCATGACCCAAGTGGTACTGTGGTCGCTTCCAGTAATTATCAAAAGCCTCGCACCTTTGTGGGTGAGAACTTCTCGTTTCGCCCCTACTTTGCTTCTGCCATTCAAGGTAACAACACACACTACGTCGCACTGGGTGCCCGCTCGAATGTACGCGGTTACTTTCTATCTTCACCGCTGTATGTTGAGAATGACATTGTTGGTGTTATCACCGTAAAAGTGAGCTTAGAGAACCTCGAAAACATCCTAACCAGCGACGAATTTGAGATTGTGGTACTCGACTCTAACCAAGTGGTATTTCTATCAAGCCAAACTCCGTGGCTTTACCATTCATTGTTGCCACTAACGCAGCAACAACAAACGGATATCTCACTTCAACGCCAATACGGTCAAAGCGAAATTTCGATCATCGAAGTATTTCGCTCTTCAAGCTCTCAACCAGAAGCTAACGCTAATCGATCTAACAACCTTCAATCCAACCAAATCCAAAAAGAGCTCACGGCCAACCAGTTATTCAAGCTTGGTACTTTTAATCTTTACCCAGCTGCCGTCAGTAACAATCAGTACCAAGTGGTCGCACTAAAAGAGACCCGGGCTGAGCTTATAAAAGTACTGCAGATCGATGTCATCTTCGTCGTGATTTACAGCTTGGTGATGCTTATTGCTTGGTCATGGCGCCAAACCTACGTAGCGAAAGTGGCGTTGACCCGACTCAACCAAAACTTAGAGCAAACCGTTGATAAACGGACTCACTACTTGAAGCAATCCAATCAACAGCTGCAACAAACCATCTTTCAATACCAAGAGTCGCAATCGAAGTTGAAGCAGACAGAACAAGAGCTAACCCAAACCGCCAAATTAGCCGTTCTGGGTGAGCTGTCAGCCAGCATTAATCATGAAATCAACCAACCACTTGCAGCACTCAGAACCTACAGCGAGAACAGCTTAAAACTGCTTGAAATGGAACGAACCGATTTGGTGAAAAGTAATCTTGAGAAAATGATTGTCCTAAACAACACCATTACCGACATCATCGCGCGACTCAAAGTCTTTACTCGCAAGGTCACCAAAAAAGAGCATCATGTAGCCAACCTGCATCAAGCGGTCAACAACGCCACCAGTATTCTCAGCGCACTGATGATCAAGCAAGGCATCACGCTCAGGTTAAGCACGGTACCAGATGACATTAATATCGCGATTCATCCGACCGAGCTCGAACAAGTGCTGGTGAATCTGATTCACAACGCGACTCAAGCTCTTCAGCAGCAAGCCATAGATCAACAAACCTTGCTCCAACAAACAACAGTTCAACAAACAGCAGACCAACAGGCTATTCCACAGATAGGCGTTGAATGGCAACTGCATGAAGACATGTGTCAGGTGATCATTTGGGATAACGGAATTGGTATGCCTGCCGACAAGCTTGAACAACTTTTTGACCCGTTTTTCACCACTAAGCCTGAAGGTTTAGGGCTTGGACTCTCTATATCTAAACGGATTATTGAAGCGTATCACGGCTCGATCAGTGCAGCCCAGTTGGAGCCGTCAGGCATGGTATTCTCGCTTAATATCCCGTTATACAAAGTTAACAACTGACGCAGAATTGGTATTGTTAACGAGAAAACGAATTTCACATTATTGCTAATCTCACATACAACTAAGGACTCGGCTTTGCACTCTATGCCCAAACTCTATTTTGTCGACGATGAACCCGCTATCCGAGACTCCGTAGAACAAGCCATGCTGATTGAAGGCATCGATATCGTCTGCTTTCCTAATGCTATTGAGGCTCTAAAGAAGATAAATACCACGCAAGCCGGGATTGTCATTACCGATATTCACATGCCGGTGATGGATGGCATTCAATTAACGCAAAAATTACTGAGCCAAAATCCTCATTTTCAGGTCATTGTACTTACCGGGCATGGTGACGTGCAAACCGCGGTATCTGCGATGAAAGCCGGGGCTTATGATTTTCTGGAAAAGCCGTTTGTGGTCGATGCCCTCCTCACAGCAGTAAGAAAAGCCGCAGATAAGCTCGCACTGGTTGAAGAAAACAACCTATTGCGTAAAGAGTTGGCGATGCAAAATCAGGTGGGCCCAAAACTGATTGGTCAATCGCCATCAATGCAGGCATTACGCCGAGAACTGATCACCTTAGACACCAAAACCAACCCACTTCTATTGTTTGTTGGTGATTTAGGGACGGGGAAAAGGGTCACAGCACAATACACTCATGATTTACACAGTCATCAAACTGCGGAACTTTGCCCTGTTGCTGCGTTTAATTTGCCACGCAGTGACGAAGCGACATTTCATCAGTTTGTTTTGCAACTGTTCTTGAAGTATCAAGGTGGAACGATCTATATCCATGAGACAGAAGCATTAACTCAGGATCAATGGCTGTGGTTAGCGAATCTAAAACCCACTCTACTTCGTGAAAACTCATGCAAGACCAATGCAACTTGTATCATTATCGCAACCACAATAGTTCCGACTACAATTACAGGTGAACTGCGCCAATTTAATTTACTACCCTTGGCGCAAAGAACGGAAGATATTGGGTCTTTGTTCAAACACTTTGCTCGCGGTGCAGCAAGTCGCTATCAGTTGCCGCCGCCCGTTATTACAGAAAAAGAGATTCAACGACTCATTGCAACGCATTGGGTGGAGAACATTCGCCAGCTTCGCCAGCATGCCGAACTCAGAGTCTTGACTCAAATTAAGCAGCCGTCGCTCGACAGCGATATTAGTGAGAAAAATGACGATAACGAGCTCGACGTCAGCATTGAGGAACAACAACAGTCGTTAAACCAACGTACCGATAGCTTTGAACAAATTATCTTGATTGAGGCACTACATCGCCATCAAGGTCGTTTAAAAGAAGTACAGCAAGAGCTTCAGGTGTCGCGAAAAACACTGTATGACAAACTAAGAAAGCATCAGCTCGATAAAACCGATTTCAAGAACCGATAAGTCTTAAAAAATATATAAATTCAAAGATTTAAAGGAACAAAATCTTAACATTTATAAGAAGTAAGAATACACTCAATAGGCTTGCACTTTTATTTAGCGAACAAGGACTGTTATGAGTCAGAAAAATTTCAGCAAATTGAACGAGACCGAGCTTGAGTATGTCGACGATAAAACAGCGGCACTACTCCTCAATACGCCCACCAGTGCGCGTATTATGTTGTGGGTGATCGTTCTGTTTTTTATTGCTGCTATTGGGTGGTCTGCTTGGGCAGAGATCGACAAAGTTACCGTTGGCCAAGGCAAAGTGATCCCTTCCTCTCAAATCCAAGTGGTGCAAAACCTTGAAGGTGGCTTAGTTAAAGAGATCTTAGTTAAAGAAGGTCAACGTGTTCAGAAAGGTCAGCAGCTACTGTTGATCGATGACACTCGATTCCGTTCGGACTTCCGCGAACGTGAACAACAAGTGGCGAACTTAACCGCCAACGTGTTGATGCTATCCGCTTCATTAACCAGTGTCGTCATTAACGAAGAGTTCTCTGTTGAAGAGTGGAAAAAAAGCGTGTTGCTTGATTACGGTAAACTCGCCTTTCCACCCAAGTTCTACGAGCTTCAGCCTAAACTGGTTAATCGCCAAAAAGCCGAATATCGTCAAGATCTGAATAACCTAAAAAACCAACTTTCTGTTTTTGATCAACAAGTTGAACAGAAACAGCAAGACCTAGTTGAGATTAAGGCGCGGGTTCGCAACCTAAAACAGAGTTACCAGTTTGCTCGCCAAGAACTGGATATCACCAAACCTCTCGCCGATGAAGGTGTGGTACCACGAATTGAATTACTTAAACTGCAAAGACAAGTGAACGACACTCGCCGAGAAATGACCTCAAGCGAGCTAAAAATCCCTCTGCTACGCTCAGCAATCAAAGAATCCATGCTCAGCCGTATTGATGCTGCCCTGAACTTCCGCTCCGAACAACAAGAAAAGCTCAATCAAGCGCAAGATAAGCTCTCTGCAATGACCGAATCGGCTGTTGGTCTTGAAGACCGAGTAAACCGTACTGTGGTGGTTTCTCCTGTAACTGGCACCGTTAAAACATTGGGCATTAATACTGTCGGTGGTGTTATCCAACCGGGTATGGACATCGTTGAGATTGTACCGACAGAAGACTCTCTCTTGGTTGAAGCGAAAATCGCCCCACAAGATATCGCTTTCCTACGCCCAGAATTGACTGCCATCGTTAAGTTCAGTGCCTATGACTTCACTAAATACGGCGGTCTAGAAGGCGTGTTAGAGCACATCAGTGCCGATACCACTCAAGATGAAGAAGGCAACAGCTTCTACATCGTGCGTGTGCGCACCGAAAAACACAATTTTGGACAGAACGAAGAGTTGCCAATCATTCCGGGCATGACTGCCTCAGTCGATATCATCACAGGCAAAAGAACCGTGCTTGAGTACATGTTGAAGCCACTATTAAGTGCTCAAAACAATGCACTAAAAGAGTAAGGACGTTGGATGTTTGATAACGCCTTTCAGTACGCAGTAAATAGACAAGAGCAGAGGCTATGAAGTCTCGGATTTCGCTATTGCTGCTAGTTCTTACCTCTTTTACCTCTGTGGCGCTCAACAAGAGCGACCAAAGGTGGATAGATGCGGTGACCAAAACCTACGGCGATAGAGCCGGAAAGCGAGTGGCAACGTGGCGTTCAAACATGACGTCATACGACGGATTAAGTGAAAAAGAGAAGCTCAGGTCAGTGAACCAATTCTTCAACCAGATGTACTTTGTCGATGACAACTTACTGTGGGGAAAAAACGACTATTGGGCAACACCACTGGAGTTTTTAGGCAGCAATGCTGGTGACTGTGAAGATTTCACTATCGCAAAATACTTCTCTTTGCTTGAACTGGGCGTCCCAGATAAGAAATTGCGATTAGTGTACGTAAAAGCACTGGAGTTAAACCAATTCCATATGGTGTTGGCGTACTACTCAACACCGAGTGCAGAGCCACTAATTTTGGACAACTTAAACCCTGAAATTAAACGCGGTTCCAAACGCCCAGATCTACGACCGATTTACAGTTTCAACGGTAAAAATCTTTGGCTGATAAAATCGGCAGCGGGCAGCGGTAAATTAGCAGGGAAAGCTTCAAGATTGAGCTTATGGAACGACTTACGTTCTCGTGAGCGCTCTCTAAAATTAAACAAACCCATTATCAATTACGATGAGTAGGTACAATGACTTTATATAAACAGCTTGTGGTCGGGATGGTTGCAGTGTTCATACTGCTGATGACGTCAGTTTTTATGATCGAATTCAATACCACCCGAGGATACTTAGAGGAGCAGCAACGCTCTGAGGTAAGTAATACCATTAATACTGTTGGACTGGCTCTCGCCCCTTACCTAGAAGAAAAAGACAAGGTGGCAGTGGAGTCTGTAATCAACGCCCTGTTTGATGGCAGTTCTTATTCCGTCGTTCGATTGATCTTTCTCGACAGCGGTGATGACATTCTCCGCTCATACCCTGTAAAGCCAACTGGCGTACCGGAGTGGTTTACCAACCTAAACCTGTTCGAGCCTGTTCATGACCGCCGCGTGATCACCAGTGGCTGGATGCAACTGGCAGAAGTAGAGATCGTAAGTCATCCAGGCCCTGCCTACGATCAACTTTGGCAAGCATTCATCCGCTTATTAAGCATCTTTGGCACGATCTTCTTGCTCGGTTTAGTGTCTATCTCTTGGATCCTTAAACGCGCTTTACGCCCGCTCTCGTTGATCATTACTAAGATGGATCAGATCGCCAAGAACCAATTTGGCGAACCTCTAGCTCGTCCAAAGACAAAAGATCTAACCTTGGTTGTCGACGGCATCAACCACATGTCGACTCAAGTTGAACTGGCATTTAAAAACCAAGCGAAAGAAGCTCAAAAGCTGCGTGAAAGAGCGTATATCGACCCTGTATCTCAGTTAGGTAACCGTGCTTACTACATGTCTCAGTTAACCCAGTGGTTAGAAGAGTCTAGCTTAGGTGGTTTAGCGGTACTAAAAGCCGAATTTATTAGTGAAGAGTACGACGAAAAAGGCTACCAAGAGGGTGATGCCTTGGTTCATCAACTGGCTGAACAGCTACAGGCTTCAATTTCATCACCAGATATCACCATCGCCCGTATTTCTAGTGACGAGTTTGGCTTCATTATGCCGAACATTGACGAAAGCGAACTTAAACTTGTCGCGGGCAGCATCGTAAATTGCATTCAAAACCTAGGTTCAGACCCTACAGGTACGGCGAATCCACACATCGCATTAGGTGTGACATACAGCAACACCCGAAAAAACAGTACCGAAATCATGTCGTTGGTTGATAACGCACTCTCAAGTGCCAAGGCGAACCGAGAGCTTGCTTACGGTTACGTAACCGCAGACGATCACGGCGCTGTGATGGGTAAACAACAATGGCGTATGTTGGTTGAAGAAGCGATCATCAACGACCTCATTACCTTCCGTCTTCAGGCTGCAAATAATGCCTTTGGTAAAACGTATCACCAAGAAGTATTCTCTGCGATTGAAAAAGATGGCGTGCGTTACGGTGCTAACCAGTACTTGTACGCACTAGAACAGCTTGAAATGAGCCACATTCTCGACCAATACGTTATCGAGAAGATGATTGAAAAACTGAATGCGAAAGAAGTAACAAGCCCTGTTGCTATCAATATTTCGCCAAGCAGTATTTCTCAACCAAGCTTCATCCGCTGGATCGGTAAGACGCTTGAACAAAATACTTCAATCGCTCACCTGTTGCACTTTGAGATTCCAGAAAACTGCTTCATCAACGTTCCGCACTACACGGCACTATTGTGTAACACCATTCGCAACGCTGAAGCGGTGTTTGGTGTCGATAACTACGGACGTAACTTCCAATCTCTGGATTACATCAACGAATACCGTCCAAGCTATGTGAAGCTAGATTACCTGTTCACACATAACCTGGATGACGAAAAACAAAAGTTCACCTTAACGTCGATCTCTAGAACCGCTCACAACCTAGGCGTCACCACCATCGCGTCTCGAATAGAAACTCAGACTCAGCTAGATATCTTGTCTGATAACTACGTAGAAGTGTTCCAAGGCTTCATTGTTGATAAATAGTTGTAAGGGTTATATCACATGCAAGATCCACTATTGAACTCACTGATCTACGTTAGCCGATATTACGGGTTAGCTAACTCGCCTGAAGCGTTGATCAATGGGCTACCATTATCAGACGGAAAGCTAACCCCTTTCCTATTCCCTCGTTCTGCAGAGCGAGCAGGATTGGTGGCGAAAGAAAACCGTTCCGACTTGGAAAAGATACCTCACCTGATTCTGCCTGCGGTTTTACTACTTAAACAAGGTGAGGCGTGCGTTCTCAACAGCGTTGATTTAGAAAAGCAAGAAGCGGAAATCATTACAGCGGAAAGCGGAATGGTGCCAATCATCATTCCTGTCGAAGAACTGAAAGAACAATTCATCGGCCGCTACTTCTTGGTAAAGAAACAGTTTCGCTATGATGAACGTTCACCAGAGGTTCTAAAAACACGTAAAGGGCATTGGTTTTGGAGTACCATTTGGGAATCAAAAAACATCTACCGAGATGTGTTGATAGCCTCCATTCTGATCAATATCTTCGCGATAGCCGCGCCAATGTTCACACGCTTGGTGTATGACAAAGTAGTTCCCAACCTTGCCTTTGAAACTTTGTGGGTGCTAGCGAGTGGTATCTTTGTCGTGTTCCTATTCGATTTGCTGCTCAAATTGATGCGAAGCTACTTCATTGACGTTGCCGGTAAGAAATCCGACATCCTCATTTCTTCCAAGCTGTTTAGTAAGGTACTAGGGATTCGTATGGAAGCAAAGCCTGCTTCTGTCGGTGCTTTTGCCAAAAACTTGCAAGAGTTCGAATCAATCCGTGAGTTCTTTACCTCAGCAACCATCGGCTCGTTAATCGACTTACCATTCGCGCTGATGTTCTTGGCGTTGATTTGGTTAATGGCCGGAAACCTTGTATTTGTTCCTGTTGTCGGCGTGGTTATTCTGATCATCTATGCACTGTTAATCCAAGGTCCACTGCGTCGTACTATTGAAGAGGGCTCTCGTCTTGCTTCTCAGAAGTACGCGAACTTGATTGAAAGTTTGGCTGGGTTAGAGACGGTTAAGCTGTTCAGCGCGCAGAGTCAGTTCCAATTCCGTTGGGAAGAAGCGGTTGCGCACATGGCAAATTGGAATATCAAAAGCCGACGCATCACAGACAGCATCCAAAACACCGCCGGCTTTGTTCAGCAAAGTACTAACGTAGGTATGATCATTTTTGGTGTGTATCTCATTGCTGAAGGTGAACTGACTATGGGTGGCTTGATTGCTGCGACCATGCTGAGTGGCCGTGCGATTGGTCCTCTTGTTCAACTGTCTTTGCTTTCTACACGTTATAACCAAGCGAAGTCGTCGATGACTCTGATTGAGCAAGTCATGTCGATGCCTGATGAACAAGAAGAAGGCAAACGCTACATTCATCGCCCGATTATCCAAGGTCATATCGCGTTAGACAAAGTGACGTTCCACTACCCTGACTCGCCAGTCGCTTCTATCAGAGACTTAACACTGCATATTAAACCTGGTGAAAAGGTGGCGATCATTGGCCGAATTGGTTCAGGTAAAACGACTCTAGAGCGCCTGATTATGGGCCTGTATAAGCCCACAGAAGGCCATGTTCGCATTGATGACACCGACATGGAGCAACTACATCATGTCGACGTACGACGCAATATAGGCTGTGTACCGCAAGACAGTAACCTATTCTATGGCTCAGTAAGAGACAACATTACCTTAGGTCGTCCATTGGTCGATGACCGTGATGTAATGGATGCTGCGAACCGTGCAGGTGTTACCGCTTTTACTCAGCAAGATCCAGCAGGCTTAGAACGCCAAGTGGGCGAAGGCGGTGGTTTGCTGTCTGGTGGTCAACGTCAGTCAATTGCCATTGCTAGAGCCTTCCTAGGCCGTCCTCCAGTGCTATTGATGGACGAACCGACCAGTGCGATGGATAACCGTTCAGAAATGCACATCAAGCACCAGCTTAACCAATTGCTACCAAGCGAGACGTTAATTCTGATTACACACAAAACATCGATGTTGGACATTGTCGACAGAGTGATCGTAATGGAGAAAGGCTGCATTATTGCTGACGGGCCAAAAGCGCAAGTTCTGTCAGACTTGAAGCAAGGTAAGGTAAGAGCTGCAAGTTAAAGCGCTCATGTGACTTAAAGAATCTAACTAAATCAATATCAGTGACAAGCAAAGGGGGGAGCATCAGCTCCCCCCCTTTTTTTTATTCGAATATATAGAAAACGGTTCGAACCGATCTAGTCAGAATCATTCAGACTGAGAGTCTTTCAATCACAATGAGATATCTTCTTGTTCCATCTTAAATGAACATTGAATCTCGTATTGATTGAACGAGAATACACTGCCACCATGCGTTCGCTTAGTAGTGACCGTCTCATCACCAAACTGGATCGTCACTCGGGTATACACTTTTTCATGAGCCTCTATGGTGCATTCGGCAAGGTTGGTTTCAAATTCCGCTTCGAGGGTATCCAACTGCGACTTAGTATTTTCAATGGCGAGGTTGTTCTTCTCACGTTGCTGCTCAATTTCTAGGGCTTGCTCTTCGCTTCTCTCAGCTTTCGGGCGCTTCTTAAATTCTAACTCTTGGCGGATCACACCCATGGTTTGCTCTTGAGTGTGTTTATAAGTTTCCTTCAGCTCGGCTATCTTTTGTCGGTAGCCATCGTAGCGTGCAAAACCATGTACCTTGGTTGCGGTGTCTCCCTCAACACCTAAGAACACACATTCTATCTTTCCACCGACTTTGGCTTCGCCACCACTGAGCGTGCCATGCTTTTTCAAACTGTCCATCACGATAAGATTGTTACCACAGCGAATGTCATTACTCATACTGTGCACACCAAGTCGAAGGTCACCGGCGGTTTGTAGCTCGGCATTCTGTGCGTAGCTTGCAGTAATGGAACCTTTACTGAATACCTTACAACTTTTTGGCTCACCCTCTTTGGTGGTGTGGCCGATAATACCTTTCGCGACTTTGATATCTCCCTGAGCTTGAACTTCGGCTGATTCAATAAAACCACCCACAGTGACACTTCCGGTCGCCTTGACGATCATCCCCGGCTCGATGTTGCCAGAGACAAAGACATTGCCTTTGAATTTAACGTGCCCAGTTGAGACATCGACGTTGCTGACACATAAGGCGTCATCCACTTCGATGGTTCGATCTTTAATGATGGGCAATCCAGGGTGTGAGGCGAGTAGTAGATTGGGATCTTCAGGGGAGATGTAGGTACCTTTTCCAGGCTTGATTAAACTGTCTTGTCCAGGAAGCGGTGGGATAACTCGACCTTGGACGGTAAAGCCTGCAATGCCTTTGGTTGCGGGGGTACGTTTCATTAAGTGATCATTTTGACCAACGGTAATGGTTTGTCCCAAATCTCGCATGTCGATCTTGCCTTCGTCTTTATTGCGAGGCTTCAAAACTTGGCGAGTAATATCTTCAACCAAAGCGGAAAATTTTGCGTCTTTACCCTTTACGGGTTGTGTCCCCTTGGCGACTGGCTGAGTAAACTTTTCGCCCGGCTTAAGCTTGTTACTCATCATTAATGCTTTTCTGAGCGCTAACTTATTAATTCCTTTTGTTATGTGGGCTTGAGCTAAACAATGAATAATGTCGCTACCACGCAGCGCATGTCCATTATATGGCCCCGTTACCACAAGACTTGCGAGCATCTCATCATCAGATAATTCGACCGTAACATTGGCATTTCGAACTTCTGCAATCAAGATTCCTTCATAAGCTTCCCCCTTACCTTCTTTAGCAAGAGTGACAAAACGCAAAACCTCTTCTTCGAAAATAAAATAGTTTGATGCGTTCAAAGCTTCCAAGGTTGCTGGCAGCGTCTTATTATCAAAGCTTGCGTCGACCACAAACCCAGTTGGCAGACACGCCATCACTTGTTGCTTATCTTCCGACAATGTAACGATGTTATCCCACATTCGAATTGAGTATCCCTAATGACTCAGTTGTTATTCAGTCTATATAATTCGTTCTGCGCTTAGAATCACATTATTAGAATAATCAGCGTCACATCACTTACTTTCGATTCTGCAAACATGACTCATAAATAAGACTGACACATTTTATGATCGGCTTCACCTTTACAAATACATTAGTGAATTTTCCAAGATATTTCGTGCGATTGAATGTTGATACGAGGTTGGGCCAAATAGTAAAGACCAGTAGGTATAAAAGATTAGAGGCTGTAATGGAGAGATAAAACAGAAAGGCTAAAACAGGAAATCCAGGTAAAACCTGATTTCGTTATTGTGTTCCAGTTTACAGTGTAAATCCAAGATTCTAATTTACACTGTAAATCTAATTCGTAGCGGTAAGTCTATTAAAATGATGACCTGTCTATTTACACTGTAAATTTGCTAGCAAAGCATCGACATCTTTACGAAACTGAATCTCTGCTTGTTTACGACCCACAAGATTAAACTGCTCGACACAAATCCCCCACTCTTTCTGTTGAACGACCTTTGCGATAAGTAAGTCAGAAACACTGGCTTCTCGATCGTTACTGAACAAAATCAAATTCAATACGCTGAAGCTAATCGCATCATAACTATTGCCACCGTTTACGTAATTTCTAACTAATTGAGTTTCAAACTCACTAACGGTTTGTACACTCTTTGGCAGCAGTGCGCGCACCATATTGGTTTCAAGTGAAACTAAAGAACCAGAAACAAGAAAACAGTAGCCACGCTCGAAGTGATTTTGAACTTGGTTAATCCAGCTTTGAGAGTTTGAATTAAGTGCCTTAACCATCAAAACCGAATGACAGCCACTTGCCTGATCTCGCTGGTGGCCGAAGTGCACAGCTTCGAACTCACTACCACGCCAAAAAGAAATCAATTCGCTGGTCGCACCAAAACTTGTCGCCAGATAATCTGCTTGGCTGATTTGCTGTGATAGCAGCTTCAGCATCCAACGCCCAATTCCCGAACCTTGATGGTGAGTTGAAACTGCGATGCGCATAACTCGAAGGCAACGACTAGTCGCAGCCTGAGTACAACCAAGTTGGTTTGCGAGTAAAACAGGAGCCAGGTGACCTTGAGGCCTGCGCTTTCCAAGTTGAATCTGAGTGGTCAACTCTTTATCTAAACCGCCCTCCTCCGTCACCAACATACAACCAAGACATTCATCTTTCTGCCAAGCAGCATATAAATGGATAGCTGGATTATTTAAGAACTGCATTAAGTCGTTCGGCGATGTCTGATAATGCGCATCAACGAGAAGAGAAAAACATTGCTGTAGCTGCTCAGGGTTAGCCAAGCATTCTGCTTTTGACAACTCGACCAAGTTTAATTGGTTGCTTTCTTCAGCAGAAAAGCTATCTAACTCATGAACTGCGGAGTCACTTAGCGATACGTCGTTACCAAGCAGGAAGCAATCAAACAACCAAGCTTCTAGTGGATCGTTGTTATTCCAACGAATCGGTTGTTCGAGCTTAAAGCCTTTCCACCCCGGACGATGCTCAGAAAGCCAAGATTCGAACTTGATACCAAACCCTCGTCCACTGCCCTCGTAACCGTGTACCGTGGTTGAAAAAACCATACGGTGATAGATATCGACCATGGATTTAAGCATTGGGATTGGAATTGCAGCCGCTTCGTCAACCAATAACAGATCGCAATCAGGCTTAGATTTAAGTAATTCATCTGGTGCGACAAACCTTAAACTTCCACCTTGATAACCAATGTGAGTCGCGTTAATGACTTCACACGTATCGAGTCGCTGTAACGCATGAGAAAATACCGGCTCAATCGCTTTCACAGACGGAGCGGTAACAATAATATTTAAACCCTGTCGCTCTGCCAAAAGTCCGGCAGCAGCAATACCCAAAGTTGAGCTTTTACCTCGTCCTCGGTCTGCAGTTAAAATAAGTGGGCGTTTTCGATGCCCTGTGACGACTTTCTTAACTAACTCGACGGCCATTTTTTGCTGTTCGAATTTGTCCAAACCATTTTTAAGGCTTTGCTTCTTAGGAAGAGCGCTAGTCGCTTGAGTAACCCCCTCTGCTTCATTCTGTTGTGAAACAGAGATCAGTTTGTCGAAATGGAGTTTTAACCAACGTTGACCAAAGCTCTCGCTATCTTCAGAGCCATCAATTTTTGGCGGCAACACCAACAACAGTCCACCACCGACTAACGAACCGAGCGCGGCACTAAAACCATTCGCATCAAACTGTTCTCTAAAATCACAAACAAGAACTTGGCACTCACGACCAAGCAGTTGTTGGCCTTTTTTTACTGGAACATGAATTACACCTTCAAATGGCGTACCGCCAATCTGGAAGATGCTCGGAGTGCATGAGTCTTGAAGGAAGGTAAAAACAGCAGAGTTTTGCCAATCAAAATCACCTTCAAAGACCACACCGTAACGGTGATCGTTATGTTGAGCAATATTAGAAAGTGTATGCAGAAAAGAGTTGGTTGGGTTTGTCATAGTTAGCGTCCAGATTCATCTAAACACAGTTTATCACAGCCAAATAAAAAGCCGCATAAAGCGGCTTTAGAGTAGGAATGAAAAGTCGTCGACTTAGTCGAGCTTCGATTGTACGAAAGCAAGGATCTCTTCCATTGTCGCATCATCAACTTTCTTAAGGTTCAACGTTAAGTTTGAACCTTTGCGGCTGTATGAAGCACGGCCTTTAATGAGCTCAACTTTTGGAGAGGCTTTCTTTGCTGGCGCTGGTGCCAACTCAAGAATCCAACCTTCCAAAGTTTCTGTCACGTCTTTGGTTAGACGAGTTACGCCTTGAGCTTCACTACGCTGCCAAACAAAACCTTCAGAAGCATCACACTTAGTCAGCAATGTTTGCTGTTGTTCACTCGTCAATCCACCAAACTGCTTGTGCAGTTTAACAATAGTTGGACGACCAAGGTCGCTCACATTTGGGTAAGCTTGTAGCAATTCAAGTGGTAAAGCGGCCGCTTTCAATGCACCACTCACCAAAGCTTCACTACACTGGAACATTTTCGCCAGTGCTTTTTGGTCTTCAGCTTCGCCTTTATCCAGCTTCGCTTGCATCTCTTTACCCTTCTCGTAAAGAGAAAGCGGTTTATGAGCGTTTGCAACATCAGATAAGAACTTAGCATGGTCGCCGTTAATGTTTTCAGCAACATAGATTAGGAACTCTTTGTCAGCCAAAATACATGACATACGACGACGGCTACCATCAAGAACTTCAATCTTACCGTCTTTGTTCTTACGACCAACCGCTGGGTATTGCTGACCACGTTCTTTTAATGTAGTAAGAACATCAGAAAGCGCGTGCTCGTTTAAGAAAGATTGCTCACGAGCATTCTCTTCAAAAACAACCGTTCGAGTTGCGACATCGGCTGCCGGAATACGAACCAATTCAAATGAAACCAACTCTTCGCCCGCAACTGAAAGTTCAATCACTTGAGCCTGTTCTTTGGCAGCAGTTTGCGCTTCTTGAGGCGTTGCTACGCGACGTTTGTTTGCTTTACCAAATAGCTTTGCATTTAAGTCAGATGTTTTAATTGCCATTGTTGTTATCCCTGATTAAGTGAAGGCCAGTTGCTATGTAATACGCGCTCTAATTCTAGAGCACTTTTTTGTACTGCGTCTTGAGCAACAGCTAGAGTTTTCTTACCGCCCTCAAAGTCGCTCACCGTTAGATCGAAAACCGTGCTGTAAGTGTCGGCACAGGTCTCAAAAGCACGGCTTCTTGGAATGGTTGCCATCATGACTTGGTCATTCAACAAGTAGTTCATTTCAGTCAGAACTGACACCTGTTTCTTGTTGTCGTCTTCAAACATGGTTGGCATTAGACGAACAAATTCTAGCCCTTTCCAATCATCCGGGAACATTTCGTAAACCGTTGGTAAGTGCTGGAAGAAGTTAACCGTTGAAGCCCAGTCCAAACGCTTCGCTGCACATGGAATCAGAAGTGCGTTCGACGCGTACATTGCGTTCCACACTAGAGGGTCAACGTGCGGGCCGGTATCAATCATAATCACATCAAAATCATCGGCAATTTTATCGATAAGCTTCTCTTTCAACAGACGAACAATATCAAGAGATTGATCTTGTGAAAGGCTTTGCCACGCTTCAGCGTTAAACATCGCATCTTCTGGGAATGCAGAAATTGTCTTCAGGTTTGGATACTGAGTTGGCAATAGTACGTTCTTACGAAGAAATTCTAGGTCTACGTCTTGGCCTTCAGGCACGTTATCCAACATGATATCGACGGCAGAATAGATACTGTCGTGCTCTGCCCCACTAATTTGTGGATTTAGGAACAGACGCAAAGAGCCCTGTGGATCCAAGTCAATTAGACAGATACGGTAGCGCTTATCTAAATTCAAAGATAAACAAGCAGCTAAGTGAACCGCTGTCATTGATTTACCCGTACCACCCTTCTGGTTTTGTACGTTGATAATCCATGGCTTATTGTCAGCGTGCTGCTTACGTTGGTGGAACTTTGGCACTTCTGCCGCGTCCATCAACATGTGAGCTTCTGTCAATGAAATCGAGTAATGATTGGCGTTGTTCTTTGTAAACTGATGGCCATCAGCTTCAAGCTTAGTGATCGCTTCATCGAGTTTGCGACGCGTTAAACCAGAACGAGTCTCCATCATAGCTTTAGACATTGGAGGGAAATGTTCATCACTTCGCTCTTCCAAAATAATCTCAATTCGGTCAGCCTGAACTTGTTGAGTTTGTTCGGCTAGCTGATAGAGCTTATCAATCGTTTGTTCTCTTTTCATTGCCAGTTTCCGTAATGATTAACTAAGTACAAATTGTACAGCGATTAACAACAAACACAACAAAAACATGAACATACATTTATGAGTGAAATCACATAAAATAGACTGTATTTTTACAGTTTGATGAAACAGCGGCTAAGACAAACACAAAAAATGACCATTTTTATCATGTATAACCATGCTATTTCTGACATACATTTAAAGTGTTACAGCATCACTTATTTACAATGTAAATGGAATTTCAGCAAAAAATCTTCGGAACGATTGAAATACAATCATAGATTACGGTTGGTGTGATTTGCATTCTAATTTATAGATTTTCGAGCCAATAAAAATTTAAAAACGCAGAATGGACAAAAGATTCAAAATAGAAGAGAAGCTTGAATGCCAGAAAACAAGATAAGATTAGAGCGTAACCGGAAGAATGATCATGGAATACGTAACGCGTAAGATAATTAATAACGCCAAATTATGAAGCATGATCAAGGCACAAACTTAGCGATATTGATCCAAGTAACTGCACATTAGAAATGATCAACTTCCGGAAAAATGATCAAGTAAATATCGTTCCGGAAGCATATAATTTAGGAGCTAAGTTACGGACAAATGCTTTTGCAATGGGGATTCAACGCCTATAAGGGCTCAACCATTGAAAATTCAATCTACACAGACCAAGAATACACAAACATGACAATTTCATGATCATGCTTCCTAGTTAAGACGCACCTGTGCTCAATCCATCAAAGCAATTCATTATCAGCGAATACAGACTAAATTTTGTGCTCAATAGGGTGGGAACGATAAAAAAGTACACTCTCTTGATCATTGTTCCGCTAGATTGGGCGTCAGAAGTGTCCACGGAGACAAGTTAAAAGCGAGTTAGAAACCTATGCTGAATTCCGATCTGTGGATAAGCTGTATAAGTATAATGATCATGCTTTCGAACCAATAATGATCATGCTTACAATGACTTAATGATCATCGTTCTGATGTTCTGTGATCATGCTTTCTTAAGTATAATGATCATAGTTTCGAGTCCTTTATGATCATGCTTTCCAAGCTGATTTATTTTAACACTTTAAATTCAGCAACTTAAAAGCAAACTTACGTCCAGATCATTAGATCACTTAATCATTTAAGATCATATTAATCAAAAAGATCAGTTATTTAAAAGCCAATAAATTCTCTTTATTTATGATCATTCTTTCTTTATCATTCAGGAACTATAGTGAAATTACGGTTAGTGTGATACGGATCAAAAATGAAACCAGAAGAGAAATTGTTAATTAAGGCACGAAGCCACAAAGATGGTCATTTATTTGAGGTATCTGAAACAGCCGTTGAATGGATAGAACAATATCAACACTTCAAAGGTGTCACTAAAAGCATAGTTGAGCTTCTTAATCTAATTTCACTTCGTGGGTTTAGCAGCAAAGACGGGTACGTTTCCACCACTGAGATTATTGAATCAACCGATGGTCAAGTCACTCGCGCAGCCTTACAACAAAGGCTAAGAGCGGCAGTAAATATTGGGTTGTTCAAACAAATCCCCGTTCGCTTTGAAGAAGGCCTTGCTGGTAAAACTATGTTGCATCGCTTTGTGAACCCAAACCAATTGATATCGGTACTGGGTGCCACCAGTTTAGTGACAGAAAGCGTGAAGCAAAATGAAAAGCAAAAACGCTCTAAAGCTCTAGCTCAAACCAAAGTAAACAAGCGCTTACTGAACGAGCATGGACTGAATACCCCACCGACAATGAAAGATGAAGCGGATCAATTCATTGTTTCGCCAACCAATTGGGCGGGGATTATTGATCAAGCGTTAGCGCCTCCTAGAACTCGTAAGAGCTACCAGAAATCTATGGTTTCGATCTCCGGTACTCGAGCTGTGATCGAGACACGATCTTCTAAAAATATCATGACAGTTGATGATCTGATGACGCTGTTCGCGTTATTCACGCTTACCGTTCAATATCATGATCATCACCAAGATGATTACCATCTAGACGCTAAACACACGCCGAACAAAACACCACTCTACATCACTGACATTTTGTCTTTACGTGGTAAGAAAGATAGTGGCCCGGCACGTGATTCGATCCGCGACAGTATTGATCGTATCGAATTTACGGATTTCCAACTGCATGAGCTTACAGGCCGCTGGCTTAGTGAGAACATGCCAGAAGGCTTTAAGAGTGATCGTTTCCGATTCTTAGCGAGAACCATTACTGCATCAGAAGAAGCGCCTACAGAGGGCTCTGACGGCGAAATTCGCATTAAACCCAACCTATACATCCTAGTTTGGGAACCTTCGTTCTACGAAGAGCTGCTGACGCGTGACTATTTCTTCCTATTTCCGCCAGAAATCCTGAAGCAACATACCTTGGTTTTCCAAATGTATTCGTACTTCAGAAGCCGTATGGCACGTCGCCATTCTGATTGCATGTTGTTGAGCGAACTGAATCAGAAATTAGCCCGTAACATCGATTGGCGTCGGTTCTCGATGGATCTGATCCGTGAACTGAGAAAACTGGGCGAAGTCGGGGATCAAGAAGATACCTTCCTGGTTAATCTTTGGGGTTATCACTTGACGATCACGGCGTTGATCGAAAAAGGCAAAACGACGGATTATCAAGTAGATATCAAATGTAATGTGGAAGAAGTATTACGATATTCAAGAGCGCGCACTACCAACGCCGGTAAGCGTAATATGGCGCCAACGCTTCCGAACCCACTTCGTAACGAGATGGTGTCTAAGCAGAAGCTGGAAGAGTTGTCTGAGATTATCGATGGTGAGTTTGAGCCAATTCAGCGTAAAGCACCGTCGCCAAGAGGCAAATTGGGACGTCGAGTTAAGCAACGTAAACACTCTGTTGAGATCAACGCTGACGAGATCATGATTACTCTCTCTAAATATACCTCTGCAGAGGCTCTAGAACGCAGTATAACGGCTTTATCCGCTATGACAGGGCACTCACATGCCTCAATCAAAGAAGAGTGCTCAGAGCTCATTGAGAAGCTTGATTGGTTGAGAGTAGGGGAAGAGGTTATTCCATACGAAACACTGAGTCGTTTGATTGAGCTGTACAACGATCGTGATAGCACCAGCAATCGACACTTGTCCATTGAACGTTTGATCTCTGGTTTAGCTGTGCGTCGTAAAGTGTGTAAACAGGTTCACGAAGGTCACCTTGACGAAAACGTGTTCCTTGCGCTCGATGAAATGGCGATTGGCCACTAGTCATTATCCTGTAGCGATAAGCCTGTATTTAGCGCTGATGAATGGATAGTTTTGAACACATTAGGTGCTGATTAAAATCGCACCTAACGCTGACAAAGTGATGACAAAGTAACGCATCCAGTTGATTAATATTTATCCCGAATAGACAACCTTTGTCCTTTCTTATGATTAATAGATTGGCTCATATTTTGTTACATCATACTGAATAGATTTTTGCGAGTTCCTAAGGGACTCGCTTTTTTTTGCCTGAAATTCAGCTAACTATTAAAATTCAATAGCTTACAGAATTAAACGCTGAAGCATGATCAAGGCTAGATCATGCTTTCTACGGATCTAACTTTGATGAGGTCCTGATTTGATGTTTGATCGAGAAGGGCTTGATCAGTGGAGGTGGCGTTGAAGACTACTTTGATCATCGTTTCGGGGATGGGCTGCCATAAAGCGTACATGCGATTCGATCAATCTCTCTGATTCTGCTTTCCAACGTGGTTCTTGCTGTTGGTTCGTAAATTCCAAAGCCAATACACACAAATGTTGTAACCGCTGTGTGCACCACTCTTGTAAGTCCGGTTCTGATTTTGAATCACAGGATACGGCTTGGAGCTTGCTATAGGCAAACATCAGGTATTGGTAGGCCTTTTCTTGATGAGTTGAGTTGCTGGCTTCCTGCGAAGCCAACTTCGGATTCAGTGAGTCCGCGTGGTGGCGATAGAAATTAAAGATTCTAAGGCATCCGTCTAGCCAACATGCGATGCCTTTGCTTTGCTCATCCGTGATCAAGGGCCCCCAGAGAGCATCTGGAGGCGTTAAGATCAAAGGTTCTAACCGGTCCACTTGATCATGCTTTCGGTCTTTGTACCAATCTCCGATCCGATCTAACCAAGTGTCTAGTTCATTCATGCAACGTTATCCCACTGTTTTACAAAGTGATTATCAGCAACTTGTTTGATTTTATGCTGTATTTCACTGCTCTGTTCTCGAATACGATCAGCGTCTATTGAATAGTTTGGCTCATTTTTGACGAGTTCGCCAAACGGCAGATCAGGATCAGGGACGGCAGAGATCAACAGTTTAGTGTATGGGTGTTGAGGATTAGTAAGGATCGACTGGGTTGAGCCCCATTCGACGATCTGCCCTTTGTACATCACCGCCGTCTCTTCTGCGATGTAATGTGCCGTGGCAAGATCGTGGGTTATGTACAAAAAACCGATCCCTAACTCTTTCTTCATTTTCTGCATTAGATTGAGCACGCCAAGTCGAATCGAAACATCCAGCATCGAGGTTGGTTCATCAGCAAGAATAACTTCAGCGCCAACCGCAAGCGCTCTAGCTAGGTTAACCCGCTGTCTTTGGCCGCCACTGAGCTCGTGAGGGTATTTGGCGAGAGTTTCTATGGGTAACTCCACCAGCGTTAATAACTCTTTGAGGCGCTCTGTGAGAGCTTGTTTAGTGGCTACCTGTTTATGGATCTTAAGTGGGCGCGTTAAATGGTGCTCAATGGTGTGAGTTGGATTGAGTGAACCAAAGGGGTCTTGAAAAACCATTTGTACACGGCTGCGATAATCTAAGATATCTTTACGGCTTTTGAGCGTAGAGATGTCTCTGCCTTTGAACAGTATCTCTCCCTCGGTCGCAGGGTAAACCTTGGTCATCAATCGTGCACAGGTGCTTTTCCCGCAGCCAGATTCGCCAACCAGTGCCAGTGTTTTGCCTGCATGTAAGTCAAAACTCACACCATGCAATGCTCTAAAGATCTCTTCTTTGCCAAATCCCCCACCAACAGTGAATTCTTTGACGAGGTTTTTTACTTGAAAAATAGGTTGTGACATAGAGCTCTCCTAGCAAGCTGTCGCGTGAGCATGTTCGTGAATATTAGGGAAAGAACTCCATAGCTTTTGGGTGTAGGAGTGCTGCGGGTTGTTGCGAATCTCGTAGGCTTGATTGACTTCAACGATTTGACCATGGCGCATGATGGCAATGCGGTCACACAGTTGGCTCATTAATGCTAAGTCATGAGTGATAAAGAGGATTGAGAAGCCAAACTCCTCTCTGAGTTGGTGTATCTGCTGCAGAATCTCACGCTGTACGACCACATCCAAAGCCGTGGTCGGCTCATCCATGATGATCAGTTTGGGATTGAGCGCGAGAGCAATCGCAATCACTAATCGTTGACGCATACCGCCACTAAATTGATGAGGGTATTCCGTGAGTCGGTTGCGCGGAATATTGACTAGGTCGAGTAACTTCTCTGCGCGATCTTTGGCTTGTTCGTAGGTCATGCCTTTGTGGTGACGCAGCACATCAGCAAACTGCTCTTCGATGGTTAATACTGGGTTGAGTGAATTCATGGCGCTTTGGAACACCATGGCGATCTCACTCCAACGTAAAGTATTCAAATGGCTGTCCGATAAGCTCAGTAGATCTTGCCCACCAAACAGTATCTGACCCTCAGAGATGAAAGCCGGCGGCTTATGCAGACGGTTAATGGCAAATGCGATGGTGCTTTTGCCACAACCGGATTCTCCGGCTAAGCCGAAAATCTCGCCTTGGCCTATGCTAAAGCTTACGGACTTAACTGCATTGAAATCACCGTCATCGGTGATGTAGTCGACACATAGATTCTTCACTTCGAGAAGTGGTTTATCTGAATTTCCCACAGACATGATAAATACTCAGTTATGATATTGATAACTATTATCATTAGCATGTGTTGGATTTAGTGGAAGCAACGAGCACGAAAAGGATGAAGTGCCTCGAAATTTATCTTGGGTTATTTCACGAATTTTCAGCAGAAAAGAAGCATTGAAAGAGGGGGAAATGAGAGTTGGATCAAACCACATTTATTATGGGGAATCTTTTAAATGTAATTGCAGAAAATGGCTTTGGCAAAGTTTAAATGAGGCATTTATTAATTAGCTTTATGAAGCGTCGTAATCATCACACTTCAGTACAGAATTTCTTAACAAGCGAAAAAGCATTTGCTACAGATTACCTGTCCATTACATGGTGCTTTTCGGAGGAAAACATGTCCATTAATTCTATCAACCATGATGAAATGACAAATATTGCAAACAAGTGGGATGCTGAAGAAGAAGTAGCTTTCAAACCAGAAAAGAAAATGAAGTCTGCTGAAGCTCGTCGTCGTATCGAGGCTCTAAGAGAAATTAGAGAAAGCGGTTTGAGTCTGGAAGAAGCGAGGGAGTTAGGTCTTATTCACTAATAATCCCCATTGCATTTAGAAGGGTGGTACCATGCCACCCTTTGATTTATAAGTGTTTCTTTCATAAATCTTATCTAGATTAAATCAATATTTTAGTTATTGACCTCACTGTTCCGCTAAGCTGCTCCCTTTTGACATTACGCTTTTCAGATGAAAAGCACACACATGACATACTCTTGAACTAAGTTGTTTGACAGTAATATGCAACGCCACTAATTTTAAAGTTAAAGCAAAAATATGCGATGTCGTTGGTAGGGAGAAGGCTATGTCGAACTCTGTGGCTCAAGCTGAAGAAGTGTTGTTTTATGAACCAGAAGATCCGAACGGATACCTGTCAAATTTCGCCGCTTGCCCGATCAAGGTGGATGGGCAAGTGTGGGCAACCAGTGAGCACTATTATCAGGCGATGAAGTTTTCTTCACCATCGCTGAGAAACATGATTCTTGAAGCCTGCACACCTGCTGAAGCATTCTCATTAAGCCGACAATACGAAGAGCAGGTTCGAGAGGACTGGTACGATATTCGTGTTGAGGTGATGCGATTCATCGTGACCGAGAAATTCACACAAAACCCGCAGTTTGCTTTGTTTTTAACGAGCACGGGTGATTCGGTGATCAAAGAACACTCTCATAAAGACCACTTTTGGGGGGACGGGGGAGACGGAACCGGTGCAAATCACTTAGGAAAAATCTTGATGGCAGTGCGCCAACAACTTCGTTGATCACATCACATTAAGTACACATTAAAAAGGCCGCTCTAGTTAGCTTGTACGCTAAAAACAGAGCGGCCTTTTGTATTTCTGTAGTTCCGGTATCCGAAGTCGCTAGAGGGCGCTAACGAGCCATAGAGTGACGCTAGAACTATAAGTAACTTTGGACGATGTCATCAAGCTGTCCATCGTCTTTCATTTGGTCTAAACGTTGGTTAATAAAAGTCTCGAGCTTAGGATCCATCTCAGGGTCAAACGCTAAATGGATGGGGTAGTTATTGATTACTGAACCAAACTCTTGCATCTGGTAGTCGTCGATACTGAGCTTCTGCTCGTTTAAGTTGTATTTGATTCGTGATTCCATTTCTACAAATACGGTATCACCAGGTGCACGGTTAATAACGCGGAATGCAGCCGTATAATCTTTTACTCGGATCTCATTGAGCTTACCTTGTTGTATGTAAGGCTCTAAGTTTGGATATTCAAATCCCACCAGCAATACCACTGCTTTACCATCTAAATCGTCAATCGTATTGAACTCGAACGGCTTTTTACCGCTGCTGAGTAATACGTGTTTTACATTGTAAATCGGGTCTTTAGACAGGTTAACTGATTGGATATTTCCCCAACTAGGGCTGCCATAGGTTACCCAGTTTGGATTCTCTCTAGCATCGAGCTTATCGATCATTCGATTAAATGGGTAGGTGTGGTAGTTGATCTCATACTGGCTGTCATCAAACACGGCTTCAACGATATCCGAAACCATTCCTCTGTGAGATGACCCGTCAGTTTCGATCTGAAAAGGTTGCGCTTGGCTGGCAATAATGTAGTAGTGAAGAGGTTCGCTTGCAAAAGTATAACTGCTTGAAAACAAACTGACTATGGATGCAACGATAAGATGTTTTTTCATAACCTTCCCTAGTTATTTGATGAATGACTACTACTATACTAGTTGAGTAATTGTAGTTTACTAAGATAACAACATTGGTAATTTTTATATGGTGAAAAAAGGAAAACGCTATATTGGACTCTCTCGACAGTTGATCGGGGCCATCATTGCCATCAGTACCTTATTCACAGTTATAGTGACAGGTCTGGGGCTGTATGTGGAGTACCAAAATCGAGTTTCTTTTATCAGTTCTCAGATCGAGCAGGTTAAAGCTGGCTACCTTTCTGGTTTAACGTCAAGCCTATGGGTTGAAGATCGTGCTCAGTTGTTTGTGCAAGCAGAGGGCATCTCACGCCTCCCTTCGGTTAGTTATCTCCTCATTGAAAACCCTGATGAAAAAATCTTAGAGCTTGGCAGCCCTACTGCTGGGCAATCGTATTCTCAGTCATGGGAAATGGTGTATCAGATGGGGGGAAAAGACTTCCCACTTGCAACCCTCACGGTGCAATCCGATTTAAGTATGATCCTCAATGACTTCGAAGAGCGAGTGCTGTTGCTACTCGCTTTTGAAGCCGTGAAAATCTTTTTGTTGTCATTGGTTTCTTTGGCCATTGTTTATCGCTTGGTAGTCAAACGCTTAATGACCATGTCTTCTCAGATAAACGAGCAGCAAGTTGAAGACAATAAACCACGTTTTTTAACGCCAACCGACTCTACTTATAAAGATGAAATATCGACGTTGGAAAACAGCTACAACCAATCAATTGAACGCATTCGTCAACAGTATCAAGAGTTGATTAAAGCCAAAGAGACGGCTGAAGTTGCTAACCGTAACAAGAGTGAATTTTTGGCTAACATGAGCCACGAAATCCGCACTCCAATGAATGGAATTATCGGACTTTCGTCTCTGCTTTCAGAAATGGATATGCCGAAAGAGCAAAAAGAGTACGTCAACATGCTTAATACCTCTTCGTTGACTCTTCTCGACCTTATCAACGACATTTTGGATTATTCGAAAATTGAAGCGGGTCGTTTAGAACTTCAGCAAGAACCGATGAAAATGATGGGCATTGCTGCTGATGTAGAGTCGACCTTCAGAGTCAAAGCCGAACAGAAAGGGCTCAGATTCCAACTGACGATTGATCCTAAGATCCCAACCATGGTGATTGGCGATCGAACCCAGTTAAGACAAGTCCTGAATAACCTAGTCGGCAACGCAATCAAATTTACTGAGCATGGTCATGTCACGCTCTCACTTCGCTTGGAAGAAGTCATCGAACCAGAACAAAAGCTCAGAGTGAAATTTGAGGTGACCGACAGTGGTATCGGTATTGCAGAAGACAAGCAACAATCGGTGTTTGATAAGTTTCAACAAGCAGATGGCAGCACTACGCGTATTTACGGAGGCACCGGGCTTGGTCTAACGATATGCGATAAGATCGTAACCCTAATGGGCAGTAAGCTTGAGCTAACCAGTGTCGAAGGTAAGGGAAGTACATTCTACTTTACTGCTGACTTTGACCCGTGTTTGGACGTCGACGAGAGCAACATTGATTTTAATAAAGTCTCTGTACTACTGGTTGATGATAGCCAGCTGAACATGCGTATTACCTCTACACAGCTTCAGTCATTTGGCGTGACCTCCAAGTGCTGTGAAACCGCTACTCAAGCGTTAGATCTGGTTTCAGAGTCTGTTGCGAAGTCGTCACCTTATGATCTGGTGTTGATTGATAAAGTCATGCCTTCCATCGATGGGTTCCAGCTAGCAAGAAGGTTAATGGAGCGATTTGGTAAAGATTGTCCTAAATTGGTAATGATCTCTGCCGACCCAAGAAAACAAGATGAAGTACGCGCTAAGCAAGTGGGGTTTGTTGCCTACATTGCTCGTCCTTATCAAGATAACCAACTTAAATGGACCGTCAGTGAGGTACTCGCAAGATCGGCGGATACTTCAACCTTCACCTATCCAAACCGAGGTGAAGTCGCGTTTAAGGATAATGAGCCTGCACCAACAACTAAACCAGCGGTGGTGGCGAAAGAGAGCGTCAAGGCTGAAGAGTCTAAGCCTGAAACCGCGTTATTTAGCGGAAAAGTGTTGGTGGTAGAAGACTCAAGAGTGAACCAACAAGTCGCCAAAATGATGCTCAAGAAGTTGGGTTTTGAAGTTGACATCGCAGACAACGGTAAAGTTGGAGTCGAGAAATTCAAATACAATGAGTATGTGATGATTTTTATGGATTGTCAGATGCCGGTTCTTGATGGCTTCGAAGCGACTAAACAGATTCGAGCGCTGGAGGAGGGGACTTCTAAACATATTCCTATCGTTGCGCTCACTGCCAACGTTGTACAGCGAGACAAGCACTTGTGCTTCGATGTGGGGATGGATGAGTTTTTACCTAAGCCTGTTAATCAAGGCAAGCTGAGAGAGATTGCCGCGAGTTTTATGTCGGATAAAAGCGATCTCGCGGGCGAAAGTGAGCAGAAGATTGTTTAGGTTCAACTAGCTGATGTCTCGCTAAAGCATACTCAATCAAATAAAACTCCGACTGAATCCGTCGGAGTTTTTTTAGCTAATTAGTACTTGGTTAGCTAACACATATCGAGTTAATCAAAACATTTAGATAGCCAATGCACCGCTTATCAATACAGATTGAATTCATAAGTTGTTGTACTTAAGACGTAAGCAAGGAGGAACGGTTGTCATATGGGTGAAATGCAACTGCCACGAAAATACGCTTAATTTGTCACAATTTCGTAATAGCATACTGCCAACTTGAACTCCTGTTTAACCTTAACGAAATTCAACCTGTGAGAGCCTAAGATGTTCAAACCTTTGTATGTATTTGATATGGATGAAACGCTGATCAATGCCGATGCAGCGATGCTATGGAATGAATTCTTGGTTGAAAAGGGCATTGCCACAGCCCCCAACTTTATCGAAGAAGATAAGCGCTTAATGGGCCTGTATTCAGAAGGTAAGCTGAACATGGAAGATTACCTAAGATTTTCCATGCAGCCACTGGCCGACATGCCAACAGAGCAAGTCACCGCATTGGTTGAAGAGTGTGTCGAACAGCATATTTTGCCTAAGCAATTCAAGCAGTCGAAACCTTTGATTGAACAGCTAGAAAATGACGACATCGATATGCTGATCATTTCTGCCAGCGTAACTTTCTTAGTGGAAGCCGTGGGCCGTAAGATGGGTATCGAAAACGCACTTGGTATCGATTTGATTGAAAAACAAGGCCGTTTTACGTCTCAAATATCAGGTGTACCAAGTTACCGAGAAGGTAAAGTCACCCGTTTAAAAGAGTGGTTAGACAACCAAGAAACCAACTACTCAGACATTCACTTTTATACGGATTCAATCAACGACTTACCTTTGTGTGAACACGCTGATTTTGCTTATTTGGTGAACCCATGCCCGCGTTTAAAAGCGTTAGCCGATCAACCGAATTGGTCGATTCTCGACTGGGATTAACGCGATTCTTATATTCGAATTAGCTTCGTTCTAGAACTCATCAAGCCGCTGACACAGCGGCTTTTTTGCATCATCAGTCTAATGTTCGATTTATTACCTCAGCTGACAAAAGTACGTATGTAACAATTCAATAACATCCATTCCTCAGTTGTAAATCAAACCACCACCTTTCAATCCCTTGATAGCACTCACTTTCCTGCCTTAGCTGTCTGTGTGTAACAAATATTTTACAAATTGACAGGGTTTCATCGAAATTGCCCATTTTCCTCCACCCATTCCATTATCTCGGCTTGTGGGCCAAATTTAATTAAGGACAAAAAACAATCATTTCACAAAAAACGTAACACAAAACCAATAGGTACAAGGAGAAAGTTCATGGTGGATACATACAACCCGCTTGGCACGGATGGATTCGAGTTTGTTGAATACACGGCCGTTGACCACAAGGGAATTGAGCAACTTAAAGCGCTGTTTGTGTCACTTGGTTTTGCTGAGATCGCTAAGCACCGTTCAAAAGAGGCTTGGCTGTATCGACAAGGTGACATCAACTTTATCGTCAATGAACAGCCACACAGCCAAGCTGAAGTGTTTGCTAAGGTACATGGGCCATCGGTCTGCGGCATGGCTTTTCGTGTGAACGAAGCAACGACGGCCATGGAGCAAGCGTTCAAGGGCGGTGGTGAAGAGTACAAAACAGAAATAGGGCCGATGGAGCTGAGCATTCCTGCCATTTACGGTATCGGTGAAAGTTTGCTTTATTTCGTAGACCGTTACGGCAAGCAGAGCATCTATGATGTTGATTTCCGATTCTATGATGATGCGGAAGAGCGTATGGCGAAAGCTGATGTAGGCCTTTACGAGATCGATCACCTCACGCACAACGTGAAACAAGGCAACATGGACCTGTGGTCTGGTTTTTATGAGCGTATCGGCAACTTCCGTGAGATTAGATACTTCGATATTGAGGGTAAGCTAACAGGCCTTGTGAGCCGCGCCATGACCTCACCATGTGGCAAAATCCGTATCCCTATCAATGAGTCTTCAGACGATAAATCACAAATTGAAGAGTTTATTCGCGAATACAACGGTGAAGGCATTCAACACATCGCACTTGCTACAGATGACATCTACAAAACAGTGAAAACCCTGCGTGATCGCGGCATGGACTTTATGCCAACCCCAGATACTTACTATGAGAAAGTTGATGAGCGCGTTAAAGGCCATGGGGAAGACACCGATCTGTTGCGTGACCTGCGCGTTCTGATTGATGGTGCGCCGACCAAAGACGGCATCTTGCTGCAAATTTTCACGCAGACAGTAATCGGGCCTGTGTTCTTTGAAATCATCCAGCGTAAAGGCAACGAAGGCTTTGGCGAAGGCAACTTCAAGGCGCTGTTTGAATCGATTGAAGAGGACCAGATTCGTCGAGGAGTATTAGACGATGCATAAATGGATCTCATTTCCTCATCGGGAGGGGGTATGCTCGAAACAAGCGCATGCCGACTTCCCTGAAGAGGCAATCTATGAGCGAGAGGCGGGCCGAAGTGGTTTCTTCGGCCCTGCCGCTCACTTTCATCACCAACATGCGCCAACAGGTTGGTCGGAGTGGGAGGGCGATTTACGTCCTCGCGCTTTTGATTTTACGCTGGTGGAGAAAGCTAGCCAGATAACCCCTTGGGCGGTGCCTCATCTTTTGCACAACGCAGACTGCAAAATCCGCGTATGGCGCATGGATGAGAAGATGGATTTCTTGGTGCGTAACTCTGACGGTGATGAGCTGCTGTTCATTCATCAAGGCAGCGCCGATCTCTATTGTGACTATGGTCATCTAGAGGTGAGTGAAGGGGATTACGTGATGATCCCGCGCTCGACCAACTGGCGTTTAGAGCCAAGCGAGCCGATGTTTATCTTGATGATTGAGAACACAGACGCGGCTTACTCGTTGCCAGAGAAAGGCATGGTCGGTAATCACGCGGTGTTTGATCCGGCGGTTCTTGAAACCCCGTCGATCAACGATCAATTCCGCGCTCAGTATTCTGAAAACCAGACTCAGGTTCAGGTGAAGCGCCACGACAAAGTCAGCGTGATCACCTATCCGTTCAATCCATTGGATGCAATTGGCTGGCATGGCGACTTAGCTGTGGTGAAAGTGAATTGGCGCGATATCAGACCGCTGATGTCGCATCGCTACCACTTGCCACCTTCTGCACACACTACCTTTGTTGGCGCAGGCTTTGTGGTGTGTACCTTTGTGCCGCGCCCGATTGAGAGCGATCCTGGTGCATTGAAAGTGCCGTTCTACCACAACAATGATGACTACGACGAAGTGCTGTTCTATCACGCTGGTGACTTTTTCAGTCGCGACAATATTGAAGCGGGCATGGTGACTTTCCATCCAGCTGGCTTCACGCATGGGCCTCATCCAAAGGCTTTCAAGGCGGGGCAGGCGCATAAGAAGAAGTTTACCGACGAAGTGGCGGTGATGATCGATACTCGCCATGCACTGCAGTTCTCTGAGGAACTCGATAGCGTTGAAAACAAAGAATATGTCTACAGTTGGCAAGAGAAGTAAGGGGCAACAAGGATGAAATTAGCAACCAAGAAAAATGGTACTCGCGATGGCCTATTGATGGTCGTGAGTAAAGATCTCAAACAGTGCGTGCCAGCGACGGAGATTTTCCACGCAATGCATCTTGCACCCACCATGCAGGTAGCCTTAGATAACTGGGACAGCGTTGCTCCTCAGTTAGAAGAGTTATACACCTCGCTCAATAACGGGCATGTGACGGGAAGTGAAGTGTTTGCCACTCAGTATTGTGAATCACCATTGCCACGCGCTTATCAATGGGCTGATGGCAGCGCTTATGTAAACCACGTTGAACTGGTGCGTAAGGCTCGTGGTGCTGAAATGCCAGAAAGCTTCTGGGTCGATCCATTAATGTATCAAGGCGGCTCAGATGCCTTTATTGGTCCACGTGACAATATTGAATTTGCTAGCGACGAGTGGGGTATCGATTTTGAGGGCGAAGTCGCGATTGTGACCGGTGACGTGCCAATGGGTGCAAGTGCTAAACAGGCGCACGAGTCGATTCGATTACTGATGTTGGTGAACGATGTGTCGCTGCGCGGCTTGATTCCGGCTGAGCTCGCGAAAGGCTTTGGTTTCTTCCAGTCTAAACCGTCTTCGGCGTTCTCTCCGGTTGCGGTAACACCTGATGAGCTTGGCGAGCAATGGAAAGGCAGCAAGGTACATCTACCGTTGATATCGACCTACAACGACCAGCCTTTTGGTTGTCCTAATGCAGGTGTGGACATGACCTTCAATTTCGCTGAACTAGTAGTCCATGCTGCGAAAACTCGCCCACTATCGGCCGGTGCAATCATTGGCTCGGGCACGGTTTCTAATAAGCAAGGCACTGACCACGGCACCTCAATTGCCGAGGGCGGTGTGGGTTATTCATGTATTGCCGAAGTGCGAATGATTGAGACGATTCGTGATGGTAAGCCTTCGACTCAATTCATGTCGTTTGGCGATTCGATCAAGCTTGAGATGTTCGATGCAGCGGGTGACTCCATTTTTGGTGCGATTGACCAAAAAGTGAGCCAGTATCGAGCGCTATAATCCACGTAATAGGATTTCTGTATGAGTGAGAGCATCGTGAACAAGAACATTATACTTTACGGTTACTGGCGCTCGTCCGCAGCCTATCGAGTGCGTATTGGATTAAACCTGAAGCAACTCAACTACGAGTCTAAATCGGTGCACTTGGTGCGTAATGGCGGTGAGCAGCATGCCCCACAATATCATGAGCTCAACGCCAGCCAATTAGTGCCCGTGCTGGTGGATGGTGAAGTTCAACTCAATCAGTCACTGGCTATTCTTCAATATCTCGATGAACACTATTTGTGTGAGAGCAGCCCTGACTCCTCGCTCATTCCAGAGCAAACATCATTGCGCTATCAAGCACTGGCGATGGCTCAGGACATTGCGATGGAAATTCACCCTCTGAATAATCTACGTGTGTTGCAGTATTTGGAGCGAGAGTTGTCGTGCGAGCAAGAGGCAAAAATGGACTGGCTTCACTATTGGATGAGCCAAGGTTTCTGTGCTCTAGAAGAGAAGTTGGCAAAGCACAGAAAAGCACACGGTGACTCTGTGTATAGCCTCACGGATTCACCATGCATTGTCGATATCTGCTTGGTGCCGCAGGTGTATAACGCGCTGCGCTTTGGCGTTGATATGTCGCCTTATCCGCTGATTAACTCGATTGTCGAAGCGTGTAACCAGTTACCTGCGTTCATTGATGCGATGCCAGAAAATCAGGCGGATGCGAATGAGTCCATGTAGATTCATTGATGTAAACGCAAATACTCTTCCCTTGCGCTACCAAACCGTTTATTGAAAGAAGCTGTTTCCAAAAATAAAAATATTAAATGCAGTGAGTGAATGAATATTTACCCCATTTGGCACTCATATGGCCTTAATAAAAAAGCCTCGTTATTAAATAAGAGGCTTTAACCCAAGGTTTTATATTAGTGGTGATTATCATTCGATAATGCTAATAATAAATAACACCTTCGCCTTTCGTAATTAGAGTACCAGCTTCATTGGTAATTATTTTATCTAAATCAAATAGTGAACCAATCGCCGCATTACCCAATCCAGCTTCAACGAATTTACAAACGGCATCAATTTTTGGCCCCATAGAACCAGCAGGGAATGAAAATTCTGCTAAACCAGCAGGCGTTGCTTGCTTCATTTCTGCTTGGTCTTCTTTACCATAGTTACGGAAAATCGAACCATCGGTTAAGATAATAAATAAGTCAGCATGGATTTTTTCAGCCAGTAATTCAGCCGTAAGATCTTTGTCAATTACGCACTCTACGCCAGTACTCTTACCTTGCTCGATACTCACGGGAACACCGCCGCCGCCACAAGCGATAACAAGATTTTCTGTATCTAGAAGAGTTTCAATTTGCTGAATTTCAACAATGTTTTTGGGCAGAGGAGAAGGCACAACGCGACGGTAGTACTCGCCATCAGCTTTAAATTGCATTGTGCTCTGAGCCATTAACTCTTTAGCTCGTTGCTCTGTATATACAGGGCCAACAAATTTAGTCGGGTTAGCAAACGCAGGGTCTTTTTTGCATACTTCAGTTTGCGTGACTAGCGTCGCTACGTCTAATTCAGGATCAATGTTTCTTAGCTCTTGTTGTAACATGTAGCCCACCATGCCACAGGTTTGAGAGCCGAGCACATCCATTGGGTACGAGGTCGTCTCTGGTGAATATTCGCTATAAGCTGCGTTTTGTTCCATCAACAAACCTACTTGTGGGCCATTACCATGAACGATAACAATCTCATGCTCGCGAGCGATCGCGGCAATACTCGCCGCGGATTTGATTATATTTTCACGTTGGTTCTCAGCCGTTAATGCTTGGCCTCTTGCTAAAAGAGCGTTACCGCCTAAAGCTAATACTATGCGCATGATAATGTCTCCGATCATTTTATAATGATTTTATTTTACGTAGGAATTAACCGCTTGTTATTTCTAGTTGGGTTCAAGCTTATTAATAACAATGACTAGGTTGTTAATTACTCTTAAGTAATTAACATGCCGAGATAGTATGGGAAAATAACCGTTCTAAATGTGATAGCTATCAAATTATCATTTGACTAGAAATGGAGCTGTGGAAACGGCAATTATTTAAATTCGATTAAATATCCATAAGCTTGGATACAATCTAGCGGTGGAGTCTTTTTTGGTATAAATGATTCGTCTTTAGTGAATATTATCTCAGGCTATAAAATGACTATTTTTCTATTTTTGTTTTAAATATGATGAGCAGATCGCATTAAGAACTTTAGAAAAGGCACGAGGCCATACTGAGGTGAGGATTCACGAGCTTAGTAGTTTAGAATCGGTTTTTATCGGCCAACCAAGGGCTGCTTAAAGTGTTTAGTGTTTAATGCTTCTCCCGTTACTTGCTTCATTCAGTCATCGGTTTTCAATCGGCTGCCTTTACTCCAGATGTTGTCTGATAGCTAAATGCTCCATATATCTTGCACACAACCGTTTGTCGGTAAAAGCCGTTTTACGGGGCACTAATCGAAAAGGGAGAGCTTTTGAACCAGGAAATGCCAAGGGTTAAAAATCATATTGTGACAATTTTGGACAAAAATGATTTAGAACTATAGCTCTAAATCATCTATACAAGATTAGAAAAAGTATCTTGAAACCTTAAATGCTTGTTATAAGCACCTGCCTGTGGATAGAAAATGAACCCAGTCATTTCTGCCTCTCTTTTGAGCTTCACTTACTGCACTTTCTACATCATACGTTACCTTATGGAAAACAACGTCCCACTTACCATCGGTGTTTCGCTGTAATGTCGCGTATGATGCTCTTGAAGAAAAGTTTTGCATTGAGTGAACACTTGGTTCGTCATCCGTATATGCCTGCAAACCAACACTACCAGGGTTTATGACTAATTGCCCCGTAGATAGCTCAACACACCTTGGTGTATGTGTATGACCACAAATGATAACCGGAGAGGTAATACCATTTAGTCTTTCAAGTATTTCGTGATCAGTTCGAACTATTGGTTTTCCAGTACTAATATCCTCTAGTAAATACACAAGGTCATCCGTTGGTGTCCCATGACATGCATAAATGTCATTTGTGATTTGTAAGTCGAATGGTAGTTGCTTCATCCAACTGAGTGGCTCTTGGTCCAACTCACATAGAATAAATTGCATTGTAGGATTTGATTCTATTTCAGCTTCCGTTGCCTCGTATATCTGTCGGTCTTGATTACCCGATATAGTTATAGCACCCAATGATTTCAAATAATCATATGTCTGCCTCGGAGCTATCGGACCATATAAAATATCACCTAAATTAATGAAAGCCGTAAAACCTTTCGCTCTAGCATCCTTAACCACTGCCTCAAGCGCAAAAATGTTACTATGAATATCTGATAATATTGCAAACTTTTCCACAATGCACTCCTTGTGCTTATAACATTTTAATATCGTGCCAGCACGAATTGATGTATACAGCATATATCAAGAGCTTTACCTAACCAACTGAAAATTATAAATATAATCAAGTTTGATTCTAATTTTCAGTTGAAAACCGTGCAAGCACATATTGCTTCCGATTCAAGGCACGTTATCAATCAAAAATTTTCTTTTAGTTCTCTATTATTCAATGGCTTAAAAATAGTTGAACAACATATTCGTGCGTAAGTATGATTAAAGGTTAGTCTGTTGTGGATTAAAACATTTAGCTACATTGTTGGAACTCTAGGCATGAGAAAAGTAAGGCAAGTTGCAGGGTTTGAAACTGAGTTCAATCCCTCTCTGGCTCACTTTGGGGCAAAAGTGAGTCAGCCGTGATTGACTGACTCAAGGGAAGCTCTCTTAGCTATTTGATCGGAATATAGATTTCGGTTTTTAAATTCTCAGGTTTAGTTCGTCTTGGGTCTCGATTCAGGTACACCTCAAAGCATGGTTGATCTCGCAGTTCAAACCCACTCTCTGGTAGCCATTTCAAGAGTAAATAGCTATAAGCTTCAGAGAGTTTCTCGTAAGTACCTTTGTGTAAGGCCTTGGCATATTTGCCACCCAAGATTGTCTTGCGCTCGATACCTTCAGGTAATTCCATCTCAGTAACGATCGTTGCACATGCATCGTAGCGTATATTATCTACAAGGGTTATATTCGGGTCGTCATGGCTTATTCCTATCGTTATTGTCTCGGGTTGAATTAAGCGATTAGAATAAACAAACGGCATCAGTTGACCCCATGCGGTTGCAGCAGCATCATTGTATTTGCCACTACCTCTGGAATACAGGACTTCCGTAGACTTGCGATCGACAACGTTTATATTCATCTTTATGTCCTCAAAACTAGTGAGTTGTTGCCCTTTTAAGGCAGGAACTGTTTTTTGATGACGAATATACGATGGTGTACAAGAGAACTGCTTTCGCATCGCCTTATTAAAAGAAGCTTGGTTTTCATAGCCACAAGAAAAAGCAATCTCAGTCATGCTCTCATCTCCATAAGCAATACTTCGTGCCGCCCTCTCTAAAAGCAGGCGCTTACGCATCGCATATACACCCTCGCCATAATAGGCTCGGAACAAGTGATGAAAATGGTATTTTGAGAAGTGAAATTTTGATAATAGCTCTTCTATTACCATCGGTTGATCAAGGTGAGATTCTAAATACCTCACTACCTTCTCCAACCTCACATAGTTGTTCTGCATTACTTATACATCCATCCTATTTCGACATAGGTAGTGTCCTATACCGCGAGACTAAGTGATTTTCCATTATTGCTAATTTGTCTGAAAGTTTAGATTCAAGACCGTTTTCAAACCTGACATCAATCTAAAAAATACAAGCAACATAAGAAAAAGTAACTAAAGAACATTGCCAATTTGGCTACTGAATAAAACACTACGGGGCCGAAATGAGTTCGAGCAGTCTGTTGGAACGGCTTAAAGCTAGAGTTAAAAAGTGACAGACATATCCTGACTACTCTACCTAAAAACATCGAATACTAAGATCAAAAAAACCTCCACAGCGTCACTTCATTATCCGTGGAGGGGCGCTTCTCACTCACGCTCTTCTAGGTCTTAACACTAAAGCGAAACTACACGCTTTATCTCTTCCAAAACCTCGGCGTTAGCGATAGCCCCGAGGTTTTCTACATCCTTGCCATTCACGACCTGCTTCACCGCCAGTTCTACCAGTTTTCCTGAGCGTGTTTTTGGCACGTCACTGATCGCAAAAACCTGGCTCGGCACATGCCTTGGCGAGCAAGATGATTTGAGCTTGTGCTTAATGGCGGCCAATAGCGTTTCATTTAGAGCTACACCTTGCTGCAGTTGAACGAACAACCAAATTTGCTCATTGCGGTCGACATCTTTACCGACGGCGATGGAATCTATGATGCCCTCAATGGTGTTCACTTGTTGGTAGATCTCAGCAGTACCAATACGCACACCACCAGGGTTGAGTGTGGTGTCGCCTCGCCCATAGAACAGATAGCCGCCATGCAGACTCTGCGCGACCTCGTCACCGTGATGCCACACATTATCGAACCTGTCCCAATAAGTGCTGTGATAGCGCTCTCCGGTGTCATTCCAGAAGCCAACTGGGAAATTGGGGAGGGAATTGGTACACACCAGTTCACCACGTTCGTGCTCGACTTTATGGCCCGTTGAATTGAATACCTTGATGTCGACGCCAAGCCCTGCCTGTTGGCACTCACCGCGATACACTGGCGAGATAGGGTTACCCAACACAAAACAGCCACAAATATCCGTGCCGCCAGAAATGGATGCTAAATGCAGGTCTTGTTTGATGTGTTTGTAAACGTAATCAAATTGCTCTGGGTAAAGCACAGAACCTGTTGAGCACAGTGTTCTTAAATGAGGCAGAGAGTGGTTTTCTAATGGCGAGAGCTCTGCCTTCTCGATCGCTTCTAGATACTTAGCTGAGGTGCCAAATGTCGATACGTCAGCTCGCTGCGCCAAATCCCATAGAACATTGGGTTGCGGGTAAACCGGACTACCATCAAAGATCACTAAACAAGCGCCGCTGGCAAGCGCAGAGACGTGCCAGTTCCACATCATCCAACCACAAGTGGTGTAGTAGAACACGCGGTCGTTTGGCTTAACATCGCAATGAAGCTGATGCTCTTTTAGGTGGTTGATGGTGGTGCCACCAACCGAGTGAACAATACACTTTGGCTTGCCTGTTGTGCCGGAAGAGTAGAGTACAAACAATGGTTCATTGAAGCTGACACGCACAAATCGTACAGGTTGTGGCTGATAATGATTGATCATGTTGTGCCAGCTTCGAATCGACACATCATTTTCAAAGTCATTCCTTCCCAAGTAACCGATCTGACACACCTGTTTTAGCTCGGTTAAGTGCTCGATGATTTCACGGTTCTTGTCCGTCATATCGAACGTTTTGCCATTGAAGGTATAGCCATCACAGGTGAACAGCACCTTGGGTTTCACTTGGCCAAATCGTTCAATCACACTCTCGACACCAAAATCAGGCGAGGTCGATGTCCAAATCGCGCCCAAGCTGGTGGTTGCCAGCATCGCTATTACGGTTTGTGGCAGATAGGGCGTATACGCGGCAACCACATCACCTTGCTTCACTCCGCTATCGACAAGCCATTGCTGAACGCTAGAGACCGCTTCACACAGGGTTTTCCATGTATAACTCTGTTGTTCGCCACGTTCATTCTCAAACCAAATCGCAAGCTCATGAGGCATGGTGTGTGCCAAACGCAGCAAGTTCTCAGCGTAGTTTACTTGTGCATTCGGAAACCAAATTGCATCACGATTCGATTTAGGCTGCTGCCAGCGGATCTCACCTTGCGTTTTGATGTCATCCCCTTGCGAGCCAACCACGCCACAAAACTGCCACACGTTTTGCCAAAACGACTCCGGCTGATCCACCGACCATTGATGGAGATCTGCGTAGCTTTGTATGTCTCTATCTCGGTTTAAGTCAGACAGATTAAGGTTGTTGATAAATCGGGTTAAGTTGGCATCGGCGATACGCTGCTCGCTTGGCTGCCAAATTGGCTTATTGCTTTCGTGCATTCCTTTACCTTTAACAAAAAGTTAACGATTTCAGTCTGGTATTTAGGTTTTACAAAGTCAAAAGATCAGCAAAATAAGGGGGGGGCGGAATTGTGTAAATAAAATGTTACACGATCGCCTGTTTCGAAAAGTCGTGTAAATTGGCGGATATAAGGAGTGGAGATAGGCTTAAAGTGAGACATTCGAAAGGAGGTGTGTAATGACTCAATATCATTCTAAGCCCGTGAGCCAAGAGGGATGGGTTGAGTGGAGCCTCGAAGAAGATGCCATTTGGCACGACTTGGTGAAAAGGCAACTGGACGTCATTAGTGACCGCGCTTGTGATGCCTATTTGCACGGTTTGACCCTGCTGGATCTGCCATTAGACAGAGTTCCCCAGCTTCCAGAGATAAACAAAGTGCTAAAGGAAACAACAGGTTGGCAGGTTCAGCCTGTGCCTGCGTTAATCGATTTCGACCGTTTCTTTGATTTGCTCGCGAATAAGAAATTCCCCGTCGCGACATTTTTGAGAACGCGAGACGAGTTCGATTACTTACAAGAACCTGATTTCTTTCATGAAATTTTTGGTCACTGTGCCATGCTCACTAATGCTGATTTCGCAGCATTCACTGAGCATTATGGAAAACTAGGCCAAGCCGCGACATCCAAACAGCGCGCTTACCTTGCCCGTTTGTATTGGTTTACGGTCGAGTTCGGTTTAGTAAAAGAAGGCCAACAATTGAAAATCTATGGCGGTGGCATTCTTTCGTCTCCGGCGGAAACCATGTATGCGTTGGGAGGGGATTTGGCCGTTCGCGAGCGGTTCGATCTGCAAACGGTTTTAAGAACGCCTTATCGCATCGACATCATGCAGCCGAAATATTACGTGATCGACGAGCTATCTGAGCTCTTCAAAATCAGTCAGGAAAACCTATTACAGCAAGCTGATCTCGCGATTGAGGCGGGGTTACTACCACCACTTTTTGAACCCAAGGAACCGACACATGTTGAATGAATTAAAATGCGAAGCCTGCAGTATCGACGCGATTGCCTTAAGTAAAGATGAGCAACAATCTTTACTATTGGAGTTGTCAGATTGGCAGATCATGGAAAGAGACGGCATCCCACAGCTTGAGAAGGTGTTTAAGTTTAAGAATTACAAGCAAGCATGGGCATTCAGCAACAAAGTGTCAGAGTTGGCAGAAGAAGAGTTCCACCATCCTTCGATCTTATTGGAGTGGGGCAAAGTCACCGTCACTTGGTGGAGCCACTCAATTAAAGGCCTACATAAAAATGATTTCATCTGCGCCTCACGCTGCGATGTATTCGCGGTGAGTGAGTAGTTTCATAGATTAGAAATCACTCTTTCGCCTTTGTGATGTGATTAACTCATTATTCGGCTCATTAGGTGAGTCGAATAAGCAATACTTTCGCATCATGGGGCGTCACTTCTCTCAAACTAGCTTGACCTGCATCAGCGACTTGCTTGGTTTCGGGTCTCATAAACCCTTTCTGTTACTCATAGTATTGGTTTTATGAGGCTGCTCTATGATATATTTCTCGGCCAAGTGTATTACAGACGAAGGCTAGCAATGTCTATCAACCTTTCACTCCTTCCACCCAGCGAGAAAAATAGAATCGAACTGGATAAGCAAGCATCGTTTCTTGTATGGAAACTGAAGCAAGCGAAATGTGGCCCTGAAGCCATTGTTGAAGAAGCAATGAAGCTAGGTGACCCAGATGAAAAGGTGTGGTTTGAACAGTCTGTAGAAAAATACAAACGGGTAATGGGTGTCGCATAAACGCAGACAAACCTTGCCCAGCAGTGCTGTAGAATTGAAATGACACAGTAATTTGCTAGAATTTGCACCGTTAATTGAATCAGAGAGAAGATCCCGATGGGAAGAAGTTTTGAAGTGCGCAAGGCCTCAATGGCGAAAACTGCAGGCGCAAAAATTAAAGTTTATTCTAAATACGGTAAAGAGATTTACGTACTGGCTAAGAACGGCAGCTCTGACCCAGACATGAACCTACCTCTTAAGCACCTGATTGCTAAAGCGAAGAAAGACCAAGTACCCGCTCACGTTATCGACAAAGCGATCGATAAAGCGAACGGCGGCGGCGGTGAAGACTTCCAACCAGCTCGTTACGAAGGTTTTGGCCCAGGTGGCACAAGCGTAATCGTTGACTGTCTAACTGACAACGGCAACCGTACTTTCCAAGACGTTCGCCAATGTTTCGTTAAGACTGGCGCGAAAATCGGTGTTGAAGGTACTGTTTCTCACATGTTCGCTCACCAAGCTGTATTCCAGTTCAAAGGCGAAGATGACGAGATCATCCTAGAAACGCTAATGATGGAAGACGTAGACGTGACTGACGTTGAGCTAGAAGACGGTGTTATCACTGTATTCGCTCCAACTACTGAGTTCTTCAAAACGAAGACAGCACTAAACACTGCGTTCCCAGAGCTAACTCTAGACGTTGAGGAAATCACTTTTGTTCCTCAAACGACTACGCCAGTAGCTGAAGAAGATTCTGAGAAGTTCCAGAAGTTCTTAGACATGCTTGACGACTGTGATGATGTTCAGCAGGTTTACCACAACGCTGAGCTGTAATCTTTACAGTAACAACAGTTATTAAAAAACCGAGCCTAGTGCTCGGTTTTTTTATGGGCGTAATTCAGGCGTTTATCCATGAACAGCGTTTTTTGAACGCATCTCTTTGGTCGCAGCCTCTTAATGATATTGTCTAGAACATAGCTCCTGAACATTAACCCTTGATCATCGTTCCGTGATCTCAGGTTCGCAAAGCGTTCTCGGGCGACAAATCCATGCAGAGAGTTTTCTGATCAAAGGGAGCACGGTGAGGTTGAGCACGATGGCACACGGCCAAGCAATGAAAAAGCTTTGCATCCAGATTGGCGGCCATTCGTGGCTGAACCCCATTTTGTAGCCAGAAATTAACCCAGACATGATGGTCGCCATGGTCAGGGAGGATAAAATCGCGGTTACCCAAAATTGTTTGTTGTTCATATTATGTTTCTCCCGTGATTTTCTGTTGTTGATGAGATAAGGTTACTCCTATCCATTAATGAGAAAAATAGGCACATATAGAAGTATGAATTCCATATTTGGAAACATTGATGATCTGTTCTTATTCTGTGCAGTGGTTGAAGAGGGCTCTTTGCTATCGGCTTCGAAACGGCTGCAACTGCCAGTGTCGACTATGTCGCGTCGATTAACTGCATTGGAAGAGCGCCTCAATATCCGACTTTTAGAAAAAAAAGGTCGTGAGCTGGTGGCCACCAAAGATGGTGAAGCGGCCTTTGCTGCACTGAGCAGTGGCATGGAATCTATCCATCAAGGCTTTAATAGCTTGTTGGAAGAGCGTGATGCTATCCAAGGTAAGATTAAGCTCGCAGTGCCTCACAACTTCTATAGTGGCTTTCTAGGGTCGACAGTAGAGCAATTCCTCACTCAATATCCAAACGTTCATCTCGACCTAACTCTGAGCCAGCAGCAGCTTATTCCGCAGACCGATCGTGACTTACTGATCACGTTTAAGATCTCGGACATGGAAGGCATGATTGCTCGACCGCTTTTCAAGGCCAAACACGGATTTTTCGCGAGCCAAGAATATTTGGATTCGCGTGAAACAATAGAAAAGCCGGACGATTTGGAGCTGCAAGATTGGATTAATGTCGATGATGTGTTTGATATGCCGCTCTACAAATCCGACCGCTTAGAGCAGATGATCACGATTAAACCCAAGTTAATCGTCAACGATATTCATGCGGTGGCGGCCGCGGCGCAAAAAGGCTTGGGGCTTGCTTCATTGCCTTTTCGTCATGTATCCCGAGAGATCAATCTGATTCAAGTGCTCCCTGAGTATCATCGGGGTGATCGCCAAGCGTATTTAGTGTACAAAGAAAGAAAATATCAGCCAAAGGCTTTGACCTTGCTTATTGATGCACTGATTGAGAGTGTTCGATCTTTTCATAGCGATGACTTGGTCAAATAAAAGGAGAAAGAAATGAAAGTAAGTTTTATCGGGCTAGGCGTTATGGGCTTCCCAATGGCAGGTCACCTAGTCAAAGCTGGTTTCGAAGTAACGGTATTTAACCGCACTCACAGCAAAGCGCTAGACTGGGCTGATAAACACCAAGGTAAAGCGGCAGAATCTGTGGCTGAGTGTGTCGCAGAAGCCGACGTGGTATTGGTTTGTGTGGGTAACGATGACGACGTGCGCAGCATGACAACCAGCGAAACAGGCGCACTGGCTGCAATGAAGCCAAACGCGATTCTTGTCGACCACACAACAACGTCTGCAATCCTGTCTGAAGAGCTTGAAGTGGCTGCGAAGCAATCAGGTGTTCGCTTTATGGATGCACCAGTATCTGGTGGCCAAGCAGGCGCAGAAAACGGCGTGCTAACTATCATGTGTGGTGGTGAGCAAGAGCTATTCAACGACCTTCAACCTGTATTCGAAGCTTACGGTAAATCGTCAGTTCTGATGGGTAAAGTCGGCCAAGGCCAACGCGCAAAAATGGTTAACCAGATCTGCATCGCGGGTGTATTGAACGGCTTATCTGAAGGCTTGGTACTTGCTGAAAAATCAGGTTTGGATATCCCAACTCTGGTTGATTGCCTTAAAAACGGCGCAGCAGGTTCATGGCAGATGGAAAACCGTGCTACCACAATGGCGCAAGACAAGTTCGATTTCGGCTTCGCAATTGATTGGATGATCAAAGATTTAGGTTTCTGCCTAGATGAAGCAGAACGTCAAGGCATCCAACTTCCGTTGACTGAAAAGACTAACAACGCTTACAAGGCATTGTCTGCTGAAGGACAAGGCCGCATGGATACATCAGTATTGATGAAAGCCGTGGTTGAAGAAACAAAGAAGTAATAGAAGCTTCGTTTAGATAACTAAAAATAGCCGCTGATTAGCGGCTATTTTTTTGGTTTGTGTTAGCTAACTTTATTTAGAACTTTCAGGTGTGTTGGTGGCTTTAATCCCTAGATGTGCTAAAGGCAAAAGTAGCTCATTTGACATCACGTTGTGATAATTTCCTTTATGAACCAAATCTTCATCACTTTCATCAAGAACCAGTTCGATATTGCTTGCCAGATCCGGAAGTAATAAACGAAATGTGTATTCCTTTACACGATTTAAGAAATCAGCCCCTAATTGCGTCAGTTCATCACCAATTACCACTAAATCAGGGTTTAATTGGTTAATATTGTTTACTAATCCATGTGCTAAGCACTTAGCTAAGTAATCAACCGCGTTTATCGCAGCAGATTCTCTGTCATGAAATGCATTTACTACCATTTCAAAGTCCGCGGATGCTAATGAGGCCTCTTCCTTGTAACGTTCAACCAAGGCCGTTGTTGAGCTATACAGCTCAAGGCAACCTAGATTGCCACACTTACATTGCGGCCCTTGAAAATTGATTGATGTGTGACCAATCTCTCCAGCCGTCCCTAAACTACCGTGATAAACCTGCCCTTCAATCACGAGGCCTGAACCTACACCCTGCCCAAGAGATACATACAGTAAAACGCTTGCTTCATAAGTGCTTTGTAGCTGGCGCCAAACCGCGAGTGCAGCCAATTTTGCATCATGGCCTGCATAGATTGGATAGTCTGGAAATTGCTCTCGCATGTGGGAAATAAAATCAACATCTTGCCAATTTTTTGCGTCGGTCATCAGTATAATTTTATTATCTTGCTCTAAGAATGGGCCGGGCATCGCAACCGAGATCCCTAAAATATCACCTTCCTGCTCATTCAGAACATCGCTCACTTGCTTGGTCAAATACTCGATCAGCTCTTCTGGGCTATTATCAGTATTAATTGGTTTGACTATGCTGGTTAGCGAAACACCATTGAGATCGTAGGTATCAATTGAGAAGTTAGTACGCTGTATTCGAACGGACACAATTCGTAGATGTTGGGTATTGAACCCCAAATAAATAGAGCTTCGACCACGTGCCGCTTTTCGCACACCAGTTTCAACAATAAGTCCTTGTTCTATTAGAGGTTTTATCGCTCTAGTTACCGTCGCTTGGTCAAGTCCAACCAATTGGCTGATCTCTTTTCTGGAGCAACTACCACTATTGTGAAGTGCATTAAGAATGACGCGCTTATTATGATTTTGTACATCATCTAACGAAACGCCCAGTCCGCTTCTCATAGGCTTATTCATAGTTCTCCTGACCAATTTGATCTGCAATAACGTTCCAATGGATCTACACAATATATAGAAAAAGTTAAGTTTCAATAAAATCATATAGTTAGAAATTGAGTCTACTTTACTTATGTGAGCGCAATCTCAAGTTCATCATACTATATTTGTTAGCTGCAATTAAATGAAATATATTTGATTGCAGGTTGCAATTAAATATATTTCGATAACATTGGAGGTCCTTGTGGTATTCGATAAGAAGAAGCATCAGGCAATTATTGATCAAGTTGAAGAATACATCGCTGAGCATAAAGATACGGTTAAGCAGCACCATTGGCGTGAACATTACCATTACCAAGCACCGGTAGGCTGGATTAATGACCCGCATGGACTGATTCAATATCAGGGTAAATACCACCTTTTCTATCAACATCATCCTTTTACTGGCAAGTGGGGAACCATGCACTGGGGACATGCAGTCAGCGAAGATCTCATTCACTGGGAAACACTGCCAGAAGCTTTAGCACCAAGCGAAGAATATGACGGCTGGGATGGCGGAGGTATCTTCACGGGTAGTGCTGTGAATAACGATGGTGTGATGACTCTTTTCTATACGGGATGTGCACAAGCTCGCCAAGTTCAATGTATGGCAACGTCGACTGATGGAGTTAACTTTGACAAATATGACGGGAACCCAATCTTATCTGATCCACCAGAGGGAATTAACCTACATGACTTCCGCGATCCAAAGGTTTGGAAGCATGAAGGCTCATGGTACATGGTGACTGGTGTAACAGATGGCGTGAGCGATCTAATTAACCCATCAAACTACGAGACCAATGGATTCGGTAAAGTCTGCCTTCACAAATCAGACAATTTAACCGATTGGGAATTCGTAGGTTATTGTGTAGAGAGTATGGGCGAACTCGGGACAATGCTTGAGTGCCCAAATATCTTCAAATTGGGTGACAAACACGTCCTTATGTATTCACCTATGGGTATGCAACAGCGTCAAGTAGTTTACCTTGTTGGTGACCTTGATTACCGAACTGGTAAGTTCCATTGGTCTACGATGGGTTCTCTAGATTGGGGCTTTGACTACTACGCACCACAAGTGTTCGATGATGAAAATGGGCGCACTCTCATTCAAGCTTGGATCGGTTCATGGCCATTCATGCCATGGTGTGATGGCACTTACGATACCAGTGAACTGGGTTGGTACGGTAGTATCACTTTGGCCCGAGAAGTCTCTTTATGTCACGATGGGAAACTGAAGTTCACGCCTGTGCAAGAAGTTGAAAAATTGCGCCATTCTCCAAAAAGACATACAGAGCTCCAGTTAAACGATGGTGAAAAATTCGCATTTGAAGCTGGTGATAATGTTCACTGTGAAATCATTGCGGACATTGACCTAGCTGCTAGCGATTGTGACAGCGTTGTATTTGAAATTCGCAGTAAAGGTGAGCAGAAAACACTGATTGAGTTGGATTTAAAGAAAGGCGAACTGGCTTTTGATCGTACTCAATCGGGCAGTCGTTCAGCCTTACGTAGAACATGTCCACTAGAGTGTGCGAGTAAAGATCGAGCAAACATCCGTATCTTTATGGACAGTATTTCTGTTGAAATCTTTACCGATGGCGGCCGTACTGTGATGACCAATAACATCTTCTCTGATGAAGATAGTGTAGGTCTCTATGTATACGCTAAGAACGGTAATGCAAGAATTGAGACACTAAAAACATTTGGTATGAAAAGTGTTGCTGAGTAACTGATTCAGCTTTCTCCTTCTTCTTTTTAGCCCAGCTTATTGCTGGGCTTTTTTGTCCCTCAAAAAATATTCCCTTAAAAAAAGTCCTTTTTATCCCACTCAAATAACGATCCTCAAAACAAAAACACGATCCTTTTCACATTCTAAATTCTATTTAATTGTTTCTTGCAATTAAATTAAGTAAGTTTAATTGCAAGAAACAATTAAATCACTTTGGAGAAGAAAATGGCTATCGTTACACTAAGACAATTACTGGATCACGCAGCAGAAAATGGTTACGCAGTTCCAGCATTCAACATCAGCAACATGGAGCAAGGACTTGCTATTGTTCGCGCTGCAGCAAAATGTAATTCAGGTGTCATTCTGCAGGCGAGCATCAATGCTCGTAAAAGCTACGCTGGTGACGTGATGCTTTATAAGATGGTTTGTGCTCTCGCTGAAATGTTCCCGAAAACACCAATCGTTCTTCACCAAGATCATGGCAATAGCGAAGAAACATGCTTGTCAGCAATTCGCCACGGTTTTACATCGGTAATGATGGATGGCTCATTGGAGCGTGATGCTTCAACACCAAGCAGCTACGATTACAATGTAGATATTACTTCTCGTATCGCTCAATCTGCGCACTGGGTAGGTGCTTCAGTTGAAGGTGAGTTGGGTTGTATTGGCTCTTTAGAAACTGGTGAAGCTGAAGCTGAAGATGGCGTTGGTGCTGTTGGTATCCTTGAAAAGAGCCAGCTGCTAACAGACCCAGATCAAGCCGTTGATTTTGTGAAAAGAACAAAGGTTGACGCACTAGCTATCGCTTGTGGTACAAGTCATGGTGCTTACAAGTTCACTCGCAAACCGGATGGCGATATCTTAGCGATGAACGTTATCGAAGAAATTCACTCGAAGCTCCCAACGACTCACCTAGTTATGCATGGTGCCTCATCGGTTCCTCAATACCTTCAAGATATGATCAATGAGAATGGCGGTGAAATGCCTCAAACATATGGTGTGCCAATCGAAGAAATTGAGCGCGGTATCAAACATGGTGTTCGTAAGGTAAATATCGATACTGATTGTCGTATGGCGATGTCTGGTCGCTTCCGAGAACTAGCGATGAAAAACCCACAAGAGTTTGACCCTCGTAAGTTCCTATTAGCAGGAATGGATGAGCTAACGGCACTTTGTTTAAACCGATTTGAACGATTTGGTTGTGCTGGTCACGGTGACAAGATTACACCAATTTCTATGGATGATATGGCTGCACGCTACGCTAGCGGTGAGCTGTAATTCAAAGGAGTTCTACGTATGGGAAATTGTGTATTTATAGGCAGAAGCACGATTGATTTGATGAGCTTTGTTGAAGTGATGCCTGATCCTGATAAAAAGGTGAATGCAATTGCTGATTTTATTGGTGGTGGTGGGTCTGCACTCAATGCTGCCATTGCATGCAACGCATTAGGCTCTGATGTACACCTTTGGACATGTTTAGGTAAAGAGCACCTCTATAAATCGATAGTGACAGCAGAGCTTAATGAACACGAAATTTCGGTTGTGGATTTAAGTTTAGACGATGAATACCAGCTACCACTATCGAACATTATCTCTGCAAAGCAAACGGCATCTAGGCTCATCGTCAACGCCAGTCAGCCCGATTGCGAAAAGGTGATGAGTTTAGACCCGAAGTGGCTAGATAATGCAAAGCTCGTATTACTTGATCAATATGAGCATCCGTTTGTTAGCGCAAACGTACAAGCTTTGGCTGAGTTTACTGGGGATATTGTGTTAGACGCTGGTACTTGGAAATCGCACAGCGAACAGTTTTTATCTCTCTGTACTATTCCTATTGTTTCAGAGGAATTCACCAATGGTGACAAAGACAAAATGCAGGTACTTTGCGACCAACACGGGATCAAAAAGTGGGCAATGACGCTGGGCGACAAAGGTGTTTTTTATAGTGATGAGTCCGGTAGCGGGTTAATCCCTGCACCTAAAGTGGATGCTATCGATACGCTAGGTGCTGGAGATATATTCCATGGGGCTTTTTGCCATTACTACTCAGAGAGTCAAGATTTCCGTGACTCTCTGAAGAAAGCTAGTCACATAGCGGCATTATCATGTACCGAATTAGGAACCAGATCATGGCTAAAACACATTCGTTAACGGTTGATGACATTGCAAGCGTTCCTCAACTGGTCGCCAACACCTACCAAGAGTCTGGGAAACAAATTCTTGTCATCGGTATCTCTGGTGCTCCAGCGACGGGTAAATCAACATTGTCTGAATCCCTGCTGTCTGGACTGTCACAGTTAGGATTTAAAGCCCAACTTTGTCCAATGGACGGCTTTCACTACCCCAATTCGGTACTGAAAGAGAAAGGACTGACGTCAGTCAAAGGTAGCATCGAAACATTTGATGTAACCTCATTAGCACATTTGCTTTCCAAAGCGGTGACGCCAAACACTGACGCATTCTTTTGGCCGAAATACTGTCGTGAGTTACACGATCCCATTGCAGAAGGTTTTTTAATTGAGCCAGACACTCAAATTATTTTACTCGAGGGCAATTACATCTACTCAATCGACGAAGACTGGCGACCAGTCAGCGATTTAATTGACTTGAAGATCTTTCTCACAGCGAGTGAAGAAGTACTCAGAGAGCGATTAATATCAAGACACCTAGCTGGTGGAAAGTCGAAAAAAGAGGCGCTCGATAAAACCGAGCGCGTGGATCTAGTCAATGCGTTAAAAATAAAACAATACGAATCAAACGCAGACTACGTAATCCAGACGCACTAGAACAGCGTCCCATGTACCCTACAATTCTCATGGAGAGATCAAATGATTCTTAGCGAAAACAATAAGAAGATGTTCTTTTTAACATTCATTTGCGCTGCGGCAACGATTGGTGGGTTCCTATTTGGAATGGACACCATTGTTATTGGCGGCACGATCACGCAAATCACACAACAGTTCGAATTATCGACCTTACAACAAGGCTGGTATGTATCATCAGCGCTTGTGGGGTGCTTATTTGGTAGCATAATCGCAGGTCCTATTGCTGACTATGCTGGGCGTAAAAAACCTCTGATGCTAGGTGCTTTACTAGCTATCGTATCGGTTCTTGGCTGCATGTACGCAGACTCATTCAACTTACTGATCTGGGCACGTATCATTGGTGGCTTTGGCATCGGTATCGCGACCGTGGTTTGCCCGATGTACATTGCAGAAGTAGCTCCAGCAAGGCATAGAGGAAAACTCAGTAATCTATTTCAAGTGGCAATTGTGATCGGTTTAACTTGCTCAGTGATCACCAACACATTGATTGTTAACTACAGCCAGGCTGCCGTTGTTACGGGTCATTACCTTGACCATTTCTTTATTACTGAAAACTGGCGTGGCATGTTCTCTGTTGAATTTTTGCCTGCAGTTATTTTCCTTGGTTTGGTAGCATTTTTTCCGGAATCACCTCGTTGGTTGATATCTAAAGCTAGAGAAAAAGAAGCGGCTAACATTCTGAGAAAGTTCTTAACCAAGGGTGAAGCAGAAGAAGCGATTATTGAATGTCGTCAGGTAATTCGCTCAGAGAAAGCAGGATCATATAAACAATTAGTCAAAAATCCGGTGATGCGTTTCGGCTTGATGACGGGTGTATTACTAGCAATATGGTCAGAGTGGTCTGGCGTAACTGTTGTGATGTACTACGGCCCTGTAATGCTAGAAGAGATAATGGGCAACCAAGGTTCTGCACTGGGAGGTTTTGGTTGGATCTGCTTAGTAAGCGTTATATTTACCTCTTTATCAATGGTATTCATCGATAAAGTGGGTCGCAGAAAAATGCTAATAACCTCTGCACTTGGTTGTTTCACTTGCCTGATTGGTTTGGCAATATTCTTCGACAGACCTGATACTCCACCTATGTTGATAGTTGGCTTAATGGCGTTCTTTGTTGCCTTCACAGCACTCGGTTTAGGCCCTCTGAAGTTCACGATTTCAGCTGAGATTTTACCAACTTCAGTCCGTGGCCGCGCGGTCTCAATAACAACGGCAGCAATCTGGATTCAAGGTGTTATCTTGAACTCATTTACACCAGCTTTTAGAGAATCATTTGGAACATCGGCACTGTTCATCATGTTCGCGATTATCCTGCTTGGCCAAGTTTGGTTTGCCATCAAAATCCTTCCAGAGACAGCAAACCGCAGTTTAGAAAGCATCGAGAAAGAGTTAAAGCAACGATTTGATATAAAAGAGGTCGAAGGTAAAGAACTTCAACCAAAGCAAGTATAGCGATTAGTTGTTGTTAATATAGATAGAGCCTCCAGTATGTGGAGGCTTTTTTACTTTCACGTATATTCCCACTCATACCCTCTCTAAACCATTCACTCCTTATTATTATCATTCGTCTCATTGATAAAACGGCGTGACAGTTTGTGGCTAACCTTTCAACGTCAACCTTTGAAAGGGATTAGAAATCGCGAGTATTTGGGCTGTTATTTTTCTCTATTCGAACCAACTTAATCACTCCATCGTTTTCACCTATTGAATCTATCGTTATTTCCCATTAAACAAATGTAAACATTGAAGTTATATTCTTGGTGGGCAGAAAAGAGCTTTTGAATATCCATTAACCACTCGACTGGTTTAATGGTTAGCACGCATTGGAGAGCAACCATGCAGATGTCAAAAAGCTTTTTATTAATTACAGTTGGCTTAGCCAGCACATCTCTACAGGCTCAAACCCTGACAAGAGACAACGGTGCACCAGTAGGTGATAACCAAAACTCCATAACAGCAGGTGAGAATGGCAGTGTATTACTGCAAGACGTCCATCTGATCCAAAAATTGCAGCGTTTTGCCAGAGAACGTATTCCTGAGCGTGTTGTTCATGCTCGTGGTACGGGCGCACATGGTGAATTCGTCGCTTCTGGTAATTTTAGTGATTTAACGGTTTCCGACCCTTTTACTAATAAAGGTAAGGTGACTCCTGTTTTCGTTCGTTTTTCGACCGTTATTCACTCTAAAGGATCACCAGAAACACTTCGCGACCCGCGTGGTTTCGCCACCAAATTTTATACTGAACAGGGTAACTGGGATCTGGTAGGGAATAATCTGCCTGTGTTCTTTATTCGTGATTCGATTAAGTTTCCGGATATGGTGCACTCTCTAAAACCGTCTCCAGTCACCAACGTTCAGGATCCAAACCGATTCTTCGACTTCTTTAGCAGTGAGCCGGGTGCGACCAACATGCTGACTTGGGTGTACAGCAATTTAGGTACGCCAGCGAGTTATCGGACCATGGATGGCTTCGGGGTTCATGCATATAAGTGGATCAATAAGCAAGGCGATGTGAACTATGTGAAGTTCCAATGGAAGAGCCAGCAAGGCATCAAAAGCCTTCGTCCTGATCAAGTCACTGAGATGCAAGGTAAAGATTTTAACCATCTTACCAATGACCTTTACGCCGAAATTGGCCGACGTAATTACCCTAAGTGGGATCTTTACGTGAAGGTCTTGTCTCCGGAGGCGTTGAGCAAGCTTGACTACAACGGGCTGGATGCAACCAAAGTATGGCTGAATGTGAAAGATCAAAAAGTCGGCACTATGACGTTGAACCGTCTACCTGAAAACTTCTTTCTAGACACTGAACAGTCGGCATTTTCGCCTTCGAATCTGATTCCTGGTATCGAGCCGTCTGAAGACCGTTTACTGCAAGGCCGTTTGTTTGCGTACGCCGATACACAGCTTTACCGCTTAGGAGCAAACTTATTCCAACTGCCCGTTAACCGACCGTTAGTGTCGGTGAGCAACCATAACCAAAATGGGTTGAGCAACAATGCATCGCTAACTAATGGTGCCGTGAACTATGAGCCAAGCCGAAAAATAGAGTTAGCAGAAGATGTTCAATTCAAAGCCGTAGAAACCAAGCTTGTTGGTACGGTTCAACAAAAAGCGATCAGCAATCCACGAAATTTCTATCAAGCGGGTGTGCAGTACCGCAGCATGAATGAACAAGACAAAAATGATTTGATTGCTAACCTCGCTGGTGACTTGAATAAGGTGACGGATAAAGGCATCAAAACGACGATGGTGAGCTACTTCTATCGTGCAGACAAACAATATGGAACGCGTTTGGCTAAAGCCACTGGCACCAGTATGTCACGAGTGGAAAAACTCTCACAAGCGAACAATTAAGCAATAATCTAAGACGTAAAGTTTTGGCCTGCGGGAGATTTATCTGCTCTTTTCTGCCCGAAAATCAGGGCTCCTGTAGGCCATTCTCTAATCAAGTTAGTTAGGGGGAATAAATGAAAATCGTATTTTTACTCAGCTCCGTTTTTTTCTCTTTGATCTTCTCGCTCAGCTTATTGGCTGCTGACGACAAACTGGAAGAGGAATACCAATCTCTGGTTGGGTTGTTCTTTGATGCCGCTCGTATTGGTAACAATGAAGTGGTCGATGCATTTGTTTCTCAAGGCTTCCCCGTTGATCAACGCAATAACCAAAGTTACACCGCACTCATGGTGGCCGCTTATCAAGGAAACAGAGAAACCGTGGGGCTTTTACTCGATTCGGGTGCCAATGCATGCCTGCAAGACAAACGTGGAAACACCGCTTTGATGGGAGCATTGATTAAACGCGAAATCAGTATTGCGAAAGATTTGTACCAAGCGGAGTGCTCCCCAGAATTGCGTAATAAAGCAGGACTTAATTTGAAAGAATTTGCCGAGATCTATGGTCAATCCAATGTGCTGAAATCCCTTCAGTAATCAACAAAGTGTGCGAATAACAATAAAAAGGACGTAATAATATGAACAAAACAACATGGCTTGCTGCACTCGCCCTTATCTCTTCTCCTGTTTTTGCTGAAGCAGTGAATGTTGAAATGATCGATCTTGGCTCGGGTCAGTCAACCGGAACTGTAATGATAAGCTCAAGTGAATACGGAGCTGTTTTTACGCCGGAATTGAAAGGTTTACCTGCTGGTACACATGGCTTCCATGTACACGCCAATGGTTCATGCGACAGCCTCACCAAAGATGGAAAAATCATACTCGGTGGAGCGGCTGGCGGACATTATGACCCTGAGAAAACGGGCAAGCATGGTTTCCCTTGGACGGATGATAATCACCTTGGCGATTTACCACCGCTTTACGTCAATGCTCATGGTGTAGCTGACCAGCCAGTAATGGCGCCAAGAGTGACGTTAGATGACGTGAAAGGTAGAGCGTTGATGATCCACGCTGGCGGTGACAACCATTCAGACCATCCAGCTAAACTTGGCGGCGGTGGTGCACGCATTGTCTGTGGCGTGATTAAGTAATCTCTTCTTTAAGAGTTACAAAAAGCGCTCCAACTTATTTGGGGCGCTTTTTGTATTTAGGGATGACACTTATCTCTAACGCAGAACTCTCATTAATCACTTAGGCTTTTGTTGGCTAAAACAGAGCGTTAAGGCATTTACTTCCACTGACTGAAAAGGCCAGTAACGCTGACTAGCGGCTATTTTTTGTCTGCACATTCGACCTGTACAATCCCTTGATACCCATACCTACTGATAGATAGGCGAGATCTGTGAACTATGCTATATTCCCCTAAAATATAGGTGGAATTAATATGAAAGAACTTAATCCAACGGCAGAAAAGATCGTCGACTTAGCTGAAAGTTATATGCAAAGCCGAGGTTTTAATGGTTTCAGTTTTCGCGACATTCAAAACGAGCTTGGAATAAAGACTGCTAGCATCCATTATCATTTCAAAACCAAACAAGATTTAGCGAAAGTGGTGTTTGAGCGTTACCTTGTGAACTACGAAGCGGCGTTAAAGCGTATCGAGAGTCAAGACATCTCTGCTGAAGGTAAAATTGAAGCATTAGCCGACATTTTTGTTGATGTACGCGAGAACAACAAACTGTGCCTATGTGGTATGTATGCTTCTGATTTCTATTTTTTAGCGGATGGTTTGGAAAGCCTATTGTCTAAATTTGTTCAAATCAATGAAGATTTTATCCGTAAAAGCATAGAGCAGGGGATTGCGAGCGGACACTTTCGTTCTGGATTAGAAGCAATTCAAGCGGCGAGGCTAATTTTTGTCGCCTTGGAAGGGGGGATTTTACTGTCTCAATTCAAGGACACTGATTATATCCGTTCGGTGAAAGCCAGCTGTTTAAACATTCTGAAGGCGTCATAGTTTATCGATTAGATTGATATGGCGCGGCAATATCAATGGGTTTTACAAGAGGCATTGTCGTTGCGCGATAGATAGGTACGACGTAGCGTAACCCAAAAGAGATTGTTGTTGTGAAAGCGAGGCTGAGCCCTCGCTTTTTTATGTCTGAAAACTGAGCATAGGACAAAATCAGTAATGAAATTGACTCGCTAAGTGGCGCTGTCGACACTTGCCATGAAACGAATACTCATTTTTAATAAAAATATTTAGTCAATTATGCTTCTGATAAATATAGGTTTTTTGAGAAACAACTTTATCTACCTACCGGTAGGTAGATAAAGTTGTTGACGTGAAACCGATCCGATCTTAAAGTACACCCACTGACGAGGAGATGGTCTCTACTACTCCTCCATTTTTTTGAATAACCTACCTATCTACTGATAGGTAGGTTTTAAATTAAGGATTTCATTATGTTTAACACATCTTCTATTGCACTAATTGTTGGCGGTTCTTCTGGTATGGGTAAAGCAACTGCAGAGCGACTGCTTAAGTCTGGTGTGCCTGTAATGATTCTTTCTCATGACAAACAGAATCTTGCTGAAGCAAAATTGGATCTGGAATCAACCACGAATGGTCATGTTGAAACTGCTCAGGTTGATTTATACGACCCTTCTGCTGTTCAAAGCTTTATTGAACAGTTAAATGCAGAAAAACGTCACATTGGCTACTTGGTGAATGCAGCTGGTTTCTTCAAACCTGTCGATTTCCTTGAGCATTCTGAGCAAGATTACGACCTTCAGTTAGATATGAACCGTGCTTTCTTCTTCATTACACAAGCCGTTGCGAAAAATATGAAACAACACGGCGGTGGCGCAATTGTAAATATCGGTTCTATGTGGGCACATCAAGCAATCAAAGCAACGCCTTCTTCAGCTTACTCTATGCAGAAAGCGGCACTGCATTCGCTGACAAAAAATTTGGCCATTGAACTAGGCGACCACGGTGTGCGTGTAAACGCTGTGGCTCCTGCAGTCGTGATGTCGACAATTTATAAGTCATTCATTGCTGAAGATGAGATTGAATCTGCACTACAAGGCTTTAACGATTTCCACCCAATTGGTCGCATTGGTTCTACAGACGATGTTGCTGATGCGATTGAATATCTACTATCGAATAAGTCATCTTGGGTAACGGGTACGATTCTAAATGTCGATGGCGGCGTTATGGCGGGTCGAAACTAAATTATTTATAGCCTCTCACGTTATGTGGGAGGCACAACATGAACATGAACATGAACATGAACATTAATCATTAAAAATAAGAAATAAGAAATAATATAAGGATTCAACATGAGTAACGCACCATTAAATGGCCTTAACTTAGAAGACCTATCAGCGTACACAAAAGTTATTACTGATGATGCAACACAAGCGGTATCTGAATACGGCATTGTTGCTGAATGGAAAGGCGGTGTTCATAGCGAAATTCGTACGCTGAACCAAAAGGTCGGTGGAACAGAAATCGTTAAAGATTTTACTTTCGATGTGGGTGAACCAGAAGAGCTTCTTGGCAATAACGCATACCCTACGCCACAAGATTACCTGTTGGGCGGCATGGCTGGCTGTATGATGGTTGGATTTGTTGCAGGCGCTAGCGGCCGCGGTATTCGTTTAGAGTCCGTAAAGTTGACCATCAAAGGGGCTTTGGATCTTCGTGGGTTCTTGAATGTAGCTGAAGAAGCTCCGGTTGGTTTCGAAGAGATCCAATTTCAGTTTGAAGTTGAAGGTGATGGTACTCAAGCTGATTACGATGAAGTTATTGCCGGAGTTCAACAATTTTCTCCGAACTACCGAACAATCAGTGATGCCGTTAAAGTGTCAGCGATTGTTGCTTAATTAAACGATTTTATTTAATTAGCTAAAAATATAGAAACCCTTTTTTAATTTATGCATTGCCACTGCTTTGAGCCTATATTCACATATAGGCTCTTTTTTATTTTCAATTATCTAAATTAGATATATTTAAATTAGGTTTGGTTAAATTTGATGATGTTAATTTATTTTATTCTAATGAATAATGTAATAAAAACAATTACATAAAACATACATATATCTACACTGTTTATCATTAACTTAATTTATCATTTTTAACTTCAGTATAGTGGAGTAATAAAATGAAAGCTCTTAAATATGCGATGACACTTGCTTTAATTCAAGGCTCCTTTGCATGTCATAGCGAACAAGTTAAAAAAGACCAGACCCATGATATTAATGGGGTTTGGTTTAGCCAACGAGACGGCGAAATTAAAGTTATCGAAAATGAGACTACAAGAACGATACAAGTGGTTAATAACACTTGTTATGAAGTGTCTAACTCTCTGAGTTATGGTACTGAGTTGAGTTATGAAGCGATAAAACAGCACGCCACTCGTCAAGGTAATCAATTGATCCTAAATATTCTTCGACCTAGACCTTTCACTTACACTTTAGTAAGTAATATCAATGATGTATGTCCTCAAGGCCTTAGCCCCTCCATGACTCGTGATGGTCATTTTGATTCTGATGCCCAATCGATGTTCGATATATATTGGCAAGATATGAAGAACCACTATGCCTTTTTTGATGAACGCAATATTGACTGGGACGAGGTTTATGATAAATATTATGATGATTTATATGGTGCTGACTATGAACAATTAATTCACGTGTTTGATGAAATACTTAGTCAATTGAAGGATGATCATAGTTCTATTTATATTCCTTCAAAAGAGCAGCAGATATGGTATAGCAATAAAACCATCTTGGAACAACAATTGGAGTTGGAAGCTGACCAGTTAGATATTCCTGAATCAGAGCAAGAAAGCTACATAGCCAGTCAGAAGAATAAAATAACACTCAATATCATGAAGTACTTGTTTGAAAATGAACAAGAAGGTTTTAAAAACCGTGCTTCTCGTGAAAGCAAGGAACATCGTCTTAACTGGGGCATCATTGATAATAAAGGCATACCGACTGGATACTTAAGAATTGGCGATTTCATGAGCTATATCGATGAAGGTTTAATCACAGGAACGCCTAAACGAAATACAGATAAAGCTCATCGTCAGTTTGAAGAATTAGTGACAAAAATTTTAACGCAGCTAAATGATACCCAGTCGCTGATTATCGATATTCGTGAAAATGAGGGTGGGCTTGATATGCAGGGCTTGTGGTTATTGCAGCACTTGATTGAAGAGCAGCAGTTAGCTTGGCATGTTAGTTCTTACTTCAAAGATGAATTCAGCCATGATGTTGATGTCATGATGACTCCAAGCAATGGTATTTCATATACAAAACCGATTGTACTTTTGACCTCTTTCGGTACGGTCAGTGCAGCAGAAACATTCGCATCGGCGATGAAAACGCTCCCTCACGTGACTATCGTAGGTGAATCAACATCAGGCGCCACCTCAGATGCGTTTGGAAGAATGCTGCCCAATGGCTGGGAGTATTCATTAAGTAATTTATATTATAAGAATCGCGACCTGGAAAACCATGAAGTCACAGGGGTGCAGCCAGATTACGTGGTTGGAAACTTTGTGTTAGAAGATCGTCATCAAGGCCGAGATGCTGCGCTCGAAAAAGCACTGTTTCTACTTTATTAAGGCTAACGAGTGCCTAATTAGACAGTCATTTGGATAGATAAAAATAGCCGCTCATTAGCGGCTATTTTTGTATGGCTTGTATAAACCCAGACAAGCCTATCGGTGGCTATGTATACTCGAGTCGTGAGTATCGTTAGCGATCTTAATCCAGATTTATTCCATTATAGAAACAAGTATTAGTTCCGTTTCTACACGTTATATTCCACTCACACCCTCTCCAAGCCATTCACTCCTTACTATTACCATTCGTCGCATTGATAAAACTACGCGACAAATTCTCGTTAACCTTTCAACGTCAACATTTGAAAGGGATTAGAAATCATGACTACTTCACACTCATTTAATTCAGGCTTTACCACTTCTCTGCTTAAGCGTTCATTACTGATTGCACTTGTTTCATTCGCACCCACTTTGGCGCAGGCCAACCCAAGTTCAGACGTGCTTGATATCTACAACCAAGCAGCGCAAGGCAATGAAGATTTGGTTGAGGTGGCTTACGAACGCCTGAACGACACGCTGCAACAAGACGGCGCAACACCACTGACCTTGGTTTACCTCGGAAGCACAGAGACCTTAATGGGGCGTGATGCGTTCTTGCCTTGGAACAAGATGAAGTATGTGGAGAAAGGCTTATCAACCATTGATAAATCACTGGTGCTGCTTAAAGACGAAGACCAACCGATTCATGAACAACCTCGTGTTCAAGGATTACCAGATTCTTACCTAGCTCGTGCCATGGCTGCGGTGACTTACACCTCTCTACCAGACATGTTTAACCATTTCGATCGTGGTTATGACCTGTTCCTCTCGTTACTCGCGGAAGATGATTTCCAGCAACAGCATTTCGCTGCGACCTCGTGGATTTACCGTTACGCCATTACCGCATCGATTCGTGCTGAAGACTTCGAGCAAGCACAGGTGTGGCTTGAAAAAATGGAAAACACCGATGCCGGAAACATCGAAACTATGACTGCGAAGGCCCTAATAGCGAAAGCCAAATAACAGCTGCGAACGCTTAAGAATGATGGGTAATCAGAGGACAACGAAATGATTGAATTTAAAGGTATCGGCAAAGCATATCTCACGGGCGGTCAACGTGTTGATGCATTAAACGGGGTCGATGGACACATCCAGCGCGGCGAAATGGTGGCTTTGTGCGGCCCGTCGGGTTCAGGAAAAAGCACACTTTTGAATATTTTGGGTTTGTTGGATATGAGCTATCAAGGCGAGATAAACATTGATGGCAAAGCGTATCCAACAGAGCAAATCGCTGCTGCGCGCTTTCGTCGTCAGTCGTTGGGTTTTGTGTTTCAACGCTTCAATCTGGTTCCTGTGATGACCGCGCTTGAGAACGTCGCTTACCCATTGATGTTGAACCAATGCACGAAACAAGAACAGCAAAGCAGAGCGCAAGACATGTTAGAGCGTGTTGGGCTAGGTGAATATGTACATCATCGCCCAGACAATCTTTCAGGCGGCCAGCAACAACGCGTCGCGATAGCCAGAGCGTTGATTCACAACCCAAGCTTAGTGATAGCCGATGAGCCGACCGCGAGCCTAGACAGTCACACTGCCAACCTTGTGATCGACATTATGAAAGAGCTCGGCCACGAAATGGGCACGACTTTTATTGTCGCAACCCACGACCCAAGAATGGCGCAGCGCTGCGATCGAGTGATTGAACTTATCGACGGGCTACTGGCTCCACAAGCCGCAACTACGGAGGCTATCTCATGGGCAAGTTAACACAAAGAATGAGCACGTTTTTACTTCCAACTTCGGTGTGCTTGGCTTGGCTTAACTTATTAAGAAATGGTCGCCGCAGTCTGCTTTCGGTATTGATCATCGCGATTGCGGTTTTCGCACTCGCCAGTGCCGGTGGTTATGGGCTTTACACCTACGAATCTTTGAGAGAATCGACCGCTCGAGATACTGGTCATCTTACTTTGAGTACGCCGGGTTACTTTGAACAAGACGAAGACATGCCGTTGAGCAATGGTCTCGATAATGTTCAAGCGCTAACCAAGAGCATCATTGGTGACAGTGATGTGCGTGGTGTGCAACCGCGAGTTTACTTCAGCGGCTTGGTGTCTAACGGCAGCAAATCGACCATTTTTATGGGAACGGGCGTCAATGAGCGTGAGTTCGACATGAAAGGGCCTTTCTTAGATGTGCGCAGCGGACAAACCCTATCGGATGTGAAGTCACCAAGATACGACAGCCAAGAGCCACAAGTGATGCTGGGAACAGACCTTGCTCGTAACCTCAAAGTTGCGGTTGGCGATTGGGTAACACTGCTCGCCACCACCAGTGACGGTGCTTTGAATGCTTTTGATTTTAAGGTGCAAGGGATTTACTCGACGGGCGTGCCTGAGCTGGATAAGCGTCAGCTGTATGTTCATATTACGACCGCGCAAGAGCTTTTGGCCTCAGAAAAAGTCAGCACTTTATCGGTGTTCCTATTTGAAACAAGCAAGACTTCGACCGTACAACAGCGTATCCAAACTGCTTTAGATCGAAATAGCGCGAGCCAAAGCGAACAAGGCACAAAGATAGAGATCACCCCATGGCAAGATCGCGCGTTTTTCTACACCAAGGTTAAAGATCTTTACGACCGTATCTTCGGCATCATGGGCGCAGTGATGGCGTTGGTAGTGTTTGTGTCGTTGTTTAACACCATGACCATGTCAGTCACAGAGCGCACTCGTGAAATTGGTACCTTGTCGGCACTCGGCAGTTACCCTTCTGAAATCGTCGCAGGCTTCTTAAAAGAGGCGGGGTTACTGGCACTGATTGGCAGTGCGATTGGCGCAATCGTGAGTGGCTTAGTGTCGGTGTTATTGCTGGTGGTTGATGTGCAAATGCCACCACCTCCGGGTCGAACCGAGGGCTACCCACTCAACATTTACTTCTCTTTTGAATTGGTTGGTTATGCCACCTTAGGTGTGCTGACCATATGTTTGCTGGCTGCTTATTTTTCTGCTCGTAAAGGCGTGAATAAGCCAATCACGGAGGCACTGGTTTATGTGTAAATTGACTCGTTCATTCAATACCTTGGGTTTGGCTTTCGTGTTGGGCTCTGTGTTGGTTTTGCTTCTAGCATCGACACCAAGCTGGGCAGTCGATTCACAACAAGTCACGGAGATGATCGCCAAAGCGGATAGCTATCGTTTGAACAGTGCACAAGCCTCTAAGGTGGTTTCTCTGGTGGCGCTATATCAAGACGAGCAACTGGACAAAACCCGTAAATACAACGTCTACACAAGACCAAATCGAGAGTCATTAGTGGTCTTTAAATCAGCCGTTGAGGCAGGTCAAAAGATGCTAATGATAGAAGATAACTATTGGTTGTTGATGCCTAAATCGCGCCGTCCAATTCGTATTACACCGATGCAAAAGCTATTGGGTGAAGCCTCGGTCGGGGACATCTCGACGCTCACTTGGAGCGAAGATTACCAAGGTGAGTGGGTTGCTGAGCAACGAGTTGAGATGCCGACTGGCGAGACACTCGATACCGATCACCTAAAACTCGCGGCGAAAACCAAGGGTGCGAGTTATCAATCGATTGACCTGTGGTTAACGGCAGATCGTGCATTTCCAGTTAAAGCGGATTTGTACCTGCGTTCAGGAAAACTGGCGAAACAAGCTTGGTTTATCGAAGGCGTGCGTGATGGATTACCCACAGTGGTGTCGATGACCTTGCTCGATAAGATTCAGCCAAGCAAGAAAACCGTGATTGAATATCGCGAGGTGAGCGAACAAAGCTTGGCAGACAAGTATTACAACCCTGCTTACTTATCGCGTAACAGCGTGTCTGGGCTGTAGGTGAGCGTCATGAAAGCTTCCAATCGCCGATTCCACATAAAGTCTTCTATCGCTACTTTGCTTGCTTTGTCTTGTGTGAGTAACACGATTCAAGCGGACGATCTGAGCTTGGCGTGGGATTGGCAACTCAGTGCAGAAGCGGTTGAATCGAGAGAGTCGCCATTCAGCCCTTTAGCGTCTGATAATCGTCAGTCTTTAAATGGCTTGCTGGATCTAGAGGTTGGATATGGTAATTGGCTTGGTCTGTTCGCAGTGAAAGCCAACGATATTCTAAGCAACAATCCTCCACAACAAGACGCGAGCTTTGAGTCTGAATTCACTGTGCGTGAGTTGTTTTGGCAAGGTGGTGTTGAGGTGTCGAATTCAGCGTTCGGTGACCACTATCTTGATATTACGCTTGGCAAGGTTCGTTTGGATTGGGGCGTGGGTTATGGCTATCGACCGTTAGACATCATCAAGCCGTATCGACAAAACCCGGTAGGCATTGTCGCAGAAGAGGGTGCGGGTGTGGCTTCGGCGTCACTGTTCGATATGACGGGCGAATGGACACTGCTTTACAGTGATTCGTCATGGACTTCTCAAGACGTAAATGAATTCGAAAAGCAGAACCAGCAACAAGGATTTGGGGTACGTCGTTACAATCTTGTAGGTGATCACGAGTATCAATGGGTCGCTTATTACGACGATGTACGTCACGGCTTGCTTGGGGCGAGTTTAGTGTCGGTGTTGAACCTCGCGTGGGAGTTTCATGGCTCGGTAGTCTATCAACGACAAAGCCTTGGCTACGGTCAGCCTAACTCACTGCTTAAACCGGTTTATCTTGAAGAGCAGGGCGAGGCTTATCAAGCGTTAGTAGGATTAACATGGGCCAATGACACTGGCCACAATGTGGTGTTGGAATACTGGTTTGATAGCCGAGCGTGGAGTGATTCTGAGTGGCAAAGTGCCATAGAAAGTGCCGAGTCTTTGTCGGTTAATCCGATGACAGCATCACTGGCTGGTTCTTACGCTCAAGGTTATCAACACGCCAATTTGGTTCAACACAACATCATGTTTCACTGGTCTTTGGATTCGACACATGGCTGGCTCGAAGATATCACCCCGACATTCGACGTCATGTTGTCTCCTCAAGACGGCGGCTTTATTGCTACCCAGTGGCTCAACTATCAGGCTTTAGATAATGGCAATTCATCGTTGGATTTGGAACTTGCTGCACGCTTTCTAGGCGGTAAAAGTGATTCTGCTTACGCCAACTTACCCGATAGTCATATGATTCTTATAAATATCAAAGGACGATTTTAATGAACATTTCTTCAAACAGTCAGTTTCCATGGATTAAAAGTTTCACGCTGACCACTCTGTTTTGTTTCGTCATTGCCATCACCACTCAAACGATTTGGGGCGGCGGATTAACGGTTAACCTGGCAATCAGTTTTGGCTTTGGTTACAGCGCCGTAGGTTCTTCTTTCATCTTGGTGAAGTTGTTTAAGAGAACATCCAGAAGGCTTGAAGTGGCGATCTCAATGGTGGTCGCGATGACCTTTGGTACCTTGAACGCGCACTATTGGTTGAACGGGTATTTCGGATCCAATATCTCGGACCTTAAATCAGTGGTGCTGTTGGGCGTTATCTTTTGCTCGGTTTGCTATTACTACTTCTACTCAAGAGAGAAGCAGCTGCGTGCCGACAATGAATTAGAAGTGGCCAAGCGTCGTCAGGCCGATCAAGAAAAGGTGGTGGTGCTCAGTCAGCTTAAGCAACTGCAAAGCCAAATTGAACCGCACTTCCTATTCAACACTCTTGCGACCATCAATGTGTTGATTGAGAGTGATAGCGCGAAAGCCAAGTTGATGCTCGAAAAACTGACTGACTTGTTGCGTGTGACTTTGAAAAACAGCCGCACCGAGCAATCGACCATCGCACAAGAGGTCGACTTGTTAGACGCTTATCTTAATATTCAGAAGATACGTTTGGGTGAGCGCTTAGCGTTTTCGATTGAAACACACGAGATTAGCGATTTGCAGGTGATTCCACCGTTCCTGATTCAACCCTTGGTCGAGAATGCACTCACGCACGGCATCGAGCCCAAAGCGGCGGGTGGCCAAGTGAGTATCCACATAGCTCAACAAGCACAGCAGCTAAAAATAGAAGTGGCTGATAATGGCGCTGGGCTGAAAACGCCTTCTGCGAATACGGGTCACGGTGTTGGATTAAGCAATATTCGTCAAAGAATCGAAACTCTTTTTGGTGATAAGGCGAGCCTAACGATTACTGAACACGCTGAAGGTGGGGTCGTGTCAACGATCTTGTTACCGCTGACTGACGCAGCTGCCTAGAATTTCAGACCAGAAAGCACAGAACAGTGACGAAATATAGACGATTTACAGTGTGAATTTAAAGGAATAATCATGAATAACCCAGCATCAAAGCCAAGTGTCACGGCGATAATCGCAGACGATGAAGCTCTGTTAAGGCACCATCTCGACAAGAGTTTGGCTGAGGTTTGGCCGGAGCTAGAGATCGTCGCTAAGGCACAAAATGGGCTAGAGGCGATGCTGAGTATTCAGCAGCTCGAGCCTGATGTGGTCTTTCTTGATATTCGAATGCCAGAGCTGGATGGTATCTCGCTCGCGAAACAATTGAACAAGCTAGATTCGCCGCCATTGGTGGTTTTCATTACCGCTTACGACGAATACGCAGTCAGAGCTTTTGAGCACAATGCGATGGATTACCTGCTTAAACCCATGAATGAAGAACGCTTACTGGCCACATGTCAAAAGGTTCAAGCGCGTCTGTCGATCAACCAAACGCAATCAGGTATTACGCCAGAACAACCGGATATCACGGCGTTAATGGCTCAGCTTCAACAATTATCCCAACCAACTCAGCAGCAAACGTATCTAACGTGGCTCAAAGCCAGTGTCGGAGAAGACATTCACCTAATCGCCGTCGATGATGTGGCTTACTTCAAAGCAGAAGACAAGTACGTCTCGATATTCAAAAAAGGCCAAGGCGGCTCTCTAGAGGAGTTTATTCTTCGCGTATCACTAAAAGAGCTGATCGCCCAACTCAATCCTGATGAGTTTTGGCAGATCCATCGCTCGGTGGTGGTTAAAGTGTCGGCCATTGATAAGGTGAAGAAAGGGCTCTCAGGTCAGATGTCGGCTTATGTGTCAGGAGAGAAGTTACCGATCAGCCGCGCCTCGCAAGCGCTATTTAAAGGTATGTAGCGAACAAGCTTAAAGGTATGTAGAGAACGAGTTTAAAGGGATGCATTAGGCGCTTATTAAAACGTCACTTTTAATGAACACAGCCGATCTTACAAAGCGTATGATGATTTATAAAATGAAGATCTAGATCACAAAGGTATTCATCGGGTTAAATATTAAATAATAATCATTAACTCAATCTGTATATTGTCGATGAATGACATTAAGAGGTTGTTATGAAAACATATTATTTAGCGGCGGCAGTATGCCTCACCTTAGTTGGCTGTAGTTCAACATCAAATATCACCGAAACCTTAATCCTGCCGGATCCGGCATGGACATCAGGCCAGCTGGAAAATGGCCTTACCTACCATGTTTATCCAGATCATGAAGAATCCGTATCTGTTCGTTTAGTCGTGCACGCGGGCTCAATTCAAGAGACTTCTCAACAAGAAGGCTATGCGCACTTCTTGGAACACATGGCATTCAATGGCAGTAAAAATTTCTCTGAAAATGATGTGATTCGCTTATTTGAAGATGCAGGCGCTAGCTTTGGCGCTGATATTAATGCTTACACCTCTTATGAAGAGACGGTATACCAGTTAGATTTGCCAGATAACGTCCAATTGCAGTCTGCCCTGACGTGGATGCGTGACATTGGTGACGGTTTGGATCTATCAAGTTCAGAAGTTGAAAAAGAGAAAGGCGTGGTTCTTGGCGAGTTTCGTATGGCTCGCCTCGATGATAAGTCGTTCCCCGAGAAATATGTTGATTACCTATTCGAAGGCAGCCCTTATGAATCGCAAGATGCGCTAGGAACTAAAGCTTCGGTTATGGCTGCCACGTCGGAAGGGCTTACCGACTTTTACCAAACTTGGTATCAACCTCAAATCGTTGAGCTAGTGGTTTCTGGTGATGTGGACCTTAAAACAGTGATCCCAATGATTGAAGAGAAATTTTCGAGCTGGGAGCGCGGTAAAACGTCAAAGCCACAAAAGCAGAATACGACTTCGTTCAATGAAGGTGACTACATTGAATATGCTGGCAGAGAAGCTCCGAGTATTTCTTTGACGTTTAACCGAGGTTTAAACACTGTTGAAACCCACGCTCAACAACATCAGCGTTGGTTGGATGAAACCACTCAGATTCTTATTCAGCAGCGTTTAGAGGCAGACTTTAATGATGCAGCGCTACCGACGCAATGGATAACGTCAGATAACATCAGGTTGGATGCTCTGCTTTATTCATCGACAAGTGTTGGCTTCCCAGCAGGCAGCCGTGATGCGGTTCAGAAAGCGTTGGTTTCTACTTTAACGTCGTTACGTGATTACGGTGTTTCTGAAGGAGAAATTGCGAGTGAGCTCCATTATTATCAAGACTCACTGGATGATATTGAGCACGACTGGGATAAAAGGGACAGTGTGGATCACGTGAACGATAAAGTGAACGCATCACTGTCTGGCGATATTGTCCAATCTCAAAAAGACTATCAGGCCAGCATGGAAGCCTTTCTTGCTAATTTAAGCCTTGAAGCGATTAATAAAAATATCAAAGAAGTCCTTTCGAGTGATTACTTTTTGATTGTCGGCATGGATGACAATGAGGATCGCACAGCGGTTCTGGCTTCTCTAGATGGATTAAAAGCTTCTTATAGTCAGCAGGGTACACAGACATTCGTAACGGCAACAGCCAGTGCATTTGCTTCGCCTGCCGTACCCGGCGAGGTTGTATTGGTAGAGCAAATGTACGCCGATCCAAATATTCAAAAGTGGACTTTAAGCAATGGTATCGACATGTGGTACCTACGTGATTCATACGCGAAAGACGATGTTGGGATAATGTACGTGAGTCTTGGCGGTAAAGCGGCGTTGGATCCGGATTTATACGCAGCTGCAAATGTGACATTACCTGTTATTGCTCGAAGTGGTGCTGGTGACTTTACGGGATCTGAGCTGAAAGCCTACTTTGATCGTGAAGGGATTTTAGTCGATTCTTTTATTTCTTCGACGCGACATGGCATTGAGTTTAATATCGAAAAAGATGGGATGAGTGACGCGTTTGCTGCGCTATATACCTTCATGGTGTCTCCTAAAGTGAATTCTGATCAGCTTGAAGCTGTGAAGCAAGAGCTAGTGCAAGATAAAGAGTCCTTCCTAAGTACGCCTATTGGTCAATTTGAACAAGCGATCAATCAAAATATTTATCGCTCGGGAAGCCGCCATCTATTCGTAAATAAAGAGCGTGTTAAAGCGGTTTCTGTTGAAGATGTCCGTGCTGTTCATCAACAATTATTTGGTCAACTAAGACACAACCAGTTGGTGGTCGTTGGTGATATCGACCCAAGTGAGTTGAAACCTCTAGTTCGTAAGTACTTAGCTTCAATTCCATTGCAAGCGGGGACGGTGCCAGACTTCAAAGTGGAGTACAAGCAACCAGCGAAACCACGTATTGATGTCGCGATCAACAACGTAAATAGTGCGGAATATATCTTACGAGTGATTCCAGAGCCGACGACGATAGAAAGTGGAGGCTGGACTGCAAAAGATGTCTTCATGGAAGACTTATTGCAACGTTTAGTCGCATCTCGTTTAGACTCTTATGTTCGTGAAGAGTTGAGTTTAGATTATTCACCTTATGCTTATGCGGCTTCGAATGATGGTGAACCGACTCATGAGTGGGTAATCGGCGCAATGATCGCGCCGGAGAACGTAGATACTGTTGAAATGGCGATTGATAGAGTGATCTCAGACCTCCTACAAGGTATTTCTGAAGACGAACTGCATTCGATAGTGAAACAGTTTGAAGCTGACTTCGTGCCACTAGAGGCAAGCTCTATCGATCAGGCGTGGTTTGTGTCTCGTTATTTATTGTATGGGTATGGATTGGAAGCCTTGGCTGATGTTGACCGAGTCGTTAAATCAATATCGGTTGAAGACATGAATGCTCTGCTCCATCACCTATTTGGCGAGAATAGCCGTAAGGTTAAGAACATCATGCGTCCTAAAGCCTAAAGCCTAAAGCTTGAAACCAGCAGAAAGAGACAACTTAAAGCCAAGCGAGTATCGCTTGGCTTTCTTGTTTTTCCACCATTCATAACGTCTATGCATCACCTGTTGTTAAGCCGTTTTAGATCTATGTAAATCTAAATTTCGAGAACGCTTAATCGGTTGCATCGAATCATTTTCTAAAAAAATGATTTTAAATCAAGACAGCGTTTCATTTGTATTGTAGATTGACGATCTACGAGAATGTTGTTTGGATATTAGATTGCTTAAACTGGGTACCCGATTAGTCTTAATGTTGTTTTTACTGAGCTTTGGCTTAGTGAATTCTAACGGCTATTCGTTTCCTTCTAAGCCATTTCAAATATACTCGGCTCAAGAGCAATCTTCACAAAACGATCTTTGTAAACAAGCCGCTACGGATAATCCGTCAAGCTACTTAGAGTGCGATAAGGCTCAGTTTGGCACTGTGCCTTCTGGTGACAGTTCTAACTATCACGACACTGAATCAAGCCTTCAAGCAGCAAACTTCAGACGTATGCTCAGTAACGAGCAAGAAAGCGTGGCCGATCTTGAACCTGCTTATCATCTACTGATCGACTTCTCTCCCCCTTCATTACTGGCTTCTCTGCTTTTCAACACACCGTTGTTGGATTCCAAGCAGCACTGGACCAGCATTGTGAGTTCTCCGTCCTCCCGGCTTGCTGGGTGGAAAGAGGGCAACATTCAATACTCGCATTTCCGAGAACTTCTTAGCTAATCGTTTGACCCTAAATTGGTTGTATCGATGGTCACTTGTGCCCGTTGAGCTCGCCAGTTAACCAAAACAAACATAGCGACATCAGTTTTAGCATCACTATCTTTCAATCAGCTTGTTCTGGTTGTGATTAGCCATCGCTCGTGTTCGCAAAATATTAGCCATACCAATCGTAGTAAATAACTGGTCATCCTAGCTGGTTAAAATGCACGATCACTGCTTTTTTCTGGTGCTATTTTTGAGCACGTATTTACGGTGATTGGTAGAAATAAGAGATCTTGACTGTGAAAAAACGCATTCCAAGAAAACAAATTAACCACTACTCAAAGTGGAAATACGTGGTACTTATCGCCACTATCATCATCATGGTTCTGAGTGCTTTACCTTCTTGGTATGGCGAGAATGCATCGGTACAAATTAACAATCGTTCTGAACAGAGTATCGACGCGAGTCAAATTACCCAATACCTTGCAAGCGAAGGCATCCAAGCCAAATCTGCATTTCAAAAAGACAACCGTTTGGTCGTGATCTTGGAAGATGCAGAACAACAGGCGAAAGCCAAAGAGGTGCTGAATGAGCGCCTATTGGATAACGCGACTGTTGCGCTAGCGATGGAGCCAGCAGCACCAAAATGGTTGACTGACATGGGCTTCGCGCCGATTCAGCTAGGCCTTGATTTACGTGGTGGTGTGCAGTTCCTGCTAGAAGTGGACATGGAACCGGTTTACCACGCACAAGCGCAATCTGTGGTCGATGAGATCACCAGCCAAGTACGTTATGCACGCGGTAAAGTGGTGAACAACCAAGTTGAATTTAACTTCCGTACTGATGCAGATTTCGAGAAAGCACAAAAACTGATTCGTGAAGAGTTCCCACAATGGCAGCGTGACCGTTCAGATAAATCGCTAACGTTAACTCAGTCTGAAGAAGAGCAAAGAACGCTACGTAACCTAACGGTTCAGCAAAACCTGCAAATCATGCGCAGCCGTATTGAAGAGCTCGGCATCACTGAGGCATCGATTCAACGCCAAGGTGAAAGCCGTATCCGTATCGAACTTCCGGGTGTCCAAGACCCTGCAGCCGCGAAAGACGTGATTGGTGCTACGGCTTCGCTTGCGTTCTACTCTGTGTACGACAACGCAACGCGCAATACTCAAACTCTGAAAGATTCAGATGGTAATCGTGTAGTGGTTGCTCGCAAAGCGGTATTAAGCGGCGAACATATTATCGATGCGCGCAGTGGCATTGGTGAGATGGGCAGTGCAGAAGTAAACATCACGTTGGATTCTTCTGGTGGTAAGAAAATGTCTGAGTTTTCTCGCCATAACATCGGTAAGCCAATGGCGACCGTTTACAGCGAATACAGCCGTGACAGAGCGGGTAACAGCGAAAAAACCAGTGAAGTGATCAGTGTGGCGAACATCCAATCTCAACTGGGTAGCCGCTTCAGAATCACAGGTGCAGGCAGCATGGCAGAAGCACAAGAGCTTGCTCTACTGCTACGCGCAGGTTCATTAACAGCGCCTGTTACCATCATTGAAGAGCGTACTATTGGCCCGTCTCTGGGTGCAGAAAACGTAACTAACGGCTTTGCTGCTTTGGCGCTTGGCCTTGGTCTTACTCTAACGTTTATGGCGCTATGGTATCGTCGCCTTGGTTGGGTTGCGAACGCTGCATTGGTCGTCAACATGACCACACTATTCGGTTTGATTGCGATGCTCCCGGGTGCGGTATTAACTCTGCCGGGTATTGCGGGCTTGGTACTGACCGTCGGTATGGCGGTAGACACTAACGTGCTTATCTTCGAGCGTATTCGAGACAAAATGAAAGAAGGGCGCAGCTTTGCGAGTGCCATCGACCGTGGCTTTGATAGCGCGTTCTCTTCAATTTTCGATGCCAACGTCACTACCATGATTGTTGCCGTGGCTCTGTACACCATTGGTAATGGACCGATTCAAGGGTTCGCATTGACCCTAGGTTTGGGTCTTCTAACCAGTATGTTTACAGGTATTTTTGCGTCACGCGCGATCATCAATTTGGCTTGGGGGCGTGACCAACGCCACGATGTAAGGATTTAAGCATGAGAACTTCAACAAAAGTGACTAATTCAGAACGCTATATTTCAGACAGCAATATGACTCGCCTTCGTAAGGTGATGTCTGTGATTTCTATCGTGCTGTTCATGAGCTCTGTGATGCTGGTGGCAGTAAAAGGTTTTAACTGGGGCTTAGACTTTACTGGCGGTGTGGTTGCCGAAGTTCAGCTTTCTGACCAAGTAACCAAAGATGGTTTAAAAACAAAACTTGATGCGGCTTTCCAACAAGACGTGCAAGTTGTTGGCATGGCAGAACAAGATCGCTGGACCCTGCGTTACAGCCAATTGACGGATGCACCACAGCCTAACTTAGTGGATGCTTTGTCATCGGTGAGCGACCAAGTACAAGTGCTTAACAGCAGCGTGGTTGGGCCTCAAGTCGGTCAAGACATGGTTGACCAAGGCGGCTTGGCGGTATTGGTGTGCTTCCTAATGATCATGCTGTACCTAAGTGTACGTTTTGAATGGCGCTTGGCACTGGGTGCGCTTGCCGCGATCATCTATGACGTGACGCTTATCTTGGGCCTGTTCGCTTTTACTCAGTTTGAGTTCAACCTGACTGTATTGGCTGCCGTGTTGGCGATTTTGGGTTACTCATTGAATGACTCGATCATCATTGCCGACCGTGTTCGTGAAATGCTGCGTGGTAATCCAAACGGTGACACTGATAACCTACTTAACGAATCGGTTAAAGCGACCTTCTCACGCACCATGGTGACTTCAGGTACAACGCTAATCACCGTATCAGCGCTTTGGCTACTTGGTGGTGCGGCGCTGCAAGGTTTTGCGATTGCCTTAGTCGTAGGTATTGTCAGCGGTACGTGGTCTTCAGTGTCTGTCGGTATCACACTGCCTAAGCTACTTGGCCTACAGCCTTGTCACTACAAAGTGAAAGCGCCAGTAGAAGTTGAGGGCGAGTACCCTTAGGTTATCTATTGGTTAACAGTACGACTTAGTCAGTAACGTCAATAAGCCCTTCGTTTATAACAAAACGAGGGGCTTTATTTTTTATAAGAGTCAAACAGTTACAGAAAAGAGAGCCTATTTCAAAAAACGATGGATTGAGCAGGCAAGCCCTCATGATATGAAGTATGTTTAGATGACGTTCGTAGAAATGAGGCAAGGGAATGGAATATCGACATCAATGTCATGTAGGCGACCATGGTGATGCACTGAAGCATCCAGTCTTGAGTGCACTGGTTCAGTCATTAATGCAGCAGCATTCACGCCTCAATGTTATCGACACCCACTCTGGTACAGGGTGTTATGACCTCACCACCGCACCCAGTAATCATGCCGGTGAGTTTGCTGAAGGGGTCGGGTACTTGTGGCGAAACAAGGCTTATCTTCCTCCGGCATTTGCTTCATTTATGTCGGTTCTGGAATACTACAATCCGAATCAACATATCTCTCTTTATCCGGGTTCTGCGGCCATCACCTATCAACAAGGCCGCAGCCAAGATAGCTTCTATTTTTCAGACATTCAGCAAGACGAAGCTGACCTATTACAAACTAACATTGAGAAGTTGCAACGCGATCTCGATGTCTCAAGTAAGCTCACCATTACCGCTGGCGATGGGCTCAAAGCGCTGCCTGATGATGTAGCTAAACACGATAATCATCACTTAATTGTTATCGACCCGCCCTATGAAACCGATTCTGAATACCTTGAAGTAATTGATGCCTTAGTTAAGGCGTATCAGCAGTCTGATAAGGTATCGGCCCTGATTTGGTATCCGCTTTACACGGATGATAAGAGTTCACTGATTCTGAACCACTGCGTGACAGCGGTGAAAGATGGCTTGCTACCAAGTCCGATTAAGTCGGAGCTTCGTCTTCGAGATCCCAAGGGTGATGATCGCCTGATCGGCAGTGGTTTGCTGTTGTTCAACCCACCACAAGGCATTGCGGGAACGGTCGCAGATACGCTCGATTATTTACACAGCCAACTCGCGACTAATGGTGAAGGCTATTGGCAAATGAGAAGCTTATAGATCTGATTTTTATGGGTTTTATGATGATTTTCTAGACGTCACTCACTAAATCACTGTTATCTATGTGGTTTAAATTGACCAAACGCTAACTTTTATCGATTGATTAATTGCAGTGAATCATTTAAAAATAGAATATCAATGCGCACAAGTGCATAATGGCTCATAAGTTAAATAATTAAACTAGATTGTGGTTTACCCCCTAAACTGCATTAGGCTCGCACTAGTCATGCGAGCCTTTCTTTTGCCTGTTGGAAAACTCAAGGCATCACTATCACTTCAAGATTCACTATAAAGCTGGATAATCGATATAGCCTTTTTCGTTGCCGCCGAACAGAGTGGCGCCATCGAGTTGTGATAGTTCGCTGCCGTTTTGTAGGCGTGAAACTAGGTCTGGGTTTGCTACGAATGGGCGACCAAATGCGACGAGGTCGGCGTAGCCTTTGCTTAATACTTCCTCAGCGCGTTGTGGTGTGTAGCTGCCAGCGACGATGATGGTGTTAGAAAATAACTCTCTTAGCTCTATTCGGAAGCTTTCCGGTATCACAGGCGCGTCATCCCAATCGGCTTCTGATAGGTGTAGATAAGCGATATTACGAGCTTGCAGTTCCTTTGACGCTTCTAGAATCGTTGGCACGATGTCTGGGCAGTTCATGTCTTTGAAGGTGATGAACGGAGCCAAACGTACGCCCACTTTGTCCGCGCCAATCGCTTCAATGACTGCATCCACGACTTCAATCAAAAAGCGAAGTCGGTTCTCGCGGCTGCCGCCATAGTTGTCGGTGCGCTTGTTTGAGTTGGTTCTTAGGAACTGGTCAATCAGGTAACCATTGCCACCGTGGATTTCTACTCCGTTGAACCCTGCCTCGACCGCTTTTTTTGCTGATTCCGCAAAATCTTGAACCACACGATCAATATCGGCTTTGGTCATCTCTCTTGGTTGGATGCAATCCACCATGTTGCCGTTACCATTCTCATCAGAGATCCAAACCTGCGTTTCTATAGGTGCCAGTGCTGAAGGTGCAATCGGCAACTCGCCTTTTTGAAAGGTAGGGTGTGATACTCGGCCTACGTGCCATAGTTGGCAGAATATCGCGGCACCTTGCTCTTTTGCTGCTGTTGTTACTGATTTCCAACCTTCGATTTGCGCATCGGTATAGACGCCGGGTGTGAATGAGTAACCTTGAGAGTCATCTGAAATTTGTGTGGCTTCAGTGATGATAAGCCCTGCACTTGCTCGTTGTTGGTAATAAGTCGCCATCATGTCGTTTGGCACGTTTCCAGGTTGGCTAGTGCGAGCGCGTGTCATGGGTGCCATAACCACACGGTTTTGCAGCTCTAGGCCTTTCAGTTCTGATGTTTCGAATAACTTGTTCATGGTATTTACCTTGTGTCGGTCATGTGTTGATTGATTTAGCGTGCGGTGGTCACTATTTCGATTCCGCAGGGCTGAAGATAGAGTCGTTTTGTGGCTTTTCAGCTCGGTTGGCTTTTGCAATAAGCAACAAACCAATCACAGGGACAACAACGGCTGCGAATGGAATCATTCCTGCGCCTAGTTGGCTGTCGAGTACCATGCCGCCTAGGAAGCCACCGAAGGCATTAGCCAAGTTAAAGGCTGAGATATTCGCGGTTGCTGCTAGCTCTTGCCCTTCGCCACCGTGGTTCATTACTCGAAGCTGCATAGCAGGAACGTTGGCAAATGATGCAATACCAAAGACAAATGAAGCTGCAACGAATAGGATTTTGTTGTCGACAACAAGGCCAACCACTACTAATGAAACGATCATCGCGATAGCCCAAAACATCGATGCTTTGCCTAAATCTTTGTCAGAAGAGCGTCCGCCCAAGGTGTTACCGATGATTAAGCCGACACCAACAATCACTAAGATCCAAGTGACTGATTCTTGACCGTAACCTGTGATGTGCATGGCGATAGGCGCAAGGTAGCCGTAAAGCGTCATGAAGCCAGACCAAGCAAAAGCGGTGATCGCCAAGCTGATGAGAAGCATTGGATTTTTGAATGCCAACAGCTGAGTTTTGATGTCTTTCGCTTCGCTGTGACCTGAAGATTTTATTGACGTTAAGATTGAAATCATGGCGATGGTGCCAAGTGCAGCCACGGTAAAGAAAGTGGTGTGCCAACCGAATTGCAAGCTTACCCAAGTACCTGCGGGAACCCCAAGAACGTTAGCGAGCGTTAAGCCAGCGAACATCTGACCAACAGCACGACCAGCCATTTTCTCAGACACTAAATTGGTCGCGACAACTGCACCTATGCCATAGAAAGGACCTTGCACTAAGCCTGCAATAACGCGGCTTGCAAGTAGAAGTGGGTAGCTAGGAGCTAAGGCTGACAAGATATTGCCGATGATGAACAAAGCCATTAAGCCAATCAGTACCATCTTCTTGTTAAAACGTGCGAGGTAGATGGTTAAGATCGGGCCACCAATAACGATAGCCAATGCGTAAGCACTGATTAGGTATCCGGCTTGACCTTCGGTGATCGAAAGGGATGTGGCAATTTGTGGAAGGATGCCTGCAATAACAAACTCAGCGGTGCCGATGGCAAAAGCTGCGAGTGTCAGTATCCAAACTTGGAATGGGATCTTTTCTTTATGGATCGCTTCTGATTTCATAGTGAAGTACCTGTGTTAATTCTTGTTTGTTAGGACGTTTACATACACGCCCTAACGATTGTTCTTTGCTTCTTTGCTTCTTTGCTTCTTTGCTTCTTTGCGAAGTGTTAGCCGAGTAGAGCACCGCCATCGATGTCGATGACTGACCCCGTTACGTATGGGTTGTTGATCGCGAATAGATAGCCCATTGCGATATCTTTAGCCTCTCCGACTTTGCCTGCTGGTAGGTTGTTTTTCGCGTTGTCGTACATGGTTGAGCGAGCTGAATCGTCCATGTTTTTGTAAGCCTCGGTCATGGTAAGGCCGGGGCTGACTGCGTTGACTCGAATCGGTGATAGTTCTTTGGCAAGCACCTTAGTTACGCTCTCTAGCGCGGCATTAATCGCGGTTTTTACGTAAGTACCAGCAACCACTTTGCGTGACAGCATGCCCGTGGTTAGTGTGATTGAGCCGTTTGGAGTCATGTAACGTGCGGCGTGCTTGGCTACGTTTAAGCTTCCCCAAAACTTGGTATCAAATGCTGCTTTTGCGTCTGCGATAGCAACGTCTGTCACTTTTCCTGCGGGAGCGTATGACCCCGCGGTTATCACCAAGTGATCAAAGGCACCAATCGATTCGAAGTATTCACAAACCGATTTCTCATTGCTGATATCAACGCCGGTGTGTCGGCTGGCAATGTGTACTGTGTTGTCTTCGTTTCTCAATTGCATTGCTAATGCTTTGCCGATACCTGATGTTCCACCAATGATGACGAATGTGTGCTTTTCTTGGTTTGTAAGTTCGTTGTTCATGTTCTGAATTCCTGCGTGTTCTGCTGATGGTTGTCATTATATTTATTCGACTAAATTTGATAATTGGTTAAAATATGAAATCATTATTCGGATTAACTGAATAGCAGGAGAGGTGAATGGACAAGTTTTCAGATATGGCGATGTTCGTGAGCATTGTTAAGCATCGCGGGTTAGCTGCGGCGGGGCGAGAGTTAGGGCTTTCTCCTGCGACCATGACAGCAAGGCTTCAGGCGTTGGAAGAGCGATATGGTGTGAAACTGCTGAACCGAAGCACAAGACATGTGTCTTTAACTGACTCTGGGGAGCTGTATCACAAGGCGTGTCTGGAGATATTGGATAATGTCAGCGAGGCTGAAAACCTGATTCAAAATGGCGTCAAAGAAGTTAAAGGCCCACTAAAGATTGCGGCACCTAAAGACATCGGAAAGCAGTACATCCTTCCTATTTTGTCGGAATTTTGTCAGCAGTATCCAGACGTTATTCCCTACCTGTATTTGAACGATAACCTATCGAATATCGCCGAATCAGGCATGGACATCGTGATCCGCTACGGTGAATTGGTTGATAGTAGTTTGATCTCTAGACGCTTATCACCAAGCCGACGAGTGCTATGTGCGTCCCCAGAATATCTCGCCAAACACGGCACGCCGATCAAGCCACAAGATTTGGTTGAACATGACTGTTTGGCTATGCTGCGCAGCAATGAAGAACTTAAAACATGGCACTTTCAAGATCATGATATGAAGAAGGCTGTGACGGTTGTACCGAAGCGATTTTCAGACGATGGTGAAGTGATTCGATACTGGGCATTGCAAGGAGAAGGGATTGCGTTGAAGTCGGTACTCGATGTGCAAGATGACATCAATAACCAACGCCTTGTTACCCTGCTTAATGGCTACATGAAGAACTTTAACACCTCGACCTCTGTATCAAGCGCAGACTTGAATGTGGTGTACATCAGCAAGAAATATCAGCCGAAACGTATCCGACTCTTCTTAGATTATCTTCTTGAGAACTTTAGTGGTTTGGTCGAGAGATCAGACAAAGAGTAGACGCTTACCTACGTATGACGGATCTCTCGAACTCAGCGCCCGCTTACGGACAGAGATCATCGATCTGGTTATGATATCTGCAACATAAGGACGTGATTGGAGAGAGAAATGAAAGTCGTCGGTAACACGGTTATCCAACCTTTTCACAAAGCCACCTGCCACTGTGGTGCAGTTGAACTAGAACTCAGCCTACCCAACGGAATAGAAAAGCCGCGTCGATGTGATTGTTCTATCTGTCGTCGTAGAGGCGCGATTGTTGGCTCTGTTGCGCTTGATGGCATCAAGATCCTCAAAGGTGCAGAGCATCTCAAGCTTTATCAATTCAATACCAACACCGCGAAGCATTACTTCTGCTCAAACTGCGGTATCTATACCCATCATCAACGTCGCTCTAGCCCAAATGAATATGGGTTCAATATTGGTTGTTTAGAAGGGGTGAACCCTTTTGATATTGGAGATGTGGTGACCAATGATGGTGTCAATCATCCTGCTGATCGTTAATTTATTGAGCATTAAAAAGGGAAAGGATTATGTCTGAATATGGAGCGATCATTCGCTGGCAAAAATCAGAAGATGAAGCCTTTAGCGACAATCAATATAGCCGGGGCCATACATGGGAGTTTGATGGTGGCGTTATTGTACCTGCGTCGTCATCGCCTCATGTTGTGCCATTGCCACTCTCTGTTGAAGAGAATGTTGATCCAGAAGAAGCGTTTATTGCAGCACTTTCTAGCTGCCATATGCTGACTTTTTTGGGCATTGCTGCTAAACAAAAGTACGTAATTGAGTCTTACGTTGATGATGCGATAGGTGTACTTGAGGAAGATGAATCAGGCCGCTCATCGGTAACTAAGGTGACTCTGCGACCTGACATTGTGTTCTCAGGCACTAAGGTGCCAACCGCCAAACAACTCGACAAACTGCATCATTTTGCGCACAAAAACTGTTTTATCGCGAACTCGGTCAAGACAGAAATTGTGATAAGAACTGAGATCGTGCCAGAAATCATAGGGTAATCTTTCGTTACGCTTTGTTGTATAAGCTAGGGTGAACAATTATTTGCTGCGGTTGGTATAATACTGAGCCCAAGTGTCGAGTTTCTTATATAGGTTATGTTTAGCGTCCCTTTAAATAGTTTTGTTCATCGTGTGAGTGATAAAGGCCAAGTCATGGCTAATGCAGCTGAATGTGGATGTCAGTTGAAACGAGTTCGCCGTTCACGTAATTGGTTGCTGGTCGCTCAAGAAGATCAACTCGTTGAATTTAAAACGATGTTAACCCACGAAAAAGATGGTTGGATCGTCATTGCGATAGACAAAGTATTGCCTAAACCTGTGGTGTGTTTGGCTTCGCTGCTAGCGGCAACACCCTCGATGACGGTCGCTCAGCTGGTGATGGAGTCTGGATGTTCAATGGCAGAAGCAAGACGTGCCATTGATGAACACGAAGGACTCTAGGCGTATTCGAATAGTGTGAAAAGAGAATTGCAAGCAGCAAAAAGCCCGTAACGATATTGCGCTGGAAAACGTAATATCGTTACGGGCTTTATCATCTGTGCTGCTAAGCTATGCGGCTTATAAAGCGTGACTCGATTAAGAGTTAGCCACTTTTACACGAATCGTGTTTTTGCCAAGCTTAGTCATGTTCAGCTTGTTTAGTGCCGCTTTCGCTTCTTCGTGCTCTGGCATTTCAACAAAAGCAAAGCCTTTTGAGTCGCCAGTTTCTTGGTCTAAAACTAGGCTGCACTCTTTTACTGAACCGAACTCAGAAAATAGCACACGGATGTCTTGCTCAGAAGTAGAGCGCGATAGGTTACGAACTAGAAGTTTCATAATAAACCTTGAATATGAATTTACGCTGGGCATTGTCGCACATTTTTGTGCTCACCCTGACATAATAATTTAAGATCACGCTTGCTTGGTTTTACTACGCAGAGCCAGCGCTTTTGAGTAATCAAACGTGATTATTCGTCGTCGAACTGTTTGATCGTGAACGCGTCTTCGATTCGGTTAAGCTCTTCTTGTTCTTTTACTCGCTTCTCTTCTTGAAGAGTCGCTCTCGTTTCGTTGAAACGTTTTTTCTCGGACTTAGTCAGGAATTTTACAGCTTTTTTGTTGGTCAGTGCGTAAGCAACTACGTCTTCACCTTTTTCTCTGCGGTCGTTTACGCGTTGTGAGAAACGTTCATTGTCGCGAGCTTTACGCTCCGCTGAGGTCAACTTGCTCATGCTTTAAAGCCTTTTCAATTATTCATGGTAGGGAATCTACGCTTAGCGAAACAAATGGGGACTGCTTAGTGTGAGTCTAGCCCATTTGCGTGCTGGTGGCGCATCTTAGCACAGAGGCTTGAGCTTGCAGGTATGCAATTCGCGGGAACAAACAAAACAGCCCACAATTTTCATTGTGGGCTGCGTGCAGAAGTGGCGAAGGCCAGAATCCGAAATGACAATTATATCAAATCTTCTCTATGTATAAGATGACCTCTCCGACTTTAAAGCCGAACTTGGACATCTCAGTTTTGTTGAACAAGCGTTTGTCGTCCATCAAGAACATCCAGTCATCTAGCACCACTTCATAGGTGCTGCCGTCTACTTCAATCTCTAAGTCGTATTTCCAATATAGAGCAGAACCTTGAGTCTCCCCATAAGCGGTTCCAACGACATCGTTGGCAGTCCCAGAGTAGGTGTTTTCGCCAGTTTTCATCAGGTTCCAAACGCGGGTTGATCGCTCGCCATCAGCAAAAGAGAACCACTCTTTTATCTCTCCGTTGTCACCGTCCCAAGTCGCGACCAGTTTGGCATCGAAGCGTCGCAGTAGGTTACCAGAGCGGTCGAGCACCATGCCGTAGGCCATTAGCTTGCCATTAAAAAAGGTTTCAAGCTTTAGCTCTGGCGTAGTGTCGACATGGTCCTCTAAACTTGCAGAACCACAACCTGCCAGCCAAGTGAGTGAAAAAAGTGCCAGAGCGAATTTTATTATTGTTGTTTTTGGATTCATTTGTTTAAACCTAAAAGTTGTTTACGTAGGCCGGGTTCGGATGTGTTCTCAGATAACCAAATCGCCAGAAATGCTTCGCCAAATTGTTTGTCTTGGATTACTCCGATAGGTTGCTCATCAAAGTAGAAGCGGCTGACATTATCTTCAGCGACACGTATGGTGAGAGTGCTTCCTGCTTCTACGTTCGGCCACATCGCGTATAACGGCTTCAACCAACGCTGAATACTGTTATTTGAGTAACCAAGCTTGTTCCATTGATCTTCGGTTGCATCGACTAAGTCTTTGCTGTCGATAGCGCGGTAATACTCGAGTTTCAGTGCGCGTTCTGAGTTGGTTGGTGTGGCATAAAATTCAGCAGAGTAGAGTGTCCAAAATAGGTAACTCATTTCGCCTTGGCCACGTTTATTTAAGTCATCGACCGCAGAGGCTTTAGTGTTTCCGGAAAATAACAGCGCAGCAAAAATTAACGAGAGAGTGATAAAGCTTAGAAGTGTGTTTTTTTCTTGCTGATGAGCGCGAACAATATCGCTCTCAGGTTTGAACGTTTGTGTCGGTTTGCGTGGATAAGCCATAAGTCACCTCGATATTGCCATTTTAGGTTGTACTAAGTTGGAGTAGGCGGCCACCAGTAAGGGCAACAAAATCCCCCAACTTATTGCAAGGGCAGCAACTACCGATGCATCTGGCCAAGTAGTCAGGAGGGCGCCTGCTTTGATGCCTCCCCAATAACTACTAGTACCTGCTACGAACCCTATGACAAACAAGATCACTTTTGAGCATTTTAAAAGCCAATTTAGGCTGTGGTTAAAACTGATTAAGAACATGATCCATAGGCAAACAAGCCACACTGGAAACCACGATTGATTAGCAATTGCAGAGTCGACGGCAAACACGCCGAAGTGAAAGAAGAGGCTATCAAGTAATAGCCCTAATGGTAATAAGATGAGTATCTTAAGATCGCTACTGCGAGTCGGTGATAGGAGGAAATGAACCACTACAATCAGTGGTGTGACGAACGGGGCTTGCGCGGTAAAGAAGGCACTGCAAACCCAGGTCGCTTGAAACAGTACGAGATTAATAATCCAAAACCGTTTCATCTTTTGCTCCAAAGTAACGAGGTTTTCTTGCGACTAAATGGTGAGTACTGATCACTCGCTCTTTGAATGCACCTTCACAGTAACAGAAGTAGAAGATCCATAAGCGCTTAAACTCTTCTGAATAGCCGAGAGACTCTAGTTCTTCCCAACTATTTTCAAAGGCGATGTTCCAGTCGTTAAGCGTTCGAGCATAGTGCAGACCAATGTCGTCAATTTCTTGAACCACAAGATCTGTACTAGTCGCAAGGTGTTGGGTCATCACTGAAACCGAAGGTAAACAGCCGCCGGGGAATATGTACTTCTGAATAAAGTCAACGCCCTTACGGTATTTATCGTAACGGCTGTCAGCAATCGTAATTGCTTGAATCAGCATCTTGCCTGAGGGCTTAAGTAGCGACGAACATTTTTCAAAGAAGGTTTGTAGATATTCATGGCCGACCGCTTCTATCATCTCGATAGAGACCAACTTGTCATACTCTCCTGTAAGGTTGCGATAATCCTCTTTAAGCAGGGTGATTTTGTCGGTTAAACCAAGTGCTTTGACTCTCTGTTCTGCAAGTGCGTGTTGGGCATCTGAGATTGTGGTGGTAGTGACATGACAACCGTAGTGTTGCGCCATGAAGATGGCTAAGCCACCCCAGCCAGTGCCTATCTCAACCACGCTATCCTTCTCAGACAACTCTAATCGCTCACAAATGGTTTTCATTTTGTTCTGTTGAGCTTTGGATAGGGTTTGTGCATCTTCGCTGTAGATAGCGGCAGAGTACTGCATCGAGCTATCTAAGAAGCGCTCATACAGCTCGTTGCCAATATCGTAGTGGGCGAGAATGTTGCGCTTGGAGCCTTGTTCGGTGTTGGCATTCTTACGACGCAGCAAGAGGTTTTTGATGCGAGAAATCCACTGTGTCTTGTCATCAAGTTCATCCAATTGGGCTTGGTTACGAGCCATGATTTGAATCACACGCGTCAGATTTGGACTGGTCCATTTGCCATCGATATAGGCTTCAGATGCCCCAATGCTGCCGTTGATAACGACATCTCTAAAAAAGGTCGCATCATGAATCACGATTCGACCTTTCAGTTCGGCTTCTCGATCACCAAATACTGAATGCTGGTCGCGCTCAATGATCTCAAGCGTCGCGAATTGTAGGCTTTCTAAAACCTTGAAAATTAAAGCTCGATATTTACAGTTGCTTGAAACAGCAACGGCTTTAGCTTGTTGTTCAATATTGTTGTTTTGTTTGGCAAGCTGTTCCATGTAAACCTCGCTGATAACTCATTCTAATATTTTGTGCCAACTAAGCTGAGTTTTGCTCCTTGATTGGAGCGAACCTAAGCTAGAATTGATTTCTGTTTTAAGCGCTTAAGATGTTGAGTCTGGATGCGCCACAAACGGTACTTTTTTCAGGAATAATTTGAGAGCCTGATAATAAATTCCCATCACGACTTTTATGGTCATAGCCGGAATCTTGAATACCGTTCGTCTAATGTTTGTCTTGGTTACTGACTGTTTGGTCAGGGCCAGTGTCGCATCGAAAAGCTTGTTGTCTCGGCGGCTTTCGATGTGAACTAACGTGCGTTTCGCTGGTGGCTTAATCTTCCAAAAATAAGTCATGTTCAAATCCATGAACGGCGAAACGTGAAACTCTTTTTTTACCTTCAACTCTTGGTGCATGTCGATCAGATAGTAGTGTCTTTCTCGCCAAGGCGTGTTACTCACTTCTGCCAACATGTATTTACAATCTCCAGTTTCGTCATAGCAGAAGAAACAGTTGATTGGGCTGAAATAGATGCCTAAACAACGGCACTGAGCCAGCATCGTCACACGGTTTGAATCAGACCAAACCCCACCAAGTTGTTGCACTTTGGAAGCTATACGTTGCTTAAGTGATTTTGGTTCATACGTAGTGACATTTTCTTTTTTTTCAGCGAGATAATCCGATTCTACAAAGCGAATCGGGTTATACCATCGAGTGCCGAACAGCGCACTGCGCGATGTGGTTTGGGGCAGTTCGTCAAGATCGAGCCCCATCATATACAGCTGATAGCTGAACTCATGTGTGATGTTGCCAAAGCGACGATGTCTGACGTTACCCCAATAGATACCGCTAAGTTCTTCACTTTTTTCGGATGCGATCCCCATCTCGGGTGTCAAGGTTTGGCTGCTCATTGCGCTGAACTCGTACTCAAATCCAAACCGAAGCGTTTGGTCACATCGAGTGCACTGTGGACACCGTCTTCATGGAACCCGTTATACCAATAAGCACCAGCAAAGTGAGTCTGGTTTTTGCCACAAATCTGCTCTCGTTTGTGCTGAGCTTCGACCGTGTTCGAATTAAGTACCGGGTGATGATAAACAAAGCTGCGAATGATTTTCTCTGGGTTGATGCTTTCGCTTTGATTCAAGGTGACACAGAAGGTGTCTTGGCTTTCGATGCCTTGCAGGATGTTCATGTTGTAAGTCACACAGGCTGGTCGTTTACTGTCGCCATCTAACATGTAGTTCCAACTTGCCCAAGCCAGCTTTCTGTCTGGTAATAAGCGTGTATCGGTGTGCAGAACCACTTCATTGCGGCTGTAAGGGATCTCGCCCAGTACCTGTTGCTCTTGTTCTGTCGCATCACCAAGCAGACGTAAGGCTTGGTCTGAGTGACAGGCAAAGATTACTTCGTCGAAGTTTTGCGTGCTGCCATCTTCAAATTCAACAGTGACGCCCGGTTCTTGGCGAGTGACTTGTTTAATCGATGTATTCAGTGCAACAGGCTTACTCAAGCGTGAAAGGATAATTTCAACGTAAGAGCGTGAACCTTTTGGAATCACATACCACTGAGGGCGGTTCGCGATATCGAGCAATCCGTGGTTGTAGAAAAACTGAATAAAGAATTTCAGCTCAAACTCTTCCATTTCCTCTAAGCTTGTCGACCAAATAGCCGCGCCCATCGGCAGAATGTAGTGCTGACTGAAAAAATCTGAAAATTGATTATCGCGTAGGAAACTGCCAAGGGTAACGTCTGGTGTGAATTCATTACTTTCAAACTGAGCCTTACACAGTTTGTTGAACTTGAGAATGTCAGACACTAAAGACCAGAACTGAGGTTTGAAGATGTTACTCCTTTGTGCGAATAACGAATTAATGCTATGGCCGTTGTACTCAAACTTAGTAGTGGTGTTGTGGACGCTGAAGCTCATCTCTGTAGGTTGCCTTTCGACACCGAGTTGTTCCAGGAGCTGATTGAAATTTGGGTAGGTTCGATCGTTGAATACGATGAAACCTGTATCTATCGAAAACGCCGAGCCTTGATGTTCAATATCAACGGTCGCGGTGTGGCCCCCAACATAATCATTCTTTTCGAATACCGTTACGTCGTGGTGCTTATCTAATATGTGTGCGCAAGTGAGTCCAGAGATACCTGACCCGATAATGGCGATTTTCTTCATTGTTATACCATCCTTGAAGCGAGTTTTTGCCAAACTGGAGTTGGAAGTATTCTTAGTAGCTTCATCAACATGATGAATCGTCTTGGGAAATCGATTTCACTCTTTCCTTGAGCAATACCATTTACGATTCTTTGAGTTGCGGCCTCACTACTAATAATCATAGGCATAGCGAACGTATTTCGCTCGGTTAATGGCGTTTCAACAAAGCCAGGGTGCACAATTGATACATGAATGTTGTGCGTTGCCAGATCAACCGACAGTGTTCTGCCTAAGTAGGTGAGGGCTGCCTTTGAAGCGCCATAAGCTTCTGCTCTAGGTAAAGGTAAAAAGCTGGCGCTGGAGCTTACCAAAACCAAACGGCCACCGGGCTTGATGTTTTTTAACCAAGCTTTAAGAGCGTAGCCAATTGAAATTAGGTTGATGTTGATGACGCGCTCGAAAAGCTCGGCATCAAAATTCACAGGGTCGTCGATGTATTCACAATCACCCGCATTTAGAATCAGCAGATCGAGCGGCTTGTCTTGGTCGAGTTCTGGGAAGTTGTGGTAATCGGTCAGATCGAAACAGAGCGGTGAAATGGATGAATGTGCGATGTCTGTATCGTGAGAATCAACTAAGGCCTGCAGTTTGTCTGGGTTGCGGCCACAAGCAATCACCTGATGCCCTTGCTGAGCGTAATCTTTAGCGAGGGATTGGCCGATACCTGAGGTCGCGCCTGTAATCATAATACGCATTATCGGCTCGCTCTCTTTTTGATGGATTTAATCGCGCAGCCCAGTACTGGAATGTGTTCATACAACATAGAACCGACGTCGAGGTAGTCTCTGTGGTAAATCACCTGACCGTCGAACATCTTGAGGTGGCTGTGTCCTTGTACTTCGATCGGCTTTTGCCCATTTAGTTGCTTGTGAGCAAATTGCATCGTCCAGTAAACCGAAGCTTCATCGTTCACTTCGAAAGTGTGTTCAATGTGGAAGTAACAGCTCGTCACTTGGGTGTAGAGGTTCTCGAAGTAGTGAGTAAGCGCAGAAATACCGCTGACATGGTGCAGCGGATCTTGGAATTCAATATCAGGGTGATAAACCGTCTTCAGCACGTCGAAATTGTCTGTTCCGAGTTCTCGATACATGTTGAGAAAGTTATCAAGCCATAGAGAGTTATCCATAATATTCACTCTAATTATTTGAAGAAGGCTAAGGCTCTCAATCGTGCTTGTTTGTGCTCAACGATGGGTTGCCAGTATTCGCTGTCTATCCCGTTTTTAGCGATAAAGTCATGTGGAAAATGTACATGCTTATCAGGGATGTTTTGCAGCTCTGGTATGTACTTACGAATAAAAATTCCTTTTGGATCAAACTTTTCACTCTGGGTGATTGGATTGAAAATTCGAAAGTAAGGTTGAGCATCGCAGCCAGTACTTGAAGCCCACTGCCAGCCACCGTTGTTGGCGCTAAAGTCACCGTCGATAAGGTGCGACATAAAGAAACGCTCACCCCAGCGCCAGTCAATAAGCAGGTGCTTGGTTAGGAAGCTTGCCACCACCATTCTTAGCCTGTTGTGCATCCAGCCCGTTTCAACCAGTTGACGCATGGCTGCATCAACCAATGGATATCCGGTTTTTCCTTCGCACCATGCTTTGAAGCTAGGGTGATCTTGATACCAGTCTAATCCATTGTATTTTTGCTGAAAGTTCGCTCCTTTAACCAGTTTAGGATGGTGGAACATCAAATGCTTATAAAAATCACGCCAAATCAATTCATTAAGCCAAGAAAAGGCCGGCAGCTGAGTATCAAACAACAAATCGGGTTGTTGCTGAATCAGCTGAATCGCTAGCCAACGTGGGCTCACAGCGCCAATCGCCAAATAAGGTGATAGACCAGACGTGCCTTTTACCGAGGGAATATCTCTCAGGCGCGTGTAGTCGTTGACTTTATTGGTTAAGAAATTCGGGATCACATTGCCCAATACATCTTGGCTTAATGGCCAGCGGCTTGAATCAACACGCGGAAAGTCAAAATCATAGTCAGCGGAGATTCTTGAAGCTTTTAAGTCGTCAGGAAGTTGTGATTGTGGACGCTGAGTTTGTTGAAGCTGTGTTTGTTGAAGCTGTGTTTGTTGAAGCTTAGCGGGCACGATAGGAGCCGGGCTACAGATGATACCTTTCACCTGAACTTCTTTTAACCAAGCGTTCTTAAATGGCGTAAAGACTTTGAACATCTCGCCTTGTTTGTTAAGAACGCTACCTAATGGCAGCATAACGTCACAAGAGCTGACCTGAAGGTTTACCCCATTTGATATCAGTTGCTGGTCACGGGTTTGTTCATCTACCTCAGGTTCTGAATTTGCGTATACGCACTTAGCATCAAGTTGTTCGTATAATTCGATGAGCTGTCGGGCTTGGTCATCAAAATCGCTGGCTTTGAGATGCAGCAATGAAATCCCAAACTCAGCGAGTTGGGATTCGAGCTGTTTTAGGTGACGATAAATGAAATCGGCTTTGATGGGGGCAAGGTGGTGTTGCTGCCATTGCTGTGGTGTTGAAATAAAAACGGCGATAGACACGCCGTTTTCAACTGCCGCGACGAGCGCTGGGTTATCGTGAATCCGCAGGTCTCGTCGTATCCATAGAATGTTGCTCAATATCCGTATCTCAGTTTAAGTTCTTGTGGGTGAGGGTTTAGGTAAACCTGTGACTCCAAGTACTCGTTTGGGTACTCCATTAGGTAGTGGTTGATCAGTGTCAACGGCACTAGTAACGGAATTACGCCCTCTCTGAATGATGTAATTTGGCTTGAGAGTTCTTGCTTGTGAGCACTGCTCAGCTGCTTCTTGAAATAGCCTTGCAGGTGTTGCAGAGTATTGGCGTGAGTACCACGGTTGGCATGATGTGATAACGCCGTCATCAGGCCTTTAATATATTGGTCTGCAAGCTCATTAATGTCGAGTTTATTGCTCGCTAGCAGATTGCCCAAACTTTTGTAACTCTCTACGTGGTGACACATCACTAGATACTTGTGCGCACTGTGGAACTGGATAAGCTTGTGTTTTGTTACACCCTCATCCACAAGGTCGAGCCACTTTTGATAGGTGAAGACACGAGTCATGAAGTTCTCGCGCAAAATAGGGTCGTTAAGTCGCCCGTTTTCTTCAACAGGAAGTAACGGGTTAGCGTCCATGATCTGCTTAGTAAACATGCCAATACCAGTCGACTCAGAACCACGACCATGGTGGTGGTACACTTTCACTCGCTCCATACCGCAAGTTGGGCTCTTTTGGCAAACAATGAATCCAGCAATGTGCTGATTGTTCTTCGAGTAGTTTTGACCGAACTCGATTAACTCATTGGTCACATCACCAGAACCGTCTGGACGGGAGACGTGAATGATATCGTCTAACATCCGAGTCTGGCGAATAGTTGGGCGAGGCGTTGGCAGACCAACGCCCATCTCTGGACAAACTGGTTCCAACTCAACGTAATCTGCTAAGTCGTCCGTGCAGAAGCGAGAACGTTTATGGCCAGTATCGAACCGAACTTTATGACCGGCGACACATGCACTAATGCCTATTTTTATTTTCTTATCCATTGGTCAAACCCTCACGTTCATTGCTCTTTGTTATTCTTATTTTGTGCGTACTGTTGCTTATTGTGTGTTATTTTAGATCGGTTTATTTCTTTTTCTCTAGCCAACTTCTTAAGTCTTGTGATGAAGTCGGTAAATGTTTTTAAGCTAATAAATGTATTTACCAAGTGGGTTGAACAACTGGCTCACCCCTTTCGTGAAGTACAAGGCATCACTGGAAACGGTCAAGCACACACAACCTTCTTTGGTCGCAGGTTGATGAGTGTGATTGCCATCTAGCCAGATGAAGTCGCCCTTGGTGTAGACCCCCATCTCGTCTTCAAAGCTACCCTCTAAAAGAAGTGTAATTTCGAAACCTTTGTGAGTGTGGCAAGGCACTTGTCCGTTTTTATCGATATGCAGCAAACTTGTGTGATGTGCTTCGTCATCGAAATCGAGTCTTGCGCGTGAAATTTTGCCTAGGTTCATCCAATCTTTTCTCGCCACCGAGTTCAGAGCGCGAGGAATAGTGAATGTGGTATCTGCAACGGTAACTTGCTCTACCTTTGGCTCAACTTCCACTGACTGAGATAAATCAGCAGTAATCTGCTCAATTGCATCAAAGTCGAAATCCATGTCGTCCATTGAAAAGCCGCCTGACTCTTCGTTCGAGAACGCAGGTTCTTTATCAAAGGCATTGTTCGCCGCCTCAGCGGTAAGTTGATTAACCTGCTGTTGGCAATGTTCACAAAGTTCTACGTGACTAGAAACAATCAATGAAACAGAGTCTGCAAGCGTGCCATCGACAAAATCTTTCAAAATTTCAGCATTTGGGTGATGTTTAATCATGGCTTTGTTCCCCCATGTGAACCTTAAGTTTGGCTAAAGCGAGTCTTAGACGTGATTTCACGGTTCCAAGTGGGACGCCAAGTTGTTGAGCAAGCTGTTCTTGAGAGAGCTCTTGAAAGTAGACACCTTTCACAATGGTTTTCTGAGCCAGAGGCAACTTCTCTATTTGTGTCATTACGTGTCGGCTCATCAAATGATCGCCAAACGGTAATTCATCACTTTGAGATTCCGCAACCATCGCGTCAATAGGCCAAATGTCGTCTGCGATTGTCTGTTCCGCTTTGGCTTTCACTTTACGCAACATATCAAACGCAGCATTTCGCATGACGGTGTAGACCCAAGTCGTCGCAGCGCCTTTGTCTTCGTTATAAAGATGGGCTTTCTTCCAAACGTTGGTCATGGTGTCTTGAACTAGCTCGTTTGCAGCAGCTTCATTGCCTAACTTGCTGATTCCGAAACGCTTTATCTTGGGAGCAAAGAACTTGAACAAACAGGTAAATGCCTGCTTGTCTCGGACTGTACCAACTAAGATCAACCAGCTTGAAAGCTCTGTTGGAACCTTGGATTCGGTCGTTGTTTTTTTGTCTGGGATAATGACATGCTCCTTGCCTTTCCCTGAACTTCTACTTTCGACTTGCATAGTAAATAACCATCATGCGAATTTGAGTGGCACTACGTGAAAGTTGAAGGCCGGGATCACTTTAATTTAAATTATTTTCCACTATACAAAATTATAGTGAAGAAAAGTGCTTATTGCCCCGTAATGATTTGATTCAAAAAAGGAACTAAAGAAGGAAAGCTAGCGGGCTCGGTGAACTCTGTTTTCTTTTCCAAAGGGATAGGCATCATTTCGAGTAGTCGCGCGCAAATCCATTGCGGGCTTTCGAAATCAGGAGTGGGGTAAAGGGTTCTTATCGAATCGTGGTCGCGAAACAGCTGAACCAAAAACGCTGTAAACACGTTAGGCACGTCGTAATCGAGAACCGGCCAATGGGGCAGTGGTCTGAATTTGCTTTTGATCAAGCCAGCAGTGTCTCTGTGAGAGGAGTGAAGCTGCACTAGCTGCTGGCCTTCCACATCGATTTCCAATATCTGATCATCAGCCATATTAAAGTCTACGATGGATACTTTTGTTCCCCAAGAGCTAAGGCGATCAGCGTTTACGTTGTCTTGAGTAGCAATGATAAAGCCATCGCCCTGCGCTGCGTGTGCGACCATCGCAAGGTATTTGGGCTCGAAAATGCGTAGCCTTTGACGACCTCTTGGTAACAGGAAGATGGGGAGCGGAAACACAGCGACTTCTAGCGAAGACTCTGCGGGTGTTTCTGGTTCGGCGTCTGTCCGTGTGGCCTTACTAGGTGAATTCGGCACATAGTACTCCTTAATTCAAATGTGATTTCAGAAGATATACGCCGGGATAGCGGTGTTCGATCAATTCGCTTCGACTTATGTTCGCAAAGGGATAAGTATTTTGTTGCACCTGTTCATAAATTCATTGTTTTTACCTTTTCTCACACGTGTCATTAGGTAGTATATGTACAAATAGTAAGCGAATGGGTGGTCGCTAGACGATGCTTCTATCTAACGTTCCTCTATACCTAACATCGCATCAAAGGAATGGTCATGATTGTTATTTATGGTATCAAAGAGTGCTTAAATCCAATTAAGTTGCAACTATCAAACGTGTTGCAGCAGTGTTTAAACAGTGAAATGGGTTTACCTGATGACAAGCGCGCACATCGGTTTGTGCCATTGGAACGGGATGACTTCTTTTACCCGGAAGGAAGAACAGAAGCCTATACCGTCATTGAAATCAATATGATGGAAGGTCGAGCGGTGAACACCAAGAAACGCCTAATCAAGAAGATATTTTCTGAAATAGAAAAGCAGTTGGCTATCTCTCCGATTGATATTGAAATCACCATCAAAGAACAGCCATCGCACTGCTGGGGATTTCGAGGTATGACAGGCGATGAAGCTCAAGATCTTAAATATAAAGTGAAGGTCTAGGGCTTAAACTCTTAACTCTTAACACATAAGACTTAAGCCAACCTATCGAGTGGCGGCTTTGGAGTTTGATGCCAAAGCCGTTTTATCTCGTTCTTGACACACCTTTAAGTATCGTCACTCTCTTTTAAATACTGATGCCAATTTTCATTGATCACATCAAAATGCTCCACACAGAACTCTTTCCGATCTTTCAAATAGTCATTTTCCACTTCATCGAGCAAGTTCTTATAGGCATCAGGGTCGCTGCCATACACCAAGCATAAAGTAGAGAAGTAACGCTGCAGGTCGAAACTGTGCTCGTCGATGTATTCCCCTAAGTCGTAATATTCTGGGCGGTCTTCTGATTCGAAAGCGAACATGTCTGCTGCGCTGATCGCGGCATCGGCGCCATGTTCCACATAGTTAAGTAATAGGATGGTCGCTAGGTTGTCGACCGCATCTTCCTCTTTGCCCAAGATGGCAATCTTTTGGTCTTCAATATAAGCATGCCCTGCTTCGTGCAGCAGAGTGTGCAGTAAGGTATCGATAGCGCCAGTTTGCGCAGATTTCCCATACTCTTTTTCGTATTGGTTCTTCTCAAAGTAGTTAAGTGATTCAGCGTAAAAGCGGTAAGGGATCAGCACTTGATGGGTTTGTGGGTCGTAGAGCGGCCCGTCTTCTCCGCCATATTGAATGGTTAATGGCTTCTCAAACATGAAGAGTTGGTTTGATAGGTCGACCACTGTGTCATTAACGCCACTGATTTGAATCTCGCGTTTGAGTTGCTCTTCTTCGGCATTTTTCGGCGCAGAGTACTCGACGATTAGGTTATTTTGGGGTGTTTGTTCACTAGATGCATAAGTTGCGGCAAACATTGAAATCAGGGCTAGGCTGTAGGTCAATGTTCTTTTCAATAATGTCATCGGTTATCCTTGTGATTACGTTGCGAATCAGAGTCGTTGCAGGGGTGGATACCCCAAGCTGTGTACCCTGAGTTAGTTACTGCGTTAGAGTATAAGTTTAGACGGAATTTTGATGTATCGAGGACTGCAATTTTTGAGGTAGACGCTATCCTATCAATGAATAATCCGCTCAGAGGCTCGCCACAAAGAATAGGTAGCCTGAATGAACGGTATCGATGTGATTCGTTTCTGTTGGTAATTAACAGATAAATTTCGGTTCAAGTGAACCCTTGTGCTATACTCCGCGCCCCAATCCGAATTGGCTTGTTAAATCTTAGGAAATTATTATGAGTGTTAAAAACGAACTTCAACAAATTAACAACCGTCTAGACAAGTGTCGCCACAAGTTAGATGCTGCTAAAACTCGTAATGATCGTCCTGTTGTTCGTCAATTCGAGGAAGAGATTAAGAAGCTAACTAAGAAAATTGCCCAGCTTAAACACAAAGAAAGCTACGATGTGAACCAAGAGCGTAAGTCTTTGGTTGATATGCCATTTAGCCGTGAGATTACAAAAGCTGAGCAAGCGGATATGGGTAAACTTAAAAAGTCTGTTAAAGGACTCGTAATTGTTCACCCAATGACGAAGATCGGTAAAGAACTTCGCATTGAGGTTATGACTGGTTACGCACCGAAAAAATTCTAATTACCAGCGATGGTAATAAAAGAGGAGCTAGCGATAGCTCCTTTTTGCTTTTTTAGGTATTCAGAAAGGGTTAAATCGACGATCGCATCGGCGATAAGATAAACAGATAGGTGTTGATTTGGGTCATAGAATCTCTCATCGCCTACTAAAGTTAACGTGTTACTAACATGACACTTAGCTGACACGCTAATGTGTTCGGTTTCTAATCCAACAATTTCTCATCAATTTGCACAAATATAGGCAGAGCAACACAAATACTTACAGATAAAACTAGACTCATTAAGGAAGATGAGAACGTAAAACAATAGAGGTTATATGAATCAATTAATTTCAATAGGGCCACTAGAATCTTTCTTAATCGCGATCAGCGTTTTGTTTCTAGGTCATTTTGTAAACGCAAAGCTACCGATTCTCAAAAAGTACAATATCCCAGAGCCCATCGTGGGCGGCTTAATTGTTGCTTTTGCGATTACAGGCCTGCATTTTAACGGCCTTGATCTAGAATTCTCCCTACCTTTACAGAACACATTCATGTTGATGTTCTTTGCGACTGTAGGTCTTGCTGCTAATTACACACAGTTAATGAAAGGCGGTGCGAAGGTATTCTTGTTCTTGGGCGTCGCTTCGGTATACATCATCATCCAAAATGGTGTGGGTGTGACGTTAGCTACCGCGCTTGGTCTTGAGCCGCTAATGGGCTTGATTGCAGGTTCTATTACGCTGTCTGGTGGTCACGGTACAGGTGCAGCTTGGTCGCAAACCTTTGCTGATACTTATGGCATTGCCAACACGCTAGAAATCGCGATGGCTTCGGCAACCTTTGGTTTGATCGTTGGCGGTATCATCGGTAGCCCGGTGGCACAAAAGCTGATCGACAAAAACAACCTTGAATCAGAGTACGGCACAGGTACACAAACGCACGAGCGTTTCCCTGAGCTGGTGACGTATAACGAGTATGAAGAAGACAAAGTGACAGCCAAGAAGGTGATTGAAGTATTGTTCATCCTTCTTATCTGTATCACAGGTGCGAAGTACCTAGAGCAGTGGGTGGCGACTTTTGAAATTTCTTGGTTGATGATTCCAGACTTTGTTTACGCGTTGTTTATCGGTGTGTTCATCACTAACGTGTTTGAAGTGACTAAACTGCATAAGACTGACAGCGAAACGGTCGATATTCTTGGTACGGTGTCATTGTCCCTGTTCCTAGCCATGGCGCTAATGAGCCTTAAGCTTTGGAACATCTTTGACCTTGCGATTCCGTTCTTGGCTATCCTTGCGGTTCAGGCGGTGGTGTTAGGTATCTTCTCTTACTTTGTGACGTTCAAAGTAATGGGTTCTAACTACGACGCAGCGGTTATGGCGGGTGGTCACTGTGGTTTTGGTCTAGGTGCGACACCGACAGCCGTAATGAACATGGGGTCTTTGGTGAATAGATTCGGTCCGTCACCCCAAGCCTTCATGGTTGTGCCAATTGTTGGTGCCTTCTTTATCGATATCGTTAACCTGATTATCCTTCAAGGTTACATCTCGTTTATCGGTTAAAGTTCGCCTTTGTTTAAGTGCGCTAAGCTCATCGCACTAAGATGAATACAAGAAAGCCAGTCTGTTGACTGGCTTTTTTATTGCTTGCTTATACTAGAGTTGCTCTAGTATAAGCCTCAAATTTTCCCGAATTTGATGTGCATTTTTGTGTTGAATACAGTCGACCTATATAATGCGTCGACTGCTTTTACAGCTTTGTGCTTATGATGGTGAAATTGTCTGCAACTCCTTTAGTAGGGGAAATGCGGTTTTGATGTGCTCTCCCGTGACAATGAATCCAACCAACTGATTATCTTCATTGAAGCCTTTGGCGACAATACCTTTAGGATCGAATCGAGTTTCCCAGCTCTGAGCTGTGTGAATATCGCGCCCTGCAAGCTGAATAGGATAACTCGGTGTTTTCACCTTGGTGATCATATGAGGCAAGCTGAGCTTTGTTTCGCCTACTTTGCCCTCTCCTTCATCCATAGTCAGCTGCTTCGCCAACACGTTTGCCGACAAGATTGCTGGCTGCAAATAGGCCATCACACGACCTTCAATTTCAGCACAATCACCAATCGCATACACATTGTTGGCACTGGTTTTCAGGGTGTCATTGACCACAATACCTCTGTTGACCTCAATTCCCGCTTGCGTGGCTAAAGCCTTATTTGGCCTTAACCCTGCTGCGGCAATCACGATATCTGCTCGTATTAATCGAGAGGCGGTAGTTTGTAGCCTGACTCCATCATGAAGATAAGTCGCTCGACAAATCGCAGAGTCGGTTTCGACGGTAACCCCTGCTTTTGCCAGCTCCTTTTCCAACTCAAGTGAAACGAAAGGCGGCACTAAGTTATTCAATAGATAACTTGCGGGTTCGATTATCGTGACACTTTTGCCCGCAGTTTGAAGATCGAATGCAAGCTCGACCCCAATCAAGCCTCCTCCAATCACAGTGATTCGCTGTGCATCATCAACCTGCGCTTTGTGTTTTTCGAACTCTTCCAAGCTATTTAACGTAATGGTCGCTCTGCGTTTAAGCCCTTCCGCTGGTGGTATGAAAGGTGTCGCTCCCGTTGCTAATACCAACTTCGAATAGTGGATGATTTGCCCATCAACATGAACACACTGCTGCTTGGTATCGATTTCACTAACTAAAGCCCTGGTTTTGATGACCACGTTGTACTGCTCAGCCAATTGCTGAGCGTTATTAACGGTTAACGCCTGTGGTGTTTGAGCCTGGCTGAATGCGTGTGAGATATTCGGCTTACTGTACTCAACCCCTGCATCTGCCGTGATCATGGTAATCGCGACATCTTGGTCAATTTTACGTACCATCTTTATGGTTTGGAGGGCGGCGAAACCACCACCCACAATCACAATGTTCGACATGTTACTTCTCCACAAACACTTCTTTGCCTAAATGACATTCGGGGCAAAGGAAATCATCTGGCACTTGTGCCCATGGTGTTCCTGGTTCAACGCCTTGGTAGGGTTCACCCAGTTGTGGATCGTACACCCATTCACACACAGTACAGCGCCAGCAAGTGCAGTCTGCGCTATGGTTTGGCTTGTCTTGAGCCTGCTCGGTTTGCTGGTTGTCTGTGTCAGCGAGCGCGACCGGAGTACTCGTTGGTACAGGTGTGGTTTCAAGCGGCTTAACACTGCGTTCAACTTTCTTAGGCTCACTAACCTCGTTCGCATCGGTGCGCCAAACCTCGGCCAGTGTCATCCCGTAATCAATACATTGGCGAAGTGCATCTGTGTCTGGTTTCCAGTGGATGTGTTGTGGTGCGCTGACTTCGAAGTTGGCTTCACGTAGGCGAGCATCGATACGTTTAACTGCGCCACCGGTCCAACCTGAAGAACCGAATGCAGCGGCTCTTTTTTCTGCGAAACGTAGGCCGTGTATCTCTTCAAGTAGCGCAGCGATCTGCGGCATCATCACATTGTTCATGGTCGATGAACCAACAAGCACACCCTTCGAGCGGAAGATATTGGCAAGGATGTCATTCTTGTCGTGCTTAGAGATGTTGAAGACCTTGATTGCTGTTTCTGGGCTGCCTTTGCGGATACCTTTGGCGATCGCGTCAGCCATCATGCGAGTGTTGTTGGACATGGTGTCGTAGACAATCGTGATACGATCTTCTTTGTAGGCTTTCGACCACTCGTAATATTGCTCAACGATTTGAGTCGCATTGTCGCGCCAAATACAACCGTGAGAAGTCGCAATCACATCGATCGGCACACCTAAACTCAACACTTCTTCTATCTTCGCTTTTACTAGAGGTGCAAATGGCGTCAGGATGTTAGAGAAATAACGCAGACATTGATCGTGAAGCTCTACTTGGTCTAGCTGGTCGTTGAATAGGTTTTCGTCGCAGTAGTGTTGGCCGAATGCATCATTACTGAACAGGATTTCATCGCCAGTTAAGTAGGTCGCCATTGAGTCTGGCCAGTGCAACATCTTCATCTCAACAAAGATAAGTTGCTTGCCGTTACCGACATCGAGCGTGTCGCCGGTTTTTACGGTTCTGAAGTTCCAATCTGGTTGATGGTGATGGCCAACAATCGAGTTAACACCAGCTTCTGTGCAGTAAACCGGTGTGTTTGGAATTTTGGCTAATAGTGCAGAAAGGGCTCCGGAGTGGTCTTCTTCAGCGTGCTGGCAAATGATGTAATCGATCTCATTGATATCGATTTCCATCTCTAGGTTTGCAAGGAATTGCTCAGTAAAGCGATGATCGACAGTATCGACAAGCACTGTCTTCTCTTCACGGATCAGGTACGAGTTATAACTCGTACCTTTGTTCATGTGGTATTCCTTACCGTGGAAGTGCTCGGTTTCCCAATCGTGGACGCCGACCCAGTGAACATTTGATTTAACGTGAATAGTCATAATGATAGTACCTTATTGAAATATCTAAGGCTCTCATTGCACTAGTTGTGCCATGTTTCTAAGTTATTGTTTTGGCTGTTTTTGTTTGATTTTTGAGCTCATTTTGTGTCTTTATGACTTGTTAGTTTTTGTAATCATATTGATTTTAACGTGTCTTTATGACTGGTCGGTGGGTAGTGGCTTGGATAAATAACAGATATAAAAAAGGCCAGACGAGCGTCTGGCCAAATAAAGCAGTGCGATTTGTTTGTTTCAGCTATTACAGCGTTGTGCCTATTATAGCGCGGTAACTGTTATAGCGTGGTAACGACTTCATCAAGAGCTAGACGCGCTTTTGGTTTACCGTGGTTGTAGTCTTCGCCGTCTTTGTGGTAGCCGATAGCTAGCGCTACATCAACAACGTGGCCTTCTAGTTCGTCAGCAAATTCTTCGCTGATCATAGCAGCGTCTACACCTTCCATAGGTGTTGAAGCGATACCTAGGCGAGCAAGTGTGTGCAGTGTGTTACCTAGTGCGATGTAAACTTGAGACTTAGTCCAGTTACCGTTGAAACCTGTTTCGTCTGTGTTCATTTCTGCAAATGCGTAAGCACCTAAGAATTGCTCGTACATTTCAGCTGGTAGGTGACCAGAGCTTACTTCTGTATCTGCACGCTTCGCGAATTTCTCTTTAGTGTATTTAGGATCGTGAGCAAACAGGATCGTGTGTGACGCTTCTTTCGCATGTGGTTGGTTAAACTGGAACATGTTTTCGAAAGTATTGTGGAAGCGTTGTTTTGCTGCGTCACTCTCAATGATGATGAATTTCCAAGGCTGAGAGTTGATAGAAGAAGCTGACAAACGAAGTGCTTCTTTGATTACTTCCATGTCTTCCGCAGAGATGCGCTTTTCTGCATCGTATTTTTTAGCTGTGTAGCGAGTGTTTAGATCTGAAATGATTGGATGAGTCATGTTGAATCCTAATATCTATCAATATATATGTTGTAGGGGTTTATGTTCGGTAACGTCAACAATAAACGGATAACGCATTTAGGCTATATCTCGATAGAAGTCGTTTCTAGAACAGTCAGCCTCTAAAAGGCTGAACGCTAAAATGGCTATCGAACATGCCCCAATAAATCGAGTATCTGCGGTAGCTCAAGTCGATGGGTGTAAGATAATAGAAGAGTTACTCGGGAAAAATAGCGAACATATCAAATCACTATGGTTAATAATGTCCATAATGATTCGATAAGTGTGATCTTAGTGGATGTGGGGATGTCTAGATTCAGTAGCTTAGTACGCCTTGATACCATATTGACGCAATAATGGTGGAAGTACGCTGTCTAGGTTGGGGATATCTTCTGGCGTGATTTCGATTAAGCCAAAACCATGCTCTTCATAGATTTTTCTCGTAGTTTCACGTTTATCTTCGGCGATTGGCGCAGAATCGGTTCCCCAGAACTGGATGTACACTTTGCCACTTGGTAGATAAAAATCGCTGATCACTTCTTTTGATATCGGAAGCGGACGCTCGTACGCATGAACCACTCCTGCCATATAAAGCCAGTTATCGATGATCAGTTCTCCCTTTGAACGAACATAATGCCCATCTAAGCTTCGGTGCTTCGCCTCGAATTTCTGACGAAAACTGGAAAATGACACATCGGTCGAGTGGCTTTCAGCATCATGCCCCAAAAACTCTACAACAGATTGCTTTAATCGTTTATTACGGACCAACGAATCGTGCCATACCACGAATAAATTTTGAGTCGCTTTATCTTCTCTTTGTTCACCACCGGCTTTTAAGCCTGTAGAGGTGACATGCCAACCGTCTTCTTCTTTCTTTATCCACCCAAGTTCATTGAGCAATAAGTTGATCTTCTTGGCGCTGAGATCAAAGGCGTGACCTAATTGCGTCGCGGTTAATGTTTTGCCAGAGAATGACTCTAAGTCGATAAGCAGTTTCTCTGGCCACACAATAAAGACACCAAATTTTTTGTGTTCTACATACTCCCCCCCAAAGCTTTCTCCTCGCTCGGTCAGCACCCAGCGGTCTTCTGAACGTACGATATAGCCAGCCGTTTTTAGGTCACTAAATAGAGTTTTAGCTTCTATGCCTTTTTGTTTAGCGAGTGCCGATGTGGAGATCTTGTCTGACATAGTCTTCTCTTAAGTCGTCATTTGACTACTGGATAATGTGGGGTCGGAATTACACAGGAACTGATTACTAGAATAACACATCTACTTTACGCAATTCCGCTTCCTCATTGTTCATGTATTTTGAGCTTTTGGGGGAAGGGTTCTCTAAAAAAGCATCAAGAAAGTCCTTTATTACATTCTGTAATTAAATTACATGATGATGGGTTTAATTCATCTTAGTGCATAGAAAACACACTTGGAATGGCGTTCCTTCATACATGGTTTATAGTTTTTAAGATGCACCTTTCATTAAGTGTGATCTTGATCTCTAATTATTTTTGACTGTCGAGTTAATTAGTGTGATCTATATCTCTCATGAATTAGAATTATTCTCATTAATTTTACTTTGTAATTTAGATTCATGACATTTTTGTGATCTAAAGCGTTGCTGTTAACCCCAAAGTGTTTTTTATGCGTGATGTTTGTCACGAAAGTTGGGCTAGGGTGCATTTTGGAAATGTTGTGATACATTTTAATCAACTTTTGAGCACACACTTTCGGTCATTTGACCAACCAATACACTACGGGGTTCTACCTATGTTATCACCAGAAGCGAAGATCAAGGTTCAAAACTTTGGTCGTTTCTTATCCAATATGGTAATGCCAAACATCGGCGCATTTATTGCGTGGGGTTTCATTACTGCACTATTTATCCCAACAGGTTGGTGGCCTAACGAAACGTTAGCATCAATGGTTGGTCCTATGATTACATACCTACTGCCACTATTGATTGGTTACACCGGTGGTAAAATGGTTGGTGGTGACCGCGGTGCGGTAGTCGGCGCTATCACAACAATGGGTGTTATCGTTGGTACTGATATCCCAATGTTCATGGGTGCAATGATTGTAGGTCCACTAGGTGGTATCGCAATCAAGAAATTCGATGAAGCTGTTCACGGCAAAGTGAAGAGTGGTTTCGAAATGCTAGTGAACAACTTCTCCGCTGGTATCATCGGCATGATCTGCGCGATCATCGCGTTCATCGTGATTGGCCCTGCAGTTAAAGTTCTATCTTCTGGGTTAGCGGCTGGCGTTAACGTAATGGTTGAAGCGGGTGCACTACCTCTAGCATCTATCTTTGTTGAACCGGCGAAAATCCTATTCCTAAATAACGCAATCAATCACGGTATCTTCTCTCCACTAGGTATTCAGCAATCTGAAGAGATCGGCCGTTCAATCTTCTTCCTAATCGAAGCGAACCCAGGTCCAGGTCTAGGTCTACTACTTGCTTACATGGTGTTTGGTAAAGGTAGCGCAAAGCAATCTGCTGCTGGTGCATCTATCATCCACTTCTTAGGTGGTATCCACGAAATTTACTTCCCTTACGTTCTAATGAACCCACGTCTAATCCTTGCGGTAATCGCAGGTGGTATGGCTGGTGTATTCACTAACGTAGTGTTCGACTCTGGTCTTATCTCTCCAGCATCACCAGGTTCTATCTTTGCAATCTTACTGATGACGCCAAAAGGCTCTTACATTGGTGTTGTTCTTTCTGTTATCGCTGCAACAGCAGTATCTTTCGTAGTCGCTTCAATTCTACTTAAGACTTCAGCTCAAGATGACGAAGAAGATTCTCTAGAAAAAGCTTCTGCACAAATGAAAGGCATGAAAGCGTCTTCAAAAGGTGCAGCATCAGAAGCAAACGTAAACCTAGCGGATGTAAAAGCAGTTTATGTAGCGTGTGATGCGGGTATGGGTTCAAGTGCTATGGGTGCGGGTCTACTACGTAAGAAAGTAGCAACGGTTGGTCTAGATATTGAAGTAACCAACTACGCCATCAACAACCTACCGGCTGATTCGCAAATTGTTATTACGCATAAAGACCTAACAGACCGTGCTCGCAAAACCATTCCTGGTGCAATGCACATGTCTCTTAACAACTTCTTAGACGGCGCAGTATACGACAACCTAGTAGCAGAACTGGTTGAAGCACAAAGTGGTGAAGCGAAGGTAGAAGCTCCGGTTCCTGCAGCGGCTCCAGCACAAGACGGCAGCAAGCTTGCACTTACTAACGATAGCATTTTCCTTGGCCTTAAAGCGACTCAAAAAGAAGACGTAATCAAGTTTGCTGGCGACCAATTAGTAAAACTTGGCAATGTATCTCCAGAGTACGTAGATGGCATGTTTGCTCGTGAAGAGCTTGTATCTACTTACCTTGGCGAGTCTATCGCAGTACCACACGGCACAATCGAAGCTAAGCAATACGTACAAAAAACCGGCATCGTATTCTGTCAGTACCCTGAAGGTATTCAGTGGGGCGAAGATGAAGACGATATCGCGAAGATGGTTATCGGTATTGCCGCACAAGGCGATGAGCACAACATGGTGCTGATGGCTATCACCAATTCACTTGATGATGAAGACGCTGTGGAATGCCTACAGAACACAACAAACCCTGCTGATGTTCTACGTATTCTAAACGGAAACTAAAAAGCTCTAGTCAAGCTCCTAAGTGAAGGAGGCCGGTATCCCCCTACTGGCCTCATTTTCGGTCTAAATCTGTCTTAACAAGATTCAGTCTGAATAGCTTACTGCTTAATGCTTAGGGCACATCGTCAAGGCATGTTGTTGAGCAGTTAGCTATCTAGATTCAAATATTTATAAGGTCAAAATTATGAAAGCGTTACATTTTGGTGCAGGTAATATCGGTCGTGGCTTCATCGGTAAACTTCTTTCTGACGCTGGTATGAAGGTTACTTTTGCTGACGTAAATGAAACGGTTGTTAATGCGTTAATTGAACGTCAAGAATACCCAGTGAAGATTGTTGGTGAAGAGTGTGTTGTTGAAATCGTTAAGAACGTGACGGCAGTAAACTCAGCAACAAGCGCTGTGGTAGATAGCCTTGCTGAGTCTGACATTGTGACCACTGCGGTTGGTCCAACGGTTCTTAAAATTATCTCTAAGTCTATTGCTCAAGGCATTGAAAAGCGTGCAGCGGCAAACAACACCGCGCCAATGAACATCATCGCAGCAGAGAACATGGTTCGTGGTACTAGCCAGCTTAAAGCTGCGGTTTTAGAGCACCTTTCTGACGAAATGAAAGCGTTCACTGAAGCGCATATTGGCTTTGTTGATTCAGCGGTTGACCGTATCGTACCACCAGCAGAAGCAGGCGAAACAGACCCACTAGCAGTAACAGTTGAAACGTTCAGCGAGTGGATCGTAGACCAAACACAATTCAAAGGTGATATTCCAAACATCCCTGGTATGGAATGCACTGATAACCTAATGGCTTTCGTTGAGCGTAAACTGTTCACATTAAATACAGGCCACCTAGTAACAGCATACCTGGGTGTACTTGCTGGTCACGAGACAATTAAAGATGCTATTGAAGACCAATCGATCTACTCTGAAGTAAAAGCAACAATGGAAGAGAGTGGTGAAGTTCTGATCAAGCGTTACGGCTTTGATCGAGATGCACATGCCGCTTACATTTTGAAAATTCTTGGCCGTTTTGCAAACCCATTCCTGCGTGATGAAGTAGACCGCGTGGGCCGTCAGCCTATTCGTAAACTGAGCCCACAAGACCGCTTAGTTAAGCCATTGAACGGTACATTAGAGTACGATCTTCCGAACGCTCACCTAGTAAAAGCGATTGCTGCAGCATTCCTTTACAAGAATGAAGACGACCCACAAGCGGTTGAACTTCAAGCAATGTTCGCAGAAAAAGGTTTTGCTGAGACATTAGCGCATTATTCTGAGCTGAATATCGATTCAGAAGTTGTTAAACTAGCGGAACAAGCTTATCTAGCATTGAAATGATAAATCATCAAAGTGCCACCCCGGTGGCACTTTCTTATTGCCGAGCCGTTATGCCAATACAAACTAGCCATGAAACTGAATTACTTGAAGCCCTATCAGAAGCTGAGAGTGCTGGCGCCTGCCTAATGGCTGCTTACGATGCATTGGATGACACGGTAGATGCCGTATTAAAGAATATCTTTAAGAAAGATGACACTGCAATTAAGTTCGTTGTAGAACCTCTTCTTAACAGCGGTGGCCCGTTAGGCGAGATTATGATTCGCGCTAAGCTACTATTAGGGCTTGGTGTCATCAGTAAAGAGCTTTATGACGATTTAGAGGTTTTCGTTACCTTGAAAGAGTGGGCGAAAATACAGGGTGACGACACCAGTTTCACAGAAGTCGACATTATATTTGAGCTTAATAAGGTACACGCGATTCAGCGTATTATGCCAATCGAATATGATGTGGAGATGGTGGAGACCATGTCTGGTCCAATGCTTGAAATGTTTTTGGGGCGACATAATCAAAAAGTGAAGTCGACGATCGTTTTAGCTATCACTGACATTATCACTACCTTGTGCCGAGATAACGCGCTGAGTTCTTAGCTTTAGTTTATAGTCTTGCTTATCTTGTTTTGCATCCTACATATCTTGTAGCTGTTCGTTCGTTTCAATCCAAAATTTAAAATGATGGCGGTTTCTCTAGTTTGAGAAATCGCTTTTTTGTATTCACTCCAGCCCTCCTATTTCTTCCGAGCTAAGCATGACACAAATTGACGATTCTTATGTCGATTACAATCTGCACGTTTTGTTTTAATCGTTGGATAGTCTTGTACCTTGACTGCGAAATTCAGGTACAAAAAAAGCCACATAATGTGGCTTTTTGTCTCAACAAAACCTGAGATTATAGGTCTTGGATGTTTTCAGCTTCTAGCTCTTGGAAGTAGCGTAGAGTCTTAACTTTTAGCTCTTGTTGAGCAGGCTCATCAGCAACGATGATAGCTTTACGGTGCATCTGTAGAGCTGTAACAGTCCACATGTGGTTTACAGAACCTTCGATAGCCATTTGAAGTGCTTGAGCTTTGTTGTGGCCTAGAGAAAGGATCATTACTTCTTCTGAATCTAGAAGAGTAGCAACACCGATAGTTAGTGCGTATTTAGGAACTTGGTTGATGTCGCCATCGAAGAAACGAGAGTTCGCGATACGAGTGTCTTCAGTTAACGTTTTGATACGAGTGCGTGAAGATAGAGAAGAACCTGGTTCGTTGAATGCGATGTGACCGTCGATGCCTACGCCGCCCATGAACAGGTTGATTTTGCCGTATGAACGGATTTTCTCTTCGTATGCTGCACAGTGAGCATCGATGTCTTCAGCTTGACCGTCTAGCAGGTTGATGTTTTCTGCTTGGATATCAACGTGGTTGAAGAAGTTCTCGTGCATGAATGTGCGGTAAGACTCTGGGTGGTTAGGGTCGATACCAACGTACTCATCCATGTTGAATGTTACAACGTGCTTGAAGCTAACTTCGCCAGCTTTGTAAAGTTCAATTAGCTCAGCATAAGTAGTTAGAGGTGTGCTACCAGTAGGAAGACCTAGTACAAATGGACGCTCAGCAGTTGGAGCGAATTTGTTGATCGAATCTGCGATATGACGAGCAGCCCATTTACCTACTTTTGCTTTGTTGCTTAATGGAATAAGTCTCATTGATTTTGCCCCTAGAAATAAAATTTTATAGTGTTCTGAAACATTAATTCGCATTATAAAATAAGTTATCAGGTTCCGCTATTGTTTTAGGTCAATTTTTTGCTTTTTCGTTGTATCTGTGACTAGAACTCTCAAAATTGCACAATAATTGTATGGATATTTGGTGGCGTTAAACAAGATTAATACGCTTGTCATATACAGGAATGTTGATTTGATTCAGTGCCTGAAAGGGTCTGTGCGTTTCTGCAGATTTATAAGCTTTGGCGTATTAAAGAGCTGCTGCGTACTCACTGGCTTTGAGAGTATAGTTGAGGCGTGAAAAATAATGATGGCAATGTGCCACTATCGTGATAAAAGGAAGTTGTTGAGCGAGGTTCGAAGAATTTAGTCGGGTTAGACACACTTAGGGTGACTAGAATAGATGTTGATTCACGCTATCGCTATGAATTATCTATAAATATTGGTAAATCCGAACAGGTTAGCTAAACTTACCAACTAAGAAGAAAAAGCGAGCTTGAAGTGTAAACATTGAAGGAAAAAAAAGCCCAAAGTGATGAGGTATCACCTTGAGCGATTTTACTAATCTTCTAACACTAACTCACTTTCGTATTCTTCCCTAGGCACTTCGCCGCGTTTGCAGCCGTTTAGGGTATGAAAGCGACGGCGTCCACGAGCCAGTTGAATGTACTTCAACCAAACACGCTCTAACTTGGACTTTGCCTTATGAGGGTGAGACAACACTTTAATGAAGTGTTTTTCTTCTGCATTGATTGGTGCTAGTTCACCAGTTTCAAGTGCAAGCATAGTGTCACCAAACAAGGTTAGGATTTCCTCTTCTGACAGAGTAAAATCACCCGACTTAGCGAACCCTCGTGGGAATTTAATGGTGTCATAAAAACGTTTTTTTCCGTGACGGAATTCGGTCTCAGACATATCAGCCTCAGTAATGTGGTTAGATAGAAATTAGTGTTTATTGCTCACGCGAAAATATTGTTAAAAGGCTAAAATAGGAAACAAAACGTTTTTGCCTTTACGATAAACAATCCTAGATCGGCTAGTTAGCAGATTTATTACAGAGATGTATTTGATGGATGTGAAAGTATTTAGAACCTTTCTTGAGGTTGCAAGGGTGCGCCATTTTGGGCGTGCAGCTGAAAACTTGTATTTAACGCAAGCGGCGGTGAGTGCGCGAATCAAGCAGCTTGAAGGCTATTTTGATACTCAACTCTTCATTCGTGACCGCAATAACATCAAACTCACATCTTCCGGTGAACGTTTGATTGGTTATGCTGAAGTGATGGTTTCCACCTTACAACAAGCGAAATTTGAGCTGTCGTTAGAGAGTGGTAAAGCCTTGCAGTTAACGCTGGGCGGCACGCCGAATATTTGGGATGCGTATCTGCAAAACTGTTTAAGTGTTGTGACCGACTCTTTTGGTGGTTATGGCTTTATGGCAGAGGTGATGGGGCGCGAGCAACTGAACCGTAATTTGTTAGAACGAACCTTAGATATGGCTTTCGCGTTCGATCAGATCAAAGCGGAAGAGCTGAACTGTAAAAAAGTCGCTGATTTGGTTTTGGTGTTGGTATCAACGCAGCAAGATGACCTGGAATCTGTATTCCAACATAAGTATGTGTATGTGGATTGGGGAACGCGTTTTGGTTCTGAACACGCAGAACGTCACCCTAAAGTGCCAGCGCCGTATCTTCGTACCTCTACGGCTCGTATCGCCCTTGATTTCATTTTAGAGAAAGGTGGTAGTGCATATCTTCCGGTATCTCTAGTTGAACCTTTTATCGATTCGGGTCAGCTGCACAAGGTGAAAGGGGTGGAAGACTGGTATCGCCCAATTTATCTGAGTTACCGCAAGAGCAGCACCTCGGTGGAGGCGATCATGCAGGTTGAGAAATTGGTTAATGAGATTGACCCATCGACCGCTTACACGCTGCAACAAGCCGCTGAACAAGCTCCTGAGTAACGGCATTTGCTATAACCATGTTTAGATTAAATAAAAAATGGCTCCTAACTAGTTATATAGTTGGGAGCCATTTTTGTTTTAAACCAGAGATGTACTTCTTTTCGGAACTAGAGATCGTTTCTCATTCCAATAAAATCGTTTAAGCCTGGTATATCTAGCCCTATTTTAAGGCTCTATAGTGTTAACACACTTATAGGTTCATTAGATTCTCAATAGACTCTTCGAGAGAGTGTGACATGTACGAATGGATTGTGTGGCCATCCGTTGCGTCAATCTCAATCTTAGAAATCCCGTTATCTGCTTTGTTTTCAAGAAAGCAAAGAGATTGCTCGACTGATTGACTGGTGAGAACCTGTTGGTTTGATAAAACAATACGACATGTGTGTAGAACCATAGCCTTTTCCTTTTTATATTCGATAGGTCTCTGCATCTTGGCGTGCTAAGTACCGATCGTTGACGTTGTGAGAAGAATGCCTTCTCTAGGTTAAATTTAGTCGAATTGAATAAAATTAAAACCCTTTTTTGTGATTTATCTAACCTTCAGTTCCGAAAGTGGCTAGCGACTATGGTGGTTCACGGTAAACTTTTAGTTATCGGATCGAAAGCGATGGCAAATGGGAAGAGTACAGCATGTCGAAAAATATCAATCACAACAGCACCTTAACGAACGAGCAGTGTCATCTGGCTCGATATGCGCGAGATGCTCGCTTTGATGGAATGTTTTTCACAGCGGTGAAAACGACAGGGATATTTTGTCGCCCGATTTGCCCAGCAACGCCACCTAAAGAGGAAAACGTCGAATACTTTTCCCATCAAGCTCAGGCGCTAAAGGCTGGGTATCGCCCTTGTTTACGTTGTCGACCAGACAGCGCACCTTTTTCTCCAGCTTGGAAGGGCGTCGAAACCACTTTCTTACGTGCGATGCAGTTGATTGATAATGGCGCGCTGAATTCAGGATCTATCGTCGATCTTGCGACCCGTTTAGGCATTTCTGATCGTTACTTGCGAACCTTATTCGACAATTACATCGGTGTGTCACCCAAGCAATATAGTCTTTATAGCCAGTTGATGTTTGCTAAGCAGTTGCTGCACACCAGTAGCATGAGCATTACCGATGTAGGTTTTGCGAGTGGCTTTAATAGTACACGTCGTTTCAATGATGCCTTTCAAAAAGAACTGCAGCTTTCGCCAAGTCAAATTCGGCGGGCAAAGCTAAGTGATAGTGTGAGTAATCATATTCAGCTTGGTTTTCACGGTCCTTTGGATTGGAAGCACCTGTTAGCTTTCTATCGACGAAGAATGATTGAAGGCTTAGAAGAGGTAGGTGAGGACTATTACCAGCGCACGGTAAATGTGAACGGGTCGAAGGGCTGGTTCAAGTCGACTCTGGCTAAAGATAACCGCTTGGATATTGAATTTGAGTTGGACGATATAAGCCATTTAAGAAGCTTGATTGCGAATATTCGACGTATGTTCGATCTTGATGTCGATATTGCAAAGGTCGAGGCCTTCTTTGAGACTATCGATCCTAACTTGGTGGCCAAGAGTGGTATCCGTATTCCTGGCGTGTGGAGTGCTTGGGAAGCAGGAGTGAGAGCGATTCTCGGGCAGCAAGTCTCGGTAACCGCAGCGATTGGCCAGCTCAACTTATTGGTTAAAGAGCTTTCTCATGCATCCGAGAAAGCGTATTTCCCAACGCCTAAGCAGATAGCGGAGGCCGATGTTAGCTTTTTAAGAATGCCGGGAAGCCGCAAAGAGACCCTAAAGCGTTTTGCCGAATACATGGTCGACAATGAAACTGAGCATCCTTCTAAATGGATTGAGCTAAAAGGCATTGGGCCTTGGACAATTCAATACGCGCTGCTTCGCGGGTTAAGCGAGCCTAACCACTTGTTGGTTGGTGATTTGGTAGTGAAGAAGTTTATTGAGCATCGACCTGCCATTAATACAGAGAGTGTTTCACCTTGGGGGAGCTACGCCACGTTCCATTGCTGGAATCAGTCTTAATAGAAGCAACCCGCGAACATGAGCAATCCACAAACATTTGCAGTACCACGCTGGGAGATATTATGGCTAACCGTTTTACATATTATGAGAGCCCATTGGGAACCGTAACTTTACAGGCGAACAATGAGGGCTTGCTCGGCCTTTGGTTTGAAACGCATACCACTAAGCCTGAACAGTTAGGCGTTCAAGATGATAGCTTTCCAATCTTTGTAGTGGCGATCGAGCAGCTTAATCGCTATTTCTCAGGCGAAGCTATCCAATTTTCTGTGCCGATCGCAGCCAAAGGCACTCCATTTCAGCAGTCGGTTTGGCAGGCGCTGACTACCATTCCTTATGGAGAGACTTGGAGCTATGCACAACTGGCTGATGCGATAGGTAATCCGAAAGCCGTTCGTGCTGTTGGCTTAGCGAATGGCAAAAATCCGGTTTCTGTGATTGTGCCGTGTCACCGTGTGATTGGCAAAAATGGCAAGCTGACGGGTTATGCGGGTGGTGTAGAACGCAAACAGCGCTTATTGGTAATTGAGGGAAGATCGCAAGACTAGAAAGCGATTTGGCAACGAGCCTGTCGTGATGCTGGCTGAGGCTTACGTAGCACTCAAGGACAAAGGCTAATAGTTCTTAAAATGTGACTTTGCATTAAAATCAACGCTTTCTGGAAAATATCTATTTGGTTGCATATTCTTTGACTATGTTCTCTAGGCAAGGATGCCCAAATGAATAGATTTCCCTTATTAATATCTGGCTGCAGCTGCGCATTATTGCTGACAGGTTGCTTAACTGATACCAGCCGACCTTTCGAGGTCCCACAACTTGTTATGTTTAAAGGCGTGTACGAGAACGCTGACAATGACAGCTATTTGTATTTCGAGTCGGGACAAGTGATTTATCAAACAACGAATAATTCCGTGACTCGAACCTATCGTATTGAAGGTGATTTGCTCAACATTAAGTTGAATTCAGCGAATAGCCGATCAGATTCTGGCTTGGTGATGCGAATACAACACGAAGGCGCGGTGCTAACCTGCAATCGGTGTCCAGCGATGCAGTTAAGCAACGTCTGGACACGCGTTGAACAACCTTTGAAAGGATCATCGAATTAGAAAAGCCCGCCATTTAGCCATAAGTGAGCAGCGATACTGACGGCATAGCCAATCATGATCACTGGCATCCATTTCAAGTGGCCAAAGAAGGTGTATTTGCCATGCGCTGCCCCCATTAATGCTACTCCAGCTGCACTACCAATAGATAATAAGCTACCACCAACCCCAGCGGTTAAGGTGATCAGTAGCCAGTTGCCCATCGACATTTGTGGCTCCATGGATAACACGGCAAACATTACCGGAATGTTGTCGACAATCGCAGATAGAATCCCGACCATAATGTTGGCCCAAATTGGATCCCATTGGCTATACATCACACCAGACGCGAGTTCCAAGTAACCAAGCAAGCTTAAGCCACCGACACACATCACCACGCCGTAGAAGAACAGCAAGGTGTCCCATTCGGCATGCGACACTCTTCGAAATACATCAAAGGGCACGACTGAACCGAGTCGTTTCAATGCCCCCTCATCATTATTGGCAATCGCCACTGCCTTTTTCTTCGCTAGTGAATTCGGTAAGGTCTTACGCAAGAAATACCCAAAGAACTGTAGATACGCCAGTCCCATCATCATGCCCATCACTGGTGGGAAGTGGAGCACGGCATGGAAAGCAACCGCAGTCGCGATGGTCATGATGAACAAGAACACGATGCGTCTAGCACCGCGTTTTAATTCAACGTGTTGATGAACCGTATCGGGTTGGGTTGTTGGTACAAAGTAAGACATGATCAATGCGGGGACGAGGTAATTCATTACCGAAGGAATAAATAAGGGAATGAACTCACTGAAACTCACATAGCCAGCCTGCCATACCATTAGCGTTGTGATATCACCGAAGGGACTGAACGCGCCGCCAGCATTGGCGGCGATCACGATATTCACACAGGCTAGGTTAACGAATTTAGGGTTAGAACCTGCGACCTTAAGAACTACTGCACACATCAATAGAGCTGTCGTGAGGTTGTCGGCGATAGGTGAGATAAAGAAGGCCAGAATACCGGTTAACCAGAACAGAGAGCGGAAATTAAAGCCTTTGCCCACCATCCACGCTTGCAGTGCATCAAACAGTCTTCTCTCTTCCATGGCGCTGATGTAGGTCATGGCGACGAGTAGGAAAAGTAACAGCTCGGCGTATTCGAGTAAGTTGTGTTCGAGCGCTTGTTTAGCCACTTCAACAAGGTTGTACTCTTGGTAGGTAAAACCGATGATTATCCAGATCAGGCCTGCCGCAAGTAACACAGGTTTGGATTTCCGGAGTTTTAGGTACTCTTCCATCATCACCACAATGTAGGCAATAACAAAAATGGTCAGTGATAGGTAGCCAACAAATGAGTTAGTTAGCTTGAGAGGCTCTCCTAACTGAGAGGTAGTCGCGCCCGCAACCGAAGAAAAGAAGAATAAAGAGAAAACAGCAGAAAGCTGGATACCTAACATGGATTACGCTCCGAAGTTAATAAGTTATTAACACGGGTAAAAGCGTAGACCTAAATAATCATGTGCAGTGTGATAGATATCTTAATAATTCAATAGATTATAGTGAAAGCAATAGACTGTGATGAAAACGAAATACTTGTTTGAAGAGAAAAGAGAAAAGAGAAAAGAGAAAAGAGAAAAGAGAAAAGAGAAAAGAGAAAAAGCTCTACCGGATTTAATGCCGATAGAGCTTACTCGGAATTGCCAATACTATGCAGCATTGAGATCAAACGTCAGTGTTTGTTCTGCAGCACATACTTCAACAGGCCAGCCATAGGATTGGTATTCAAGCGCAAGTTTGTCCGCTACTACGCGAGATACCGTTGCAGTGATCCACATGCCTTTGCCCATTACTTGATATTTAAGCGTTCTCATTTCCATAGTCATCACCGTTCTCCTTTTATATTGGCAGCGCGAAGTCTATAGCACCTCTGAGGGCTGAAATTTCGAATCAAGCTCAAATGCTTTATAAAATGGCTCACTGTTTGAGCCTGGCTCAAAACTCAATCAACTAAGGGTAAACGGTTGTATTTTGGAAGCGAAGTCACCATTTAAGTGTCTGTATTATAATTGAATTAAAATTTAACAGAAAAGCAATGTAAGAGATCTCTTACAACATTACCAGAGATTACACTAGGTGAAAAATTTTCACTAGAAGCCAGATTTTTGTGGCGATTGTGTGCGTTTTTAGTTGCGCTGTTGAAGCAAGATTTGTTTAGTTTTGTATGTTAAATATTCTAATTTATTTAGCGTATGGTCCTGCTTTTAAATCCAAATCACAGTTTTATATGTTGCTGTGTTTCTTTTATTCAAACCGATACGCTATTTGATTTTGGTCATTAACCTTTCGCTCATTAGTTTGCACTATCTATACGTGTTCTGTTCCACATAAACGAGATGTATAGAGGTCCTTATGACTAATCCAACCAAAGCCGATCGTAAAGTCACGATCGGCAGCTATATCGCACTCGCTTTCGCGATTGTGTTCTTTTCAGGCTTAATGCAGTCCAATGAATGGTATGGAGTGTTCGATTTTACAACGCTCAACGGTTCATTCGGTAAGGTCGCTTACGATGTGAGTGAAACGGCCGATGGTATTCAAGCAGCAACGACGTCACTGCGTGGTAAAGGCGGTAGTGGTGCTCGTGACGGTTTCATTTTTGCTTTGACACTTATTCCGACCGTGATGTTTGCACTAGGTATGATCAACGTACTTGAGCATTACGGAGCACTGGATGCCGCTCGTAAACTGCTGACACCTCTGCTTCGCCCTTTAATGGGCATTCCGGGTAACTCAGGCTTGGCACTGATCGCTTCTTTGCAAAGTACCGATGCGGGTGCAGCGATGACACGTCAGTTGAAAGACGAAGGGCATCTAACTAAGCGCGAAACCGATGTCTTCACCATGTTCCAGTTTACGGCGGGTGCAGCGATCGTTAACTTTTTCTCTTCAGGTGCGGTGCTGTTCACTCTAACGGCGATGGATGGTTCTTTAGCGGTGACATCGTCAATTGGTTTGGCTGTAGCTGTGATGTTTATCTTTAAGTTTGTCGGTGCGAACCTGTTTCGTATCTACCTGAATATTACTGAAGGCAAAGAAGACAAACCAAAATCAGACAAAGAACAAAAACTGGAAGAGGAAGTAGCATAATGAGCGAAGTTAAAGCAAAGAAACCAATGGTTACTGATATTTTCGTTGAAGGTGCTAAGAAAGGCTGGGTTATTGCGACTACTTCTACAGTACCGAATGTTCTGATGGCGTTTGTGATCATCAAGGCATTGCAGATTACGGGCGCGTTGGATCTGATGGGCAGCGTATTTGCTCCAATCATGGCGGTATTTGGTTTACCTGGCGAAGCGGCAGCGGTATTGATCGGTGCGTGGATGTCGATGGGTGGCGCAGTGGGCGTGGTTATTACGCTGTTTGACCAAGGCATTTTGAACGGCAATCATATCGCTATTTTGGCGCCAGCTATCTACTTGATGGGTTCTCAAGTGCAATACATGGGTCGTATCATGGGACCAATTGGTACTGAAGGTCGCTACATCCCGGTGATGATCGCGATTTCGGTATTGAATGCCTTTGGTGCAATGTTCCTGATGAACATTATTTTGTAACGTAACTTTTAACGGCTAGCTACTAATCGCTTTTCGGCGTTATAAAAAAGGAAACCCCGTTTGGCTTTCACCAAACGGGGTCTATTCTTTTCGTAGCCATCCTGCTACTGCGCGTTACTTATCTTTCAATAGGTAACTAGTGCTCCCTGCATCGTTCCTTGACGTGGCTAAATCCTTTAACCTATCCAATTCATCGCCTTCCTAGCGGTGTCCTTGCAAACTCATCATCCAGATAAGCGGCTCTATCCTAGAGCATAACTTCCTTGCTGATAACTCATCCTAAGCCACCAAATCTTCATCCTGAAGATACCTAATCCGTTAGGCTTTTTCCTGTTCCTGCCAACTCCCTGTCGACATGTGTATTAAACACTGCAGAGGCTTTACTCACAATCCACCTCAAGCAAATAATCTGCAGGTTTATCCAAAGAAAACTGTGCGGACTCATACAAAACAAGGGCTTGGGTTTGTAATCTAGGATTTTTCTGCGAAGCTTGATTGTAATCTCTTACGTTTTTTGTGAGAGATCTCTTACACGTGCGCGGGCGTGAATGCTCATTATTTTATGAATACAGATACTATGAGGTAGCCCGCCGAATAAACTAACCAGTAGGAAATGATAATGGTTACAGCGTTATATGCTGCGTTGCTCACTTTGGTTATGCTATGGCTTTCCATTGAAGTGATTAAGCAAAGAAGAAAGAATCAAGTGGCACACGCAGATGGTGGTATTGAATCGTTACAAGTGGCTCGTTCCGCTCAAAGTAATGCTATGGATTATATTCCGATTACAGTGATACTGATGGCGTTGCTAGAGTTCAACGGTTCTAATGTGTGGCTGATCCATGTTATTGGTATTGCTTTTGTTATTGGGCGTATTGTTCATGGAAAAAGTATTCTTGCTCGCAGTCTAAAGGGAAGAAAGCAAGGCATGTATTTGACCTTTGCCAGCATGGTATCTTTAGTTGTCCTAAACTTAGCTTACCTACCTTTTGATAAAATGTTCTAGGAAGCATTATGGCGTTGCGCCTTCCACCTGCTTGGGCGATTGTCCTCGCAGGCTTGATACTCAACATCATGGCGATTGTCATGTCGAGCTTGGTGCTCGATAAAATTGAAGCTGAGAAAGCGGAATATAACGATCGAAAATTCGGCAATGTGTACTCAATACAGCTTGCTTGGAATACGATCGAAACCCTAGAGCGCAAGCGCGAAGCGATTCTGATTCACCTTGATAAACCAGAAACGGTGCAGCCTACCACTGTTCTTGATGAAGCACTGCGCGGGCAACTTAGGCGTTGGGTGAGTAGCGAAGTGCCAAATATCTCTTTGGCTAACTTGCCGAAACTTATGATGCTGATAAACAGTGCTCAAGAATCGCAACGAACTCGAATCGATGACTACTATTTGGATAACCTGACCTTAGTTGAATTAATCCAAAGGCTTGATGAGAAAATGGCTTTCTATAAGAATATTGCCTTGTTTCTTCAGGTGTTTGGTTTGGCGCTTATCTTAGCTCGTGACCTCGCTAGAAGACCTTAGTCTTTAACTTTATTTCCTCTATTTACTTGTCTACTTTTACCGTTAGCGAGACTCACTTGGCAGGTTAGGATGCTGTTGGCCTTGGTACTTTGGTAACTGTTCTTTCAGTCCCTTAAACGTGCTCAGTGCACTGCCTATCGATAACTTGTTCATCAACCAATTCGGTAGGATGCCACCTGCGTTCGCATAAGCGGTGTAGGTGATGTAGGTATTGCCATTAGTCAGCGGTTGCAGTGTCCAAAGTGCGTCCACATCATAGATTCGAATGTACCCCGACTCTTTCGCCAAATAGTTCGACGCATCCTTTATCGACAAGACAAATTGCCCATCCTCGATACTGTATTTTGAGTAAGTCACCATGTCTCTATCTCTGGCAGGCCAAGGTGCTTTGAATTGGGTATAGACGATGTTTTCATCTTCAGATATCTGCATCAACACACGGCTTTGCGACACATTATCTATCCAGTTTGGCACGTTCTCGCTGTCTTCAAGCAACAACAGAAAACCGGAGTAAGTGGTGGGCGTTTGCATTTGCGCTCGTATTTCGACCAAGCCTTCACGGTGTGGCCTTTTATCAATCATGATGCCATCTTCACTTTTGACGAACTGCCATGGGTTGGCATAACTCAGTGTCGATAGGGCGCAGAGGCCGAGTACCAAAATCCTAGGTAATGTCATTATTCTTCCATAAAAAGAAAAGCTTATCTGCTAGGAGTATAGAATAAAATGGGCTTGGTAGGTGTTACCTATCGCTTTGGGTTCACCTCTTTTGGAAAAATCACAATGAAAACGGAAGCGTTCGGCCGCTTCCGTTTTATTCTTGGGTAATGGATAAGTGCTGTAGGCGAGAACTTAGAACTTAGAACCTAGAGCTTATAGGCTTCTACGGTTTTGATGGTTGTCCAGTTGCTGTTAGCGTCTTGGATGAACTCTTGTGTGTTCTCCAGCCAGCGTTTTTGAACCGATTTGTCTAAGTTCAGATACAACTTCCCATCTTCCACCTTCCAAGCGAGAGGGTCGGTTTCAAACTTCTTACCCATCGCTACCCCAAACGCGCAGTAACCGCCATATTGAGGGGCATAGGCTTCTGGATTGGCTCGAAATTCATCTCTGTTTTCACTGCTCGCAAAGTTATAGATCGCATTCTTGTAGGTCGCTGTGAACTCTGATGTGCCTTTTACTGGGCCTTCATTGGCAAAGTAAGCGACAGGGTCATAACCTTTAATCGCGAGATCATTGCTGTCGACACTCATATCAAGGTCTGCTGCCATTAACGAAAAGCTGGTGCCTAGTAACGCGGCCAATAGAGTGATTTTTTGACTGGTCGATTTCATGTGTGACATATCAAGTTCCTTGTCAGTGTTGGTTATCTTGTTTGAAATAATTTAGCCCACTCGCCCGGTCTATAGAGGGACAAAAGAACTAAAAACTAAGCGAATCGTTCGGAGGATGCATGGATCTGCTTTCACAATTAATGGAACACTTCTCGATACGCACTGGCGTTTTCTATTCAGGAAACCTGTGTGGAGTATCGTCATTTAACGCGCAACAAGGTAAAGAGGGGCATCTTCATGTATTGAGCGCAGGGGAGTTGAGCTTGTCTAGTGCTCACACGGAACACCGGCATTTGTCGCAGCCTTGCATTGTTTATCTGCCGAATAGCACACCACATGCGATTGAAGGTGTGGGAGACGGTGCGGAGGTCGTGTGTGCGAACGTGGAGTATCGTTCAGGGCAGATGAATCCTTTATTGTCGGCTCTGCCAGACGTGATAGTGATTCCGTTTGAGGAGGCACCTAGCTTAATGCCAGTGATAGAGGTGTTATCTAATGAATCGAGCCAAGAATCGTCGGGGCAGCAGTACTTAATGGACAAATTGAGTGACGCCTTGATGGCTTTGATTTTTCGTCATCTCATCGAACAACAGAAAATTGATAGCGGCGTTTTCTCGGCTCTTGCTCACTCACGATTGGCTTCGGTGGTCACGGCTATTCATCGATTACCTGCTCGTCATTATTCGATCGCCGAAATGGCGTCACTGGCCGCGATGTCTCGCACTCAGTTTATTGAAGCGTTCAAGCGAGAAGTGGGTGAAACGCCGGGAGACTATGTGCAAAAGTGGCGAGTCTCTGTAGCTCAATCTCTGTTATTGCAAAATAAGCCGATCAATTGGGTTGCTGATGAAGTGGGCTACAATAGCTACTCAGGATTCTCACGTGCTTTTCAACATGTTGCCGGAGTGTCGCCGCGTCTTTGGCTGAAGCAAAATGTGTCGTGAAACGCCGGGCAACCTTACGCGATTTATGGCTATTCGCATGAGGCTGGCCTATGTTTTAGCGGAAATTGAGCGTAGTTTGTTCATTTCTCGAATGACGGTGTAAAAAGGTGGACTTTATAAGCTCGTTGTAACATCCTGCCCGTCCTATTTTATCAGACATCAATGAGACGAAGTGCCTGCTGAACATTATTCAGCCTCCCGTATCTCATTAAAGCACTAAGGAGTTCCACTTGAACCTATTTGTAAGAGACCTTACCGTTATCGATTCTTCATACATCTGTGAACACAGAGGGGTCGTAGGAGATAGTTGGATTTTAGATGTCACCATGTCTGGTGAACTTAATGAAATGAGCATGGTGCTGGATTTTAGCAAGGTCAAAAAGCAGATCAAACAGCTTGTCGATGAGCACGTTGATCACCGTTTACTGCTGCCAATGCAAAGCGCTGCAATTGTTCTTCAAGCGAGCAAAGCTGGCTACTCTAAGGTTGATGTGTTGCGTGGTGACAAGAGCCTTCATTTACATTGCCCTGATGAAGCGTACTGCCTTATTGATGCAGAAGCGATCACTATCGAGAGTGTGACCGCACACGTTTATGATATTCTTCGCGATAACCTGCCAAGTAACGTCACAGGGTTAGAGATCACCCTTCGTCATGAGAACATTAATGGCGCGTTTTACCACTATACCCATGGTTTAAAAAAGCACGATGGTAATTGTCAGCGTATTGCGCATGGCCACCGTTCTCCAGTCGAAATTGTGGTCGATGGTCAGCGTGACGAGCAACGTGAACAAGCATTTGCTCAGCGCTGGGAAGATATTTATTTAGGTTCTAAAGAAGACCAAGTTTCGGTCTCTTCACTTAACCTGAGTGAACACGCGCAAAGTGCTAATGATGAAAGTCACTATGGCTTCAGCTACACGGCGCCACAAGGCGAATTTGAGCTAGCGATTGCTAAGAGTGAGACTGAAATTTTACCGACCGATACCACGGTAGAATTACTTGCGGGCTATATTGCGGACCAAGTTGAACCGAGCCTAGCAGAGAACCAATCACTACAAATTGTGGCTTATGAAGGGGTAGGTAAAGGCGCGATGGCGTTCCGATAACACCTCACGAGAGAGAATCTCAGTTCTAATATGATGAAAGAAAGGCAAGATATTCAGTTATCTTGCCTTTCTTTTTTGTTGCTCTTTAAAACTGATTTAGCGAAGTAGCACGCGTCGCAGTGGTGTTTTCTCGATCCCAGCAACCAACCCGAAGCTCAACAATACGGTACCAAAAAATACGGTCACGTCTTTTGCTAACTCAGTAATCCCCAATACTCCGCAGACATTGAACAGCACGATAATGATCAGCAAATGACAAACGTAGATGCCTAACATACGATTCGAGATCGCGCGAACCCACGCATAGTCGCCGATGTTTGGATTAGCCAAAAGCCACATAAACACGCCCATTCCCCATAGTGCCGTACCAAACAAGAAATCATTCATGTTGAATCCGACGTCGAACGTGGTTAGCCATGCCCCCTCAGCAAAGTGAATCAACATGCCTAACACTAATAACACCAACGCTTTGGTTGACGACACCTTCCATTGATTCTGACGAATGAGGAAGCCTAAGGTCACCATTAACGTGCTAAAGAACGGGCCGTTACGAGTAAAGAAAGGTGCGCTCAGGTCGGTTAAGTTCGCGTAGCTGCCCGCTAAAACACCATAGACGTAAAGCAGAATAGCCGTTGGTAATAGCAGTTTGTCGAGTTTCATTTCGACCATTAGAGCGATGAGCAAAACTGCACACACAAGTGCAGGAATAAACCACAAGTGCACCAACCCACCCTCTAAGAAAGAGTTGAGCGGGGTGTTCATTAAAAAGCCCCAATAGCCTTGGCGTTCGCCTAGGTAACCGAACTCTTCCACCTTCGCGAGGTTGAATGGCATGACTAGGCAAATGATGCTCCAAACCAACCAAACCTTAAGCAGTGGTTTAGAGTAGTTGACCAAGGTTGTCCAAGGCGATGCGGTCAGCTTAGGTTGAATCAGATAACCTGAGATAAGGAAGAAAAGTGGCACAGCGAAGCGAGCGGTTTGGTTAAGCACATAGCCAATCCAAGGCACTTCATCGATTTGCCAATAAGTAAGTGCCATTTGGCCATGTAAGCCAATGATCGCCAAGATAGCAATCACTCGACCCAACTCAATACTGGCGATGCGTTGTGAAGGCGTATGTTGAACGGAAGACATATCAGATCTCTAAGAAAATTTTCGTAGAATCTAACAGCCTTTTTATTGAACCAGTTAGCGCTAAATCAAGGGTTGCGACCTTTGTTTTAAGGCTTATCTTGATTCTTTGAAGCCTGTCGCAGCTATATTAAATCCATTGCAGTAAGTGCAAAAATGCCAAGCGTGCAAGTGATAAGTGAAACGACGGTGGTGAGCGCGATAATATTGGCAGCCAATGTTGAATTCCCGCCCATCGCACGTGCCATAACATAGCTCGCAGCAGCGGTCGGTGCGGCGCTCATCAAGAAGATAAGGCCAAGATCTAATCCTCTAAAACCAAAGAACAGGGCAGCAAGCGTGATCAGTAGCGGAGCTAAAACCAGTTTGTATCCGGTAGAGAACCAAGTTGGGCCCTTATCTTTTTTTAGTGAGCGTATATCAAGCGACCCTCCCGTGCACAAAAGGGCTAACGGTAACGTCATGTTTGCGAAATATTGCCCTGCATCAGTCACCATTTTCGGTACTGGGATCGATAGTAAGTAGAACAAGACACCTGAGGCGATCGAGATAATCAAAGGGTTTTTGGTGAGTGTTTTAACGATTACTTGAATGGCTTTGTCACCCGACTCCTGGCCCTTTGGAGTGAGCGCGATAACGGCCTGAATATTATAGAGAACCGTCAAGGAGGCGACATAAAGTGCTGCGAGTGCGACACCATCGTTGCCGTATATATTGGCGACGTAAGCAAGCCCGATAATAGCAGTGTTGGCACGAAATCCACCTTGCACTATCACACCTTGGTCTTGAGGCTTTTTAAAGGTAATTTTAGTGCTGACAGTGGTGAACACGAAGAAGGCAAGGTTGGCTAATAAGCCAAAGATGACGAGCTTTCCACTGGCGGCAAAATCGTGGTTAGATTGAACAATGCTGAGGAATAACATCGCGGGTAGAGTGACTTGAAACACCACCTTGGATGCGACATCAATGAAATTGTCATTGATTAAGCCAATTCGCTTGAGCATGACACCAAGAAACAGCATTAAACAGATAGGGCCCGTTACTGACGCCGAAAACGCAAACTGTTCCCAAAGTGTGTTCATTCTTCTTCCTTTGTTAGTCGATTTCAATTTCCTTGAATACTGTCGCATTTTTCCACAATTATTAGACAAGAGAAATTAATTCCCAGTGGTTAGGCAAAAAACTTTGAAAAAAAGAACGAACGTGCTAAAAATAAACCATCAGATTTATCATTGGTGAATAATGAGCAAAGGAAAGATAACCAAAGAGTATATTTTGAGTCATGCATTCGCGCTTGCGAGTGAGAACGGGCTTGAGAGTTTAACGATTGGTGAATTAGCCAAGCAGTGTGGTATGTCTAAGAGTGGCTTGTTTGCACACTTCAACTCTAAAGAGAACCTGCAACTCTCTGTACTCGAATATTCCAACGCCATATTCACCGAAAGAGTCATCATTCCGGCGAGAGAGTTGGGCGACGGTGATATTGAAGCCAAGCTTAAACAACTGCTCGATAACTGGTTGGGTTGGAATCATTCATTCCAAGGCAGCTGCATGTTTATTGATGCTTGGAAAGATGCAGGCAGTGAAACGTCTGTGATTCAGAAAGCGCTGCAGAAAACCATTTCAGTGTGGATTGATTACTTGACGATTCAGGTAGCAAAAGCGGTGGAGAGCAAGCAGTTTAGAGCCGAACTAGACCCAAAACAGGCAACCTTCGAGTTGTACGGTCTCTACTTGAGTGCGAATTTGTTCTATTCGTTGCGAGGCCAACAAGCGAGTCACACCCATTTTTGGAGTGGTGTAGAGCGCTTAATTGCCAGCTGGAAAGCGGTTTAACGAGTAAGCCGTTTAGTTCGTAAACCACTTAGCTCGCAAAACACTTAGTTCGCAAAACATAGAGTTAGAAAAGCATGTGAGCTTTGCTGATGTAAGGTCTAACAATTTTAAGAGAAGTGGCGGCAAGCAGTCATAAAAAGCGCTATCGCCATTTTTTATATTAATAAATAGCACGGTCGTTCGATTTTTCGGGCCGAGCTCGATCCGCCAATGATGATGGCGATACAAGGAACGGTCATGAGTGACAAAATCTATTTTAATACATCGAACAAATTCAGCTTCAAGCGCAGTTTAATTGGCGCAACAACCAATCTTCATTACATCCTAGCGCCGAGTCATGCGAAGAAAACAGCACGTAAGCTGCTGCTCACTCCAATGCGTACTGAGCAAAAAAATGCTGATCCCCAAGGGCTTATCAAGAGTGAAATTGAAGGTCGTGATGGCGTTTTAAAAACCTATTCTTTAGGTACAGGGCCTGTTTGGGTGCTGACTCATGGTTGGTCTGGCACCGCGAGTCAGTTTTTCCCTCTGATGGAACATATTGCTGCTAAAGGTTTTACTGCCTTGGCTTACGATCATCCTGCTCATGGTGGCAGCGATGGTGTACATGGTCATATTCCTGCGTTTGTGAACGGTCTTGAAGCGATTCTAGATTCGGTGGGTGAGGTAGCTGGTTTGGTCGGTCATAGTATGGGGACGGCTTCTGCGTTGGAATGTAAGCACGTTAAATTGGAAAATAAGCCACTATTGCTGATTGCACCTGTACTGGATTATCTAGAAAACCTATTTGGCAGCGTTGCGCGTTCTGGCTACTCAATGAAACTGTTCGAGGCTGTAGTTGGAGAAGTCGAAGAGCAGTTTAACTACCCAATTCAGTCTGTTGATCCCTATGGAAAGCTAGCGCTTCGTGAGTCTCAAACGATCATCGTTCATGATGAGCAAGACAAGTTTACTAAGTTTGATGTGTCTCAGCGTGCGGCTAATGAAATGGGTCGCGTTACCTTGATTTCGACTCAAGGACAGGGCCACGGGCGAGTAATGAAGTGCCCACAAGTGTTCGAGAGCTTTGATAACTTAATTGGCTAAGCACAACGAGCGCAAGTCAGTAGGACGCCAGTAAAGAGATCGTAAGCTCAAAGCTAAGAAAACAAACATTAAAAAGGCCAACCAGATATTCTCTGGTTGGCCTTTGCTTTTAGTTGCTTAGTTAGCTTTAACTAATCTTGTCCTTAGTTAGCACAGCTTGCTGGGCCGATCTCTTTCCACACACCCCATTGGCCTGTCGTTGTTGGATCTTCACCTGTTGTCCACCATTTCGCTTCCCAAACCTTACCGCCTTGAGTCACTTGGTCGCCACCAGTGTAGACCGCACTTGAATCCCAAGCGTTAGTACACGTGCCACCGCCTGTGGTTTTCTTGAGGACTTTCACTGATGCAGCCGCAACTGATGTATCGGTACCATCACTCACTGTCACTGAGAAGTTCAGTACCGTATCTTGCGTGTATTCAGCCGCGACAAAGCTTACCGAAGCGCCTTGTACTGTTGCGTTGATACCTGCTGGTACATCCCACGTGAAGGTTAATGTGTCTTGATCCGCATCGCTAGACGCTGACGCATCAACCACAACAACGTCACCCGCATTGACTTCAGCCGGAGCCGTAACCACTGCAACTGGCGCTGTGTTTACTGGGCCTGTGTCTTTAGGGGTTACCGTTACAACAACTGTGTCTGTTGACGTTGCGCCTTCGTTGTCTGTTACGGTTAGGCTGAATGTTAGAGCTTCTTGTTGTGCGATTTCAACAACATCGAAGCTTGCAACAGCTGCATTGGCATTAGCCAGTGTTACGGCAGTTCCGCTTACTTGTGACCAAGCGTAGCTCGCAATTGTACCGTCGCTGTCTTTTGAAGCGCTGCCGTCTAGAGAAACAGAAGCTGGGCCTTCAACGGATTGGTCGGCACCTGCAGCTGCCGTAGGTTTGCGGTTGACAGGATCTGTTGTACCGCCAGCAAGACCTTCATGCATTGCATTCAGGATATCGCCGTTATCTGCATCAATTTCCCAAGAGAATAGACCTGCAAGACCAAGACTACGAACGTACGCGCCTTTTGCTTTTACCGAGCGGTCATCATCAAATGTGATTAGCTGACCTGAGGTGCGATTCCAAACGTAAGGCGCTTCTGCCATTTCGTCGTAGCCGTATTCGAAGCCATTGATCCCTTGGTTGTTCGCACCAAGCATGTTCGCCTTAATGCCTTTGTAGTCGATAACGCCATCTTCCCAGACACCTTGTGCAGAGCTGCCTTTCAGTTTGCCGTTACCAACACCTGTCATAGGGTCACTAGGATCTGAAAGTGATGATGGCAATACGCCTTCCCAACCACGACCGTACATCGCTGTACCAACAACAAGCTTGTTGGCTGGAACACCTTGCTCAAGAAGCAGTTGGATGCCGTTGTCTGTGGTGTAAGCAGGGCCAGTGTACGGTTCACCATTTTCATCAATGCCTGAGCCATCACACTGACCAGGGCGCATGAAGTTACCGCAGTTCAATGCTGTCTGGTGACCCAATACGTTATTCCAACCGCCGTAGAAGTCATAAGTCATCGCAAAGATGTAATCCATGTATTGGATAGCATCTCCATAGTTCACGTCTTCAATTTTATCGTGGCCAACACCGATGGCTGATGTGAGTTCGTAAGTGCGACCATTTTCAGCTTCTAGCTCATCGAGCATCGCACGTAGTTCTGCCATCAGTGCTATGTAAGCAGGGCCATCGTTTACAGGATCACCAAGATCAGGTGCAGCACCGCCGCCACCAGGGAATTCCCAATCGATATCGACACCGTCGTAGAATTTCCATGTGTTGAGGAATTTCTTAACAGACGCGACGAAGGTGTCTCGGTTGGCTTTGGTTGTGAAATCAAAGAACGGGTCAGATAGCGTCCAGCCACCAATCGATGGGATGATCTTCAAATCAGGATTACGCTGTTTGAGCGCCATCATCATTGCGTAGTTACCCTTGATAGGTGAGCTGTATTCGTGGCCCGCTTGAGGGAAGCTCTTCTGGAAAGCGGCCCATGGGTCATGAATCACCACTTCGTAATCGTTAACACCCTGACAAGCTGTCATGAGTGCGTTGTAGCTGTTACCGCCTACTGATTTCACTGATTCGTTCGGACCACAAATTGGGATGAAGCCATAAAGGATATGGGTCAAGTTGTCAGCGGGTAGGTTATCTACCGTGTAGTCACGACCATAAATACCCCATTCAACAAAGTAAGTACCTACTACCGTGTTTGGATCTGTGTTGTATGACTTGTTGTTTGGATCCACATTCATCGCAAGTGGCGCTAAGTGGGAGCCATCGGTATCAGCGATGGTAATTTTAGCGGGTGCGCTCTTGCTACAACCAGTTTCGTCACACGCTTCAATTTCTATATCGAATAAGCCGCCTTGGCCGTATTCGAATGAAGCCGTGGTTTGGCTGCCAGTGATTGGGCCGGTGGCTACTTTAACGCCATCAAAGTAGATGTTGTACGTGTTTCCTGACGTTCCGCTCCATTGGTTGAACTTGACGTCGACCTTTGCTTTATCGTGATATTTCACCATCTGGTTGTAGCCAGAGGTGGTTTCCATCGCGAGTTCAATTTTGGAAAATTGCAGGTTGTTGGAACCGTACATGTCGATGCTAGGTGCTGTTGGAGCAGCTAATGCTGTACCAGATAGCGCTAGAGCAATGCTCGCAGCACAGGTATTTATACGAATCATACTTTTTCTCTCATTCCTTGAAGGTTACGAGAACCAAATGGCCCCATAAAACGGCTCCAGTCAGTTTTGAAGGAGCTTCCCAGTCAGTATTCGAGAGAGTTTTAATTTTATAACTGAAAATAAATCCGTTTTCGATGGACAACTAAAAAATTGTATCTTGTTACAATTCTGTTGCTTAATGAGTGAGATGCTGAGTCCATGTTTTATAAAATAAAACATCCTTCAGTAGGAAAATCTCACAAGTGAAAATTCACGACATGAAGTTATGAAAAGGTGCGACAAACTATAAGAAAATACTGTGAATTGAAGCAGAATCACAAAGTGAAGTGTGTTGAGCGAGCGAGGCCAATCGACGAGTAGGCTAATGCTTCTGGAAGCAAGGAGAAGAGGAGGTTTATCTTTTGAATTGCTCAGCTAGGGAAGCACGTCGTTGTTGCATGACACTATGGGTATCACCAATTGCAGTATTTTCGTAGCCTTCTTTAACAAATTGCTGAGACGGTACGCTTGGCTCTAGTCGCTTCAAGCGAGGTGAATCATAGGTGCCGCTGATGGTGTAAACGGTGGTTCCAGATCCTGTGTTGATCGTGACAATCTTACCGTCAAAATCGAATGAGGTAGTGATAAGACGATGATTCATCATCACACCTTTGTCTGAAAATGTCAGGATATCGGTGTTGTAAGGTGGAGCCGCAATCTCTATCCATGTGCCATAGACATTACTTGGACTGACAGATTGCTGGTGGGCTTGGTAAGCAAAGTAGCCGGCGGTGAAGGCAACCATAAAGCCAGCTAATAGGAAGCCGTAGAGTAACGAGTTGGCAAATAGGTCTCTGCTTTTAGTCGGATTTTTTGCCATTATTTCTTCATTTTTCGACTGATATTGTCTTAGATTCTATTAACTAAAATCTTAGTTTGCAAAAATTGTTATAAGAGTTAGAAGCAGGATCGAATGTTCTAATAGATTTGATTGCGTTAGTGGTTTTTTAGCCTTGCTCCTCAGTATTTACGTTATCAATGAAAGCGAATTCCAGAAATGCTTAAGCTATGCGTATTTATTTCTTGTAGGAAAGTCTCGAATTGGTTAAAACAATTATCACCTAAATTTACGCATAGGCTTACTCGGTGAGCTCAATAAGTGCAATTTGAAGATAACAAGGAAGTACAATGATTAAAGAAAATACATACTTTGAAGGTGGCGTTAAGTCGTTAGCGTTTAACCAGTCTGGTGCTGATGTGAGTGTTGGTGTAATGGCGGCTGGTGAGTACACGTTTGGTACTGCAGCTCCAGAAAAGATGACCGTTGTTAAAGGTGCTTTGATTGTAAAGCGTGTTGGCGATGATGATTGGACGACATACCAATCTGGTGAGTCTTTTGACGTTGCGGGTGACTCTTCATTCGACCTACAGATAAAAGAAGCGACGGCTTACCTGTGTGAGTACTTGTAATCAGGTCTAAATTTGTTCAATCAGGGCATCGTTTGTCTCTGCTTGAATAGAGAAAACCACGCTCTAGGAGCGTGGTTAAATAAGTGATAGTAACCGGCAGTGGATAGTGTCACTTGTTTTTGTAGTCATCAAATGGATGACCAAATCGTTGTTCGTTGCAAAATCTCTTCAATCTTCAATCTTCAATCTTCAATCTTCAAAGCTCAAAGCTCATAGCCAAGACATCAGTAAGTCTCAAACACACCGTTGTTGTAGTCTTGAATTGTCTGTTCAATCTCTTCCATCGAGTTCATGACAAACGGACCATAGTGAACAACAGGTTCATTAATCGGTTCACCGGAAAAAATCAGTACCCCTGAATCTTCCAAGCTACCCAAAGACAGCAAGTCAGCTTTGGTAAGCAGGGCAAGTTGACCTTGGTTGATCACTTTGTCGCCGATCTTAATACTGCCTCGGTACACGTAAGTCATGGCATTATGATTAACATTAGTCCCTAACGTAACTTTTTGCCCAGAATGAGAGCGCCAATCCGCAACGCTTAACGGCACACCTGTTTTCTGTAATGGCCCCTGCGATCGTAAAGCCTCTGAACCATCGTCTGTTTGGTTGTGCAGTTCAAACCCTCCGGCAATCACTCTCAACAAACCACTTTGTTCATTTTGATGTTCCGCGATGCTTTCATTTTGGAAGTCGTGATATTGCGCTGGCTGCATTTTGTGTGTCGCAGGTTGGTTTATCCAAATCTGAAAACCATGCAGCGCGCCTTCTTCCATCATTGGCATTTCGCTGTGAATAACACCACGGCCTGCGGCCATCCACTGTGCGCCACCGCTGCGTAGCTCTCCAACATTCCCCATATGGTCTTTGTGTTGGAAGTGACCTTGGAGCATGTAAGTGAGCGTTTCTATCCCACGGTGAGGGTGTGGAGGAAAGCCGCCAACATAGTCTTTGCTTTCATCCGATTTAAGTTCATCAATCATCAAAAATGGAGAGAAGCGCGTGTTATTAAAACCCGTGAGTCGTTGGATTTTGACACCATCACCGTCTGAGGTGGCATGGGCTGCAATCACATGATCTACTGCTCTTACATTCGTCATTTTGAAACCCTCATATACTTGAATAGCTGTAGTTTATGTAATTTGATTGAAAAAGAAGATGGCACAGCGTTGAGTGACTTATTCGAAAATCTTGAACAGGTAACAATATGAAATTATGTCTATACTTGAATAGAGAGTAGACCGCCAAGGAGGCCGCTATGGCAGTTCATCAAAAACATGGCGAAAGGCATGGTCGGATGGGTTTTGATAACGACTTTACAACGGAGCAAAGTCAGCGTTTTACAGAAGTTGCAAACAGCGCGGTTAAACGCCGCGTCAAAAAACGTGAGATTGAAGCACCGTTTATTCAGTCGGCTAAGCAAGCTGCTTTTAAAACAGTGGTGAGGCGACCTAAAGGTAATAACCCAAACCGAACACGGCAAGTCATATGGATTATTATGATCGGGTTAGTGAGCCTTTGGCTTATGTACCTTGCAGGTTAGCAGCGCCGCTAAGTTATAGGGCTGGCTAGTGTTGACGGGTTTTTAATAGCGTAACATTGTTCCCTTCGACCTTTGCTTCAAGACAATCTTCAAGTTCAGAAGAATCTGACCCTGAGCAGGTTAGATTCGTCGGTAGTTCTTCTATCAAGGTTGATACTGGGTTGTCGTGATAATAAGCGTATCGGTTTTTTCCTGAATGCTTGGCGACATACATCGCTTTATCAGCACATCTCGTCAGCTCATGTAATTCTTGGGCGTCTTGTGGGTATAAAGCAACCCCAACACTTAGCGTCAATTCCTTGATTCTCTCGTTTGTCTGGCAACCACTTTCGAACAGCCCGCAAATCCTATCTAAAATACCGTCTAGATCTTTACGAGAGGGTACATCGTAGAGCATCAAAACAAACTCGTCTCCAGCAAAACGCGCAATCGAATAATCGTATTCATGGCTTTTTCTGTCTCGGGTTCGAATATTGTTGCTCAAGCGATTGGCAAAATGCTGCAAGACACTGTCCCCAACGTCGTGCCCGTAGCTGTCGTTAATGCCTTTAAAGTCATCAATATCCAAAAAGACCAGTGCGGTAAGTGATCGCTCACTATCCACCGTAATTAATTTTTCTGTCGCCCAGCGTTCAAAGCTCCAACGGTTAGCTAAGCCGGTAAGTTGGTCTCTGTAGGCCAGATCTTCGATGCCTTCTTTATACAGACGTTGGATATAACTGACGGCTTTGGTGTAGTAATAGGCGGATGTGTGGCACACCAAGCTCATGGTAAATAAACTAAGAATAAATCGATGGGTACTGTTAAAGGGTAAAGAAAAGTTGTTTGGCATGGCGGTAATCAAGGTGCTGATAAACAAGCAAAATGAGGTGCTGAAGATAATACCAATTCTGAAATCATTAATGAAAATGACCGCTGCTAGAATTGGGTAGAGCCAAAGTATTCGGTCGGGGATGGCGTGACTGTACAAGAATAGGATGACGCCCTGTACAAGAAGAACACTACTCAGTATCAATTCGGAATAATCAGAGTTGGCTACTTTTCTCACATAGAATGCATTGGAGATGGCAATAATCGCGAAGCACAGCTCGAAAATTGAAAGGGTATAGTGTTGGCCTTGGAAGTAAGCCCAAGTATAGAAAATGAACAACGCAGCGGCAGTCAGTGAAAAGGAGTGGACAATTTTTTGTTTACGGGTGGATCGTATGTCCGCCATTTCTTCTAGGTGTCTGCCGACCAGCCTTTTCATGTGATTTGTGCCAAAGATTTTGATAATGGTGTTAATAGTAGATTAAATAATGAGCTATGCGGAGGTTTAGATAGCTATTTAGTGTGATTGTACTCAAGGTTTCATATTAAAAAATAATCGACCGGTAATTAATCGTGATGTGTATCACTGACGGTGCAGACCCATTCGAAAATGAGACTATCAAGGTTCGAGTTATAAGAAGCGGCTTGGCGATTATCTACTTGCTTTCCAGAGAGTTACTCAACATAGTTTGTTGGTAAACAAAACTTAGAGAGGCTCATAATGTTAATTACCTTTAGTTGCAAGGCCCATGCTAGCGTCACGATGTTTGGGGAAGTCGGTCTTCAGTTCATCAAGATGCTTGGGCATAGCGGTACCGTCCCAGGTGCCATTGATGCTTCAGAAGTTTCTCAAGCTCTGGATAATTTACGTGCTTCGATCGCCTCTGAGCAGAGCAAGCAGGTAGAGCAAGAAAATACTGATGACGACAATGAAGAAGAGGTTGTTGAAGCGCCTGTTAATCTCGGTAGCCGAGCATTCCCACTGGTGGAACTATTAAAATCAGCCATCAAAGATGAGTGCGAAGTGATGTGGGAAGACGGCAGCGGTAAACGACTGTAGTACGATTCGTAAAAAGCCTATTGGCTCTATTTTAATAGGCATGAATGTTGAGTCAGTATCGGTCACACCTTGGGGGTTGATGGTGATGAATCGATACTGGCGCTTTGTTTGTTGCGCAGTGTTTGGCTTGCTTCTGTTTGTTTAAAAGGTTAATCAGCCTTGAGATGAGTTACTTTTGTTATCGTAATATCAATCCATAACAGATCGTAAACAAAGTGATGCTGTTCACGCTTTCTTGACTCCCAATTCTGAACTAAGAATTTTTCCTAGTTATTCTAAGACCCTCTCTCATGCGGTCGATTTTTAGACTCCTTATTATTTCACGGTCAACTAACAAAGATTGCATGGCCGCAATTATGCCGTGCAGACCTCACAAAAAATAAGAGAGTTCACAATGTTAAAGTTCCTAGATCAGGTTCGAAAACCGACACTGGATCTTCCGGTCGAAACCAGAAGAAAAATGTGGTTTAAACCATTCCTGCAATCTTACCTAGTGGTGTTCATTGGTTATCTAACCATGTATTTGATCCGTAAGAACTTCAATGTCGCACAAAACGACATGATTTCTACTTATGGGTTATCGATGACGGATCTAGGTCTTATCGGTCTGGGTTTCTCTATCACTTACGGTATCGGTAAAACCGTCGTTTCCTACTACGCCGATGGTAAAAACACTAAGCAGTTCCTGCCATTTATGCTTGTCCTTTCTGGTATTGCCATGTTGGGCTTCAGCTTCAGTATGGGTGGCGGCAGTGCTAGCTTATTCATGATGGTTGCCTTCTATGCATTGAGTGGCTTCTTCCAAAGTACAGGTGGACCTTCAAGTTACTCAACCATCACTAAATGGACGCCTCGTAACAAGCGTGGTTCTTATTTAGGCCTTTGGAACATGTCACATAACGTGGGTGGTGCAGGTGCTGCTGGTGTTGCTCTGTTTGGTGCAAACTACCTATTTGATGGCAACGTGATTGGTATGTTCGTGTTCCCATCGATCATTGCGATTGTGGTTGGTTTTATTGGTATGCGCTTTGGTAATGACTCTCCAGAAGCATACGGCTTAGGTACGGTTGAAGAGTTGTTTGATGAAGAAGTCAGCGAAGAAGATACCGCTGCTGAAGAAAATCAAATGACTAAGAAAGAGATCTTTGTTGAATACATCCTTAAAAACAAAGTGATTTGGTTGCTCTGTTTCGCGAATATCTTCTTATACATTGTTCGTATCGGTATCGATCAATGGTCTACCGTTTATGCGTATCAAGAGCTAGGTCTATCAAAAGAAACCGCGATTTCAGGTTTCACGCTGTTTGAAGTTGGGGCACTAGTCGGCACGCTAATGTGGGGTTATTTATCTGATCTTGCGAATGGACGCCGTGCTCTAGTTGCTTGTGTATCGCTTGGGTTGATTATCGTTTCTCTAGAGTTCTACCAGCATGCAACAAGTGAGTTCATGTACCTAGCATCCCTGTTTGTGCTTGGCTTCCTAGTGTTTGGCCCTCAGTTGCTGATTGGTGTTGCTGCGGTAGGTTTCGTGCCTAAGAAAGCAATCAGTGTTGCGGATGGTGTGAAAGGCACATTTGCTTACTTGATTGGTGACAGCTTTGCAAAACTTGGCTTAGGTATGATTGCGGACGGAACACCTATTTTCGGCTTAACAGGTTGGAAAGGAACGTTCGCTGCACTAGATACCTCAGCGGCTATTTGTATCGTATTGCTCTTGTTCGTTGCCGTTGCAGAAGAGAAGAAGATTCGCCACGCTAAGAAAATGCACTTAGCGGCTCAAAACGCCTAGCTTGTCTCGCGGACTTGTTTTCGCAAGCACAGTTTCGGGTAGATAGTCTCACGTGCTTTATTGCTTTATTGCTTTAAAGCACGTGAGATCATACCAATCGTTAGTTCGATTCAGTATCATCTCTATCAATAAACTTAATTTTATATAGCTCCTGTTGGGGCTATTTTTCTTTCTTACTCTTAATTTTGGTTAATATCATGATTAATGTTGCGCTTGTTGATGACCACGTCATTGTTCGATCTGGCTTTGCTCAATTACTCAGTCTTGAAGCTGATATTACGGTCGTGGGTGAATTCAACTCTGCGGCAGAAGCTCGTCTCGGACTGCCAAGCTGTCACCCTGATGTCGTGATCTTGGATATCTCGATGCAAGACGAAAGTGGTTTGAGCTTATTGGAAGAGATTCCATCAGGCATTGCCAGCATCATGTTGAGCGTTCACGATTCTCCGGCGATGGTTGAGAAGTCATTAGAGTTAGGAGCCAAAGGTTATCTCAGCAAGCGCTGCAGCCCCGATGAGCTAATCCAAGCCGTACACACGAGCGCAAATGGTGGCTGTTATCTCACACCCGATATCGCTATCAAGCTTGCGACACCCATGAAGAATAAAGCCTCTTTAAATCAACTTACCCGCAGAGAGAGTGAAGTGTGTCAGTTATTGGCAACAGGGCTCGATGTAAAATCTATCGCCGTTGAGCTAGGGGTTAGCCATAAAACGGTGCATGTACACCGTGCCAATGCGATGGACAAACTCAATGTTAAGAACAACGTTGAGTTAGCTAAATTGTTCACACAAGACCAGTACTAATGCGTTCCTATCTAGCCACCTCCCTATGTGGGGTTTTTATGGCTGGTTGTGCATGGTTCTGTTTGTGGGTTATTGCCTTCTATTTCATTAATGACCCTGAGTTAGCCATTCTGCTTTTCCCATTTTCACTTCGACTGGGAATGACGCTGCACACTCGCACTCATTATTGGCCTGCTATCTATATTGCAGAGTGGGGGCTTGCTATCGCTTTAGCTTTACTGCTTGATGAGCCTCAATGGCTGACGATACTCATCGCCAGTGGATTGAGTATTCCTGCCACTCTAATTGCCAAGCGTTATTATTATGGTGACCAGAATCGTCACTTGTTAGTGATGGCGAGCTTAATCATGGTTACAGCATTCATTAATGTTGCAGTGGTGGGTTCTCATGTTCCGGCTGTTTACATGGTGTGGTTGGTGAGTATCACTGGCGGATTGATGTTGGTGCCGATGTGTTATCTGGTCTGGAACTACCTATTCCAAAACAAGTGGGCGCCACTGAGCTCTTACTTAATCAACAATGTCGTTGAGTTCAAAATCCGCCACATCGCTTTGTACAGCGTCTTGTTGGTCACCAGTATTTTGATACAAACCAGTTTGCCTGATGAACTAAGACGCTTCGCCCCATTCTGTATGGCGATCCCTATCATCTTGCTCGCGGTTCGTTACGGGTGGCAAGGTGCTTTACTGGCGACCCTGTTAAATAGTGTCGCGTTGATTGCTGCTCACAGTGGAACATCTAAACTCGAAATTACCGATTTACTCTTGTCTCTGTCTGCTCAAACCATCACCGGTATTTTGCTTGGACTTGCGGTTCAAAAACAAAAAGATCTCAATGCGAAACTACGAAGTGAGCTCTCCAGAAATCAAAACCTTTCACGCCAGTTAGTGACAGCTGAAGAATCGGTTCGTCGTGATATTGCGCGTGAGCTGCATGATGAAATCGGCCAAAACATCACGGCAATTCGTACTCAGGCAAGCATTATTAAACGCGTCGATGCCGCTGAGATGAGCGTTCGCTGTGCGGGGACGATTGAGTCATTGTCTTTGAATGTTTATGACACCACCAAACGTCTACTTACAAAACTAAGACCTAAGATGTTGGACGACCTCGATCTAAAAGATTCTGTTGAACAGCTAATTCGAGAGATGGAGTTTTCGGATCACGGCGTTGATATCCAGTTAGATTGGCAAGGTGATTACTCGTGTTTGAGTGACACGCTCAAGGTCACTATCTTCAGGCTGTGCCAAGAATCCTTAAACAATGCCCATAAATACGCGAGTGCGAGCGAGATTAAAATTGAACTGATTTTAGATGATCAGGCTTATCTTCAGATATCAGATAATGGCGTTGGTTTTACAGCGCAAGATCTTCTCAAAGGAATGGGTGTTCGTGGTATGCAAGAGCGTGTTCAGGCGCTCGGCGGCAAGATGACAATTAACGCGAATGGCTCATCTTCGGGTACCAATATCAGCGTTACATTACCTAAAGTGTGAGAACGAATATGTTTGGATTTCTGCGCTCAACAACGTCAAATACTCATGCTCTAACTGATGATGAAGTCAATCAGAGTTATCGCTACTGGCGCCTTCACATTATGATAGGAATGTATGTCGGCTATGCAGGTTTTTACTTCACCCGTAAAACCTTTAATTATGCCGCGCCAGCGATGATTACTGACCTTGGCTTGGACAAAGGCGATATTGGCTTAATTGGCACGCTCTTTTATCTTTCTTATGGCTTATCGAAATTTATATCAGGCACGATATCGGATCGTTCAAACCCACGTTACTTTATGGGACTTGGCTTAATCGCGACTGGTCTGATAAACATCGCGTTTGGCTTTTCGAGTTCGTTAGCGGCTTTCATCTCGCTGTGGGTGCTTAATGCATGGTTCCAAGGTTGGGGCTGGCCATCGTGTTCTAAGTTATTGACGACTTGGTATTCTCGCTCCGAAAGAGGTTTTCGTTGGGCAATCTGGAATACAGCACACAACGTTGGTGGGGCGCTAATTCCTATTCTTGTTGGTTATCTGACGCTGCAATTCAGCTGGCGAGCAGGGTTTATCTGGCCGGGTGTGATTGGTGTTTTTATCGGTCTTATCGTTTGCTGGCGCTTACGTGACAAGCCCACCACCATGGGACTTCCGACTGTAGGGAAGTGGTGTCATGACCATTTAGAGTTGGCGCAAGAGAGCCATGGACAAGGGTTAAGCTATCGAGAAATCCTGAAAACTTACGTATTCAGCAACAAGTACATTTGGTTGCTCGCTTTTAGCTATGTGCTGGTTTACATCGTAAGAACGGCGGTTAACGACTGGGGTAACTTATACCTAACCGAAGAACACCATTACAGTTTGATCAATGCCAACGCTGCCTTATCTCTGTTCGAGATTGGCGGTTTCGTTGGTTCACTTGTTGCTGGGTGGGGATCTGACAGGTTGTTTGGTGGCAACCGTGGCCCGATGAATATTTTGTTTGCCATCGGCATATTTCTTTCAGTTTCTGCATTGTGGTTGATGCCTTTGACCAACTTTGTGTTTCAAGCTGCTGGGTTGTTTTGTGTAGGCTTTTTTGTTTTTGGCCCTCAAATGCTTATTGGTATGGCGGCGGCCGAATGCTCACATAAAGACTCTGCCGGTGCGGCGACAGGCTTCGTTGGCTTGTTTGCTTACATGGGTGCAGCTCTCTCTGGTTACCCATTAGCGCTCGTTCTAGAAACTTATGGCTGGAGTGGCTTTTTCATTACCATCTCTACTTGTGCGGCGGTCATCGGGTTACTGTTACTGCCTTTTCTACAAGCTCAATCACCTCAGAAAAGTGCTGAGGCTCGTTCTGGCTTTTAAGGACCCTTCTCGATAACAAGATAGTCACCATTGTTTGCATTGTAGAAGCTTGTATCACTGCTGTAACCAGTGTGATACAAGCCGCTATCTTATTTTCGGCGCTTTCTATGCGTGATATTCAAATGTGACTCTTTTCACGCTTTTCATCGTTCTCGCCTGTTTCTAAGAAATTTTCCTATTGCGTCTAAGACCTCATCTCATGTGGGTTCTAGCTGCTCTCTGTAGTCTTTCTAATTATTTACGTTATTAGAAATCAGCTCTCTGAATTGTGTTCAAAGGGCTCACTACGGAAAACGCCATGTCACTCAGACACTTCTCAGAACACTCATTTTTCCCAATGGAAAACACCATCCAGAATTATGCATGGGGGAGCATCTCTTCGATACGTGAACTGTTTGGTTTTAAGAATGAGTCACAAGAGCCACAAGCGGAAGTTTGGATGGGAGCGCATCCGAAAGGTTGCTCAATGGTCAAGCTGGACCAACATTTGGTGCCTCTCTCTGAGCTGATTAACAAGAATAAACCGGCCTATTTATCAAACGATATTGCGCAGGAGTTTGGTGAACTGCCGTTCTTGTTTAAGATCTTAGCGGCAGAAAAGGCACTATCGGTTCAGGTCCATCCAAACAAGCACCAAGCTGAGGTTGGCTTTGCGAGAGAAGAGCAAGCAAGAATCCCCCTAAACGCAGGGAACCGTAATTATAAGGATTCGAACCATAAGCCTGAATTGGTTTACGCGATCACTGAATATCAAGCGATGAATGGCTTTCGAGAGTTCGATGAAATATTAGGTTTGTTCAAAAAGTTAGATTCGAGCGAGCTGGCTGGTTTGGTCGATGAGTTTGGTAACAATCTTGATTCTCTAGGTTTAGAAACGTTTTTCCGTGACCTTTTAACTCTAGATGACCAACATAAACACCGAGCATTAGAGCAACTTCTGACTTATGCAGTCGCTCACCAAGATCAATCTGAGTTTGCTTTGGTTGTTCAGCTTAGCCATCAGTACCCGAACGACATCGGTCTGTTTTGTGTTCTGTTGCTGAACTTGATTACATTGAAGCCGGGTGAAGCGATGTATTTGAATGCGAACACTCCGCATGCTTACATTAAGGGAACCGGGCTCGAGATCATGGCAAATTCAGACAACGTGCTAAGAGCCGGTTTAACGCCAAAACACATTGATGTCCCTGAATTGGTCGCCTGCACAGAGTTTACGCCAATTCCGTTTAAACACTTGTTATTGGCGCCCTCCAAGCTGGGTCAATGTGATAGCTATAATATCCCGGTCAGTGACTTTAATTTCAATATCTTTCATAGCCCCAAGCAAGAAGAAGTCATCACAAGCGGCGCTGAAATCTTAATGGCAATAGATGATGATTTAACGCTAGTGAGCCAAAGAGGTGAGCACTTAACCCTTACGAAAGGGCAATCGGTATTTATCCCAGCCTATATTGGTCATTATGAATTGAGCAGCAAAGGACGAGTGGCAAGAGCGTTTAATTAAGGGAGTGGTCAGCTGGAAATGCTATCAAGTTTGGTAAATTAATAGGTTGGCTTAAAGATCTAATAAGAAAAAGAACAAGCCAATAAGATACTGGCTTGTTCATATCATCTATCAATTATTTAATAGAAGGTAAGCTAGCTGCTTCCATGTTAATCGACATGCCCCAAGAAGATTCTTCACGGGTGGACTTAACTGAACCTCGGTTGGTCACCCAGGTGGTTTGAGTATCAATAGGCCCGTAGTCTGCGAACTGTGTCTCACTTGTTATTTTACATGCTGCAAAAGTACCTGCAGGTACAGTGATTTCCTCTTTACCTAGGTAGGTTTCTTGGTAGTTGAAAGTGGGCAGAAAGTCAGGTTGTCCGTTGATAATATCGTTTAGTGAGGTCTCTACAGAAACGGTTCTTAATCCAGGGTACTCAGTTACGAACTCTTCACCGCTGTCTTCGTCCCACCAATAATCAAACTGAGAGGCGAGTGGTGCGTTAGTTGACGTTCCAAAGTCTACCGTTTGATTGATGATTTTTTGGTTGTCAGTAATCGGCAGTGGTAATACTGCTTTAGCCGACCCCCAACCTAGTGAGTCATCAGAGTTAAAGCCTTCTTGACCTAGATAGTGATCTTCAGAGCTATATGAATACTCATACCCCATTAAAGCACCTTCCGAATCTTTGATATCGATACGCGTTTTTTCTAAGCTACCTGCTAAGTCCGAAATCCAACTTGGTAGCCCGGTGACCAACGTAACGTCATTCAGCCAAGAGAAAGTATTCCCAAGATAGATAAACTCATAAGTTAGGTTCTGTGTTACTGGCTCAGGATCCCATATCGGTGTGCGCTGTACATCGTAAACCGTGACGTCATTAGCCGTCGCAATGAACTCAGCATCCGGCAGCGAGTCAAGACAAGCCTGTAGGTTGAGAGGGTGTAAAGGTTGTGGTGTTAATGCGTTATCCAAAATGAACTGCTTAGTCGCTTCATCAAAGATATAGACCTCACTATCAATCTCTTCGGTCTCTTTGTAGGTAATTCGTACAAACCCGTCGACAACAGATAGGTAAGCAGAGTTATCTTGTCTTTGATAGTTTGACCATGTAGTTTGCGAGTGGATGGATTCAGGAATTGTTACTTGACGTAATACCTCGCCATTTACTGATTCATCTTTCCACGAACCGAGTTCTGACAATTTGGAGAATGTAGAATCTAAATTCCATGCTCTTGTATAATAAACTACGGTGCCGTTAGAAAGCAGCTGTGCAAATATCTCAGCACTTTCCATACCTGCCATTGGAATTAAATCTGCATGATTGTTATATGCAGTGTCATGACGATCCGATTCATCTTCAGCGATGGTCGATGCTAAAGTCGCAAGCCATGTATCGCTGCCATTCTTGAAGGCGCTTATTCCGTTACACGAGTTATTCAGTGCTTCGTAGCGGTCTGGATCGTACTCTGCACACCAATCCCCCTTGTAAAAGGTAAAAATATTGTCGTAGAGATCTTCCACAGATAACTTATATGCCGTGGTGTTATCTGGGAATTTTAATCCTGCAGGCATAATTTGAGACCAAACGTTCTCACCATCTGTTTGATCCATTATTGAGCGAACATTAAGCCCACTGATATCCAACTGCTTAGCACTAGCAACTTCATTAAAAATTGAGCTGTTAGACTCTAGGGTTAAACTGCCATCTGTATTTGTCTTAATACTCGTTAAGGTATCATCGCTTGCTTCCCAACCGTCTTTTCCTAAAACCATGCTATTTGCGTCAGGAGTATTTTCAAATTCAACAAATTGCTCAGCAAAGTAGTCATAAATGTAACCAGTCTCAGTGATTGAGTTATCGGAAGCAGCCTTTAGTGTTCCATAAGCAACCACTAAGTCTGTACCTGTTTCATTCGCGCCGCCAAACCAATTGATGCCATCTGTTCTAATTAGTTTCGCAAGATCGGCCTGCTTAGAGCCTTTATTTGCCTCGTTTTCTTTAATTTTATCTTCAAGGTTAGAGTCATCAATAGCGATGTGATCACGATTAATGCTGCCAGCAATGTCGCTTGGATTGAAGTTTTCTCCGGCTGCTTCAATATTTTTTACGACTTCGTCTAAGACTCGAGTAACTTCTTCATTAATCAAGGCCGTGAGCGCTTCTACAGAGATACCAGCTCCCGCTGCGGTTTCTGATAGTGCATCAGTATTCTCTGCCATGACTGAAGCGGTAACTTGAGCAACGCGGTGTAGGTTTTCAAAAGCCGCTTTTTGTGAATCGGCTAAGTCATTATTGTTTTTGGCTTCGATATAATCTTGCGTTAAATCGAGTGTTGTCCCCAACTTTTCTTGAATAGCCGTTTTAGCTTCTTCTAACGAAGAACCACTCTCGATTTCATTTTGAATCAGAGTCGTCAATGGACTAATAAATGCGGATTTTGGTGGCGCAGTTAAGCGATAGCTCTTGCTTAGAACGACACCTGGGTTATCGGTATCGATTGTTTGTCCGGCTACAACTTCAATCAACAGAGTGCTCTGTTCTAGTTGCTCTGGAGTTAAGTTCTCAATGGTAAATTCACCATTGTCGCCGGTTACTGCATTTGGCTCATCCTTATCACACACCTTATTGCTGTTTAGATCCAAGCATGCATTAGCACCTACCAGATAGCCATCTGCGGCTTTGGCGGTAAGAGATGCTGTTGTTGCCGTTGAACCACCCGTATCAGTTGTGGAGCTATCTGAACTATCGCTACCACAACCTGCTATCCCTAGGGCTATTGCCACTGCTAACAGTGAACGTTGACCATTCATGTTAGTTCTCCTATTACGTTATTGATAAAAAATTATTACTCTGGAATCAATTGGGAGAATGTCATTGATAAATATGACTATTTATAAATTGAGTGCCATTGATGAGGAATGTATCAAAACGGCGTGTAGTGGAAATAGCAGGAAAACTTATTCGAGAGACATATCTAATTGGCTGAGCTATATATGCGAGTGATATCTATGGTGAATGTTTGGTATTTGTAATTGATGTTATTGTCAATTGATCTTTTGGGTAAGTGGTTGTTATTTATAGATTCATGTATGATTTATAGGTGCTGATTGTCTGTATAAAACCCAGAGGTGACCATAAGTTGACTAATCAGTTTAAACTGAAACAATAAGTCGTATTTATAGAAGTGTGTTGATCTAAAGGAAATTTGATGAGCTCTTATTCTCACGTTCGCAGTTACGCCAGTTTGTTCAGTGCCTTATCGTTGGCGGTTGCGTCAGCTCCGAGTGTCGCTGATATATCAACAACGCCCGTCATTGGTGGCGTGTTTAGCTCCAGTGAAGTATTGAAAAATCAGGTGCTTTCAAGCCTGAGTTATTCTGCCAAACTCACTCGTGATGCGGCTCTTTTCACCATTGGTGGCGTTACATTAGATGCGTATATTCTCGCTCTCCCTTTAGATGTCAAAACCAAAGCCAGAGTCGTTGCTCAGTTATCAAACCCGACGTACTCAATTCCTTTGGGTTATTTTCTCTATAGCTATTACGACCGCTACTCAGGCTTGGGCAGTGAAGATGTGTTCAAATCTTACTTGTCGACGGTTTATGATAAGCAGGCGCTAAAGGGCTTTGAACATAGCCTCTATCATGTTGGAGATAAGTCAACCTCAGAGCATCACGAGCCAGATACCTCGACTGAAGCAACGGGACATCATGAAGGTATTCGTATCGATGAACAGTTCATTGCCAATATGGTGGTTATCTATGATGCGTTATTCGAAATTGGTGTTTGGCAGGATATGGACACGCTCCCTGCGAATTACACATACTTAACCAATAGCTCTGCAGATCTAGCGATCATCGCTCAGATTCAACCGATCATCGTTGATTTGATCGGTAAAGCGGCATTGGGAATGGATGACGGCGACATGAAGTCTGCAATGTTGGCGATTGCAGAAGATGGTAAACCAGAAAACGCTGATAAGCCGAACAATAAAGCACAAGCTCTTACCATCACGCTTATTGATTTTGTGCGCTTAAACTTGCTGAAAGCCTACCGACAGTTTGTGTTTAAAGAAGAACGTGCAGAAGCGCTTGATGATTGGATGCAGCAAGCGTTCAGTGACCAGCCTGATGCGCTCATTCAATTCTTAGAATCCCAACAGCACAAACGTTTTGCGGTTCAAGTGACCGTCGATGGTTTACAGCAAGGATTGATTGAGGGGTTGGTTGATGAAGATTCACCTTTCATTTCGGTTGCTTATCAGAATCATAAAAACCGAGCGCAATATAAACCTCAGCTAGAAGAAGTGATTGAACCTGAACATCAACAGCAGGTGAGGTTCATGGAAGTTCTGTCTGAACAAACCTACCGTGATCCGAATTATCTTCCGTTCTTCAAAAATCTCTATCAAGAGCATCGAGACAATATTAGCCGAGTGGGTATCTCTTCAACTCCAACAATCAGCGTACGCAATCTACCGATCATTAAAACGGGCGCGAAAGTATCGGGGCAAGGTGGCACTGGCATTCCTAATTTCCACTTTGTCGACCGAGAGATCGACCGAGCGTATTACTTCTTTGGTAATGATGCCCTGCAGTTGGATGTGTTGATGGAAAACAACAAGGTGCAGACCATGTTTGATCGCCTTGATTACCTTAAAACGCTGAACTGCAACGCTCAATATGATTGGAATGCTCACACCACTTACGACGGGCTAGTAAACCTAGGTTTGGGTGAGTCACTGCGTGATTATGGTGAGAAACGCTGCGTTAAAGAGCTTCAAGAACGTTCAGAAGTCGAAGTGGTTTTGCAAGAAAAGCGTCAAGCTTTGATTGAAGATATTGAAGCGTATCAGTCTATATCTGGCTTTGATTTTTTTACTAAGTTTTCAAAGAGAGCTCAGGTTAAACAGTCGATCACTCAGTTTGCCGAGTTAGATGGAAAAGGAATGCCAGACTACACCTTGGTGTATAACCCATGGCCGGATCACTTCGCACACTTCACGGGTCCTTTTAGTGACGAAATTCTGATGCCGACGGGAGAGCTCAATCGACTGGACTATTGGATTCGCCAGATTGAAGCGACCTACCGCAGTGCCGGCGTTTACGATAAAACGCTATGGGGCATGGCAGGGGATCATGGTTTAACGCCGGTGTTCTACGCGCTCAACCCCGAAAAGCAGGTATTTGAAGGCTTACAAGCAGAGCTAGCGTATCCAATTGTGGTTAAGAAGATATCTTCAGACGAGGGGGAAGGGCCTAAAATTACCAATGCACTAAGCTACCCAAGTTCAAAGGCGTTGGATGTTGTGGTTGCTTCTACTGCTGGTGGTAATTTCATGATGGACTTCTTTAATTCGGCTCACGGGTGGCAGGTTCAGCCGGTTTACCAAGAACTCACGCAGTGGTCTCCGATTGCAGCGCCAGATGGTCAGAACATAGACATCATTAATCAGATAGCGCAGCGCTTGCCTGAAAGTCTTGATTATATGGTCGTAAGAGAAAGTACATGTGATCAACAACGCTGCGCTGTTCGTGTGATTGGCAATCGTGATTTAAAACGGGTCGATGAATTGATCACACGTGAAGGTGACAAGCTTTTTTATGAGTCATTGGAAGACAACCGAGCGCCGATTTTGCTTAATACCCAAAGGCTCAATCCATATCTTGCATTGCCAAGCGAAGTTGATTTTGCGCGGTATTCTCAATTGGTAGAGAAGTGTATTAACCGAGCGATTAAGGCGGATGTGACAACATGGTGTAGCAGTGCAGAATGGACCGTATTAACGCAACCAACACCTCGACCAGATTCAGTTAATCAACTGGCTAATATCTACCTTGAAGATAGGGCTGGTACGGTTAACTTGTTCCCTAAAGCCGGCATTGGTTACAACACCAAGGTGCCGGGGCGTCATGCAGGTGAGGATTACTTAGAGAAAGATGCCTTCATCGGATTCTGGGGAGCGCCAATTGGCGATAACTCTCAGCAACTGAAAATCGAAGCTAACGGGTCTTTGGCTCCAACGCTGTTTGAGTATTTGACCGGAGAACCTGTGGTCGAAGGTGAGAACGGTTGGGGTTTTCCGTCGTTGCTGAATAATTTGGATGTGTCAGTTGATCGCTAGGACTTCGCTTTCTACCTAACTGGCTGTTTATAAATGGTTAGTTAGGGTGAGAGTCATCCCTACAAAATTCTCATCGCTGTCATCAACAATTTGGTAGCCAAGTGACTGATAAAAACTAATGGCGCGAGTGTTACTTCTAAAGCTCGACAGAGTGACTTGCTCACGTCGCTCTTCCGTGGCTCTCTTATGTATGAGAGTCATGGCTTGCTTGCCAAGTGAGCGGCCTTGGTTTTGAGGAAAAATGATCAGCAGGTGAATATGGTATGCGTTGTCATAAGGCTTAAAACACACAAGTCCAACCCTTTGTTTTCCTAGGTATACCCAATGAAACCAAGAGGGACGGTAATCGTTTAAAAGTCGTTGGCGTTGGAAGTCGTCATCCCAGCCGAAAACGTTATCTACGTGTATGAAGAGCCCTTGCTTAACACACGTAAACAGTTCTTCGAATTCAGAACTGGAAACGAGTTGGAGTTGTATATTCTCTTCTTTTATTGCCACTTTACTTCCTTTTTAAACGCCTTTTGAATAAGCAAACAGTAACATAATGTATTAGGCGTTTTTTGTGCTTACTTGGAGCATTTATCTAAAATATTTATATAGATACTGTGTACTATTTACTGAATCTATCTAGTTAGCGCCCAGATGTTGACGTAGCCCTTTTCCTATAACGCTTCCAATAAATTCAACCAATTAATGGGTATGTTATTAGTTTTCTTGGTTTTTTTCTAAATGGAGAACTAACGTAAGAATATTGGATTGATCTTTATCAGCGTGAGAGTTTTATTGATCCAAATCAATACTCAAAGTTGGTGGTTCTCGTTAAATACGGGAAAATGAAGAGGTTATGCAGTACATCAGATTGTGCTATCGCTAAGGTAAATGCACAACATATAGTGTTTTTTTGATATTTAAGTAGGAGGTGAAAATGACAATGTTTGAGATGTAAAAAAGCCTACACAAGGTAGGCTTTTTTATCTGTATCATGCACGTTGTAATAAGCAAAGTTTAGAGTCTTCTCCTACAAAGTCTTAAAACTTCTGGACAACAATTATGATGACTTGTTTCAAGGCGAATCATATCAAAGTCCACGCAAAAAACAATGTGCTCAATTTATATAAAATAGAGAGTACAGCTCATGATGAACAAAATTAGTATTTTGTTAGACGTAGCTGAGAGAGTATTAGCAATTATCAACTTCTTAGTATCTGAAGATTTTGAATTACCGACCGCCATCATTCAGATTTTCACTAAATTAGCTGCGTAAATTTGTGATAAACAGCCCGTCAACGGGCTGTTTATAAAAACGTTTTTGAGGACAAGTGTATTCTGTTATACGATCTTAAGCGCGTGATGGCGCGTGAGCTGTTTGTGTAGCGAGTCTTTGAGCTCCATGCGTTCTACTTTGAGGTTGTGCATGCTGTCGTCATCGATAGGGCTGCCAGAGATTTCTAGCTGACGGATGTCGTAGTCGAGTTGGTGGTACTTCTGCATGTCTGCTTTGAATTTTTCGTCGTCGTGGTTGAGCTGAACAATGTCTAATTTAAGATCTGGGAAATCTAAGATAAAGGCATGGTTTTCATTGAGCATTGGCACTTCCTCACTTGTCTAATTAACTTCAGTATAGAGCCTATTTTTGAAGATAAATGTGGTTCAAAACACAAAGCCGTAAAGCGATCAAAAAAGGGCACAAACTCGAGGGATCATCCTCGAACTTGCGCCCTTTTTAATGTTCATAGCTATATATTCAAAGCTATACGTTTAGAGCTATACAGTTATAGGCCTAAATCAGAAAGCCTACTTTGCTTTCTTACCAGAACGTTGTTGCTCTTTGTGCGCAAGCTTCTCTTTTTTACGTTGCTCGATAAGGTGAGCAGCATCGCCGCCTACGTGGGTTTCGCCACGAGCATTCGATAGCTGAACTTGCTTTTCACGTTCGCGGAAACGCGCTTTCTGCTCGTCGCTGTGTTTATCAATACACTTAGGGCAGCTTACGCCTTTCTCAAAGTGCTCAGACGCTTTGTCTTCGTCTGTGATTGGCAGGCGACAAGCGTTACACACGTCGTAACCGCTCTTCTCTAGCTGGTGGTTAACTGCAACACGACCATCAAATACGTAGCAGTCGCCTTCCCACATGCTCTCTTCTTCTGGTACTTCTTCTAGGTACTTAAGAATGCCGCCTTCAAGGTGATAAACCTCATCAAAGCCTTGCTCTTTCATGTAGGCTGTTGATTTTTCGCAACGAATACCGCCAGTACAGAACATCGCGACTTTCTTGTGCTTCTTAGGATCAAGATTTTCTTCAACGTACTGAGGGAATTCACGGAAGGTTTCCGTGTTTGGGTTTACGGCATTTTTGAATGTGCCGATATCGACTTCGTAATCGTTACGAGTATCAACCAAGATCACATCTGGATCAGAGATAAGGTCGTTCCATTCGTTCGGCTTCACGTAAGTGCCGACGACGTGGCGAGGGTCGATGCCTTCAACGCCCATGGTTACGATCTCTTTCTTAAGCTTAACCTTGGTGCGGTTGAATGGTTGTTCTTCGTTGAACGACTCTTTGTAAACAACATCAGCCAAACGAGAATCTTGTTTGAACCATTGAAGAAGAGCGTCGATAGATTCGCGCTTACCTGCAACAGTACCGTTGATACCTTCGCTTGCAAGTAGCAAAGTACCGCGGATTTGGTTAGCTTCTAACACGCCAGTGAGTGGTTGGCGAATTTCTTGGTAATCATCAAGTGCTACGAATTTATACAGAGCACATACAACATATTGAGACATGGTTTTTCCTTTCTGCGAGCTGGAACGTAAATCCAGAGCGGTTGCCTTTTATGATGCAGACTGAGTTTAATTCACTCAGGTTTGCTCATATTGGCTTATTAAAATCCGCCGCAGTATAACCAAGCCAAGGATGGACAAAAACCAACCAAAAGTAGGGCTATTTATCATTTCTATTTGTGTGGTTTATGGGCTAGAAAATGCAATGAAACCGTTTTATCTGCTTCGAATTACAACACGTATTCCCAAACCAAAAAGGCCCTGCTGTAACAATACAGCAGGGCCTTGGTATCTAGTCCGTTTTACTTAATCGGTGATTACGCTTGGTTAAGTACTTCAGCTAAGCGTTTCACCGCTTCAGTCAACTCTTCTGGGTTGGCGTTAGTGAAGTTTAGGCGCAGTGCGGCTTTCGCTTCATCGGCCTTTGGATAAAATACTGGGCTTGGTACAACCGCCACACCATTCGATAGTAGAGTTTTAGCCAATTCGAAGGTGTCGCACTCAGGGATCTCAACCCAAATGAACATCCCGCCATCAACGGCTTTCAATACACAGTCAGCAGGCAGCTGTTTCTCTAGTTCTGAGAACAGCACCTCATAACGAGACTTGTACAAAGTACGAATGTTTTCCATGTGCAGGTTGAAATCTTCATGTTTTAGAAGACCAACAAGCAATGCTTGCATAGGAACGCTTGAGTGCAAATCCGCGCCTTGCTTCACTTTAATCAGTGGCTCAAGGTAGCTGCGTTTACCTGTCACCGCACCAATACGTAAGCCTGGCGATGCAATCTTAGAGAATGAACGAAGAACGATAGAGTTATCAGGGCAGAATGAAGAGACCAACGGCAGTTCCGTACCTGTGAAACGTAGCTCACGGTAAGGCGCATCTTCAATAAATGCCACGTTGTATTTGATACAAAGCTCAGCTACTTTTTGACGAGTTTCTGTTGTCCAACAAACGCCAGTCGGGTTATGGAAATCTGGCACCGCATAGAACATCTTCGGAGATTGCTGTGCAAAGCACGTTTCTAGTTCGTCTAAGTTCGGACCAAATTCAGTTTGAGACACAGTCACTATATTCGCCTGAACCAAACCAAACACCTGCATCGCACCCAAGTAGCTCGGCGCTTCCATTACAACCACATCATTCGGATCAACATACGCACGAGCAATCAAATCCAGACCTTGCTGAGAACCGGTACAGATCATCGCTGTGTGAGTTTCTGGCAATTGGTAGCTTTGCGTCAGGTGGTCAAGCAAAGGGCCGTAACCCGCTGTCGAGCCGTATTGGAAAACTTCAGGCATGTTCGCTAGGTTTTCTAGCGTTGGCTTCATTAAATCGATCGGGAAGGTTTTCTCATCCGGCAGACCACCGGCCAGTGAGATGACGTTTGGATCGCTTGCTGCTGCGAGGATCTCTCGAATGTATGAAGATTGAATCTGTTGTAATGACTGTGCGATTTCCATGTGTTGTGTCTCGTCGTTTATCGTTTTTATTCTATCGCTTGATATTACACGGCAATTGTAAAAATTGGCGTGTCCGTTTATGCTCATAAACATGTCCATTTATGCTATTTGAAAAATGTCACGACAACATATATCTCGAATCAATGATGTTCTGTTCCATATTCATCAAGACATCAGTCAGCCGTTGTCTGCCAAAGCGCTATCTGAGATTGCGGCTTACTCAGAGCAACATTTTCATCGCACGTTCAAAAGTGTGGTGGGGGAGTCGTTACATCAATACATTCGACGTACCCGAATGGAGTATGCCGCTAATCAGTTGATGTTCGATACCCGCTCGTCGGTGGTGGAGATAGCCAATAAATGTGGTTTCAGTTCGGTGTCTTCGTTTAGCCGAGCGTTTAAAGCGACCTTTAATATGTCTCCGAGCGAGTGGCGCAAACACGATTTACAGATCGCCGAAAAGCCTTATTTGAAAGATCCTGAAGTGGCGGCGGGTTATCAAAATGTCGCACAGCGGATACTACCCGAACCAAAAATAGTGGAAACACCTGAACGTATGGCAGCCTATGTTCGCCACACTGGCTATAACCGTTCTATTCGCAATGCGTGGTTGATATTGAAAGCGTGGGCGAACTCTGAGCAACGTGATTTTTCGACCCAGTTTGGTTTGCACCATTCAAACCCTGCTTGGGTCGAGATGGACCAGTGTCGCTATGTGGCGTGTATCGCGATCAGTGAACCTATTAAGTACCGTAGCGTAGTTAATCAGATGGTGATTCCCGGCGGTTTGCATGCTGTGTTTCGACTCAATGGCCGTTATGGAGAGTTGCTACCACAGATCAGTATGGTATTAGAAAAATGGTTACCTACATCAGGTTTCAAGCAGCGTTCAACTCCCGCCTATGTGCATTATCATCAGAATCATTTCCTTAATAGTGATGAAGTGTTTGAACTTGATTTCTATCTTCCCGTGAGTTTTTATTAATCCACCCATTTTGAGGAGTAAACATGTATCTTGTTTTGTATTGCCATAACATTGGTATGACTGATTTTTCTTTTTTTGAGACGGAAGACTTCGACAAAGAAGAGGGTTATATCGTGCGAGGAAAATGGCCGAACGAAAAAGCGTTTCGAGATTACTTGATCAAAGAGTTTGGTGATATGAGAGGGTTCCGAGTGATTGACTTGATCAGCAGAGGTCAAGAGGCTGAGCACTATTCTGCGCAAGAGTTAGCGAACCTGATTAGTGCGTAACCATAGCGTTGAGTATGGTCTCGTTTAAATAAAGTGTATTGTAAAATATTGAAAACCCTAAATATTGCTTATCGCTAAACTTAGCTTGGTTCGGACTGGTAGTCATTATTCAGAGAAAGCTCATGCGGCTTTGAGTCTTCCATCGTCTTTTTTAAGCAAAGGGCATTCTTATTTAAAGTTCTGAATAGTATGGTTTTTCGGGGTGAGCCAGCTTTTAATATGCTTAAACTTGAAGGCTCATTGTTAACTGTATATTTAGGAAAAATAGTAATGAAGAAAATAATCATCTTAGTCGCACTGATACAACTCATGTTGGCCTCTACCAGTCACGCTCAAGAACTCAATAACGAGATGAACAATTCGTTAAGTTTTTGCCCAGAAAACGACATATATTGTCAAATCATCATGAGGGAGCTTTAACCAAAACCACAAAAGGTTGCCTACAAGGCAACCTTTTTCGTTATGGGTAAGCAGAGCATCTCGAGTTTGAGATGGAAATTTTAGCTGCGGTGATCCAACAAGTTGCAAGTTAAAAAGCCCCGAAGGGCTTTGGTATTACTCAATTCGGATCTAATATATTTTCATCAAATGCATCGAAGTGCTCTCTTAAAACCTCACTGTCCTGTTCATCTTCGATAGAAAAGATTTGGCTAGTTTGTTTGTTAAATTACCTATCGTTTAATATGCGAAATAGCTCTGTTCTTAACTCATCTAACTTTTGGTTTTCCTTTATCATAGGTTGACCTTGCTTATATAAAACAAGGTCATTAAAAGAACCCATTCCACCATATATTCTTAGAATTTCGTTACGGAGAATATCTAAATTCTCCACACTAGCGTTATCACATTTTTGTCTAAAGCTATTGAATGACCCGGCCCAGTTACTCTCACCAACGAAAACGAGCAGCTCAATAATTTTTTCAATTACAGAAATTAGCAAAATTACATTCTTCATATTTATTCCTATTTTAAAGGCGAGTTGCCTAAAACTTTCACACCTTCAAGCAACCAAGGTTTCTCGACTACAATCTGCTGAGTACCACCAACAAAATGCCCCCCTTGAGAGCCAACACGACCAGTATGAATTAGCGTTCCAGCAGGTATTCGAACTTTAAAAACAGTATCAAGCGGAGATTTTGCACCACCAGGCCAAACAGGTAATACTGCTTTATCAATTCTTGTTTGAATCTCGCTAATAGGCATATCTTTTGAGAAGAATTGCCCCAGTGGTCTATCTGCTGTACCGGCGCGGTAAAGAATCATATCTTTTTCTAGCACTCTCGAAGTATACTTTCCACCTGTAAAGGTACCTGCAAGGTCATCAGACAACCTGGTTATACCCTTTGTAACACCGGACACGCTCGAGCTGGATGTCAGCAGGCCTATCGTTTCGTCACTATGCTTTAAAGTAACTTTAGCAAATTGAGCGCCACGTATTGCCACTTTCGCTGCAGGTCCAATGAAAATCGCCGCCGCAGTTAGCCCTAATATCTTCGGTGGTATGTCGTGTCCGCCAAATATTGTTTTTCCGGTGGAGACTTCAATAACCGCTTTAAGATTACTGACAACCGGAATGAAATCCATGGTCAGTTCTAGTGCTTCGGCGATATCACCGTCGAATAGGTTACCGCCTAACTCGTTACTGGTGTAATCAATATAGGAACGGATAAACCCTGAAGCGACATTTGTCGCAAAATCACCACCATAGATTTCAGTGGTAATAATACCACCGGCTACAGCCGCAACAAAGCTCTGAAGGGTGGTGCTGAAATCCGACATGTGCTGACCAATTTGGCTATTAGTAGCGGTCATCAATATGTTGGCTAACAGAGCATCAGAAAAATCTCGGTCGTAAATAAGGTTATCGGCGCTCGCAAACATCGCACTCTTTAACCCGATGTTCGCAGCACTTTGCAGAAATGTATTGTTACCCAGTAAGTCAACCATAAATTGACTTTCCATGATGCCGTGAGCTATACCATTTGCGATGCCGCCTGTTACCGCCCCCATTAATATCGACTTTTCGATACCTTTTAAGCTTCCCTTATTGGCGATGAGGTGAGTTGCGCCACCTGTAACGGCACCTGCGGCCATAGCTGCGATAGTTTGCGTCATTACTGCCGATAGTGAACCAGCAACCGCTCCTGTGGTCCCTAGCAGTGCAGGCATAGCGGTTTGAAAATAAGCAAGTGCCGCGGGCCCAACAACCCAGGCCGCAGCCAGCATGGCAATCACCATTTCCGGATTTTCTTTGATCATCATGCCGACGATTTTGACACCATGGCGAACATCTGATTCCCAGCGTCCTACTTCATGGCGGATTCTTCGCTCAAAACGTTTGCTTTCGTGACGTATTTGACTTTCTATCCGTTTTGCTTCGTTTCGGACCCGACTTTCAACACGCTTCACTTCATTACGAACGTTGCTTTCAGCACGCTTAGCTTCGTTGCGTATTTGGCTCTCAACTCTTTTCGCTTCTTTTCTAATTCGGCTCTCAGCACGTTTCGCTTCATTTCGAACTCTACTCTCTGCGCGCTTGGCTTCATTCCTGATCTTGCTTTCTGCTCGTTTGAAGACCTTTTTGACTTTCCTTCTTACTTTTTTCCATTTCTTTTTTAGGCTCCAATAACCACTAGGGTCTAGGGTATTCAGTGGATCGTTCTGCTTGAAACTGTAGCGATTGTAATTCGGAACAGACTCTTGCCCTTTTACAAATGGGTCAGCTTGAATGAACCTAGCAAGGTATGGGTCATAGACTCTTCCTTTCATATGGATAAGGTCAAAGCCTGCCACGCCCACATGTCCGAACATTGAACTGTAGGCAGTTGACACGGCAAAAGCGTCATCCATTTCAGGTAATAGTATGTTGTGCGTGGCACCAAACGGGTCTGTAAAGGTCTGAGAGGTGATATCGCCTTCAGAACCTGTGACCATAATTCGTTGGCCTAAGCGATCAGTATGAGAGTAGGCCGTGCCGCACAGTGACTCGTTGCAACTTACCGAAAAACCATTGCCACCAAAACTTTCTTGTGCGCTAAATTCCCCATCCTTCTGGGTATAGCTGTACGCCCCCGTTGATAGCGTTTTTGTTGTCGTCCATTCCAATGTTGCAATATCAAAGCGTTTGTCTGTACGAACGATTTGTTGACCATCAGGGCCATAAGTGAAACGCGTTTCATCGCGATCGACAACATTGTTGTCTTGTGAGTCATGGCTCGCGACATGCACCAAGCGGTTGTTTTGATATTCGAACTCTCGAACACCATCAGTTAGTAAGTTACCGTTTAAGTCATAACTAAAATCGCGATTTTCACCGTTTTCTTCTTCAAGGCGTGTTAACTTGAACGGATCGTCTGATTCGTAGTAATACTGGCCAACCCCTTTTTTGTAGGTAATGTTGCCATATTGGTCGTATTCGTACTCTGCGACAGCTGAAATATAGTTACCTGCATCAATATTTTGGCATATGCCATTGATACAAAATTGCTTTATTTCATGTGAAGCTAAACGTCCATTATCGTCATACCCATATTCATCTTCAAATGAAGTCTCGCTGCGATTTTTATAGTAAAAATGACGGAGCCTGCGAGTCAACCTATCGTCGAGATCATATTGATAATCGAATTGATAAACCAATAAACCATTTCGTGCCGCAGATTGCTGCGTGACTTGGCCTGATATACGGTCATATTGGTAAAACTCCTCTATGCCGTTACCAAATCTTACGTGAGTCGGTCTTTGTTGTGCATCTTCTGACAAGATCTCTTTGTATACTCGGCCTGTTTCAGCGTTACTCCATTTATACGCCGCGCCATTCTTAAAGGCGGTTTCGATAGCAAAACTGTTACCCAATCGAGATGATGTGGACTCTTTGATGACCTGACCATTAAGATCGTAATCGTAGTAAGTGCTTTGTGTTTTCCCATCCTCTAGTGTTATATCACGCTGTTTCAGCCAACCGTTAGGCCATTGATAGGTGTTGTCTTCTCGGTATTGAACAGGGTGGCCGACACATTCATCTTGGTTGCCCGCCACTTGAATGACTTGGCTTGGTTCAGCTAATGGTAGTTCTGTTGGATATTGATAACAGATGGTTGAATTGGCGGTGTTCAATCGAGTGATACGATTCAATTGATCGTAACTGAACACAGAACGATCCCCATTGGCGTCTTGCTGCCATTCCAATTGCTTGTTGACGTTGTAATGGTACTGCCAATGTCCACGCGTTGGATCGATAGTATCGGTTCTAAGACCACGTTCGTCATACTTGTGTATGATTCTGGTGGCTGAGTTTCCGTTCAGTTCAGACGACGTTATTTTACCATCGGTGTTATAAGTGAAGGTGACTTCGTTGCCTAAGTGGTCCTCTACTCGGTATAAAAGGCCTGTGATGTCGTAGTAGCGACGTACTGCATTGCCCCATTGATCATAAGTTTCGGTCAGATTCTTTGAAATGTCTGAACGCTTTTTGAGCTGCCCATTAACCTCGTGCTCGATATTTTGTCTATCAAGATCCCCAGTAACAGTGTGTATGACAGCGGTTTCACCTTCAAAATGAGGAAGAGTGATTAGGTTCGCGTTGTCATTATCTCTAGTTTCACCTGTGATAATGAATCGATCATTCAACCCTTTTCTAACATTGAATTCACCACGAGTGGTGGTACAAGTCACTGATTCCGGCAATGAGTAATAGGTGACAAACGTGGTATCAGTAGGACAAACGCCTACCCATTCCTGAAGTCGCGCTGGTACTTCATTAATTGGGTAATACTGGGATTTTTTGGTAATACCTCGTACGGTTTTACTCGTAATACGATGTTGATCATCATATTGGGTTTCATCGTAAATGATGCCATTAATGAGTGATTTTTCTAGACGCCCCTCGCTTGTTGTTTGGTACTGGTAATCAATACAATGGTTGTTTTCACAGCGCTGAATTACATCGTCGCCTTGATAAACAATTTTTTCATCGAGTACACGCTTTCCGTTAACCGTTCGGCGTCTCGAGATAACTCGGTCTTGGCTATCTTGTATTACGTGATCCCGTGTTTCGTAGCGCCCCTGACGTGTCAGCTGCTCAATGAGCTTGTCATTGTCATACTCATATTCGAACTCTTTGACCAGTAGATCACTGACGCCATTTTCGTAGGCTGGGCTAACAATAGATCGTTTTTCAATTTTCCCTACTAGGTAGTCATTCGCATACTGGTATTGAACTTCCTCTTCTATTTGTTGGCCTTCGCCGTTATTTGTTACCGTTAAACGCTTTTCTAAACGATCTTTGTCGTCATAGTCGTTTTCTGTTGTTACCTCTTGACTGAGAGAGCCATCTTCAGCGTAAACGGATTCAACAACTCTTGATTTTTGAGCATGGCCTGAGGAGGTTAAATGCCATTCTGTGGCTGTGTTGGAGAGACGATACTCAACGTTATCTAACATACCAAAACGGGTAATGTTATTAGCCAAGCCTGCGTATGCACCGTGAGTAAGATAACTGGTTACTGTGCGGACACGAGCTAATGGATCAAAAGTACTTTCTTCTCGAACAGAAGTTGGTTGTCCCTTGCTATTTAACGAGTAGGTGTAATTTGATTTTTGGGATTGAGTGTTATTGCGTGGCAAGTTATCACTGTTGATAATCGCGAGTACTCCTCCCATTTTCTTATAATGATGTTTGACGGTTTGTGTACTGTCTCTCCAGCCACTCAAATACGGGAAGGCGTCTAGGTTAGCATCACGCCCATAATCAAGCGTGATAATAGGGGCGCACGTTGGCTCCAACTCGTCTTTTCGGCGTTCACACTGACCAATCGCTGATAAGTATTCTGCTTGGTACGGTGCTTTTTTCCAGCCAGAACCATTAGGGTTTTTGACCCCAGAATTATGATCAATCCAAGTCTGAGTATTAAAGAAATAAGAAACAAGTCTATCGCTGTGATCAACGTCCACTTGCGTTAAGCTGCCTTTTTTGGTCACCGAGACGGAAGCGCTAGCTTCTAAAGCTTTAATTCCCTCGATCTGATGGGTGTTTTTGACAAAAGAAAGACGTGCCGATTTATTCTCATATGGTACTGATAGAGACAAACCAGCTTGACCTTGGTCGGTAACATATGACTCTAGATTAATCGCCTGGTCAGATTGGGAAAATGATGAGTATGGATAAGAGAAGTACCCTCTAATAAGACCAGTTGTGACGGCACGATAAGACTGAGAAACCCTAGGTGAGGTTTTATAGTTATTTATATTAAATTTATAAGCCCCCATCGCTAAAGATATTGACTGGGCAGTTTTATCGTAACTATAACTGTTACTAGGAAGCTTATTACTGCGACTCCATTTCACGAAATCACTGTAACGTGTCTTATTTTTATTGGTAAAGAGTTCACTTTTCCAATGTTTATTTTCTTTCCATACTCGCAAGTATCGAGTACGGGATTGTACTGAAGACCCAGGCCCAATTGGGACAGGGACTGCCACTTCGCCATGAATCATAACAAAGGGGCGATCGGTCGATTCTATAACCTTGGCATAGAACTGATAATTGTCTTTGCTTACATCTTTTAGATAGACATCAAGCGTGGCTGAACGAGCATATGATGTTACTGCAAGGAGTAAACATATAATTATTTTTATTATTCTCATAGGAGATATTAATTAATACGAGAGTATTATTTCCTTTATGACTATTCGAAATAGCTGATTAAAGTTGAAATTATTAGACTGGAGGAGCCTAAAACTAGGTAGACTAAAATGGCGTAACTTTTATTACGCACAGTGTTGGCCTACTTAATGCCTAACTAAAAATCGATTGATATTGGCTTCACATTGTTTAGTTTGTTGTGGGTCATAACGTATTAACACTTTTTTTTGTGATGAAAAGGCAGCCATCAGAGCACTTGCTTTGACATTGTAGTTTTTGTCAGTAATTAAAATGCCAAATCGAGATCCGTTGTCGCAGCTAGAAACATTTTCATCTTTATAGTCAATTATCACAATTAAACCGCTGTCGTGAGGATAGAGGTGTTTAATATGAACCCAAGGGGAGCTCTTCCAAGTAGTCGCGGAGTGTGCCGCCATTGACGTTATTAATGCCAACCCAGCTGAAATCATTGTTTTTTTCATTTCCTTTCCTTTAATAATATTATTTTCTGGGCTCCAGAATGGATAAAGAGAATTCTTAAGAACTTGTTATTGTTGCTTCATGATTACCATAAAAAAACGGGCGGTATGCTACATGATGCAATGGTAAATGTCAGTTAAATTTTATAGAATGTCATCAAAAAGAAAAAAGTTTACAAAATTACGGTTAAAAAGTAGTATTGCGCCACCTAAATTGGCACGTATGGTTCTAATCTTTTAGAAGCGATTTAACGTTAGGTGAATTTTTAATTGACTTTATTGTCATTTTTGTTGACTGGTGTGGAGAATTTTCATAGTGATTTTTCAGCTCGGTCGCTAATTAAGAGGTGATCTGTGAGTAGGTCTATCGTTTTATTTTTTATTTGTCTGATATCTTTGTCAGCTAGTGCAAATTCAAATTTTGGAACCAAAAATATTACAAAAATCATAGCTCATGATTCCGGGAATATCTTTGTCTATTTTTCAGGGGAAACAACTCATAGCGAAAACTGTGACTCTAAATCTACTTATGTGTTACCTAAAGAAAATATTTTCTTCAAAGAGATGTATTCAGGTTTGTTAGCCTCAATGCACTCTGGAGCAAAAGTCAGTGGGTGGGTGAATGGCTGTTATAACGTTTGGGGAAACACTAAAACTAAAATAACAAGATTAGACTTTATTCCACGCTCTTAAGAGGGAGGCTTTATATTGAAAGTAGTATTGTTTTTTTTAGTGTTCTTTTTCTCACCGTATGGTTTTTCTGATTGCAACGGCGTTCATTGTACTAATGTAAAAGTAACCCGCTTGGTTGTTACTGATTCTGGCATTTCTGTCGGTACATCTGGAGAAGAAAATAAATTGAATTGTGATTCTGGAAAATATAACTATTTGAAACTTGATTCGAATAGTAGAAACTACAACTCAATCTATAGTCTAATTTTGAGTGCTCACACTATAGAACACCCAATCTGGATTCGTGTTTCTGATGAGCCTACATGTAAGATTTCCTATGTTGTGTCAGACAAATGAAACAATATTATAAATCTGTATTCGACTGTTCAAAGTAGGTTCTAATGAACGTTTTATTATTGGAACTACCATTCTATACGATGTAGTCATTTACAATGATTTTTATACCCTTCTTGTCGATAGGAGGTAATACTGTTGTTTGGTTTGAATTTTAATCAATGGTAGCGATACAGAAGTTTGGCTTTCTTTGCTATCCGTACTAATTATAATTGTGGGTTTTAAAATAAAAATGAAAAAAAAAGCTATATTTTTTCTTTTGTCACTAAGTTCATTTTCTCAGGCGGCTACTACTGGACCAAGAACAATTCATGCAGTAGGTTGTCATTTACACGACAACACATGCTATGTTTCGGTTGATAAGGTAGTTGGAAGCAATGAATGTTCATCGACGTCGATACGCTGGAAGTCAAATGACGTTAATGGTAAAGAAACCTTAAGCCTATTGATGGCAGCTTCGGTTGCACAGAAAAAAGTTACATTTAATCTTGATGGTAATTGTATGGGGGTATTTCCTAAATTTAATTATATAGTAGTACATCCCAGTAATTAGATTTTTATTTTTTAACATATTAATAATTCAATGTGAAATGTATCGCCCAGCGACTATTTAATCTAATTGGTTATTGAATTTTAATAATTGGTGATATTTATCTTCCTATATTTTTTAGAACACCTTTATTGAAATCGAGGTCATATAAATGTTGGGTGGACAGGTTTCTTTTGCACAATATAAACGATTTATAATCGTCGGTGATTAGGAAGAGATTAAATATGTTATGGTTTGTGAAAACAAATGTGAATTTAGGGGGAGGAAAGTGGTGAAAATCACAATGATATTATTTTTTTTCATTATGTCATTGAGTGTGAATGCGGCTGAAAATTATCAGAGTGGAAGTATTTCAAATCTTACTGCAACAACCGCGGGTATAATGATTATGTTAGATACAGGACTACCAACCAAGTGTAATGGAAGCCCATATGGATGGATGCTAATCAAGCAAGAGTATACAGCTTTAACTTCTGTAGTTCTGGCTGGTTGGATTGCAGGGAAAAAGTCTGGAACGGTATATATATCAGGTCGCGAAAATGGAGATGGAGTGTGTCTTGTAAATCAGTGGGATCCTGAGAATTAGTATATCTATGAAACAATACCTAAGAGGACAATTAAAATGATTTATAGGATTTTAAGTTGAAAAAATATTTACTTTTAATATTAATAACGATCAACCCAACTGGAGCTTTTGCTACCGGTGCTAACCAAACAATAACTCAAATATATTATTGTGGAGAGGATTTCGCACTTCAAATGAGCGGGGGGGATTGGTATCTAGTACAAAGAAAAGTTGTAGGTGATAAAAAGTTTGATCATTTTCTTTCTATGTCCATGTTTATGATGGCTTCAAACAAGCAAACAGCTAACATTTTTCCTGGTGAACCGTTAGATAATTGGTGTGGTAACAAGGGATTTAAGCCAATTGATAAACTAAGTATGAAAAACTAAATATTTCGGTTGGAGATAAAAGTTAAAAAGAGGCTATGCTAGGCTAGCCTCTTTGGTGTTATTGCATTTTGAACATAATTATTGCGCCACTTCGTCCACCAAGTACAAGATTGACTGATACGGAATGCCACTGTGATGTGACAAACCGATCTCACAGGTTCGGCTGTTGCTGAATCCACGAGTACAGTTGCTCGGCACTTGTTCTTTGAGTGGGTGTACCGCCGCTTCATTCAGCTCTGGAGTGGTAAAACCTTTATCACCCGCCCAACCACAACATTGAATATGCTCAGGAACGATGACCTCTTCGGTACAGGCTTTAGCAAGGCTCAACATCGCGCCTTCTAAGCCCATTCGACGAGAACTACACGTCACATGCAGCATCACGGTCTCTTGCAGTGGCTCAAGTGTCAGGTGCTCAAGCAAGTATTGGTTCACAAACCCTGTCGGCTCTAGCACTTCTAGGGGCTTGGTGAACTGTTCAATACTGCGTTTAGCACACGGGCTGGTATCCATTAATACTGGGTATTCACCCTGACGACTCGCTTGCCACAACACTTCTTCGAGCTGTTGCGCTTTAGATTGGGCTAAATCGGTCATTCCTTTGCTGTCGTAAGGCATGCCACAACATTGGTCATCTAGCTTCTTCGGAAGAATAACCTCAAATCCTGCTTTGTTAAGCAAAGACATGGTCACTTCAGTTAGGGGACGTTGGTCGCCCGCATCACTCTGTTGTCCCATGGTGCGACTCGCACACGAAGGCAGGTAAACCACCTTCTTATGATTGCTTGAGGATTCTGCCGTCACTGGTGATGAGACTAGCGAGTGACTATTGGATTGCGGCATCTCAGGCATCCAAATTGGTGTTGCGCCTTTGGTCATCGAACGCAAGCCGTTGGTTAGCTTGCCGACTGTATTTTCGCCTAATATTTTGCTCGCCACTTGGTTGGTTTTGAGGCCAACCTTGGTCAACTTAGTGGTGGTCGAGAAATGATCTGCGGTCCACTTAGCGATTGGCGTAAATTTCTCATACTTGGCGATACGAAGCTTCTTAATCAAGTCGCCAGTGTTGATTCCCACTGGACAACGCTCGGCACACAGGCCTGTCGCAGCGCAGGTATCAATGCCTTGGTATTCAAAGGTCTTCTCTAGTTCGCTAGCTTCTATTTCTTCACCTACTGCTCGGCGGCGTTGTAGCTCTCGATACAACACAATACGTTGGCGTGGCGATAGAGTGAGCGTACGAGATGGGCAGACAGGCTCACAGAAGCCACATTCAATACAGCGGTCGATAAGGTCATCGGCAGCAGGCATTGGCTTCAAATTGGTGATGTGTGAATTTGGATTGTCGTTGATAATAACGCCGGGGTTGAGCAGTCTTTCTGGATCGAACAACGCCTTGATTTGTTGCATCAAAGCATAACCATCTTTACCCCATTCCAACTCGACGTAAGGTGCCATGTTACGACCCGTGCCGTGTTCTGCTTTCAATGAACCTTGGTATTTCACCGCGACCAGTTCGGCAACGTCATCCATGAAACCGCCGTAGCGATCGATCTCTTCTTGGCTGTCGAAGCCTTGAGTAAACACAAAGTGCAGGTTGCCTTCGAGGGCGTGACCAAAAATGATCGCTTCGCTGTAGTCGTATTTATCGAACAGCTCTTGCAGTTCTCGAATGCCGTTAGCGAGGTTTTCAACGGGGAAAGCCACGTCTTCAATGATAACGGTAGTACCAACTTCACGAACCGCGCCAACCGCTGGGAACATACCTTTGCGAATGCCCCACAGAGTCGCGACTGTCTTTGGATCGGAAGTGAAAGGCACTGATTCAACAATCGTATATTCCGATAACGCATCCAAAATTGATTTACATTGTAAATCTAAGTCCTGCTGGGAGCTGGCGTGTGACTCAACTAAAATCGCCGCTGCTTCTAAATCTAAGCTCGGCATAAACGCAGGCATACCCGGTTTATCCGCGACTGAACACAGTGCTCTGCCATCCATCAATTCCACCGCAGCAACTGGTGTTTTGGATAGTGTCGTCACGGCTTTACTTGCTTGCTCGATATCGGCAAACACTAGCAGCGCCGAAGCTTTGTTCGGATGTTCGATCACCGTGTTGTAGGTAATCTCAGCGATGAAGCCGAGCGTGCCTTCTGAGCCAATCATCAGGTGTTTGATGATCTCAATTGGGTCGTGGTAATCGACCAAAGCATTGAGCGCGTAGCCGGTGGTGTTTTTTAGGCGGTACTTGTGGCGGATTCTGTCGGCCAGTTCTTGGTTTGACGCTGTCTGTTGATGTAATTCGACAATGCCTTCAAACAGCGCTTTGTGTGATTGCTTGAACGCCTCAACACTGGCGTTATCAGCAGTATCAAGCAGGGTGCCATCACTCAGTACGACTTTCATGCTCTCAACGGTGCGATAAGAGTTTTGCGCAGTACCGCAACACATGCCACTGGCGTTATTGGCTGCGATACCACCGATTTTACAGGTATTGATAGAGGCTGGATCGGGGCCGATTTTACGTTGGAAAGGGGCAAGGTATTTGTTGGCATCAGCACCAATCACACCCGGTTGAAGGATGATCTGATTGCCGTTGTCGACAATTTCATGGCCACGCCAGTCGTCGGTCAGTGTGATGAGTACCGAGTCTGAAACCGCTTGTCCTGAAAGGCTAGTGCCTGCGGCGCGAAAGGTAAAATGAATACCGAGTTCGCGACAGCTTTGAATGGTGAATATCACTTCGTCTAAGTTCTTGAGCCTTAGAACCATTTTCGGCACCAAGCGATAAAAACTCGCATCGGTGCCGTAAGCCAATCGCTTTGCCTCTTGCGTGACAATGCGTTCCGTTTCTATTTTTTGAGCCAGTATCGCCTCAAGCTGCTGATAAGCTTTAACGTCAATTACTCGCTCATGGGATGTGTTTGTCTCCATCTTTGCTTCCTTGTGCTTCTTATTTGGCACTGTTCAGGGCGTGTTGACCTTTCGTGGTTAAATTTTGTTCGAGTAAAACGCTTTTAGCTGAACCCTTCGGGCAGCGTTTGCTGGCCATTTCTACTACGTTATCGGCTTCTCATTTAGGCTAGCTACACATCGACGCCTCTGCCTTGTATAAATACCCAGCAACTCGCTGCAAAAATCAACTCGAAAGATCAACACGCCCTAGCTTTTTATTTTATTTTCCAGTGCTTAAACGGTGTCACAACGGCAGTGGAATTGCTGTGACACCGATTGAACTTCAGTCTAAGTAGACCAAAGCATTAGTCCGAATCTGAATCTGAATCTGAATCCGAGTCGTGGCGGGTTAATCTAACCCCACCAAAGATTCACGGGTTAAATCTTTGATTGTCTTGGCGCCAGTTAGAGTCATCGCAACGCGCATCTCTTTGTCGTAAAGGTCGAGTAGGTTCTCAACACCTGCTTGTCCTTGCGCAGCTAACGCGTAGACGAAAGAGCGACCAAGCAAGGTGCAGTCTGCGCCCATCGCCATCATGCGAACTACATCTAAGCCAGTACGAATGCCTGAGTCGACCAGAATCTTGGTGTCGCCTTTTACCGCGTCTGCAATAGCAGGCAGTGCTTTAGCACTTGATAGAACACCATCAAGCTGACGACCGCCGTGGTTTGAAACTACGATACCGTCTGCACCAAATCTAACGGCGTCTTTTGCATCTTCTTCATCAAGAATGCCTTTGATGACCATCGGGCCGTCCCAGAAGTCACGGATCCACTCTAGGTCTTTCCATGAAATCGACGGGTCGAAGTTGTCACCCAACCAACCGATGTAGTCTTCCAGTTTGGTTGGAGATCCGCGGTAAGTAGAGATATTGCCAAGATCGTGTGGTTTACCCAAAAGGCCAACATCAACGGCCCAACTAGGATGACGCATAGATTGAAATACACGACGAATTGCTGCATTTGGACCACTCATTCCTGAGTGCATGTCACGGTAGCGAGCGCCGGGTACTGGCATATCCACCGTGAAGACCAGTGTTGTTACGCCAGCCGCTTTGGCACGTTCCAATACGTTCTTCATGAAGCCACGATCTTTTAGTACGTAAAGTTGGAACCACATGGGGCGCTCAATCTTAGGTGCGACTTCTTCGATCGGGCATACCGATACGGTCGACATGGTAAAAGGGATGCCTTTATTGTCTGCGGCTTTAGCAGCTTGTACTTCGCCACGTCGTGCGTACATGCCTGTTAGACCAACGGGTGCTAAGGCAATCGGCATCGCTAGCTTTTCGCCAAACAGCTCAGTTTCCAAATTCAGATCTGACATGTCATTGAGGACACGCTGCTTGAGCGCGATCTCTGCAAGATCGGCCGTGTTGCGGCGTAGGGTATGTTCACCGTAAGAACCGCCGTCAATGTAGTGGAAAAGAAACGGTGGTAATTTCGCTTTTGCTGCGGCGCGGTAATCAGTCGATGCGGATATGATCATAATTTCAGTCCTAAATTCTTGGGATGTTGCCCTTCTATGAGAGCTTGGCTTGGGCTGCTTTAATTCTTGAAAAAGTAAGCGTTGGTTGTTTCTTAAACAGTGAAACAGATAAGCAATAAAATGGCGTTAATACCCGAGGGTGTTGATGTGTTTTAGTATCCATTCCGAAACTCATCAACTGTCTTATTAGACGGTGTTGCAGTCGGGGAATTGAGTATTAACGCCAAGTGCTTTTGTAACGACTTATGGTTTACATAAGCGCGTCTGTCATTTTGAAGCCGTAGATAACCACTAGGCCGATGATTCCTGTCATCACCAAGTAGTAGAACGTTGGGATGATTGTCTTACGTAGGGTTGCGCCTTCGCGTCCTAGTAAGCCCACGGTTGCTGAAGCGGCTACCACGTTGTGAATCGCAATCATGTTACCTGCTGCTGCACCAACGGCTTGAAGAGCAACAACCACCGCACTAGAGATAGTCAGAGTTTGCGCTACTTCGAATTGGAACTGGCTGAACATCATGTTTGAAACCGTGTTCGAACCTGCAATGAAGGCACCTAGCGCACCCACCGTGGCACTCAATGCTGGGAATGCGCCGCCAACGAGGTCTGCTGCAAAGTTTGCCGTCGTTACTGGCATACTTGCCAAATCTGCACCGTTTACACCAGAGTTAATGAAGATACGTACCATTGGGATGGTGAACACCAACACAAAGCCTGCACCAATCAGTGTCTTGCTCGACTCACCAAAGGCTTTAGCCAGTGGAGCTGCGCTGCGAGATTGCATTAGAACAGCAACCAGCGCGACGAAGACTAAGATGCCGCCCGGTAGGTACAGAGGTTGAATCGCTGTGCTGACGCCTGTCTCACCAAGGATGTTGCTGAATGAAAGGCTAACGCTCTTGAGTAGGCCTTTGAACTCAGGACTCACACGGCTAGCAACCAGAGTTACAGCTAGCAGCACGTAAGGTGCCCATGCCATCGCCATGCTCATCTTCTTATGATTGTGGTTGTTGTCGTCAAGGTCGATTTTCAGCGAACCTAGCCATTCTGCTGGCCACTTGTCTTCGCTTTCAAAATCCCATTTTGATTTAGGAACTAGGAAGCCACGTTTTGCCGCAGTAACCACAATCGCTAAGCCAACTAGACCACCAATCAGTGATGGGAATTCAGCACCTAGGAAGACACCCGTTAGTGCGTAAGGAATAGTGAAAGCCGCACCTGCGAACAGTGCGAACGGTAGGATATCTAAACCTTCAGTCCAGCTTTTGTTCTTACCGAAGAAACGAGTCAGCATCATTGCCATCAGCACAGGCATCATTACACCGACAGAAGCGTGAATCAGCGCGACACTTGACGTGATTTGTTGTAGGTAAGCATCCCAAGTAGAGCCGTGAGCAATCAAGCTTTCACCGATGTTGTGTGTATCCAAGCCTTTGTTCACACCTACGATAATTGGAGTGCCAACCGCGCCGAATGATACTGGCGTAGATTGGATCATCATGCCCATCAATACCGCAGCAAGCGCAGGGAAGCCGATAGCAACCAGTAGCGGTGCGGCAATAGCTGCAGGTGTGCCGAAGCCAGATGCGCCCTCAATGAATGAACCAAAACACCAAGCAATGATGATTGCCTGAACGCGACGGTCAGCGGATATGTCCGTGAAGCCGTTGCGGATAGTGGTGATAGCTCCGGTGTGTTTCAAAGTGTTTAATAAGAAGATAGCGCCGAACACAATCCAGAGAACCGACACGGTTATGCCGAAACCTTGGAATACAGAAGCCAACACGCGAGTGCTAGACATATCCCAAGCAAATAGGGCAATAGCAACGGTTAGTGCAAATGCCACTGGCATCGCTTTTTTCGCTGGCCAGTTCAGGCCAACCAATAGAATCGCTGCAACAACTATTGGCGAAAAGGCCAATAAAGCTAGTAGAGTTTCACTCATGGGTACTTCCTCGTACTGTTTTCAAACGTTCATGTTTGAAGTAAAGATCACGTTATGGTTTGTCGTCATTTGAATCGCTTTGGCCTCTAAACGGGAACCTTGTTTGGGCGACTCTTGTAATTGGAATGACTGTTTTTGTAATTGTTTTGTTAATTTGGCGTGAATTTACCCCTTTATTTTTTATTGATATAGGGAAATAATGAAAATAATTAATTCCAAAATTGGCATAATCAAATGCGAGCAGACGATTTGATCCTGTTTTCACAGGTAGTTGAACTGGGTAGTTTTAGTAAGGTGTCAGAACAAAATAACCTTACAAATTCGGTAGTTAGTAAGAGAATTGCACGCCTAGAGGAAGAAATTGGCGTGCAATTATTATATCGAACTACGCGTAAATTGACCCTGACCGAGGCAGGTAAGGCAATGTTACATAGCGCCAAAAATGTGAAGCAGGCGGCGCAAGAGGCTATGGACGCAGTTTCAGGCTTTGGTGAAAATGTCAGTGGTCATATCAAAATGTCAGTGCCTACTATCTCCGGAGATTTGATACTCGCAGACGCTGTTGCCGAGTTTTGTAATATGCACCCAGGTTTAACGGTCGATATGTCTCTGAACAATCGCTTTGTCGACTTGGTAGAGGATGGTCTCGACTTGGTGATTAGAACTGGATACCTGGAAGATTCCAGCCTAATTGCTCGTCATATATTGGATTCACAATGGGTGGTGTGTGCATCGCCATCTTATATTGCTAAAAACGGCAAGCCAATGCTGCCTAAAGACTTGGTGCAGCACAATTGCTTGCAATACGCCTATCAAACAACAGGCGCTAGCGAGTGGCAGTTTCTGCACAGTAAAGATGGCTGTACCGACAACGATAAATACATTGTGCGTGTCTCAGGCTCTTTCTCGACTGACAACGCAACGGCATTAAGAAAAGCGGCGTTGGGTGGACATGGCGTTGCTTACGTGCCGCGCTGTCTGGTTTATCACGATATTCGCAACGGTCAGCTGGTGGATATTTTCCCTGATTTGGTCGGGAAAAAGTTGGGCATTTATGCGGTGTACCCTTTTACTCGCCAGCCACCAAACAAAATTAAGCTACTGATCGAACACATCAGAGCGCGTTACCTGACGATTTCACATTATTTTTAATGTTATGAGTTTTCGCCATGTTTTGATGAGTCGAGTCATAGCGTTACAGCATATAAAAGAAGGATCATGATAACTGCGGGGGATGCCGCAGAGTAAAGCTGTCGATCTCACTGCTAATATCTATGCATTTACTCTATTCAATATGGGAATAGAGTCCCTAGATTCACTTTAGCGAATACTTGATTTTAGATAACTGGGTATTTGACTAAGACCAAAAAACCTCAAAATCTGCCTTAGATTTTGAGGTTTTTCATATATATGAAAACCAATCAAAACTGCATCATGTTTCCCTCACTTTTACACTCTGTTTTCCGTGATAGACCCCGCCATTATTGATGAAATGAAAGCGATTTCAAGCTGCTGTTTTACGCATTATTCAATCTAACTCACTGATATTTAATTAATACTTTTGGCTGTGAACTTTCTAAAAGTTTCATGGGTTTTAAGCTGATTTATCAGTGTGAACAGCGACTAACTTTTCAACGCTTTCATTGCTTAATATTTCCCTGTTCGATGAAAACTCAAAAAAATAATAGGGAATTACAATGCAAAAATTTAAGCTTTTGCCAATAACAGTCGCAGTGGCGGCTTCGCTTGCTTCACTCTCTTCTTTCGCTGCAGAGACGGATCTTGCTGCTTTGGAACAACGAATCCAAGAGTTGGAGTCTCAGGTTGGAGATATCAAGTACACTGATGACCAACAACAAGCGGTTCTAACTTCAGACACGAATGTACCAGACGGTATCGTCTTCTCTGGTTATGCTCGTTACGGCGCTCACTATAAAAGCGGTGATGAGCGTTATGTAGACATCGGTACAACAGGTCGCTCAGTTGGTCGTTTAGGTAATGAAGCCAATGGTGGTGAAGTTCAGTTAGCTAAACTTTTCCAAGCTGACAATGGCGCTATCTGGGACGTCGTATTCATGGCTGACCACTGGGAAGCAGACGCGTGGGCTGAAGACGGCGGTCTAAGCATGAAAAAAATGTACGCTGGTGTAACCAACGTCTTTGAAAGCCAGCCAGAACTTTACATGTGGGCTGGTCGCGACTTCCATCAACGTCCGCAACAAGGTTTGAACGATTACTTCTGGATGACACATGATGGTCAAGGTGCTGGTTTTAACAACTTAGACTTCGGTGGCGCCAAGCTAGACATGGGCTTTGTTGGTCAAGTGAAAGGTGGCCTAGTAAATGACAATGGTCGATACGCAGTGACCGCGAAGCTACACAGTATTGATGCTGGCATAGGTAATCTGGATTTTTACGCGAACTACGGTTTTGCATCGAGCGAAGCGGATACGTCTACGACGACTGAGTATGTATACGATCCAGTAACAGATTCAATGCAGCCTGTCGTGACTGCAGGTCAAAAAGTCAGTGATGAAACGGCATACTTAGTAGGTGCAACATTGGGCTTGGGTGAGTCTAACAAATTGGTTGTTAAGTACGGTGACGGTGCAGACTCATCTGTATTTGAACTGAAAGGTGATTACCAAACTTTGTACGCAAGTGTTGAAGGTAGCTACGCAGCGACAGACAACTTCATCATTGATTACTTAGTGTCGTACAAAGACAATTCTGGCTCAGATCTAGACCGTGAGAACACAGAATACGCGGGTATCGTTCGTCCACAGTACCAATGGGATGATGTTCACTCTACATGGTTAGAAGCTGGCTACGGCATGGTGGATTACGATGACGATGGTGAAGAGAACGCGTGGAAAGTAACGCTGTCTCAAAACGTTTCTCTAGGTGGTTTACCTTGGAGCCGTCCAATGCTTCGCTTCTACACAACGGTGGGTGATGTAGAAACGAAAGGTAACACAGTGAAGACAACGAATGTTGATACATTGTCGTTCGGCGCAATGTTTGAAGCTTGGTGGTAATCACCGATATAGAAAGCGCAGCTCTTTGAATTCGGCATATTTTCAAGGAGCGATACTTTCGAATATCCATGCTTGTTAAGGGCATACTTTGAAATACCTATGCTTTTAACGAGCAAGTAATACTGTCCATTTTAGCCCTAAAGGCAGATTGATTAGGGCACGTTATATAACTCCATTCTTGGGCACATTCTTTGTGCCCTTTTTTTCGCCACTAGGTTAAGGATTCACCATGAGACTTTCTTCCATCGTGTCTCGAGTTTATTTAGGTTTCTTCGTACTGATTGTGATCATGTTAGGTTCCGCATGGTTGAGCATCAGTAGCAATAAAGACATCACCACTCGAATCGAAAATATCACCCAGCAAGCAACTCCATTAATGCTTCAATCCTCCACGTTAACTATCCGATTTCTGGACATTAATCGCAGTATCACGCCCTATTTATCCGCCAATTACATTGATGAACTTGAGCCACTGAAGCAAATCGTCTTGAACAACATTGAACAATATCAGCAGCAATTGAACTGGTTCGAAGGCAAGGGTGAGATTGGTTCACAAATGGAAGCCATGCTTAACAACATCACTCAAACAGGTGTGTCGACTACCGATAAGATAGAGCGGGTATTAGAACTATATGTTGAGTATTTGGATAGCAAAGATCTCGGCTCGATGGGGCAAGCGCAATTTCAATCTGTGGTGGGACAGCTTAACAACACCTTGGTGAATCAACTCGCAAGTGCGAATTCAGATCAGACACAGAAGGCGGTAGAAGCCTTACTGGTGCAATTAAGTTTGATTGCAGCAGAAGCCAACGAGGCGTTTTCACTGCAAACGTCATCGGAAGTTCGTGGGGTAGAGCGTCGCCTGCAAAGTCGTAAAGAGCGATTCGAACAAGCTGTATCAGACTTGGCTAATCTGGACTCATCTTTGTTGCGTCGTAGTAAACAGTCTTTATCATTGCTCGCGTTGCATGCGTTTTCAGCTAATGGCTCAGTATCTATTCATAAAGAAACAGTCAAACTCGATGAGTCCATCACCCTTCAAAGACAAGAAACTGAACTGCTGATTGATCAGCAGTTAAGCTACTTTGATGAACTCTCAATGTACGCGGAAGACACGGCAACGCGCCTGTATCACGAGTCGATGGACTCTTCACAGCAAGCCCTTATGATACAGGGCGTTATTGCATTTGCTTCCGTGCTTATTGCTCTGTTGATTGGATTGAATATTGCAAAAGGGATTCGTAAACCAAGTAAGCTGCTGCAAAGTGCACTGGGCCAAGTTGCCAATAAAGACTTGAGCGTGATGGTACAGTATCAAGCCAACAATGAATTCGGTTTAGTCAGCAATAAAGTGAATTTGGTGATCAGCCATCTGACACAAATGATTGATAACATGCGCCAATCGTCGACACGCTTAAAAGAGGCGTCTTTGGAGAACCAAAGCACGAGCCGTTCTTTGAGTGAGGCGATGCAAGATCAAACCAATCAGACCGTGATGGTGGCAACTGCCATGGAGCAAATCGAGTGCTCAGTGACCGAAATAACTCAAGCGGCTAATCAAACGTTAACCCTGGTGACCGAAGCGGTGTCGAGTTCCAATCATGGCCAACAGACGATGGACAAAAGCGTCGAGTTGATGAGTAGCTTGGAACGCAAATTAGCAGAATCAACAGCGACTATCAACCAGCTTGAAAGTGATAGTGCCAGCATCGGTTCGATTCTTGATGTGATATCTGGGATATCCGAGCAAACCAATTTGCTGGCATTGAATGCGGCTATCGAAGCGGCACGCGCAGGTGAACAGGGGCGAGGCTTTTCTGTAGTAGCCGATGAAGTGCGTGTGTTGGCGGCAAAAACTAACGCCTCAACGCAAGAGATACACAACAAAATAGAGCAGTTGCAAACCAGTTCTAAGCTTGCGGTTGAGCAAATTAATCAATGTATGGTGGGGATGGTTCAATGTGTTGAGCAAACGGGCGAAGTGAATCACTCAATATCAACGGTGTCTGATCTGCTCAATGAGGTCGAGCAAAGGAGCCACCAAATCGCGACTGCGACCACGGAACATCAAGTGGTCGCCTCTCAAGTCACGCAAAACATCAGTCAGATACACACCTTGGCAGAGGACAACTCTCAACGATCTCAGGTTTTGCTCTCTCATGGTCAGCAGCTTGAAATTATGTCGCAGCAGCAATTCTCATTAACTCAAGAGTTTAAGCTCGCCGAGCAATCAGAAAACAAGGTTTAGAGACAACTCTAAGTTCTTCCACTGTTTCACGCCCAGCCTTTGCTGGGCGTTGTTGTTTCAAGTTTCTAGCTCTAGAAAGTGAATTCAACATGTCTATGAAATGTTCCCATACAATTTCGCATAGACATTGAAATCATAGGGTCAATTTTGCCTCGTATATTACCGTCTGCTGCGGGTTCATCACCGAATAGTGCTTTTTGAGAAACGGAGTTTAAGCGTTCTTGCTAGCTCCCGGGAAGTATGTAACCGAGCGCCGTTTTGATAAGGTAAGCAAGAATCCCATGAAACAGTTTCATGGCGTAAAGGTAATCTGTAAGCGCTTTCATGATTTCCAGAACTGACCTTTTTACCTCCAAGTTTAGTGTGATGTTACTCACGCCTACTGAGACTTAATTCCTTAATAATCGTTTTGTAAGCGGTTACAAGCTAATGAAGTATCGAGGTTCGAGTGGCGACAATTAAACACGTATCAGAACATGCAGGTGTGTCTCAAGCGACAGTGTCTAGAGTGATCAACGGCACCAGTAGAGTGAGTCATGACAAGAAATTAAAGGTTGAAAAAGCGATCAAGGAGTTGGGTTATCGCCCGAATTCTATCGCTCAAGCCTTAGCTTCAAGTCGTACCGGTAGTGTTGGCGTTGTTGTTCCAGAACTTGGTGGCTCTTTCTATTCAGGCATCTTGCATAGCATAGAAGAAAACCTACGCCGCTTTGGTTACCACGCTGTTGTTGCGGCGGGCTCGAACACCGAACAAGGGCAGCGCGAGTCGGTGGAGTTTCTGTTGGGGCGTCGTGTTGATGCTTTGATTCTTCATACTCAACTGCTCAGTGATGACTATTTAATTGAATTGGAAGAACAGGGGACTCCTGTGGTTTTAATTAACCGCTTCATCCCAGAAATGGCGATGAGTTGCATTGATATTGATAACGAAGTCGGGGGGCTACTCGCTACTCAATACCTTTTGCAAAAGGGACATACAGATATCGCGTGTATTACCGGGCCTTTAGATAAAGCAGACGCTAGGGGGCGTTTACAGGGGTATCGAAAGGCCTTGGAAGAAGCGGGTGTGCCTTACGATGAAGCTTTAGTCTCGGAAGCGGGCTTTACTGAAGAGACTGGCATCAGTGCTATGAAGAAGCTAATCAACCGTAAGTGTAAGTTTACGGCGGTGTTTGCTTCTAATGATCACATGGCATTTGGCGCCTTCGAAGTTCTGCATCAAGAGGGATTGTCTGTTCCGAAAGATGTTTCTCTTGTTGGCTTCGATAACACTATCTTCGCGCGCTATCTGACCCCTAGTTTGACCACCATTAATTTCCCTATTGAAGAGATGAGCATTGAAGCAGTGCAGCTCACTCTGCAAAAGCTAAAAAAAATCAAACATGACGTGAACTTTAAATTGCTGCCGACGTTGGTCACTAGAAACTCGGTATCGGATTTACTCGTTACCCTATAAAAACATTAAGGATAGAACATGAAATTTAAGACCTTAGCGCTCTCATGCGCGGTTGCTTTAGGATTAGGTACAACGGCTGTTAATGCGGCTGACAAAGAGATTCGTTTCGATGGCTTCCCTGATTTCGATAGCAGCCTGAAGGTATTACTGCCTGATTTCGAAAAGAAAACAGGGATTAAAGTTGATTACCTTATGAACAACCACGGTGACCACCACACAAAACTAACCACTAACCTAGCAACTGGCTCAGGTGCGGGTGACGTGATTGTTGTGGACGTAGAGAAAATCGGCCCATTCGTTGGTTCTGGCGGCCTAGTTAACCTGTCTGAAAACTATGGTGCAGATAAATACGAAGAACGATTCGCTCCATACGCATGGGCGCAAGGCAAAGGCGCTGACGGCGACATGTACGGCATCCCTGTCGATCTTGGTCCAGGTGTTATGTACTACCGCACCGACGTGTTTGAAAAAGCAGGCATCAATGTAGAAGACGCAATCAAAGATTGGGATTCATACATCGCTGCGGGTGAAAAACTGAAAGAGCAAAACGTACAACTTATCGCTTCAGCAGCCGACGTGGCACAAGCGATCATCTTCACAACAGTTCCTGAAGGTGAAGGTCTTTACTTCGATAAAGATGGCAACCCAGTGGTGACATCTGAGCGTTTTGTTCACGCTTTTGAAGTGGCAAAAGAGATTCGCGACAAAGGCTTAGATGGCCGCATTCTGGCTTGGTCTAACGAATGGTACGAAGGCTTCCGCAACGGCACATTTGCAACTCAACTTTCTGGCGCTTGGCTACTTGGTCACCTAAACAACTGGATTGCACCTGAAACCAAAGGTAAGTGGGCAGTAGAGAACCTTCCTGATGGCATCTACGGCAGCTGGGGTGGTTCATTCCTATCTATCCCAACTCAGTCAGACAACCCAGATGAAGCTTGGGCACTTATTGAATACATGACGACTGACCGTGAAGTTCAACTTAAGCACTTCGAAACGATTGCGGCTTTCCCTGCGAACGTAACGACGTATGACGATGAGTTGTTCCAAGAAGAGATGGAGTTCCTAGGTGGGCAGAAAGCGCGCCTTCTATTTGCTGAAGTGGCACAAAACATCAAACCAGTATCTCCAGCTCAAGGCGACCACGTAGCACGTTCTATAATTTTAGAGAACGCATTGATGGAAGTGCTTGATGAAGGTAAGGACATCGAGACTGCATTGAAAGAGGCAGAGCGCCTAATCAAGCGTCGTACGCGTAATCTTTAATTTGTTTTTATTTTGAGTAAGTGAGGAAGCGTGGATAACGCGCTTCCTTTTTTAAGAGGTCGTTACTATGAATCATACAGCGAGCACAACGATAGAACCTGCGGACAAAAGCCTTTTTTCTCGTCTGAATTTGAAAGCGCTTACACCGTATGGATTCCTTCTGCCGTTTCTGATCATTTTTTCTGTATTTGGGATCTTCCCGCTGTTGTTCTCTGTTTACCTGTCGTTCCACGAATGGAACCCAGTACAGGGCATGGACGCAATGCAGTTCGTTGGTTTTGAGAACTATCACATTGCATTGACTGACCCGTGGTTATGGCGTTCATTAAAGAACACATTGTGGCTAGCAATCACATCGGGTGTGGCTCAGCACTTAGTCGCAATTCCAGTGGCTTACATGTTGGTTTCAATGGGTGACCGTATGCGTCACTGGTTAACATCGGCGTATTTTCTACCGTTCATCACATCAACGGTCGCAGCGTCACTGATTTTCTTCAACATGTATTCTCCTAACTCAGGAATCATTAACCAAACGCTAATGGCACTGGCCGATAGCACGCTGTTTGGTTGGGCATTTGCTTGGGTTAACGATTTCCAACCAATCCGCTGGTTAGACGATGCCACTATGGTGAAGCCGTCTATCGCGATCATGGTTTTCTGGAAATACACCGGTTTTAACATCGTCCTTTACACCACAGGTTTAATGACGATTCCTAAAGATATTTTAGAAGCTGCTCGTATGGATGGTGCCAACGCCTTTCGCCGCTTCTGGAATATTTCACTACCAATGATTCGTCCATTTATCTTCTTTGCTATCACGATGACCATCATCGGTAACCTGCAAATGTTTGAAGAACCGTTCGTTCTAACGCGTGGTACAGGTGGTACGGGTCAATCAGGTCTAACTATCTCTATGTACCTCTACAAAGTGGGTTGGGAATGGTTAGAAATGGGCACAGCGTCAGCGATTTCATGGCTCCTGTTTGCACTCATCGCAACGTGTACCTTGGTTCAATTTTTATTCTTCGGTAAGAAAGGCTTAGGGGAACATTAAGATGTCGACATCAATTAAGACAAATACCTCACCACTAAGTGGCCTAATGCCAAGTGAACGCACCATGTACATCATGACTAAGATCTTGATGGTTATGCTCGGCATATTACTGATTGTTTCCGCAATCATTACGGTGTTCCCGTTTGTGTGGTCAGCACTGCTTTCAACACGTGACCGTTCGGAGATCTTCGGTTCAGGCATCAGCTTTGCGATTGGCGATAGCCTAATGGTGAACTACGCAAAACTGCTGGAAATCATGCCGTTTTGGAAAGCGATGTTTAACTCGATTTACGTGGCTTTCTTAGGCACCACCATCTCACTGCTGTTCTGTAGCATGGGTGGCTACGCGTTTGCTGTGTTTAAGTTCCGCGGTAAGAACGTGTTGTTCGGTATGCTGGTTGGCTCAATGGCGATTCCGCCTGTGCTTAGCTTGATCCCTTACTTCATGATCGTGAAATTCTTAGGCTTGCTAGATAACCACATGGCTGTATGGCTACCGTTCACAACCACGCCATTTGGTATCTTCTTGATGCGTCAGCACGTGATTGCATCGATTCCTAAAGAGCTATTAGAAGCGGCGAAACTAGATGGCGCAGGCGAGTTCAGAACGTACTGGAGCGTGGTACTGCCACTAATGAAGCCAGCACTTGCAACATTGGCTATCGTGCAGTTCGTCTTCTTCTGGAACATGTTTATGCAACCTCTTGTGGTGCTAAATAACCCAGACAATTATGTGATTACACAGGCGCTACGAAGCGTTCAAGGTATTCCGAATACGCCATGGGGTGCGGTAATGCTAGGCACCACAATTTCAATTTTACCACTCGTAATTACATACCTGTTCGCATCGAAACAGATGATCAGTGGTTTAACGTCCGGCGCAGTTAAAGGTTAGGTTTAAGGGTTATAACAATGAATAAATTTCAACTTCCAAGTGATTCAAAGTTACGCAGTAAGGAATTTGTATTCGGTGTCGCGACATCTTCATACCAAATTGAAGGCGGCGTTGAAGAGGGCGGTCGTACACCGTCTATCTGGGACACGTTTTGTAAGACGCCAGGTAAGGTAGATAACGGCGACAATGGTGATGTGGCATGTGATCACTACCACCTATGGAAGCAAGACATCGAGATGATTCAAGGCTTAGGCGTTGATGCTTACCGCCTATCAATTGCATGGCCACGTATTCTGCCGCAAGACGGTGAGGTGAATCAGCAAGGCCTAGAGTTTTATGAGCAGATCATCGATGAGTGTCATGCTCGTGGCATGAAGGTGTATGTGACTTTGTATCACTGGGATCTGCCACAATACCTTGAAGACAAAGGCGGTTGGCTAAAACGTGAAACGTCTTACAAATTTGCGGAATACGCAGAAGTCGTGAGTAACTACTTTGGCGACAAGATTGATGTTTACACAACATTGAACGAACCGTTTGTGTCTGCATTCCTTGGTTACCGTTGGGGCGAACACGCGCCAGGCATCAAGGGTGAGAAAGAGGGCTACTTAGCATCTCATCACCTAATGTTGGCACACGGTTTGGCGATGCCGATTCTTCGTAAGAATGCGCCTCATGCTAAGCATGGCGTGGTATTTAACGCGACTCCGGCTTACCCATTAACACCACAAGATCAAGGCGCAGCAGATTACTGCGAAGCGGAGAACTACCACTGGTTTATCGACCCAGTATTGAAGGGTGAATATCCGCAGTTAGTGGTTGAGCGTCAAGCGATGAACATGCCAATGATCCTTGAAGGTGATTTAGACATCATCAGCGCACCAGTCGACTACATTGGTATCAACTACTACACACGCAATGTCGCTCGCTTTAACGAGAATGGTGACATTGAATCAGTCAAGCAAACCGATGCTGAACACACTTACATCGGTTGGGAGATCAACCCACAAGGCCTAACTGATTTATTGGTAAGACTGGATGCTCGCTACGAAAATATGCCGCCTATCTACATTACGGAGAACGGTGCTGCAGGTAACGACGAGCGCGTTAATGGACAAGTGATGGATGATCAACGTGTTCGCTACTTCCAAGGTCATATCGAAGCGGTTCACAACGCAGTTGAAGCCGGTGTGAAAGTGGATGGTTACTTCGCTTGGAGTCTGATGGATAACTTTGAGTGGGCATTCGGTTACTGCCAGCGTTTTGGCATCGTCCACGTTGATTACACCACCCAAGAAAGAACATTGAAACAGAGCGCAATTGCGTACCGAAATATGCTTCTAGAGCGCGCTGAGGAGAACAGATAATGGCTAAAGTAGAATTTAAAAACATCAAAAAATCATTCGGTGATGTTGAAGTTGTCAAAGAATTTGATTTTACAGTTGAAGACGGTGAGTTCGTGGTTTTCCTTGGCCCATCTGGATGTGGTAAATCGACAACGCTACGTATGCTTGCGGGTCTTGAAAGCATCAGCTCTGGCGACATTGTGGTTGGCGGTAAGTTGATGAATAAAGTCGACGCGAAAGACCGTGATTTGGCGATGGTATTCCAAAGCTACGCTCTGTACCCACACATGACGGTGTACGAGAACATCGCCTTTGCGTTAAAACTGAAAGGCATGCCGAAAGCAGAAATCGACGTAGAAGTACTAAAAGCGGCGAAAATGCTAGAGCTCGACCCGCTACTGAACCGTAAGCCAAAAGAGCTTTCTGGTGGTCAACGTCAGCGTGTGGCAATGGGCCGTGCAATGGTTCGTACACCTAAGGTTTTCTTGTTTGATGAGCCGTTATCTAACCTAGATGCAAAACTTCGTGGCGTGATGCGTGAAGAGATCAAACACCTACACCGCGAGCTTAAAACTACCACGATCTACGTAACTCACGATCAAATCGAAGCGATGACTTTGGCGGATCGCATCGTGATCCTGAAAGACGGTTATGTTGCTCAAGTAGGTACGCCAACCGAGGTGTTCCAACGTCCTGCAAACAAGTTTGTCGCGCAATTCATTGGTAACCCGTCAATGAACATGTTGGAAGCAAAGCTGATTGAAAAAGAAGGCGAGTACTTCGTTGAACTTGGCGATGTTCATATCCCACTGCCAGAGCGCTTTAAGTCTCTAGCATCTAAAAACCTAGCGCTTCATTTTGGTGTTCGTCCAACAGACATCCATCTACGTGCTGAGCAAGTTGACCACGACCGTGTGCTGCCATTCCCTGTGAAAATCAAAGACAAGGAACTGCTAGGCGCGAGCATTCTTCTGAAAACAGAAATCGGCGGTCAACCGCTGATGGTTGAGACCCAAGCTGCTGAAGTGGATGTGAAAGAGCTGACGCTTTACTTGGATCTGGATGCTTTCCACCTATTCGATGCACTGAGTGAGAATTCGCTAGCGAGCTAGTCAATTACGAGCTAGCCAGTCAATTTAAGTCAGCTAACGAGCTGATACCAACCTACTTACGACAAATTGTTTTGGCTCCTCCTGATTTGGGAGGGGCTAGGGATAGTGATGATGAAATTCGGATATTTTGACGATAAAAACAAAGAATACGTAGCAACCACGCCATGTACACCGATTAAATGGTGTAACTATGTTGGCACATTAGATTTTGGTGGCATTGTCGATAGCAATGGCGGTGTGTTGTTGTGTAAGGGCGACCCGGCACTGAACCGTATCACCAAGTACATTGCACAACTGCCAAACTCAGATTTCAAAGGTTCGACCATGTACCTCAAGGTGCGTGACGAAGCGGGTAATGTAGAAGTGTTCTCACCCTTCTACACTCCGACTCTCAAGCCGCTAGATAAGTTTGAAAACCATACAGGCCTGTCTTACACCACCATCATTGCAGAAGCGTTTGGTGTGCGTTGTGAAGCAACGTTCTTCGTACCAAAAGCAGACCAAGTATTGCTGCAAGACATCAAAGTCACCAACATTTCAGACAAAGCGCTGCACGTTGATGTGGTACCGGTGTATGAATTCACGCACTTCGATGCGCTTAAGCAGCTATTGAATGCGGATTGGGTTCCACAAACCATGACACTGAAAGCACACCAGCAAGAATCGGGTCATACCGTGCTTGAGCAGTATGCCTTCATGAAGCGCGACTACGCGGTGAACTTGATGACTGCTGATCGTCCTGTGACATCATTTGATGGTGACCGCCAATCATTCCTAGGTCAGTTTGGCTACGGAACTTGGGCTGCACCGCAAGCGTTAGAAAACGATGAGCTTGGCAACACTGAGTGTTTGCGTGGCGATAACATTGGTGCACTTAACCTACGTCTGGGTTGGTTATCTCCAGAGCAGACAGAACGTACGGTCGTACAGATCGCACAAGAAGAGAGCCTAGAAGCTGCATTGCCTCTATTGGCTAAATATCGTGACCATCAAGTGGTGGATTCGGCATTCGCTGAACTGGCTGAGCACTGGGACTCTTACCTACAAGCGGTTCAGGTTGAAACGCCAGACCCGGCAATGAACTCGATGCTTAACGTACATAATCCACGTCAATGCCACACAACCAAAAACTGGTCTCGTTACCTGTCTTTGTACCAACTTGGCTATGGCGCTCGCGGCATCGGTTTCCGTGACTCTTCTCAAGATACATTAGGCGTGATTACTCACATGCCAGAAGAAGCGCGTGAGTTTATTGAGCGTCTGCTGTCGGTGCAAAACACCAACGGTTCGGCAATGCACCAGTTCTTCCCGTCAACCATGGAAGCAAACGCAGGTGATTCGCGTGAAGAAGAAGATCGCCCTGATTACTACGGCGATGATCACCTGTGGATCATCTACGCAGTGACTCAATATGTGAAGGAAACGGGCAATGCTGAGTTCTTGAATAAAGAGATCCCGTTCTATCAAAAAGACAAAGCGGGCAACCCAGTTGAAACGGGAACCGTGTGGAATCACCTATGCCGCGCGATTGAATTTACTTACACCAATACTGGAGAGCATGGCCTACCGCTGTTAGGTTTTGCCGACTGGAATGACACGGTGAACCTACCAACGGGTGCCGAGTCGATGATGGTGGCTAACATGTACGGCAAAGCACTGCTCGACATGTTGGACTTGTGTGAACTACGTGGTGAAGCACAACTGACGGCTAAGTTTAACGATCAGTACCAACAGATGCAGAGCACAGTCAATGAATGCGGCTGGGATGGCGAATGGTTTGTTCGTTACTTTGATGAGCAAGGTTTGCCAATCGGTTCTCATAAAAACGAGCAAGGACAGATCTACACCAACGGTCAAAGCTGGCCTGTGATTTCTGGGTTTGCTACTCAAGAGCGCGCAACACAAGCGCTAGACTCGGTCTACAACAAACTGAATACGAGCAACGGCATTAAGCTTTCAACTCCTGGTTACAACGGCTTTGATCCTCAGCTAGGCGGCGTATCGACGTACCCACCAGGTGCGAAAGAGAACGGCGGTATCTTCCTGCACTCTAACCCTTGGGTGATGATCGCAGAAGCGAAAATGGGCAACGGCGAGCGTGCTTACGAGTACTACCGTCAAATTAACCCAGCTTCGAAGAACGACGACATCGACAGCTTTGAATCGGAGCCTTACTGCTACCCACAAAACATTTTGGGTGATGAGCATAAGCAATTTGGTTTAGGCCGAAATGCATGGCTTTCAGGTACGTCATCTTGGACATACGTTGCGGGTACGCAATGGATTCTGGGTGTTCGCCCTGAAATTGATGGCTTGCTGGTGGATCCTTGTATCCCGGCTGAGTGGCCAGAGTTCAAAGTACGTCGTCAGTTCCGTGGTGCGACGTATCATATCTACGTGACTAACCCTAATAACGTGTGTAAGGGCGTGGTGGAAATGAAGGTGAATGGTGACCTGATTTCGGGTAACAAAGCACCGGTATTTACCTCTGGCGAGCATACGGTAGAAGTGGTTTTAGGCTAACAAAGAGAAGGGCGCTTTATGCGCCCTTTATTGCTCTTTCGTTTCTCTTTAGTGTTGTTTTATTTTGGTTGATAGACGGCTTGGCATTGCCAAGTGAAGGTTTGAGCTTGGTTCGGGCTAAGCGTCAATAAGCCAATTTGGTTATTGAATGCATTCGCTGGGCAAGTCATTGGTTCTATTGCAATACTTTGCTCGCTAGTCGGCGTGTACAGCTGAACGAATGGGTAGCTTGCATCTTGTTGATAGCGAATGGCTGCAGATGAATCTGAGCGTGTAAATGCAAGTTGGTTGGTTGTCTTGGAATCAAATTCAAAGCAATGATTTAAGCTTTGATTGGTGAGTGAATCACCCAAAGACAAACAGTCAAAGGCGTGTTTTTCACCATTGGGTAGGTCGTTTACATGTATGACTTCAGAGCACGGTGACATGGATAGTTCGCATTGTGCAAGCTCCGTACCCAGCGAAAAGTAAGGGTGCCAAGCATCACCGAATGGGAACGTAGTGTCACCAAGGTTAGAGACAGTTGTTGAAGAAGTAAGCTTACCCGTGATGTCGACAGTGAAGGTCACTTCAAGATTGAAAGCAAACGGGAAAGCAGGGTGCAAAGACGATGTTTGATACTGCAACGTCACGCTGGCTGATTCTTCTTTGGCAACGCTGTTAGTGATTGAAAAAGGTTGGTTGTAGAGCAAGCCATGTACGGCGTGATCAGACCAAGGAAAATTAGCTGGAAGTTGATGGTTTTGGTTATCGAAACTGTAACGGCCTAAGTTCAAGCGATTTGGAAAAGGGAATAATTTAGCACTGCGGGAAAAGAACGGATGTTGGTTGATCAGTTCATCATAATTCTGATAACCACAAATAAAAGAGAATGGACTGTTATTTACGATATATTTATTAATAACAGCACCAAATCCATTGATTATTTGAAGTTCTATACCATGTTGGTGGTTTATTAATGTGACCGAGTCAATATTTCCAAACTTTTCATTTATAATTTTAAACATGTTGATGTCTCCATTTTTGAAAGATATTAACAAGAAGAAAAAAATATTCAATGGCGGTTTTAAAATGAATAATAAAATTCCATATACAAGCTATTCAGGAAATTCAAAACACCTTTGCAAAAAAGGTGATGCAGTTGAATTTATTCAACCTTGGTACACGCCAATTTCTACCACACCAGAAAATACCGGCATGGCAGTGGGTGGTATTGGTAATACATTTACACTGACGCCAAATGGCAACACGCCAAACTTTAGCTTTATCCCTGGTATATTTGTTGATTGTTCAGAGCAAGTTGTTAATTTTAATGATTTTTATGCTTCAGTGATGGATGTGCCAACCATCGACACGCTGCAAGTCATTGATGAGCAAGATCTGGGCGTTCACCTGAACTTTTACCCTGCTTTGTTCGATGGTAAGAAGATTGATAATACAGACATGTCGAATGCGATTAACCACATTCGTTCGGCATTAAAAAATGGTGGCTTCTACCAAGAGAATAAAGCTAACTTTACAAAATGGAACATTGAGTTTTCAAATAAGACTCTATTATTGATTGACTCAGATTCATCTTCAATTATTTGTCAATTATATGTAGCCTTAGATTTCTTTAATGGTTTATTAATAAATGATACAGTTAAGTTATTATCACTTACTGCTGGTGATAATAATGATATGGATAGTCTCAATGGCAGTGATATAGATAGTGTCAACGGTAAGGATATCGAATATCAAGCTTTGTATCCATTAGCTGAATATAAATATAACAGTTTTGATGACATTAAAATAAAACGTAAAGTGGTTTCTCCAATCGTTAAAAACGACAAACGCCTGTGCTCTTTACCGATGCACTGGAATCACTTCGAATTAACCAATCATTCGGCGCAAACACGCGTGGTTACGCTTGCTCAGCCGCTACAAAACTTGATTGGCTCAACTTATCGCAAAGGTCGCGATGGCATTCAAGATTCGGCGTGTACCTTGTCTCAAAATCCAATCGCCCAGCAGCATCAAGCGGTTAGCGTAAACGGCGAAAACCACGGTTTTACGGGTGTCCAGCTCACTAGTCAGTCCCCGTATCAAAGTGATATTGAAGGTGAAGTGGTGTTTGGTGTTCAAGCGAATAACCACCTGACCGAATCTGGCAAGATATCGGTGTCTGTGAAGCCAACACTTTATACCTCTAAGGCAGCGGAGCAAACAGAGTTCGCACTGAGAACAGGCCGCACAAACGCTGAATTCCAAACAGGTATCTACACTGGGCGTGAAGCTCTGAGTGCATTGATTGTGGTTCAGGTTGAGTTGGAGCCGGGGGAGTCTGTTGATCTGCGTTTTACACAGGTGATGGCACACAGCAAAGTCATGCTTAATGGTTGGCGTTCAGAGAAGGCCTACACGCAATTCTATCCGCAAGCGAAACCTGCTCTGCCGATGTTAGAAGAGGTATTGCCAGAGCTAGAAGCGATTGAGCAACGAATTGTCGAACAACAAACGGCCTTCCTACAGCAAGCTCAACGCAAAATTTCACAGCCTGAATCGGCACTTCGATATGCGACGATGGCGATGAATTCACTATCATTCCTAGCCGAATCAACGGTATGGGATAAAGAAGACAAATTCCTGGTGAAGGAGTGTGTTGATTATCCGTTTTTTAACTCTCTGGATGTGTATTTCTACGGCTCATTTTCGCTTCTTTATTTATTGCCGGTGCTTGATGGCTGCGTGATGAAAGAGTTTTCGAAAGCCATTTTGGCCGAAGACTTTACTCAGCGCCGATACTGGGAATATGAAGCAACACCGAATGCTGAATTGATCGATGAGAAGTACCAAGGCGTGCGTGCTATTCGAGGTGCGGTTATTCATGACTTGGGTAGCCCGTTCGACATCCAGCCTGACGCGTACAGCTGGCACAACGTGAAAGAGTGGAAGGACTTAGCACCGAAATACATTCTGATGGTGTACCGTCACTATCAAAACACGCAAGATATTTCTGTAGTTAAAGAGTGCTGGCAGGCTGTGACTGAGAGCATCGATTTCTTATCGAACTTGGTCGCTGAGGGCGATGATTTACCGCTAACCCGAGGCACAGACGATACCTTTGATAACCTGGCTTCTCATGGTATTTCAATTTACTGCGCGAGCCTTTGGGTTGCTGGCCTTCAAGCTGCGAGTGAACTTGCACAATTGATGGGCGAAAACGATCTGGGTTCGGATTACCTAACACGTTCGAAAAAGGCATTAGCAACAGTTGAGCAAAGCTTGTGGGATGAGAAAGAAGGCTACTACCATTTCTTCGTGACGCCAGTTCAAGCCAAGCATCTAACGGGCGAAGGCTACCAAAACCTGGAAACCTTAGGCCTGACTTTGACGGGTGATACGATTGCTGACAAGAATACGCTCAATGCCTATCTCAATGAGACCGATACCTCCATCAACATCAGCAAGGTATCTCAAAGAGTCTCTAAGAAACGCTTACTGAGTGAGACCGCGCCTCAAGCCTTTACTCAAGAATATCTAGAACTAGTACCAGATTCAGACAACAGCTTTGGTGATGCACTGCTTGCAGACAGCTATCTCAAGCTGATTGGTTTGGAGGGCATTTTCCCGCAAGAGCGTATTCAACGCGCATTGGACTATGTTTATAAACATAACTTTGAGATCAACAGCCCTAAGCTGGGTGTGGCGAATATGACATTGGCAGATGGTTCACCATATGAGGCTTTTCAGGCACAAGATGTGTGGATTGGTGTGCAATTTAGTGTCGCAACAGCGTTGAGTTTAGCGGGCAAATCGCAGCAAGCAGAAACATTGATGGACACCGTGTATACCGCGCTGTATGACTATTCAAAAATTCCATTTGCCGCGCCAGAAGGGTTCAATTGCTCAGTCTCATTTGATGAGAAAGATCTTTCAGAGTCTTTTAAATTGTCACAAAATGATGCGAAAAAGTGGCTTACTGCACTTAAATTGCAAAAGTGTGTGCTGTCTGACGGTCGAGTTAGTCCTGACCTGACTAAAGACAGTGATAAATTTGTTAGTATGTTGCAAGGCGAAATTTCAGCGGAACAAGCCATGATTCTTCACAAATGGCTACTGAGCACCGGGTTGAAATACACCGCAGGTCGTTATTTCAGACCGGGGATGATCTTCGCCTACATGTATTAACTTAATGATACGAGTTTCAACGAAAGCTGTGGTATGCAGGTTGAAATAGGTGGGGAGCTTTCGGGCTCCCCAAATGTCACTGGATTAGGGTATCGAGATGCGCACTAAAACTAAAAAAACAACCGTATACGATGTAGCGAGACTCGCTGGTGTTTCCCCAAGCACGGTTTCTCGTTTTCTTAATCGAACCACTTATGTGTCGGATGATAAAAGCCAGAACATCGAGCAAGCAATCAAAGACACTGGCTACAAACCCAATTTTCAAATGCAAGAGAACATCAATCGCCGTTCATTGACAATCGGTGTATTGGTGCAACACCCTGACAGCCCTTACACCAGTCGTATTCTCAACGACATGGAGAAAACTTTGATTGCTCAAGGTTACTCTTTGGTGATTGCGACAGGACATTGGCAGAAAAAACTGGAATTACATGCACTGGAGTATCTGGCGAAAAGTAATGTTGATGGCATGATCATTGTGACCGGAAGCGTGAGTAAAGAAGATATCGCCAAATATGCACAAGACATCCCGGTCGTGGCGGTGGGGTACGACATTATTGATGACAACATCCGCACGCTCAACATTGATAATGTGCTGGGCGGCTACATGGCGACCCTGCACTTACTGCAACAAGGGCATGTGAATATCGCTCATATTAAAGGGCTTTCAAGTCAACCTGATGCGGGGAACCGCTTTGAAGGCTACAAGAAAGCGCTGCAAGAGGCGGGTATAAAAGTGATGCCAAAACTCGTCAAACAGGGTGACTTCAGTAGTGAATCTGGTTATGAGAAAACCGTTGAATTAATAGAGTCAAAGGTTCATTTTTCGGCTCTGTTCGCAGCCAATGACCAAACCGCTTACGGGGCGATTAAGGCGCTACACGATCACGGTTATAAAGTTCCAGAAGACGTGTCGGTGATTGGATTTGATGACTTGCCGACGTCTAAGTATTTCACGCCAGCCCTGACGACGCTGAGACAGCCGATTGAAGAGATTGGAGAGGTGTGTGCTCAGTCGATTTTGAACTTGTTATCTGGCGAGCGACATGAAGCTCGACTGCCACCGATTGACTTAATCGTCAGAGAGTCAACCAAGTCTTTGTATCGTTAATTGTGAAGTGATTGAATCGTAGGGAGTGAGATTTAAAGATAAATTATTTCCTTTCAGAAACGAAAAATGCCGCATCCATGCGACATTTTTCTTTTGGCGGCCAAACCAGTTTTGCTATATCCATTCTAGAGTGAAACCCATTCTACTCTTCATACTTGAAGCCGCAGCGTTGTTAACTGCCTAAGTTCACCCAAATCACATAGAGCCCCTATGCTCATAGGGCTGAACTTATTTGTTGCCTAGCTGCAACTCCAATTATTTTGAGTAGCGAGATTATTCAGAATGTATTTATAAGACGCTGTTAATGTTGATTAGTTCCCTCTATGCGGCATTTTTTTTCGATTTATTTTCTAAGTCGAATGACGCTGCGATCAGTTTCTTGGTGTAGTCGTTTTTCGGCGCATTGAAAATCTCTTCTGCAGCCCCTTCTTCCATCACTTCGCCCTTCTGCATCACCAGCACTCGATCCGACAGAGCTTTCACTACCGAGAGATCGTGGCTGATGAATAGGAAGCCGATATTGTGCTTAGCTTGAATGTCTTTCAGTAGGTCGATCACGGTCAGTTGTACTGAGCGATCGAGTGCCGAAGTTGGTTCATCCAGCAAAATGAAAGAAGGTTCAAGAATCAACGCGCGAGCAATCGCGATACGTTGTCTTTGTCCACCTGAGAATTCGTGCGGGTAGCGGTTAATTGAGTTTGGCTCCAAGCGAACCTCAATCAGTGCTTTGCGCGCTCTTTCTAAACGTTCTTGTTTTGACAAATGAGGTTGATGTACCGTTAAGCCTTCGGTGATGATTTCCCCAACCGTCATACGTGGTGATAAAGAACCATAAGGGTCTTGGAACACCATCTGAACATCTTTCTTAAGCTTGTGACGCTCTTTATCGGTCAATAAGCTGACGTCTTGGCCTTTGTAGACAATACGCCCGCTACTTGGCAGCAAGCCGATCAAAGCTCGTCCAAGGGTCGATTTACCGGAACCAGACTCGCCCACAATGCCTAAGGTTTCGCCTTGTTTCAGCTTCAACGAAATGCCTTTAACTGCTTCGAAGTACTGGTTCTTACTTTGGATAAAGTGAGATTTGATCAAGAACTTCACGCGAATATTTTCTGCACAAAGCAGTTCAGGTGCGGATGCCTCAACAGGAACCTTAGCGCCTTTCGGAATGGAGTTAATCAGCATGCGTGTGTAGTCGTGTCTTGGGTTTTCGAATAAGGCTTGAGTCACCCCTTCTTCAACCAGTTCACCTTTACACATCACCAGAACACGGTCGGCAAAGTGCTTCACTACACCGAGATCATGGGTGATGAACAAAATCGCCATGCCCATTTTGCCTTGAATCTCTTTGATAAGAGAAAGCACTTCCGCCTGAACCGTTACGTCCAATGCGGTTGTGGGTTCATCGGCAATCAGAATATCTGGTTCATTGATCAGCGCCATTGCGATCATGATGCGCTGTAACTGACCACCTGAAAACTCATGCGGATACTTGGTGTAAGCCAGCTCTGGCATAGGTAAATGCACCAGATTGAACAGCTCTAGTACACGCTGTTTTGCTTTTGATTTCGATACCTTTCGGTGACACATAATGGCTTCTGCCACTTGAGTGCCGACACGCAGGTATGGATTCAAAGATGTCATTGGCTCCTGAAAGATCATGCCGATTCTATCGCCACGAATCGACTGCATTTCTCGCTCAGTTTTGCCAAGAATCGATTGACCTTCAAACTCGATATCTGATTGTTCATCGATAATCGCGTTATCAGGCAGCAAACGCATCAGCGCGTTGGAAGAGACGGATTTACCTGAACCTGATTCACCAACAATGGCTAAGGTTTCGCTTGAGTTAAGGGTAAAGTTAATCTTTTTGACCGCATCAATGATTCCATCATTGGTTTTGAAACTTACGGAGAGGTTATTAACTTTAAGAATGGCCCGGTCCGACATGATATATCCTTATCAATTTAAGACATTAGGTGAAGATTGAACTTCTGACGTTGTTTTTAGTTGCCCAAAATGGTGATGAGCACGTTGAATTTGTTCTAGTTCGAGCATCCAATGCGAACTGCGCTGAGCACTGCAAAAAGCAATTAAGTGATTGAGCAGGTCTTCACTCTGCTTTTCCAATAGCCCATAGGTGCGTTGAATCAGATCAGTGCTTTCAAGCGAGATAAATTGCATCAGTGCATAAGATTGATTCAAGGTGTCGAAGGCTTGTTGGTGCTGCCCTAAACGGTTGAGAATCTCAGATTGAGCAACACTCGCATCTCTCAACCCGGCAAGCAGGCAGGCAAATTGGCAAGGCTTGATATCGCTTTGGTATGCTGCATCTTGTATGTGATGAGGAAGTGATGTTAGAACATCACCATACAGGCGCTGTGCTTCAGGCCAGTGACCTTGTTCCATTAACTGTTCAGCTTTTAGGTAGTGCATCCAGCATCGTTCAATTTCCATATCCACATCCTCAATTCATAATATCTGAAAATGTTAATGATATTTATTATCAATTGCAAATTAAAATCATTCACATGTTAAGTTGATGAATTAAATGACGGGCTATTCCTAAAAATGACTTAAATTGTGTGTTATTTGTTCAGTTGAACAGCTGTGTAGCGTAAGTCACTAAATTTGTAGGAAATTACATCTACACTGATTTTATCTACACCTAAGTAATGAAGGACTAAGGAGGCGGCGATGGCGATGCAAAGACTCAATACAGAACAGCTGTATCAGGTAGCAGAACTCGAGAAGTTACCATGTAAGTCGACCAAAGAACTGGCTCCAATTGACGAGATCGTCGGGCAAGAACGTGCTCAAAAGGCCGTTGAGTTCGCGATGTCAATCAAGGAAAAGGGTTACAACATTTATGCGATAGGGCGAAATGGTCTGGGTAAACGCACCATGATCTTGCGCTATCTAAACCGACACCCTCAAGAGGTTCAGGAGCTTTTTGATTGGTGTTATATCGCGAACTTTGAAGATATTCGTACACCTAAGGTACTCAAGTTACCAAGAGGCGTCGGTAGTAGCTTAAAGCAAGACATTGAAAAGCTGATGCGTAAATTGCTGAAAGGTATGCCTCTAGCATTTGATAACGAGATGTACTTTAGCCGTGCTGACAGGCTTAAAAACCAACTGGCAGCTAAGCAGCAAGCCGCGTTAGAAAGCATTAGCCAAGAAGCGAAAGACAAGGGCATTAACCTGACGATCACCACTCAGGGTGATTACCAATTTGTGGCAATGAATGGCGATGATCTTCATACCGAAGAGAGCTTTGATCTGCTTTCGCCGGAAGAACAAGATCAATTTGATAAAACCATTGATGGGTTGGAAGTCGGGCTGCGAACCATTTCTCGTGAATTAACGGAACTTGAAGAGACGTACACTGAGAAAATTCAAAAGCTAAATGATGATACGGCGCGAGATGTGATTACTCACTTTATCAAGCAGTTAAAGCAGGATTACAGTCAATATCCAGAGATCAAGAAGTACCTAACGGCACTGCGTAAAGACATTGTCGATAACGCTGACATCTTCTTAGAAGAGAGCACAGAGCAAGCAGAAGTTGCAACGGCCTCTTTGGATAAGAAAATGCCGCGTCGCTACAAGGTTAATGTGATTGTTAGCCAGAAGGAGGAGGCGATGCCGATCGTGGTAGAGGAAAACCCAAATTACCACTCTCTGTTTGGCCATGTGGAAACAGCGACTTTTAAAGGTACCGTATTTACCGATTTCTCCTTGATTCGCGCAGGTAGCTTGCACAGAGCAAACGGCGGCGTATTGTTGATGGATGCGGTCAAGGTGCTTGAGCAGCCGTACGTTTGGGAAGGCTTGAAGCGAGCGCTACGTTCACGTCAATTAAGCTTCACTTCATTAGAAAAAGAGGTGACCTTAACGGGGGCAGTATCGCTTGATCCTGAACCGATTCCATTGGACGTTAAGATCATTCTGTTTGGTGATTACCGAACTTACCAACTGCTGCAACATTACGATGCGGAGTTTGGTGAACTGTTCCGTGTGACAGCCGATTTTGAAGATGAGATGAAGCGCACTCCCGATTCTGAAATGCATTACGCGCGCTTTATTTCGAGCATCGTACATGACAACAACATGTTGCATTGTGACCGCAAAGCGATTGCTCGCATCATTGAGCACAGTTCTCGTCAGGCGGGTGACCAAGGTAAATTGTCTCTGCACTCGGCACACATTGCCAATCTGCTTCGTGAGTCAAACTACGTTGCGAGAGGCTCAAAATCGAACCTGATTCGTGCAACGCACGTCGACCAAGCGTTATCTAACCAACAGATGCGTGTTGGACGACTGCAAGACAGTGTGATGGAAACCTTTACTAATGGCACAACGCTGATTCATGTCGATGGTCAGGCGGTTGGGCAAGTGAATGCGCTTTCTGTACTTAGTACGACGGATCATATGTTTGGTGCGCCGAACCGAATCACGGCAACCACCGCTTACGGTGATGGTGAAGTGATTGATATTGAAAGAAACGTAGACCTAGGTGGCAGTATTCACTCGAAGGGTGTGATGATCTTGTCGGCTTACCTTTCTTCTGTGTTTGGTAAAACGGCCAAAGTACCACTCACTACTAACATTACCTTCGAGCAGTCGTATGGTGGCGTCGATGGTGACAGTGCGAGTATGGCCGAGTTCTGTGCGGTGGTATCTGCATTTTCTAAGCAACCAAACCGTCAAGATATTGCGATTACGGGTTCGATGAACCAGTTTGGTGAGTCTCAACCCATTGGTGGTGTAAACGAGAAAATTGAAGGTTTCTTTGATGTGTGTGAAATCAAAGGGCGTTCAAACGAACAAGGAGTGATCATCCCGCGTTCAAATGTTCACAACCTGATGCTGCGTAGCGACATCGTAAAAGCGGTTGAAAAGGGCGAGTTTAATATCTGGGCGATTGACCATGTAACAGAAGCGATTGAGCTGTTCACAGGCAAAGCCGCAGGTGAGGCAAGTGATGAGGGTAGCTACCCAATTGATACTATTTTTGGTATCGCTCAAGCGAAACTGAACGCACTGCGTAAATAGCTAAATACAAAGTTTAATAGCTAAACAAATAAATAGCAGCCAAAACGCAAAAGCCATCGTTTAGAGTCGATGGCTTTTTTATTGGTTGAGGTTTGGCTCGCTAGGAGCCATTTGTTTTTGGTCAGCTTACGGTATTCGGAGAAAGTCGCGTCTTAAAAGGCGTTAACCGTTTCGTAAGCAGAGCTTGGTGCCATCGAACTTTAATTTTGCCAACAAGTGCTTAGCGTTGGCTCGGCCAATATCATCAAATTCGACACCGTATCGAGCGTAGTGCGTCGATTTTTGCAGATTACAAATGATGCCCCTCAATGGCGGAATCAGCGGGCCATTGTAGTTTTCAGGCGTAATCTCAATCGACACTCGATCGGCAATCTGAATCGCGCGAGAAGTCGGTGAGGTCACAAAACGACAACCACTTTTCGATAAGTCTCTTATCTCACAGTTTGCTCGTTGGTCGTTGAAGATGATTCTTGAAGCTAGATTCACTTCATATCGGGTCTCTTTACGCAGTTGAGTTACTTGCATCGTACTTGGTGTAGATAGCACTAAAATCGGAAAGGGTTCGCCAATCCTATGGTGAATTTGGCTTCTAAAGTGGATAAGCGCCCCTTCACCTCGCAGAGAATACGCACGAGCGGTCATCCAAAAGCCTTCTTGAAAGAAAAAGTTCAGATCTTCATTGGATACCTCGGGAACCTCAACCACAATACAGTTATCACTGTGCGTACCGATAAACTTGGTGGTGGCGAGAAACTTCGTGCCAACGGGAGTCGAGACATTTAATGTCAGTTCACTGCCGTGCTCAATCATGGCCAGCGCATCAGTGCTATTGATAGTGGAAACAGTGCGATTACGAGGGTCTTGAAGTGCCTGATTATGCTCCAAAGGCTTCTTCAGGGGTGCGTTCATTATATGTTCTCCATGCGCCAACATGCGTCTGTTAGTTATATTGGTAACTTGCTAACAAGGGGTTATTACGTGCTAGATTGGGTAGACGTACTCACATAGATTTATAGAGTACCTTCTATCATTGCTGATTTTATATTAAGCCGATTGCACTGAATTATTTACTGTGTTTGTAAGTACTTAGTTTTATTTATATGCACTTGCGTTAGTCTATTACAAGGAACTCATACTTCAAACTTTTATTGTTTGTCGTATCCATTATTTGCAGGAGTTGAGAATGCAGGCAGTAAAATGGGATCAAGAAGTGAACCAGATCACAGTTGAGCTAGAACCCAACCAGTTCGCGGTTGTTAAGTATCAAAAGGACGGAGATGTACTACATATCACGTCGACTCGTATTCCTGATGAACTGCAAGGCAAGGGCTTTGGTAAGATGATGATGGAGTCGGTATTGCCTGAAATTGAACAAGCGGGCTTCAAAATTGTGCCGGTTTGTAGTTATGTGGTTCACTACATGAATAGGCAGCCACAGTGGTCACATCTTCTATCCGATAAAGCATAACAACGAGTAATATGTCTCAATCAATACCGTCGAATAATCGAGCTCAAGCTACAGTGAGCTCAAGTCAAAATCAGCCTGAGCTTTATCAAAAGATAGCGACCTGGTTGGGTTGTTATGAAGGATTTGATGTCGAAGTGATTCAACGCCTGTGGGGCGGGTATGGCGAGTTAGTTCGCTTGGTCTTTGCTAAAGATAATAGCGCTTCGATGAACAGCGTTATCGTTAAACATGTCGCGCTGCCAGATAAAGCGGAACACCCTAAAGGCTGGAATACTAAACTCTCTCATCAACGCAAAGTTCACTCTTACCAAGTGGAAACGGCATGGTATCAGTCCTTCACTCAACAATGGGACGATCGTTGTCCTGTTCCTGTTGGACTGCATTGTGAGCTACAAGAGAATGAGTGGCTTATCGTGATGCAAGACCTAGCAGATATAGGTTTTCCGTTAACCTCTCAGTTTGATGTACCTGTTGTTTCTGACTATCAGGCATCTAGTTACACACGAGAAGAGCAAAAACAACGCGATGCTTGCCTTAAATGGCTCGCTAATTTTCACGCAAAGCACATCAATATCAATCAAGAACAGTCGTCGTCATTGTGGCAAGTCGGTACATACTGGCACCTAGACACTCGCCCCGATGAGCTGAATGCTTTGGCTGATGTCCCACTGAAGAATCAAGCTAAGCACATCGACCGTTTATTAAAAGAGTGTCCATATCAAACCTTGGTCCATGGTGACGCTAAGCTAGCCAACTTCTGTTTTGATCTAGAGAGCGAAAACGCCGCTGCCGTCGATTTCCAATATGTGGGTCACGGCTGTGCGATGAAAGATGTGGCTCTATTTATGAGCAGCGCAATTAGGCCGCAAGATTGCCAAGAGTACGAGCAAAAGGTATTAGATATTTACTTCCAACACTTGAAAGATGCACTCGCGCACTATCAGCCACACCTTTCTTTCGATGATGTTGAAGCCGCATGGCGACCAATGTTTTACGTGGCATGGGCTGATTTCCAACGTTTCGTGAAAGGTTGGAGCCCTGAGCATTGGAAGATCAATTCTTACACTGAACAGCTGACTCAAATGGTCATCCAACCGTTAGAAAAAGCCAAGTAACTGGGGTGCAATAAGTAAACCAAATAAAAACGCCCAATCATTGATTGGGCGTTTAGGTCATTGAGTGATTGTCTAGTTTGTCAGGTTGTCTGGCTCTGCTGTGCGGGCTGCTACAAGCTGATTAGCAAGTTTGAGCTTGTTATTGAAACCTTCTTTATCAATATCTCCCATCACACGCGCAGGCTCTATTTCACCACTATCGGGGGAGTAAAAGAAAATAGCGGGTGGGCCGAACACATTTTTGTCGTTAAGCCATGCCATTTGTTCTGGTGAGCTTTCAGTCACATCAAGCTTTATGGCCTGCCACTCTTTCAGTTTTTGGCTCACTTGTTGGTCATTGAACACATTTGTTTCAATCACTTTGCAAGAGACACACCAATCCGCATAAAGGTCGACCAGTACTTTCTGTTTAGCGTTGGCAGCGGTTTGTATCTGTTTCTTTAGCTGATCAATCGAGTCTGTTTTCTCAAAGGGAGTAGCCGCAATAGGTTGAGCTGATTCTCGGTTTGCAAGCGGGTTGAGAGGATCGGAATTTCCTAGGAAATAACCCACAAACAGAATCAAGCCATAGCTCAGTGGCAGCAGAGCGGAGAATTTGCGAGTGCGCGCCCAGCCCGGTTGTGCCGCTTCTAAAGCGCCGAAATGGACACCTGTTCCAATAGTAAGTAGTGCCCATAAGATCATGATGATCGAAGGATCAATAAAGCGGCTTAACAACACGATAGCGACCGCCAATAGCAGCACGCCAAACACTTGTTTTACGGATACCATCCACGCGCCACTTCTTAGCAACAGACGTCCACCACTCGCTCCAATCGCTATAAGTGGAACGCCCATACCTAGTGCCATAACGAACAAAGTCGCTCCGCCAAACATCCAATCTTGAGTCGTTGAAACGTACAGCAATGCCCCTGCTAATGGGGCACTGACGCAAGGTGACACAACCAAGGCAGATATTGCGCCCATTGCGAACACGCTGGCGATCTTGCCACCGCCCAACTTGTCTGAACCGTTGTTGAGTTTTTGCTGCAGTGCGGCTGGTAATTGAAGTTCATAGAAGCCGAACATTGCCAATGCAAGCAGAACAAAAATCGCTGCAAAGCTACTTAACAACCAAGGTTGTTGCATCGCGGCTTGCAGGTTGACCCCTTTTGCCAATGTGGTGACTAGGATTCCAGTCATCGCGTAACTGGTTGCCATACCCAGAACATAAGAGCTAGAAAGTGCCGCACCTTTCTTACCTGTCATTGCTTTTTCGCCACCGATGATACTGGCTAAAATTGGAATCATCGGCAGTACACATGGCGTGAGGGACAAGCCCAAACCGAGCAAGAAGAACACAAGCAGCGCTTGTAACTTACCGGCTTGGGATAGGAACGAAGATAAGCCATTGGTGTCTTCACTGATCTCACCTAGGGTTTGAACCAGAGAGTTTGATTGCTCCTCAATCTGGGCTGCAGCTAAGGCTTCGATCATAGGTAGATCGAGCTCTAACTTTTGTGGCAGATAGCAAAGCCCTTTATCTGCACAGCCTTGGTAACGCACGGTGAGCTTGCCACTTCCTGTGTAAGGCACGGTAACGGTAAGCGGTTCGTGAAAGACAACTACATTACCGAAGTTAGGGTCTTGTTTTTCTTCACCTGGCAGAGAGTATTGAGGAGCTAGTGTCGATAATGAGGACTCTTCTTTAAACGAGAAGCGAGATTGGTAAAGATAGTACCCCGGGTGTGTATCAAAGCGGATAACCGCACCTTGGTCCGTGGCTTCCCATGTAACGGGGAAGGCTTCTTCAACCGGAAGAAACTCGTTGTCTTGAGCATGCAAAAAGCTGCTAAACAATAGAATTAACATGAGTAGATAGCTTTTCATGAATGCAAAAACTCCGTGTTTTGGTGAATGTGTAATTGATCGTCGATGTAAATAACGGCGCTCTCTTCCGGCACTGAAATGTTTGGGTTGAGCGTCAAGGAAGTGCTAAGTACACCTGCTTCCAAAGTGGAGGAAGCTATTGCAGTAACCGACAAAATCTTCTTTTCCACGTCCTGTTTCGACAAAATATGAGACGTGGTTCTATCGCCGAACTGCATCTGACGTTCACTGTGGGCTGATGTGGTCAGCGCCGCGTCGGTAATCGGAATGGCAAAAAAAGGTGTCTTGTTGTCTCTTGGATCCAGAACCGCAATGTTAAATGGCGAACCATCTGGCTTTGTACCCAATGCATAGATATCGCCGCCAAAATTCACCAACATTGAAGTTGCACCAAGTCGCTTACCTATCTTTACTGCTTGATCGACCGCGTACTCTTTGATGACGCCACCAAAATCGAAGCGGGTGCGTGAATCTGGAACGTGCAGCCTTGTCTTTTGTTGATCGACTTTTCTTTGTCGAACGATTGTCCCTTCTAGAAACATTGTCTCTTTTAGCTCCCAAGCCTGCTTGCCCAGTGCGGAAGAGAGAGCTTGAAACGCATGGCTGTGTGACATCTTCGGCTTCTGTTTTAAAAGATGCTTGATGCTGCCAACGGTGGTATCAAATGTGTCAAATGTCAGTTGGCTTAATCGATCGAGATGCTCAAAAACTTCCGCAGACTCCGAATCGAGTTCGACTTCACTGGTTGTGCGCTGATTAATATGTCGCGTTAGCCATGAATCATCGCTGTAGAAGTTATATTTGCCCTCTAATCGATGTGTGTTCTGCTCTATCTCATCAGCGATGTCTTTTGCGCACGCCTTTGGAAAGTGAGTCAAATCAAGCGATAAGATCTGTACTTCGCAAGGTACTGTCATGGCATGAAAGCGATGGACAAAGGGCAGTTTAGAATTCATAAGTTGCTCCAATCGCCCACCACTGTGCTTCAAACCCGTTGCTCTGTTCGTAGTAAGCCGCAAGCGCATTTAAACGCACGGTTTTATGGACCTTAACGCTCGCGCCAAGCTCATAAGCATTGGCGGTGAAGTTACCTAGGCGAAGGTCAGAAGTCGCGTAACCTGTCGAAGCAAAAGAAGGATCTGCGCTACTAGGATCGCGATAGAAATCTGCCGCATCTTGCGTATACCAGAAATAACCGGGTGCAAGGGTTAGCCACTCACTGACACGCCAAGATAATTTTCCGCCCAACTGATGAGACATCACGCCCCAGTCATCTATGAACCATTTGTATCGAGGTCGGATTTTTATACTGTCTGACAAAGAGTAAAAGGCCTGAAGATTAATACCGCCAGAGACTCGGGTATCGGGTCTAGAGTCTTGCCCCAAGAACACTTCGTCATCATCGATTTTGCCATCGTCGTTAATATCGACTTCGCGAAGAACCGTTAAATAGTGGTTGCTCAAGTAACCGCTACGGTAGCCTGCATAAGCGGTAAAAATGCTGTACAGATTTGGTGTAAAGGTTTGAGATAACCCCGCTTCTAAGCTGCCTGTGAAAATGTCTTCCCAGCTCTGGCTGTTAGAAGAGCCTAAAACGTATTTGCCAAATGCCTGAGTTTGGTCGAAAAGAGCAGAGCCCCCTAAGCTGTACGAACGGTTTTTAGCGCTATCAGCATAAATCAAGCCTTTACCATTGATACCAATGCTTTCGTAGTCTTCTTCTTGAGATACGTTACCGCCAAAGGTCCATTCATTACGCAGCCTGTCACGGTAGGTGGCACTCAAGCTGAGTGCTTTTCTTGTGTCTTCTAGGCCGACCTTCTGGACCTCATAACTGTCACGGTGAGGATCGTAACCCGCACGGATGACCTCATTAGTTTTATTCTGGGCTTGCTGAGTTTTCACGGCGCGATTTATCTTGTCGGCATCCGAACCTAGAGGTGTCGTAGGGCCCCAAGCTGGAGAAGCACCTGAAACACTGTCGTAGCTTATTTCTGCGTTTAGGGTCCAATCTAAGCCGATACTTTTTTCAATCGAAACCATGGTGTCATTGGCTGATACTCTGTCATCGTATTCCTCATAGCTAAGGTAATGAACAGAGACATGATCTTCAGCTAATGCCACATTAGCCACTGCCGCTGCACTGAGCAGCGTAATTGGTAGTTTTTTCATTTTGTTCTTATTTTGTTTTTGAAGTACTGAATATTTTTTATTGATTGAGTGTTTTTTGTCGATTTAATGGTTAGTTACAGCCACATCCGCCACCGCCAACACCGCTGCCACCCACAGAGCCTTGTTTGTAGGCGAAGACTTTTTCGGAGAACACATCGAATTCCGGTACTGGACCGCCCGGTTTCATCTCTTTTTGAGCTAGCGTTCCTTTCTCCCAAGGCTTTACCGGCTCAATGCCAAGAAATTCATCGACAAACGCTAACGCTGAAGGCTTGTTAGTCTCTTCTGGCGCTTTCTCTTTGATAACCAGCTGCTTTGCCTTTGGTGTGACCATGTCGATGTTGCGTCTTGTTGCGCTCTTGGTGGTTTGGTTTGAGTGCGTGCCGCTACTGGAGTAAACCGTGCTGGAGATGATCTCTTCTTCTACGATGGGACCATCGCTGTTAGTGCTGTTATTACTGGCTTGCTGCTCAACGGGCTTTTTTCCCAAACCACTAAGGTCGAGAGCTGCGTTGGCGGTCATTGGAATAGCAAGTAGCCCAATAAGGGAGGCTTTGATTAGCATTACAGTTGCACTCCCATCTTGGTGAGGTCGTCAGTAATGACGTCGCCAATGTGGTTAATGGCACCAAAGCGAATCTTGATAACCTTGCCTTGGTAGATGTAATAAAGTGCAGGCATACCGATAGGTTTAAACTCAGCGATCAATGCTTGCTCTGGATCGTTCACTACTGGGAATTCCAATCCGAGCCGCTTTTGAAACTCAAGGCCAACTTCAACATCTTCATCGACATCAACGCCTTTGAACGTCACGCCAGTGCCTTTAAGTTCTTTGTAGAGTTGGTTTACTTCTGGAAGCTCTTCTCGGCAAGAAACGCACCATTCAGCAAAGAAGTCGACAATGGTGAGCTCCTCGTTGTTGAGTTGCAGTTTCTTGATAACGTCTTGCGATAAAGAATCGCCTTCTTGATAAGCCAATGCAGGTAAAGAAAGGCACAGCGCCAATAACGCTAGGGCTCGTGTAAACATGTGTTTCTCCATATTGTTTTTAATTTATCTGTTTTAAATTCGATGCTTTTGAATCAAGCGCTTTGTTTGAATTAGCGAGTGAGTCGGATGCTTGCCGAGTATTCAACCGCCAAAATGTCGGAGAAGTACTCGTTAAGTTGTGTCGTATTGGTGGCACTGAATACGCGTAAAGGATTTCCTGCACAGTTCTCGAATTGAGTAATTCGAGATGGGCTGACGCCATAGCCGATGAAATTCATTTCAATGCCGTATTGCTTGATAGCCGTAGTGCAGAACCCAGCGTTCACCAGTTGATTGAACGCGTCTCCTTCGTCAGCGCCATCGGTGAATAACACCAGTTTTCTTCTGGTTTCGGGTACCGTGCTTACGTTTATTCCCCATGCTTGTTGCCAACTTGGGATAAGCTGCCTCACTCCCCATACCAAACCTTGATAAGAGCGAGTACCGCCATTTGCTTTTAGGCTGTTTATCGAGTTTTGGACGCGGGAAAAGACGTTGGTCAAGGGCAACATTGGTGAGTCTTGATTGCAGTCGCTTAACCACTTACTTGGCGGTGTAAACTCCACCGGTCGCTCTGAATGCAGCGACGCGAGGTTATCTACGGTCAGCGCCGCAGAGAAATCGCCATTACGATAGCTAAGTCCATCGATACAGTAGATTCCGGCCGCTTCTTTGGATAACCAGGGCGGGCGATGTGTTGCCACCCCAGAGTCAAAAGGAACGATCGAAATGCTTACTGAATCTAAATCGTTAGCGTTATTGCTCTGAGATTGAATTGTATTCAAGGCATTCGACAAAATAGATTTTAGTGACTGTATGTTTGAGCTCATGGAGCCAGATACGTCGAGTACCAATACCAACTCTGTTGGAATCGCAGAGTGTTTGCTTTCAACCCCCCCCTTAAAGCCACCACCTGTTGCAGTCACATTTTGGTCGTAGCGTTCATAGCTGAAATGCGGTAGTAGCGGTGTAACGGAGTAACCTAGGCTAATTCGGCAGCCTTGGTTTTCTGGCGTTAATCCACTCACACCTTTCAGTGTTGGGTGATAGTAATCTTGGTATACTCGCATCATTCTCGGAGTCGCCTCATCAGCAAAAGCACAAGCCAGTGCGGCAGAATCAGCGGCTTGCGCGGCTCGATTAGAAACCATCACTTGCGCCGATATCATCAAAGTGCCGACGGCGATAAATAGTGCAGGGAGCAGCAGTGCCAAGAAAGAAAGGGTGATCGAACCTTTTTGCTGACGGGCTAGGCTGCTAAACATTGACTTAACCATAGTGCTTACCTATCACTACAGATGAGCTCTTTAGGCTTTTTGGAAGATCGAGCCGTTCGTAGTCAAATGGTGTCTTTACGCATAAGGTCAGCTGAATCAAAGTTGATGGTTTTCCATTCAATGCAGGATCACCGTTGCCTACAACAAGCATGTCCGTAAGGTCCTCAATAGGTGGATCACTTTGGCAGTTGCTTCCCGCATAAAGATATTCGTATTCCCACGTCGAAGCGGCAGTATCAAAGACACGACTTTCAAGTAAAAGCCCAATATCGCCACGAGCAATGCTACTCGGCAGATAACGTTCAGCGAGCACGAGTAATGGACCTTTAAGAGTCTCGGGTAAACCATTCTTACCTTGCTCAGGTTTGAGTTGAGTTGAAGAAATCGCATTCACTAGGTTGTAGGTAACATTGTCTAACTGAGTCTGCATACTGAATAAGCGGTAGATAGCAACGAACCCCCACAGAATGATCATCATCGCGAGTACGACAAATGGAAACTCAACAGCAGCTGATCCCGCTTGTTTTCTCGGGTGTGTTTTATTAACCGTCATAGCTCACCAATACCTTTTTTTCCAAGGTTGTCATTTTCCCGCTACGTTCTAAAAACTGGGTCGAAAGGCTCGGCAGCAGAGCGAATGAGAATGCGTAGGACACCGTGTACTCCCCCAATACTGCTTTGCTTATCGGTGCCGCTTTCCTGTTAACTAAGTCCGGTAGGTTTTCAACGTATAAAGGTTGAGACAACTTGATCTTGCTGCGATCGAGCAGTGGGAACTTGTCGATAGTGTCGATGAAAACTTGGTTTGCTATGGGACCAACTGGTCGAATTTTGACTTCTCGAGCTCCTGCATGAACGGCGACATCGAAGATGATGCTGACTAGCAGCAGGCGGCAGATCTCAAAGACCCCTATTATCAGCAATAGAAACGGTAGGGTGATCATTAGAAACTCAACGCTATTCGCACCTTTCTGACGAGAGAGCATTATTGTTCTCCTCGATCAGCGTGAGCGGCTAGGGCTTGATAATACAAGCTATTGTTAGCGTATTCCGGTTGCGATAAGTGTTCACGAGCGATCGCTTTTGCAGACTCGCTGTCGCCAGAAAGCGCGTAAGCCAACGCAAGGTTAAGCTGGAGTTTTACGCTAGCTTCACCTCTGACAAAGATCGGGTGCAGAATACGAATCCCTTGATCTGGTTTACCATCGAGTATCCAAGCCATAGCGAGGTTGTTTCGGTATTCGTTGCTTGAAGGCATTAAGCTAAGGGCATTTGAGTAACACTCTCTTGCCTTGGAATACTGTTTATTGAGCGAGTAACTGACTCCTAAGCTATTTTGAGCAACGTCATCGGACGCCTCCAGTTGAACAGACTCTTCAAGAGCTGAAGTCGCTTGTTCAAGCTCTCCTAAAGCTAACCATGAACGACCTAGCTCACGGTAAATCGCACTGGATTGATTAAGCTCGATACCACGCTTTAAGTAATGCAGTGCTTCGTCATAACGACTGGCTTGATTGGCTGCAGAGCCCATCAACAGCAGTAACTGCGGGTCATTGGGTTTCGATACCAACATTTTTCGGTAGAGATCCATGGCGCTCTCTGGCTTACCGTTCATTAACGCAACTTCTGCCACTTTCATGTTTTCGGCGGTATCTTTTTCAACGTGGTTAGTGGATTGACAGCCGAACAATATCAGCGACAAAAAGAATAACGGGATGGTTCTCATAAGCCCCCCAGAGTTTGTGTAAGAGACAACATGATTGGCACAACGATGATGCCCACCACAGGTAGCATGATGAAAACCACCAAAGGGAATGACATTTTGGCTGGTATTTTCCCCACCCATTCTTCCAGTTCTAAGAAGTGGTATTGACGGCTATCCGAAGCGATCAGTTTGAGGGCGTCAGCGATAGGCGTACCGTATTGCAGCGCTTGGTTCATGGTAGTGACAACGTTGTTGATGTCAGACAGTTGTACGCGTTTGTCTAAGTTGTTGAGTGCCGTTTGTGGTGAATCAAGAACCGATATCTCAGTTGCTGTGAGCAGCCATTCGCGTGACAATGCTGGAGAGATAGAACGCATCTCTTCACCGACACAGCGAAATACCGCTTCGAGTGTTAAGCCAGATGCAACACACACCACCATTAGGTCGACGGCATCGGGTATTACTCGGCTGATCTGCATTCGAACTTGGTTCACACGCCATTCAAGAATACGATCGAATAGGATGCCGACCACGATGCCGATAGCGATACACTCTGCCGCCGAATTCATCGTTAGCACTTGGATGCGAGTGGCATACCAAGTAACAGTACCTGCGGCCATGGTGAGCAACCTAAGTCCTAAAAAGTAGATCTCTGCATTAGGGTTCAGCCAGCCAATCAGAACGAGCTTTTGACGTCGAGACTTCTCACCTTGGAAGTGCCACTTACTCGACGTGTTTTTGTACTTTGAGGAATAGCTTGATACGCGATTCAGTCGCTCAGCCACAACGTCTCGTTTGAACGAAGATAGATGTGCGATCAGCGTGAGAAGAACAGCTAATCCCAACAGCAGCATGGCAAAATACATCATGATGAGAACCTCTTATTACGAGTCAGAGCATTCAAAATTAAGGTGCCGATGCTGATGCTAATCAATGCATAGGTCAGCACTCGTTGACCTAGTTCAGTGTTAAACAGCTGCTTAATCATGTAGGGCTCAATTAAATAGATGCCACCTAGCAACCCAATGGGTAAGACAGAGAGAAATAACGCTGTGATGCGAGGCTCTGAGGTTAGGCTCTTCACCTTCTTTCTCATCGCTCGGTTGTCATGCATGGTTCGGCTTAAGCTATGAAGAATGTCGCGCAGTTGACCACCATTCGACTGGTTAAGGATCAGTGCAACAGAGAAATAACGAAAGCTGCTGTAAGGAAGACGAATGCACGTATCATCGAGACTCTGACGAAGACTAAGGCCAAGCGCGAGATTATCGCGAAGGTAAGAGAACTCTCGTCCTAGCAAACCAGGTTGCGTTTGTGCCACTTGATCAATCGCTTGTGGGATGGATAACCCTGCTGATACCGCTCTAGAAATTAATCCAAGGACGTTGATGATGTCTTTTTCAAACTCTTCTACTTGTCTCTTTCTGCGATAAAACACAATGGCGCAGGTACATATGAGCCACAGCCCAACCGCTGCAAGTAATCGAAGGTGTACTGGAAGCTCTGGCACTAACAGGTAACCAGCAACTGGCAAACCAACAACCATTGAGGCGATAAAATACTTATCCCAAGCAGGTAGCAAAGCATTTATTCGCAGGAAAAACGCATGCAGTTTGTTGGTGCGCTGGTGGCTCGACTTTTTGATAGAAACGTCTGCAGGGCTTGCTTTGTATGAACCAGATACCAAGGACAGTCGCTTATTAACAATGGCTTGTTTTGAGTTGAGCTTTATTAGCCAAACCGTAGCCAGCAGCGCAGAAATAGTAAGAACAAAAATCATCCGGCTTCAAGCTCCATTGCCACCCTTAGTTGAGCGTCTAACTGGTGATATTTCGCTTTTTCGTTGAAGCTTGGTACGCACTTGGCACTCTTATATTCACCAATTAGGTTGCCTTGCTGGTCTTCCGATAACGTTTTAAAGGCGAACAGTTCCTGAGTGACGTATTGCTCGCCCTCTAACCCTTGCACTTCGGTTATTGAAACAATGCGTCGCTTACCATCGCGCATTCGTTCTACTTGGATAACCACATCAATGGTGTTTGCGATTTGGCGACGCAGTGAAAATAGAGGCAGTGTCGCCTGGCTCATCATTAGCATGTTCTCCATTCGCACCAGTGCGTCCGTTGCAGAGTTGGCGTGAAGTGTACACAGCGAACCATCGTGGCCTGTGTTCATCGCTTGCATCATTTCAAAGGCTTCATCGCCACGAACTTCGCCTAAAATGATGCGATCTGGTCGCATACGTAGCGAATTTCTCACTAACTCTCTTTGAGTAATCGGCGTTAAACCTTCTGCATTGGCTGGGCGAGTTTCTGCACGTACCACATGGGGTTGTTGCAGGCGCAGTTCTGCTGTGTCTTCAATGGTGATGATGCGCTCTTGAGGTGAGATGCTGAAAGACATTGCATTAAGCAGGGTGGTTTTACCTGCACCGGTACCACCCGCAACAAGAACGTTGAGACGAGAGCGAACGATAATATCAATAAGCTTAATCATCGAATTCGACATCGCACCAAACTGTGCCAATTGGCTCAGTGTCAGCTTCTTTTCATTGAACTTACGGATAGAGATGTAGGTTCCATCAAGTGCGAGCGGTGGGATCATGACATTGACACGGCTGCCGTCGTCTAGCCTTGCATCAACTAATGGATTCGATTCATCGATTCGTCGACCTACTTTGCTCACGATACGTCGCGCTAAGTTGAGAAGCTGCTCTTCATTACGAAATTGGACCGTGGTTTTTTGCAGTTTTCCTGAACGCTCGACATAAATTTCACGGTAACCATTGACCATGATGTCAGTGACTGTTTGGTCTTCAATAAGAGGTTGGAGTGGCCCCAAACCTAAAAATTCATGTAGGAGCTGCTCTACAGAATGAGTCACATCCTGATGACCGAGTGGTAACTGTTTAGAGATTACAATTTCCGATACCATCTCTGAAATTCTAGCTTCAAGATCGGACGCACTTAAACTCACAACAGCCGATGGATCGATTGCCTTGATGATCTCTTCATGAATCACATGATAATGATCACGTAGCGAGGGAGCGGATGTTAACGTTTCACGTAATCGAGCTTGGCTGACTTCAATAGGATCAACCGTGTTTGCTTTTTGACCAAACATTATGCACCTCGCTTCCAAAAACGGCGGCTGCTTTGCTGCGATTCACCTGTGATTAATTCAACTAAAGCGTTGAACGCCACTTTCACTTTTCTGTTGCCTTTGTGGGCAGGTTGACCAAGTGATGACTTGCTTAAAAAGTGGTTCGGGGAGAATGGAATGAGAACGTCTACCGGTACACCTAACGACTTTTTCACATCGTTAACTGAAATCATTGAGCCTGAATCAGACTTGGTGTGATTGAGCACAACAAGCGTTTGGGAGTTGGTTTGATTCTGAAGTCGTTTGATGATCTGGCCGGCATTGCGGATAGAGCCGAGTGTAGGCTCAACGACAATCACTCGGATATCGGCACTTTTCAGTGCGTCAAAGCCAACTTGATCACGCAAAGAGTAAGTTGGGATATCCACTAATAGGTAGTCTGAGTTTTGTAGGCAAAACTTAGTAAATTGGTCCAATGCACTCTTTTGTGGCCAGAATGGTGTGGCATCTAAAGGTAGATAGCCAGTAAAGAGAGTGTGCTTTACAGATACGCTGATCCCACTACGTTCGAATACTAACGGGTCTAGTCTCTCTGGGTATTGTAAAAGCTCGATCAATGCTGAGTTCCCTTCAACATTGAGTAGCAGATCCAAATCGCCCATTGAAAAGTCTAGGTCTAGACAAGCCACTTTCTTATCGAGCTCTGCGAGTTGTTGAGCAAGAGTTGCAGTAATGGTACTGCTGCCTGAACCGCCTTTCGCACTGACAACCGAGATGACTTTTTCATTTCGTTTTTCGCTGTTGTTTTGTAAAGCCGCGAAAGAAACGTGTTCCAGATCTTGTGGAGTCACAGGAGGCACTAGGTAATCACTCGCGCCTGATGCCAGCATGCCACGGTAGATGAAAATTTCATCTGAGTGGCCAATAGCGATAACTTGACAACCTGTACGCTTAATTAAGCGCTGTACTGCTTGTTTCGACTCAGCCAGCTCACAATTCAACACATCGAGAAATACTGTCTTAATACCATGCTTCAGCACGTGTCGCACTACGTCGTCTTCTTGATTTGAAGAGACTGTGATGTTGTGGATACCAAAGTCATTCAGTGTGTGCGTAAGCGCTAGGGTATCGAGTTGCTCAGACGCTGCGATCAGTACCGTTAACTGGTGTACTTGATTCATAGCGCACCTCCTTGCGTGGTCGTCGAAGAACCATTATTTGTCTGTTGGTTTTGGGCTGGTGGAGCAAAGTAGTTATCGATACTAGAGACAGCTTTCTGCCCTTGAGCACCATTAATCGGCTGACCGACGATCAGGTCTTTAGGGTTGGCTACCATTTGTGCAAGCGCGTTGGCATTTGCACACCCAAAATTGCGCTGAGTGCGGTATGCGTTGAGCGTGGTTCTTGGCGTTTTACCCGCGTCACAGGCTGTGACTTTAGCTCGGTAAGACTCGACTAAAATAGTGATGTCGCCTTTACCTTCTGTTGATTCGTCTGATACCCAAATTTGTGATGGATAGAGGCCTGATTCGATAAGATGAAGCCTTACTTTCTCTAGTTGACGTTCACCTTTCTGAGTCGTTTTTTCGATTTTGACCATCAAGCTACTCGCGCTGCCTCGACGAGAGATAAAGTCAGAAATATCCGCTTTTTCCTGAGCCGACAGCGTTTTTCCTGCAAGTGTCAGAGAGAACTTGTTAGTCACAGAAATCACATCGACTGATGGTTGCTGAGTGGTTGGCGTAGGTGCGCATCCCGCAAACACAAATAGGGCAGGGAGCAATAAGGATAATTTATTCATGATGTCCTCAGTAATAGAACCCGTTGTCACCCAGCAAGCGAGGCTTGTGGTTGTCGGTGTATGTGTCTTGGTCGTGTGTTCTTTTTCGTTGAATTCTTGGCCATGCCAGAAGACGTTCTACATCGCTTAGTGGAATGAGACCGTCGGTTGGTAGCTGCATCGAATCTGAACGAGTTGGCTGTACTAGGTAAGCCGTGACAATGATGATCAACTCTGTTTCTCGGCGAGTGAATTCAGTTGAACGGAACAGGCTTCCTAGTACAGGTACTTCACCGATAAGCGGCACTTTTTGCAGTTGTTCAATGTCTTCTGACTTCAATAAGCCGCCCAAGGCAAAGCTCTGTCCACTGGCTAATTCGATGGTGGTAGCGGCACTACGGGTAGTAAAAGAGGGGAAGTTAGTCCCGTTTACCACTTGTTGGTTTTCGATGGAGACGTTACTGACCTCTGGGTTCACCTTTAAACTGATACGATTTTGGCTGAGCACCGTTGGTGTAAAGTTCAGTTTTACCCCGAAGTCTTTGTACTCGATTTGAGTGGTATCAGCCGTAATCAATGGTAATGGGACTTGACCACCCACCAGAAACTCAGCGTCTTCGCCGGACATCGCCGTCAAGTTAGGCTCAGCCAGTACAGACATCATGCCATTTGTCGCTAATGCATCAATCAGTGCGGTAATGCTTGGTTTACCCCAGCTGCTGACATTCGGCAGTTTAGAGAATGAAAACTGTCCAACACCACCTGCGATAGAGCCCCACTTGATCCCCAATTTGTTAGAAACATTTCTCGAGACTTCAGCGATTTTCACTCGAATGTTGACCTGGTTTGGCATAGTGACAACCAATTGATTAATCAGCTCATCTTCATTGGATTGCATTGGCTGATCTTTAGTCGTCGTATTGCTAGTACCTGCATTGTTTTGAGTGTTTGAGCTTTCTTGTTGCTGGGTTTGGTCAATAATAGGAGACAGGTAGCCTTTCGCTAAGGACACGATATTATGCGCCATCATAGGTGAAGGCACTTGCCCTTTTAGCCATAACTTTCCACCCAGAGATTCCGCGTTTACGGACGCTTCTGGGAACTTGTTTTTGACCAATTCATTGAATTCGCGACTGTTGTGAGTCACGCGAATCTTATTGGTATAGATGACGCGTTCTTGCTCGTTCAAAACGGTGATAGTGGCACTGCCAGCTCGCTTACCAAATACCATCACCTTGGTGTTGGTTAAGGTTTGGTAATCAGCAATATGGGTGCTAGATATGAAAATTGACTTCGCTTTTTCTGGTAAGCGAATCATTTTTGCCTCATTGATTGTCACATCAAGTGCAGATGCTGTTGATGTAAAAGAGAGGCACAGGCTTGATAGTAGGAGAATCCCCCACCAACGACAGGTACTAGCCATTGTTATCAGCTCCGGTTTTATTGTTGATCGTTTTGTTGTCGGCTCTAAACTCCACCAAACCGACGTCAGGCAATACCTGAGTAGTGTCTGGCGAGATGGCTTTCAGCGTCGCTGAATTGGCATTCTGAGTTTGATTTGGGTCTTCGTTTTGCCCGCGTAAGACGAGCGTTAACTTGCCTAATTGTTTAGCCAAAACAACTTGGTTTGCTTGCTCGGGGGTTACCTCTAAAGAGACACTGCTGTCGTCAGGGATACCGTTTTCATAATGATTAGATTCGCGGGCCTTTTGATAAGACTCAGCCGTTTGTTTGTCATTAAATGCCAAGACTCTCACATCATGAGCAATCGTTGTGACATACAAACCCTGCGATGAATTGCCATAACGAAGCAGCTCACCATCTTGTGAACCGAGCAGGAGAATATCTACGCGGTCGCCCGGCTCAATAAAGCCCGAATTTGATGTCACCTGATCAACAGGCACTGAGATAGCGCGATAACCTGGTTGTAGCTTTAATGAAAGCGAGTAGCCGCCTTCTGGCTCGGTAATATCCGCTTTCGACAATATCGAGTCTTTGACGAGCTTGGTACGTGCAAGCCCCGACATAGAGTGATCAGCAGAAATATCTTCCGGTGTCACATGGTCGATGTAGTTCTCCAACTCTTGCTGTGGAACTTCTTTCCATCGGAACGAGTTTGGTGTATAGGCTTGACCTATCTCTATCGTGCGAGTTGGAACCAGCACTTTGACCGTTTGCTTAACGGCTTGTTTAGAAGAGGTGGTCGCAGACTCGCTATTGGTTTGGCTCAACAGTAAAACGGATATTCCGAGCACCGAGCAAAATAACGACAGCAACATGAGTCGCTTGGCAGTCATAACTATTCCTTTAATTTGCAATAAACGGGCTTACTCTGAGGCTTGTTGTGCGTCTTTTAGTTTGTGGACTACAGTACCGTAGGCGTCACTGATTGCTTTTGTTAGCTCACCGTTCTCACCGCCAACAAAATTGAGTAGTACGACTGCCATTGCTGCTGCGAGAATGGCGTATTCGATTGCGGCTGCACCGCGTTGCTTTTTCTTGTTCAACATTTCTTGTTTCCTAGATGAAAACAGCCTCAGCAGAGGCTGTTGTAGTAATTAATAAGAGATTTGGAGTGCCTATTTGGCAACGAGTCGGTATAGGTAGCGGCCGTCGTAACTTTCAGTACCCACGTCTCTTTCATCCATGGTTGTCATATTCAACCCGACGACACGACCATAAGGAGCGGCATCACTGGTGATATAAGAACCACGGTTCGAGTAGCCACCACTCGTCACGTTATTAAATTTAAAGACATCGGAATTGATAGGTAGCAGCCCGTACAGTTCTGCTTTTGATGGGTAGCGCCAGTTTGCTTTACCACACACCTTTTGTGTATTTCGTGTTGAAATTAAAGGTGTTACCTCTACGTACTTCTTGAAACGACTGTTGTCTCCGTTGGTAAACAGTTGCCAAACGCGCTTACTGTCAGCGTCTTGCGCGCAAATTGCATTTTGGCGATCGACAACGACGTTCCCTTGCATATCTAGGTACTGGTATGTGTTTACCTTCTCTCTAACCAGACGCCCTAAGATGACGGCATCTTCAGTACCACCGACTTCCGAACGACGGACATCTTGGTAGCTGCGTTCAGAGCTGTAGTTTGTGATGTATTGTTTGGTGTCCTTTGCTTGATTCGACCAGTAGTAAAAAATCACGCCACCGTAATAGCTAGATTTGTCATACTCAGGATCCAGCCCTCGGTGATGAGGGAATGCATCGGTATCGATTGTTATGGTCGAGTTTGAGCTAGAGATTGCTTTAGTTTGTAGTGAAAGTAGCTGAGACAGCGCTGGTACTTGCCAATCATTGAAGCCACATAAGTTCGCATTATTAGTGCTTTCCAGCAGGCCGTTACTGCCTAATACACTCGCTACACCAGATGCCGAAGCGTCATAAGCAAGATCGTCAGCACCATTTGGTCGACCGTCTTTGAGCAGTGTCCAAACTCGGCGTTTGCCTGTGATGTTAGTGTCTTCAACACAACGCCAGCCTTGTTGGTAGGTGGTGCTTTTTGGTAGGTAGTTGCCTAACTCGTCCAATTTAGCGAAGCGGCTGCTTACCATTGCGTCAGCTTGAGAAACGCTAAAGCCATTGTCTTTCGCCAGTTTCAGTCCATCTTTTGCTAGCACTTTTGATTGTACTAAGTTGTGGGTTTTGGCCGTCGTATTCATCTCACTGACAAACTTCTGGAACAATGTAGTTAGGGTGGCAAACTCTGAGCCTAGCGTTTGTGTTGATGTATTCAGCTCGCTTACGAACGAATTAACCATGCTATATTGATGCTCTAGATCTGAGATAGCCTTGTACAGGTCTAAACTTGCCTGGTGAATATCCTTAGCCAGTGATGCAGAGCTTAGTGCGTTGGTTGAGCTGGATAGAGTTACGGATTTTTGCTGCATGAACGTCAATTTTTGAGCAAATTCAGAACCAGAGACTAATGCGCTCAGTGCAACGGTGTTTTGCTCTAATTTAGCGACTTGTTCCTTATACGCTTTGACTTTGTTAATGAATTCAAGGCTCTCAGCATCAGTTCGGCTTTGAGCAACAGAGGCCTGAAATTCAAGAGCTTTCAGCTTTAGCTTCGTATTCTTAAGATCATCTGACCATGGTTGGGTTAAAGCCTGCAGTTCTACTATTTTAGCTTGAGCTTCCGTTTCTAATGCAGCATAACCTTTGCTCTTAGACTGGTTGGCGGTTAACCAGGTTTCTAGATAAAGCTCCGTAGCGTTAATTTTCGTATCTTGTGTACTCAGAAAGGCGGTTATTTCAGTCGTCGCGCTATCTACACCAGTGAGTAACTCTGTACCTGATGGCAATTGCCATTTAGCGTATGCGTATTTTGAATAATATTGCTCAACAGATTCTTGGCCTTTGCTGATAGTGACAGCGACGCCATTTTTATCCGCTAATACATTCACTGACTGATTTGATACCAAGTAACCACTTCTTAGATTTGATGGCAGTGTTGCAGGATCTCTCTGCGACAACGTGATTACTTCACTGGTGTCTGGAAGTGTCCAACCCGCAATACCACAATCATCCAGTTGTGCGACTTTATCGAATACAGTATTGATGTCTGCAGAGAATCGTTCCGCCCAAAACGTCGGTTCCCCTTGCCCTTTATCATCGTATTCAGCAATACAATTGAGCGAGTACGTATTCCATGAGCCACCATAACCAAAGTCAGCAGCTTGAGAACGAGTTTTCATTGGTACGAATTTTAGGCCGACAAAGCGGCTGCTTGCTGCTGTTGCCCAAAGCGTGTCGCTGGTTGAATTTTCTACACCTTCTTTCGCATGTGCTTTTAGTCGGATGCCAACACTAGCCTTGTCATACGCTTCAGGACCAATGAACTGCGGGTTTGAAACAGCAGGGTGCCAAGTCAAGCCTTTGTCGTTGGTGAACTCATAGTATTCGGCTTCATCAAAGCGAACAGATTGACCATCAACGTTGGCCGTTAAGTAGTCCCACTCAAAACCATTGGTCTTGATTGGGTTTGAGCCAGTGAAAGTGTTGGTAATCTCAGGCGAGGTTGGTGCTGGAATCTCAAACACTTTGGTGAAGGCTTGTGTGGGTAATGCTGCTACGCCATGAGGCATGCCATTCGTCGGGTTTTGAGCGACGCGTATTTGAACCTCACCGATATTCTTGTCGATATTACCGATCACAACCGGTTTTGCGGTGACTTTAGTCCAAGTAGAACCTGAGTCGAGCGTGACTTCGAAATGCTCTGGTTGTGTGAATTCGCCAAAGTATGTCCAATCTAGCGTGTTGTCCGTATCGTTAACCACTAGGCCCGTTGGAACATTGGGTGCTGATGGACGAACGGTAAACGCAGCATCATTTGTCAGCTCTGATCCACTAGGACGACCGGTAATTGGATCTCGTTTGACTCGCACTTGAATTGAGTTAATAGCGTAAGCTTGATCGCTTAACTGATAAGGTTTCTGAGTAACTGTTGCCCAACCAGTGTTGAGTACATTGATCTCGTAATTCGCAGCTTCTGAGAAGCCTGTTACGAATGTCCAATCAAATGTGTCTAACCCATCGTGAGTGATTGGAGATGTTGGTGCCGATGGCTTGTCAGGTGTTACCGAATATGGCTTATCTGAGCACAGCGTTTCACCAGGATCATGTTGAGGATCTGTTCCTGCTTTCACTCTCACACAGACTTGCCCCTTAGCAAACGTCTCATCTGGGACTGCTTGTGGGTTGCTAGTTACCGGGCTAAATGTAAGACCTCTGTCTAGTGAGTATTCGTAGAAGTCATTGCCTGCAAACTTTGTAACTTCTGTCCACGCAAACGTGTTTTCAGCATCATCAATAATCGGCAGGGTTGGCGCAACAGGCTGGTTTTCTGAGCGAGTGAAAGCCGTACCAATCACTAGTGAATTGCCTGCAGGGCGAGCATCTTTCAAATTTGATTTTACACGGATAGAGATGCTGTTAGCGGCAAGTGAAACGTTGCCAACCACATATGGAAGTTCAGTGACAGTATTCCAACCGTTACCTAGATTAATCTCGTAGAAAGATGGCGCATCATATCCAGAGACCCAAAGCCAGTTGATCTGATTGGTGCTGTCGTTTGCAAAGTCCAGCGCAGGTTTGACTGGTTGCGCTGGGGTTACTGTCATTGGTTTGTCTGAAATAGCACTTAAGCCGGTCGGATGACCTAGGGAGTCATCCTTCGCGACACGTACTTTTAGATGTCCAACTGGAATGTCTAAGTCTTGAATGCGTTGAGGTTTTTCAGTTGCTTTTACCCAGTTAGCACCGTTATCTAGAGAGTACTCGTAGAGAGATAATTCATTAAAAGAATCGACCAGCGCCCAATCAAATTCATTGCTCGCGTTGTCCACTGTGACCCAAGCGGGTGCTGCCGGAACTGTCGTTAGCGTAAATGCTTTGCTTGAAAGAAGCGGTTTACCTGCTGGAGTATTCCGTGCACTAGAGGCTGCGACTCGAACCTGAATAGAGCCTTTATCGAATGCCTGTTTTCCAACCACAATCGGTTTGCGAATGACAGTCGACCAGGTGCTACCGGAATCTAAGGAATATTCGTAATCTGTGTTTTGGTTGAATCCACGCACAAACTGCCAGTTGAAAGTATCTGATGCATCATTGACTTTACCGTGTTTTGGCGCTGGTGGCTTAACCACGATTTCACTACCGTCGATATCTTCTTGCGAGACTTTGAGCTGCTCTCGGTACTCCTTGCCGAGTTGCTGCAGAGCACTGTCTGTCCCAGACGCACCGTGTGAAAGTCGATCCGTTTTGGCTTTGAACTCGACCAAATCAAGATCAGCGAGCTTGTATATTGCACCTTTACGGGCGTTAACTTGGTCGACACCTGCGTCTACTGAAGCTTTTTGGGCTTCTTGCAGTACGCGAGTCACACCGCGCGCAAACATGTGCACTTCACGGCCTTTTACCGAATTTGAAGCAGAGTAATCACCCAATGCTAGGCTTTTGTCGATCCCTAGGTCGTTAGCAACAAGCTCAGTTGCATCATCGAAACTGATACCGCTGGACTTTGACACACTGGCAATCAGTGAGGTAACTGGGCTTACGACGTCCGAGTTGTTACTTGGTACTTCTAAGGTAAACCCAGACTCAATTGCTTGGTTGGGGGTATCCATATCTACGGTTATGCCTGCTACGGCTTCAACCAACACTTTGTATTGAGCCACATCATCGTCGACATCAAGTTGGAATTGTCCTTTGGCGTCCGTTGTCGCAATGTCTCCATCGGCAGAATCACACATCGCATTGCCATTTTTGTCTAAACAGACCTTGGCTTTGTGCAAATAACCATCTAACGCTATACCTGAAATATTCGAGGATTTTGGCTGAGTTTGTGACTGGCTAAGCTTGGGAGCTGAGTCTGCACCACCACAAGCAACAAGCATTGTAGAAACGAGTGAAACACCCGCCAATTTGTATGGATTCCTTACCACTTGAACTCCAAAGATTTATAAATTACCCGCTAGAAAGGCTGAGAATATTAATTTAAATGATAGTAGTTATCAATATCATTTGATCTTTTATTTGGTTAAGTGATTTAATAGCAAAATAAAATACTACTCATACAACAATAAACTAGGTGAATCGGTCGAAAAAATGCGCAATAAATTTTTAGTATGCAAATTGTCACTAGCTATATCTAGTGCCCTAATGGTCGCAGGGTGTGGGGGGAGTTCTGATGGAGAGAATCCAGTTGGAGCGACCACTTCAGGCCATGCTTTTCAAAGTTCATTAGTATGTGCTGATGCAGATCTGAATGGTGTATGCAGTGAGCAAGAAAAACTCATTACAGACGTTTCCGGGTATGCACAACAGAGGCAATATGATGGTGCAATTTTAACCGCTTCTCCTGGTATGGAGCTGGTGACGCCTTTCACTACTTTGATTCATAGCGAGATGATGTTTAATCCAACGATTAGCAACGATATAGAACAGGCTAAAGCATCGCTTCAAAGTAAATTAGGTGATCATGTCGGTGTGAATTTTGCCTCACTAGACACAACATATGGACCTAAAGATAAGTCTAATGTGTTGCTAAAATCGCTGAAAAAGGCACAAACTGACGGAAAGCAAGCTGCATACACAAATATTGCCCATGCTCTCGACCTCATGATCGAGCATAAAACGTTGGACCTTTCAGGCGTCGATGTCGCGGGGACTGCTTCGAGGCACTTGCAAATAGAGGATGCTCTGGTTGTTCGCGGTTCTCAATCGGTGCCAGAATTGTCTGGTGCCAAATCTATCGCTCTGAATCCAGCGAGCAGTCAGGTAGTGTTTCTAACGGCGAATGATGTCGTGATGCAAATCGATAGCTCTTCACGTAATAAGCCAGTGACTCTTGATAATGGTTTGGCGTCCCAAGCTAATTCTGGCTTGATTAGTATTCGTTCTCATGACGACGATTACGACGATCATGATGACGATGACGATGACGATGACGATGACGATGACGACGATGATGACCACCATGGAGGCGGAACTGGTGGTGTAGAGATACCGGTAGAGTCTAATGAAATCATTCAGTTAGTACCTACATTGAATGGTAGCCAAGCCTATAAAGTTTATAAGCCTACGTCTTACGCCTCACCGACGGAGAGTGATATTTGTAATAGTAAAGGTGCCAACGGCATCTTCTTATCGAGTCTAACGAGTACCAATAATAATAGTGGTGCAAAGGCGTTTAAGATTGATAGCTACAGTAGCCGAAGCGGAGGAACGCTGCCGCCAATTCCTACGCCGAAACCTAAACCTGCTGAAACTCCTGATTCTAGTCAATCATGTATCAACGATAACTTTACAAAAGTGATTCCACTGCTGCAAAGCGGCTCGTTATTGGCAGTTAAAAATACTGGTAGTTCGATTTACTCGCAGCAAGAGGTTAGATTACTAAGTGCTGACAAGTTAGCGATGAATAATTGGCGCCACGCACTCAAGTCCTCTTCGCCTCAGATCATGCCATCTTACGACCAAAGTGAAGCTTTGATTGTTTATAAGAATTATTTTTCGAGCGCCAATTTAGCGGCTGAGGTTATTAACACAACTAACTTATCCACCAAGATGACTATTGATAAGTTGAACCTGAAAACAGCCAATATTGTAGCGAACCAGCAAATTTTGTTGGGGCTAGACAGTAACAAGCTTGAATGGGTTTCAAACTCGATTCAGCAAACGGTACTCGGGGAGTTGGATGTCGATTCCACCATCAGTAAGATAGCAACATCGAAGGATGGCAAAATAAGTGCGGTTGCTACAGCGAACATTCTCTATATCGTTGATAACACGAATAGAACCTTGATAGTGAAAGAGGTGTTGAGCAGTTCGGCAATCAACTCTTTGTATGTATTGGCTGAAAAAGTGATTGCGCTGACTTCTTCAGGGGTGGATTACTATCAATTCCGAAATATTAGTGGTCCGGCTCTTAAAGTTGGCAGCCAACTGGTAACAAAAGAACTCCTTAAAAAATGGGAAGACAGTGGAAACTCAAGCTGGAACTCTACTAACTTGGGCTACATTCTTTCTCAAACAGGAACGGAAAGTAGCATTTCTGATAAATTCAAAAATGTTAACCTTTCATTCTCTCCTTCTAACGCAACAACCTCGAGTGGCATCACAGGAGTGAACGTTAGCGGCTTAGAACGAGGTGAGTGGTTAACCTTTTATAAAGCCCTTTAAAGGCATTCAATCAATAAAGAAGGGAGGCTAACTCCCTTCTTTACTCAGGTACTTGCTACATATTCTCAGCCTGTTTCAATCGGCTTTGACGCCAGTAATTGAGCGAGGAGATAGCCGCTAAAAAGATAACGACGGCGGTCATCACATGTATGACTGACTCCGATGTCCCTTCGTACGCATTACTGCCTAAATCAATCGCTGCAGAAACGATAAATAGGCGAATAGCCGTCACCAGTGATGCTGCGATTCCTGTTAGATCTGGAAAAACTTGCATCGATTTAGCAAAGAACAATCCAATCGATAACCCTGCACCTATTGAAAATAAGCACATCGTCCCTGTTAGGATGAATGGTGAGTTAAGTTGTTCAGACGGCAATAAGAAAAAGATGAGCGTGGTGGTAAATATTAAGCCAAGCCCAGTACTTTTTAATTTATCAATGCCAAACCTGTCGATTAAGCGTGCGTTGTTCAAACTCACCAAGACGAATGTGCCCAGTGTTGCCATTTGGAAAAACGGGAACTGATCAGGGCTGACTTCTAATTGCTCTATATACAATAACGACATGTTGGAAACATAAATCATGTAGGCGGCAAGAATTAAGCTCGTCACTAGCGTGTTGTACCAAAAGGCTGACGAAGACAATACGGTTTTATAGTCGCTTGCTATTCGCTTAGGCGCGACCTTCTTCCGTTTATCTTTACTCAAAGATTCAGGCAAGAAGAAGAAACATTTGGTCGCAGAAAGCAGTACTAAAATGGCGATAAAGACAAAGTTTGCTTTATAACCCATATGGAGGCTTATACAGCCGCCAATAAGAGGTGCAAAAGCCATCAAGCTGACCACTAAAGTATTGAGATCGGCAATCAGTTTGGCGGCGGGTTCTTCATCGAACAGATCAAAGATCATTGCGGTACCAACGATTACACACGCTGAACTGCCGAAGCCTTGGAGCAGTCGAAACGCTAATAATTGCTCGATACTTGAAGCAAAAATGCAGCCTATACTTGCAGCAAGAAAGACACTAAAACCAAACATTAGTATCTTTCGGCGACCAAAATGATCCGATAGTGGTCCATAGAGTAAGGAACCAATACAGATGCCGATAAAGTTATAGCTCAGAATGCGCTGCACCATAACCGCGTCAGTGTTGAAGTCGTTCAATATATCGGGAAATGTGGGTAGATAGATATCCGTCTCCATGGCAGCACCAAGGAATATGAATACCATTAAAAATCGAAACCACTTCCCCTCATGAGAGATGGGAAACATAGTTAATCCAATGAGTTATTATTATAAAAGTCAGAAGCGCAGACGCTGCAAGTGCAGGTAGGCTTAGAATGAAATTTTGATATTGGGATGCGCGTGGTAGAGAGGAGTGTTACGCAGGGTTGTCATTCCCGTCACTTGGTTGTGATCAAGTAGGTTGTAAATGTAACATAATGTTTCATCATTTCAAGGTGTCGATTGCTGTTTTCACGCTCCCCTATGCAAACGATGAAAGTCATGTCCTTTTAACCTCTTCAGAAGTGTTAATGATTTGTTACTCGGCATAAAACCGGAGTATGATACTGGATTACTATTTAGGATTTGTCTGCTATGAGTGCATCGAAGGCGAGCTGGAAAACGCCGCAAAACTTTTTATTACTGATTTCGATTGTTGTACCTATCGCGTTTTCGAGCTGGATGGCTCTGCTTAATAACTTCGTGATTGAGAAAGCGAACTTTGACGGTGCTGATATAGGCTTGCTGCAAAGTGTTCGTGAGATACCCGGCTTCTTAGCGTTTACTGTGGTGTTTGTTTTAGCCTTCATACGTGAGCAACGCTTCATGTTGATATCGCTAGCGATGCTGACCGTGGGCACGGCGATTACTGGTTTATTCCCTTCGCTGACAGGCCTTTTGCTTACCACCATTTTGATGTCGACGGGTTTCCACTATTTTGAAACGCTGAAGCAATCTTTGTCACTGCAATGGCTAAGCAAAGAAGAAGCGCCAGAGATGCTAGGGAAAATGATCTCGGTGGGTGCCTTAGCATCTTTGCTAACATACGGTTCTATTTGGGTGATGTTGGAGCAGTTAAAGCTCGACTTTGCCTGGGTATATGGCATTACTGGCGGCCTAGGTTTTATTCTGGTGCTTGTGATGACTTTTGGCTTCCCTGAATTTCAAACGAAGACCCAGCAAAATAAGAAGTTGGTGCTGAGAAAGCGTTATTGGCTTTACTACGCGTTGACCTTTATGAGTGGTGCCAGAAGACAGATATTCACGGTATTCGCAGGCTTTTTGATGGTTGAGAAGTTCGGTTACTCAGCCGCTGACATAACGCTACTGTTCTTAATTAACTATCTGTTTAACTTCTTGTTTGCTAAGCGTATCGGTAAGTTCATTGGTGTAGTGGGTGAGCGTAAAGCGCTTATCTTCGAGTATGTGGGTTTGATTGGTGTGTTTGTCGGTTACGGCTTGGTGCAAAGTGCAGAATGGGCGGCAGCATTGTATGTGGTCGATCATCTATTCTTTGCTCTAGCTCTAGCAATCAAAACCTACTTCCAGAAGATTGCCGACCCTGCTGATATGGCTTCCACCGCGGGCGTGTCTTTCACTATCAACCATATTGCGGCGGTTGTTATTCCTGTTGTATTCGGTGTGATTTGGCTCTCTTCGCCTGCGACTGTGTTCTACATTGGTGCAGCAATGGCGGCCGTTTCTTTGGCGCTGTCTTTGAATATTCCGAAGAAGCCAGAAGAGGGCAACGAAGTACGAATGTTTAGCTGGCGCTAATGTCATGGTCACCTAACGCGAGATAAATAAAAAGCTCCAATAGCGATATTGGAGCTTTTTTAGTTTCTGCTGTTCGCTCGTCTAAACGATTTGTTGCTCTAAAGAGTCAGCAAAGCGCTTCTTATAACTGCGTAACATGCTAAAGCTGACGATTGCCGTTAGAGTTTCCGCGAATAGAATACTTGCCCAAATCCCTTGTTCTGGGAACAGCTTTGGCAGAATGATGATACCCAAAGCCACGAACACAAAACCGCGAGCAAGAGATATTAGTGTTGCCTGTTTTGGTTTGGCAGTCGCTTGAAACAGGTTGGCAATCACTAAGTTGATTCCCATTAGCGGCACACCAAAGAAAAAGAAAGTGAGTGCGGTCGCGGATAGCCCAATCAAATCACTTGAAGCTCCCAGATAAAGCGTTGCGATTTGAGGTGCGAACAGATACACAATCCCCATAAATACTAGGCCACTGCCGACCGCACTTTTTAATCCTAAGCGGAAGATTTCTTCGATGCGATTTGGCTGGTTCGCACCATGGTTGAAGCTAATGATAGGCTGACAAGCTTGAGCGATACCGACCATCACAAATAGAGCAAAGACCCCGATGTTGGCCGTTAAGCCATAGGCGATAATATGATTCTCACCAAACTGATGCAGCAACACGTAGTTGAAGAGCAAGATCGTCATAGCGGCTGTGACTTCAATGAAGAAAGTTGGAGTGCCAATCTTCAGGATGCTTGGTAGTTTATTAAAACCAATACCTTTTAAACTCAGCGTTAAGGTGCCTTGTTTGCGTACAAAGTGACTCAATAAAATACACGCGATGACACCCTGTGCGATGGCTGTGCCGTAGGCGGCCCCTTTCATGCCCCAGCCCCATTTTAGGACAAAGAAGTAATCCAATACGAGGTTGACCACAGCACCAATCGACATGGCGTAAGTCGCCAGTTTTGGGTTGGTATCGTTACGCACAAAGCATGACATAACCCAAGCTAACGAGTAGAGCACGAAGAACTGCAGCATTACCGATAGGTAGTCGTGAGTCAGCTCAGCCATGTATCCAGAAGCCCCCATCAGCGCAATAATCTCATCGAGCCAATACAAGGCAATGCTGACGGTCACCGTGCTAAATAGAGCGGTGATCAACATCGATTGATTAAACAGAGTTTGCCCAGAGGTTACGTTGCCTTTGCCCACTTCAATAGACATCAGCGCCGCACCACCAATACCAACCATCATGGCAATTGCAGTGAATATTGAGAAAGCAGGGATGGTGAGAGCGATAGCGCCCAAGCCATCAGGACCGACACCATGCCCAACGAACCAAGCGTCTCCCATTATGAAAAGAGATTTGATCACCATGCCGGTTAGCGCTGGCCATAGGTATTGATAAAAAGACTTAGATATTGGATCGGTTTTTAGGTTGATGGCCATTCGAATAAGCTCCCAACAATTTGGATGTACCAAAATGGATGAAATAAAGAGGGAGCATTATCGGAACTTAATGGAGGCTAAAAAAGGGATTATCTGCGTATTATATTGCACTATCTGCACATCGGCTTCGAAACTGTGCCGGTGACTCTTTCATCTGTCCGCGATAAAAACGGCTGAAATAGGCCGGATCTTCGAAGCCTAGTTCAAAAGCGATGGTCTTGATGGTCTTGGTTGAGAAGAGCAGTTCTCGATTCGCTTCTAAAATGATTCGGTCGTGGATCAATTGAGTGACGGTTTTACCTTTATCAGCTTTGACAATTTCGTTAATACGTTTGTTGGTTATCGACAGCGCTTGCGCATAAAAATCACAATGTTTATGGGTGATGTAGTGCTGTTCAATCAAATCAACCACCTTGTTCACTCGGCTATCGCGTACTTCACCTTTCAATGAGGATTGGCTAGCAAAGCGCAGGATGTAGCGCAAAAAGCTATTCATGAGTGATTCTACTAGGTCCCAGTCACTCTCTTCTCGTGCGCACTCTTCTTTCAGCATGTCGAAAATAGGCAACAAGTAGCGGTTGCCTTCTTCACTGCAATCCAAATAGGGAGGGCGGCTTTGGTGCATGGCAAAAACAGTATCGACCAGCTGAGTGTTGCGGTGATTGGTTTTAACAAAGCCAGGAGTAAATACCAGTAAACGAGCACTTTCTCCGACTAGCTCCGAGCGGTGTACTTGGCCCGGTGCAATGGTGAAAATACGGCCGATCTTATTGTCGTAGTCAACGAAATCAATGCTCTGACTGCCATGATTATCCACGCACCATACTAACTCCCAGTATTCATGTCTGTGCGGTTCTAAGAACGCATCATCGTTATTCGTCAGTTCCTCAACCCTACAAGGTTGACCTTTGACAAGACGCATGTGTTTGATGGGATTACTCATGACATTCCTTTGTGGAGAGATAACTAAGGGTATTAACCAGAGCTGGCAATAATGGCTGAGTCTAATGTAGTTGATTGCGATGTTTAAGTCATTCGCTTGGTAAGCGGTTCAATATGAGAAGGGGTTGGCTGTAAAGGGGCAGTAAATTGTGAAGGCGTGTTGGGACTAAACAAAACCCCAGGAGCATATGGTGAGCTTCTGGGGTAGTTTGAATGCGGTTTATCTTAGTATTTAGCTGCTTAGTTACTGCTTGCCGTTTTAAGCGTTGAACGTAGCTTGAAGATGCTCTTTGGTGCTTTAGTTAGCAGGATGCCACAAAGTAGAGGGATCATCATAAGCAGAGACTGTTCCGATAGCACCTCACCATTGATGTAGCAAGAGATCAACAGTGCAACCACTGGGAAGATAAGGAAACAAATGGATGCTTGGAACGGCGTCGACACCTGACCTAGTTTGAAGTAAGCCACAATGCCACCGACACTCGCTACAAAACCTAGGTACACGACCGCTGAGATAGAATCCCAAGTGAAAGATTCTACATTCACGTTCTCACCGACTGCCGATACAGCAAACAAGAAAATCGCAGCAATAAAACTTGGTACAGCGTTGTAAGTCAGCACCTCGATACCTTTACAGTGTTTTTGAACCAATACGTACATTACCGCGTGAATCGCAACCGCGAGCCCCAGACAAACTGTACCGATAAAGTAGTCATCACCGCCCATCTGCATTTCGTTACCAAGGATCAAACATAGGCTCACAACAGCAGTAATCAAACCGAATATCTGGTGCTTCGCCAGTCGTAGACCTAAGAATAAGCCAGACATCAGCATCACAGCGACAGGCATGTTGGCGAAGATGATCGACGCTAAACCTGAAGAGATGTATTGCTCGCCATAGATCATCAACGTAAACGGAATCGCGAAATACATCAGCGCAACAATAAGCAGCCATTGGCGCTTACCTTTAGGGAACAGCAGTGGTTGGTTGAAGACTTTCGCCAATACCGCAAGCAGAGGGGCTGCAAGTAAAAAGCGCAACGCAGTAGCAAAAATAGGTGGGATAGAATGCAATGCTACTTCCATAGCGAACCAAGTGGTTCCCCAAATTAAGCAAACAGAGACAAAAAGCAAGATAGTTAGCGACTTCGAATTCATGGTGACTACTCATTAATAATTATTTTAAATCATAGGCTTGTAGCGCCTTAATGACGTGGCACAGTATAAGGAGGTAGTCGGAGAAAAAATTTGTCTTTTTGTCTCTAATTGAAATGAAATGTAGAAATTAAATCTCTAATATAACTATTTAGAAGCAAATATTTTCACCAATTGATATTTTCATAAAGTCATTATTCTTTGTGAGGTTTAGTTTTGGTTGAGAATTAACCAATTTAGCGGCGCATAGTGATTTGGTTAAAATCAATCCAACCGTTCGCCAACTGCTCCACTGGGTTCACGGTTTTGGCATAATTGAGCTGCTGTTTAACGTGGAAAATTGGTCGATAGATTCCGAATGTGATCAATTGCGCTTCTATGTGTAGGAAGGCAGGTTGTCGTTGCTGGTAATCGGTGATTTTCCAAAGCCGTTCAAGGTTTTCATCTCGCCACTGTTTTTGCTCATCAGTGAGGCACACTTCTAATGCGATAGAACTTTGTAGCCACCCCATCCAACTGCTATCGAGGTTATCTGAAAACACTTCGCCGCTAATTAATATGTCTGCATCTTTTAGGTTATCTGGCTGACAAAATTCAGGGAACTCGAGCACTTGATATTCGCAGATAAAACCAAGTTCATTTAACCGATCACAATAGTGGCGAGCCATTTTTATGTGGTCAAAAAGCTGATAGGTTAGGATCTTTAACGGTTGTTTAGGCTTGCTATGCTGGTCAGCGAATTGTCGAGCCATTTGTAATGGGCTTTGGTTATTTGCCGTTTCTATCTTTGGCTGTGTTGATTGATTTGACGTCGATAGCATCCCCTCGGCGTAGCCGACAGTGTCCAGAGGTATGTCTTTCGCGATCCCTAGCAAACGTAGTAATTCACTCAGTGATTTAAGGTGTTGTGGGTTTGATAGCCAAGTGTGTCGATGTGGGTTTATTAAAGCGTACTCGCACCCCTTTTCCCACTGTTCTATCTCGGCAAGCTCGTTTGAGATGGATGAGTGTTGGTAATGTGGGTGTGAGTGAACAATATCGCAGTGCATTTCATAGTCTTTGGCTTTATCACCAACATTCCAAATTTCTATACCGTCTACCCAAGGTCGGTGCCCATGGTAGGAGCTGAAAACCTCGAGTATGGTTAGCCATTCGGACTGTTCCACTAATTTAAAGCTGCCGCTACCAATGATTTTATCTCCTACTTTTTTGGCAACACCTGCGGCGGAGCACGATAGCAGTGATGGAAGGTAGCCTGTGTTGGCATTGATATCGAAACAGAGGTGGAGCGGATCGATAACAGTAATAGCGGAGATGCATTTAAATTGCTGACTATTGTGGTGACTGCTGCCTATCAGACGTTGAAAGTGTGCTTTGACGTCTTGCGCTAGAATCGGTGAACCGTCATGAAAGACTAAGCCTTTGCGTAACGTGAAGTGCCAACGGTGCTCTGTTTGATACCAATCAATGGCAAGATCACCATCAAACGAGTGAGTTGACTTGTTGAAACGTAGTAAGTTACTAAAAAGGTAGCTAGTGATGTGAGCTTCAGTGCGTCGTGTGACTTCAATCGGGTCCAGACTGTGTGTCCCTCGATAAAAAGGGATTTGCAGAATATCTAGTTCAGTAGGCAAGCTTTGATAGCGGCTGATATAACCCAGTAGAAACTGATCCCGTTGTGATTCATCAACCAGATCCAATGCTTGGTCAACTTTATTCTCAGAGAGCAATTCATCTATTCGTACCTCAAGCTCACTGTCCAAGCTTTTTAATAGCGTGAGTGTGGGTAGGTTGCCTCTGCCAACTCCCGACTTCCAGTCAACCCAACCTTCGTTGACTAGCTTTTTGATCACCAATTGAGCGTTACGTTTGGTACAACCTAGCGCATTCGTTATTTCAGTTAAAGAGAGTGAAGTCGGTTGGTTAACGAGTACCCGAGAACGTAAAAATGCTAGAGCCTTCCAGTAATGCATAAAGGTGAAATCCTTGTTTGAACTTTCTATTTTTCTTCATCTTTTAATCTCGATAATAGAGTTATTCGATTGTTTTTAAAAGGAATGAGAAATGGAAAGTATAAAAGGTGCAGAGGTATCCCCCTCTATTTGGAAAAGCTCAAGCTTTATTGTTTTGTTCTCAACAGCGTTCTTTGTTGCCTTTGGTACCAAGATTTATGACCTTGCTTTGCCCTTGTTGGTTTACGAGTTGACAGAGTCTTCAGAGATGATGGGTTGGATGAGAGCCGTCGAGTTTTTACCCAACCTACTATTAGCTCTGTTCATCGGTGTTTGGGTTGATAGGTTTAATAAAAAGCAGTGGTCACAATGCATGTTGATCGGGCAAGCAGCAGTATTGGTCGTCTCTTATATTGCAGTGAGATGGTTGCCGAACCCTTTGTACGCACTGTTTCCGTGCGCATTCCTGATGATGGCGTTTAACTATGGTTACCACAATGCGCGTATTGGGATGATGAAAAATGTTTTACCTCAGCACATGCAAAATATCGCCACCGCGAGAATGAGTTCTTTGTACAGTTTGTTAGAAACTGTTGGCCCGGTTTTGTCTGGGGGGCTGCTTTTATTGTCTGCGTTACATAACGTGTTTTTGCTTATTGCGGGGATGTATGTGCTAGCATTTTGGCAGCTCAATAAACTGGAATTCAAGCCATCAGCCCCCGTGGTTCAACAGTCGGTGCTGAGCGCGCTTAAAGAGGGTTGGTCGATCTTATATGCGAACAAAAACATGTGGCACATCACCTTGGTCGTGATGGTGATCAATACCACGGGTGCAATTTTCTGGATTCAAGCCATCTATTTTGCCAAAGCTGAATTAGCGCTTAGTCATATCGAGGTGGGTTACTTGATCGCGGCGTCCGGCGTCGGTGGTTTATTAGGTTCTTTTACCGCTGATAAGGTTAGAAAGCGCATCGGGCTTGGTGTGCTGCTTATTTTGTCTATTGTTTTAGAGGCGTTTGGATTCTTGTTCCCTGCATTGCTGAGTCGAAGCTATTTATTGCAAGGTATGACTTCAGCGCACATGGTTGTTATTGAAAAAGGCGTATTGATGATGTCGTTCTTATGGGTGAGTGCGATTGGCGTCTACAGCAGCATTTGTATTTGGAGCTATCGTCAAGAAGCATTCGAGGAAAAGCACCTTGGTCGTGTTGCTGGAATTACAGGGTCTTTGTTTAAACTCTTGATGCCATTTGGTCTGGCTGCTTCTGGATACTTGGTGACAATGTTTGGTTTGCCAGTACTCTTTGTCAGCTGTTTCGTGGCTCAAGTGTTGGCTGCCCTTGGGTTGATGATGACCAAGGTTCGCAAGATTCCTTAACGCCTCATTCTGGGTAAACCGTTATCAGCAGCAAAGTTATCGCATTAAGTGTTTAAAATTTATTTGGTTCACGTTCATACTGAACAAAGGCCGACATAGCATGGAAATGAGGTAGGGCATTTGAAAAACACAATCGACTTAAATCTGTATCGATTTTTGGACCTGCTTTATGAGCAACAATCTCAGGCGAAGGTATGCCATATTCTGGATATAAGCCGCGCCACGTTTAATCGCCACCTTTCGGATTGTCGAGATTTGTTTGCTAATGAGTTATTCATTGCAACCAAAGGTGTTTATGCGCCGACCTTGTTCACCACTCAACTAATACTGGTGGTGAAAGAACCTTTAGAAAAGCTAGAGCAAGCGCAGCAAATATCGCAGTCGTTTATTGGTAACGATTCGAACATCGAATATGTTTTTCACGCCGCCAATCCGCTGAGCACACTGTTTACGGTCCCTTTGTTGCAGGGACTTACTAATGAGGAGGCTAAACCCAAGATCTCGATGATGGACTGGTCTTTGGATGGCGTTGAATTCCCTAAAGCAGGGACCTTAGCGATTGGTGTGTCGGGCTACCCTAATGAGCTCAACGACCGAATTGTGGAGCGTAAAGTAGGGTCGTTGGAGCTGTTTGCTTATGTGGCGGATACTCACCCTTTAGCCAAAAATGAAGCCATCGACCTCAACCAGTTAGAAAGCTTTGATACGGTGCGCGTTTCGATGGGGTCATTGGATGCGAACTCCTATTACGAACGCCTAAAAAAACGCACAGGCTTGGTATTGCAACAAAAGCTGACCGTTGCATCGGTATCCTCTGCGTTGCAATGTGTTCAAGTAAGCCAGTATGTGTACGTTGGCTTTGATATGGATTTGGCTTCTATCCCTAGTGGGCTCAGTAAACGTCCTGTTTTATTCAACGGTGAAGCGGTGACTTTTGATGTTGGTATTCAGTATCACCGAGCTTGTTATCAGCACCCGATAGTCAAACGGATTGAGCAGATCTTAAGTGAGAGCTTAGAAAGCTATTGATCATATAGATGATGACAACAACAAAAAAACGCGCCGATGAAGGCGCGTTTTTTAGTATCTACAGCTTGTTTAGTTAAGTCTGGTTCGTGTTACAACTTAACTTCTTCAATGTCGCTTGGCTTCCATGTTTGGTCATACCAAGCTTCTTGAGGGCCGTAGAGTCTTAGTATCGTGAACCAACCTTTACCTGGTACCGTCTCAATCCAGTTCGCTTCTTTGCCTTTTGGAGCGGTAGGGCCAAAGTACAAATCAACCGAACCATCTTTGTTTTCAATGAAATCATCACGCTGATTATTCTTACTTGGCAGCGGTTGACTGGTTTGCAGTTCTGAGCGCGTTTGCGTGTCGTAAGCCACAATCGACCAGAAGTTCTTAGCAGGCACATTCGCTGGAATATTCAATTTATACTGCTTACCACCATCAAAGTATTCACCGCTTTTTGCTTGGTCAATCAATGCGTATTGAGAGCCCTTTTCGATAAGCTTCAGGGCCATCGCTGGTGTATTCACTGTCGCGATGTAGAAGAAGTAAGAACGAGCATCTAGGTTGCGCCCGCCTTCACCTTGGTCGACTAACCATTGGTAATCTTTGCCGATAAACGCCGTTTTCCATAGGCGATCTTCATAGATGTAAGCTTTCTTGTCTCTTGGTTGGAAGTACAGTGATCTAGCTGTTGCATTACCAATCGCGACGCCATCCTTCATCAGTTTTTGCATACGCTCATCGGGTGCAAAAGGTTTGTTCTTCTGAATACCAATGCTCGACATTAAACCACGAAGTTCTGGGTCGATGAATGAAATCGGCTCTTTATCTAGCACCGTTTTAATCTCGGTGTAGAAGTGCTCATCGTTCGCATGAATGGTATTGAATGACTTGCCGCTACCAGAGATGAACTCCATTTTTGGTTGATCATCTTTCTTCGCCAATGGGTAAATCTTCAGCTTCTCTTTGTAAGCTTTTACAGCAGCGTCAGTCTTCCCATCTTTCAGGAATCCGCGCGCAATAAACCAGTTGGTGTAGCTGGTGGATTGCGAAACAAAGTAGCCTTCAGGCACTTCGCCTTCGTAACCCGGAGGTAGAATCAAGTACTTACCGCCTTTGCCTTTATCCGGACCTACGATGCCCAAGTCAGTGACAAAACGGAAGAACGCATCGTTCACCGTTGTCGGTCCCATGCCCTCAGGGACTTCAATGACAGTTGGACCGTCTTTTTCAAGGTCTAGGAAAACCGAAGCATAAACGGTGTCGGTGTTACCTGTTAAAAATAACGGATTTGAATCCATCAGATTATCGAACACCACCACTTGGTTTGATGATGTTGAGCCTATCTCAGTATGACCAACACGCAGTGCTTCAATCGAAGCCATTGGAATTGCATTGAGGAACACTTCTGTTGAGCGAAGCGTGTCTAGGTTGTCATAAAGCTTTTGCGCGGTTTCAGCCGTTGGCGCACCATCTTTAAAATTCAACTCGCCGATACTGGTTTGTACTGTATCTGGCGTCATGATGCTTGACGGAATATCGGTATTGTAGCTTTCAGTCGCCAGTACTTGGTGTGAGATAAAAATACTGCTCGCTAATACAATTGCTTTCAGCTTCGACGTAATCATGATGTCACCTTTCAGTTTCGTTTCGATGTGCTTACTTTATGCTAGTCGAAAAAAAATATCTGATACGCTTCAGGCTCAAAAAAGAGCACGAAAGTACGATAGATGAGCAAATTCTTTAAATGTAGGTTCTTAGTGGGTTTACTTAGGGATCTTAAGAAGTGTATTCGTTATAAAAAAGCCCCTTTACTGAATCAGACTATAAAGGGGTGAGAGCTACCACACGAAACGGTAAACTAAAAACGAAGGTTGAAGCCTAGTTCGACGCTGCCATCTGAACGAAATACATCTCCTGGACTAACGCGCTTTTGACCGAATGTATATTTCACATAAGGCTCCACCCATTTGGGTTTCAGGGTAAAAGTGATGTCTTGGCTGTTGTAATAACCTTTTGAACCCGTTAATTGGCGATCATGGCTGAATGAATAGGAAAAGTTCATAAACTCCGTGGGAGAGTAACTTGTCCCGATAGTGTTTTTCCATTCTCTATCTGTCATATCTATGAGGGATAAAGAAACATCGCGCCATTCATGCGATGTGTTCGCAAACACCATAATATTGTTCGTGATGGCGGTGCCACCAAATAAGCCGATATCGTAGATATCGATAAGGTCTGCTCGGCCATAACTCACGAAAGCTTCAGTGTAAAAGTTACCCAGCATCAAGCCGTAACCAGTTCCTATTTCTAGGTAACCTTCCGAGTCAATTTCTGCACTGATGTTGATCTCTTCAGTTGCTTGAATAACTCCAGATACAGTACCTATCCAGTTGTCTCCAGCTTTAGCTGTTTGAAAGCTCAAGCTTGGCTCATGATAATTTAATGTTTGTAATTGATGGTCGTTTGCACATACGGCAAGGGGTATCAATAAAGTGATTAATAGTCGTTTCATCGTGTTCCCAACTCTCAAATAAAAAGGAGCCGCTAATAAGCGGCTCCTTTGCTTTTATATTTATTGTCTTTGATTAGCTGCGACTAACACGGTCTTTTACAGCTTGCTTAATTTGCTGACGTTGTTCTTGAGATAGAGATTGTGCCTTTTGACGAATTTGCTCTGCATTTAAATCTGAGCGAAGCTCAATACGTTCAGCAATTACTTTCTTTGCTTTATCAGAGATATTTACATCAACAATTTTCCCGTCATTAATAATAATACTTACTGCTTTGTCATTAATACTAATCCATGTTGAGCCGTCAGTATTTTGTCCAGATTCAATGCTAGTAATCAGTTGGTCATTTAAGCTTGGTGGTAGTTGTTTTTCAGAATCAGGAGATACTCCCCATTCACCATCAATGCTTGATTTTTCCCAATCAATTACCCATTCCCCACGATTGTCTTGATAAATAACATAAACGTCGTCAGAGTTCATGGCACCTAGTCGAACTTCAAACGATCCATGAGTATCACCTGGCTCAATAATTAATACCGTTTTACCCTCTTCGTTGTACACGTAAGCTTGTTGGTGTTCTTTACTAAACTCGACAGTGTAAGGTTTATTTGGATTATCCCAACCGCCATCAAATTCAGGTAAGTCGTTATCTGGGTTTACCCAACCCCATCCATTATCTACATCACCTCTGATGATGGTAATATTACCGTTGCTGTCTTTTCCAATTTGCATAGTTTCGCCAGTAGAGAAATCAGTAAATACGATTCGACCTTTTCCATCATATTCAGCTCCACCAACAACAACACCATCAATTGTGACTAAGTTAGTTGTTGTATCAATAACATAATCAACACCATTAATTGTCACTGGTATAAATGGGTTTGTGTGTCCTTCATCGCCATCCCATTTAGGTGGTAATTCTGGAGCAGGTTTCGTGACATCCCAGCCATGATCTCCATCCCATGAATCATCATCTTTAGGTGGTAGTTGTGGGGCTGGTTTTATCGTTTCAGAAATAATTAAACGGCCATTTTCAACTTTAAGTACTGCTTCTCCACCATTGTTGCCATGAAAGATAAGCTCTGAACCTTCTTTTTGTATATGGCCAATGGTTTCACCTTGAGCATTTTTTACTTCATCACCATTGGTTACATAGGTTGTACCATTTAAGCGCATGACCGTATTACCATTGCTTCCTTGCAATAAATTAGCTTGGTAATTACCTTCATCACCACTAATGATTGCTGCTTGTAGGTTTTCGCCTTGGAAGTATGTAACGTCAGCAATACCGTCTTGTGGATCAATACCGCCGCCGTTATCACTTGAACCAGAAGAAGAACAGCCAGCAAGGAATGTCGCCGCAATAGCAGTGCTCAGTAATTTTAGTTTCATGGTTTACTCTCAAATAATTGTTTAGGAACTTAAGTTGCTTCTTGCAGTGTTATGTGGCGTTCCTAGCCGATGAGAGAAGTATATGGATTGAACAAAAAAGCCTCTAATCCCTTAAAGGAGTAGAGGCATTAACGTTTAGTTATTAATAAAGGAAAGTAAAGACGCTGATAACTACTGGTTATTATTGATAAGGTTATCAAGTATCTTTTTAAGCCATAGAGTTGTTGGGCTGTTTCGATTCTTGTGATGAAAATAAGCACAAACGACAGGGTTAATATCTTTGTTATCAAACAAGATATCGATAGCTCGTAAAGAGGTTTTCTTCTCTATTCCTAAAAACTTCGAGGCAGGAAACATCATATCGGAGTTTTGCACTACGTCGATAACTGCTGATGGAAGCTCGGAGCGAAAGCCTATTCTGGCGTCAAGCCCTTTGATTTTTAGAATTTTTTCAGCAATTGTTTGATGAGAATTCCAGTCTATAGCAATGATCGTCGCCAGTTCAAACTTCACACCATCTTTGATTTCAATGAAATCTTTCTGGTAAGGATGCCCTTCTCTTAGATAGCCCTTAAAGCTGTCTTGTGCGATCGGCTGTTGTAATAGTTCTTTTGGGGCGTGGTTAATTTCATAATTGAAGCCAATCAGAACTTCATCATTGATGATGTCTGACATCGTTGTTTTAGACCAATTTAATAGCTGAACTTGAACGTGTGGAGCTTGAGAACGAATTGCATTGAACAACTTGCTAGATAGTGAACTTAAAAGAAATGGAGACAAAGCTAATTTCAATGGACCGCGTAGTTCACTAGGATCGAACTCATTACTATTATTGAGTGCCGAGGATAGGTCATCCAAGATAGGTGAAATACTCTCAGCCAACATATTTGCGTGTTCAGTTGCACGTAAGCCGTGATGCGTTTTGACAAATAGTTCATCGTCGAAATGATCGCGCAATCGTTGTAGAGCTTTACTTATCGCAGGCTGAGATACGAATAGGCGCTCGGAGGCTTTACGCATATTCCTTTCTTGATGAAGAATGATAAAAGTGCGAAGTAAATTTAAATCTAAGTTCGAGAATAGATCTTTTGCCATAAGGAGCACCGAATGATTATGAGTTCTTTAATCATAAGTTGGTAACAGATTGAGAACAAATAGAAAACTTATATGGATGTGATGCTAATAAAACAAAACCCGCACTCGGCGGGTTTGTTGGGCTCTGGAATAGGTATTTTCTGTATGCGATTACTATTGAGTAACAGGCTTAACTTGCTTGGATTGTCTGACTGCAAGAATAAGTTGCGGTAGCAGCGACATTACGATCATGCCTGTCATTAGTGAGTATTGGACTGCAGTGAATGATTCACCCATCAACACCATACCTGTAACGATACCTGCTACTGGGTTAGCGATGCCACCGAAGGTGAAATCAACTACAGACATACGTTGCAGCAACCACACATACATGCCGTAACCAAGTGCCGTGTTTAGCCCAATCACCCACAATAGGCCCATCGCATTACGAGTATCGAAATGAGTGACAGCGTTAACATAAGGCTGTGGGTCGATGAAGGCATGAACGCCAGACGCGACAGACAAAATCGTACCGCCCAGAATGAGCTGCCATGTGAGTACCTTCCACCAGTGCATGCGATTACCCAGTGACTTGGTAATGCTGCTGCCGATAACGATACACATGATAGCGGCAAACATGGCGCCTAAACCGATAGGGTTCAATGCGATTTGACTTGGGTTGAATAGAATCCAAGCTAAGGTGATCAAGCCAATACCTGACAAGGCTTGAATCAAATGCGGGCGCTGTTTCTTCACTACCCAATGGAAGATCATTGCGAACACAGGTACAGAGATCATCCCCACGCCTGAAATCGCTGAAGGCAGGGTTAGTGCCATCACGAAGATCAAACCAAAGAAGGTCGCGATGTTGATCAGGCCTAGAGTGAAAATGATTTGCCACTCGCCTTTTCTCGGCAGTGTCGGTTTTACCGCTAGCAATAACAAACCAGCAGGTAATGCACGCAAAGCACCTAGTAATAGTGGTGGCCACTCCTGTAGCGTAAATTGCGTCACTGCATAAGTTGTTCCCCAGAAGAATGCGGGAATCATTGCTAATAATATGTTCATCTAAAATATCTTTACGTTAAGATAACTATTGTGTGAACTGTATACTGAGAACTAGTGGTTGTAAAGTATCTTTATGTTAAACTAGTTTAAAGTAATCAGACTAATAACGGAGCTAGATTGCAAATGGATGCTATCGACCGCGTTGTAGAGCAATGGGCAAAGGAAAAGCCCGAATTAGAAACTGAGCCTATGGCAATGATGGGCCGAATTATGCGTATTGCCAAGTATATGGAAACGCAAGTTGCCGACCTGCATAAAAAGTACGACATGAAGTTGGGCGAGTTTGATGTATTGGCGACCTTACGACGCTCTGGAAAGCCATATCGACTGACGCCTTCAGAGCTGATTGGCTCAATGATGCTAACGTCAGGCGCGATGACCAATCGTCTTGATAAACTGGAAGCCAAAGGGTTAATAAGTCGAGAGCACAGTAAGGAAGACAGACGAAGCGTGAGTGTGAAACTGACCAAAGATGGCCTAGTTCTGATCGATGAAATGATGACTGAACATGTCGAAATGCAAAAAAAATTGGTTAAATCATTGTCTGCTAGCCAGAAGAAGAATACTAACCAGCTGCTAAAAACATGGTTGAGTGCTTACGAGTAATCGGCTTGCTGAACTCAGTGAACTGAACGAGCTTAATTTGATTTGAAACCGAAGTGATGGGCTTCGGTTTTTTTGTGTCTGTAATTTTGTGTCGGTTAATTTGGGGCGACACTGAACCAGAAAATAGAACAAGTTCCATCGATGTAATTCAATAATTTAGGACATCCTATTTAAGACTTCCCGTTATCAATAGAGAGTCCCCATCCGTATATTTCTCATATTCCCACAATACAGAGATTACTGAAATGAAATTTAAATTTGCCCTTAGCACAGCACTGTTCGCAGCCTCATTTGCATCTCATGCCGAGTTGAAAATGTCGATTTTCGAGCAACATAATGGAGTGGTGGTGACGGCTTACCAAGATGGTAAACGCCTTGCTAATGCTCAAGTGACCACCAACATTCGAGGCCAACAAGTACAAGAAACAACTGAGAATGGACGAGCATTTTTCTACAAAGGTAATATCCCGAGAGTTTACCAGTTTAAAGTAACGAATCCCGACGGTGAGAGTATTCAACAAAGCCGATTCATTGGAAGAGATAAATAGATATCTAGAGTGCCCGGATAGGGGATAGGCCTAGTGAATTTGAGCTGATGCTCTCCAGCACTTTTCTAACTTTTTCAAAGCGAGTGTTTTTGCATTCCCCATATTGCCTATTTGCCACGCGAGCACGATATCAACGGTTCTTGCGTGGCCAATTTCCACTAAACTTCCGTCTTCTAACTCGGATGTTATTAATTGCTTGGGTAGAGTGCCAATACCAAGATTACGTTGAATTGCCGTCAACTTACTACTCATTGAACTGACCGTACTGGTTTTTTGATTCAGCAAGATATTCTTGGTGATTTTAGGCGCTGACTTAGCGGTATCTGCAACTGCGATGATTGTGTGTTCACGTCGTGTTGATTCACTTAGTGGATTTTTCTCGTCTAAAATGGGTGCATTTTTTGCGGCCACCCAGATCATTTCTACCCTGCCGATGGTTTTACTGTTCACGGTATTCGGTAGCTCGATATTGGGCATCGATGAGATAAGAATATCTGCTTTTCCTGTGGTTAACGCCTCCCAGCCTCCTGACAAAATATCCTCTTGGACATACAGTTGCGTGCTGCACTCCGTTGCCATATCAGCGATTAGTGATAACGCAATGTCTTGCCCGATAATACCGTCATAAGAAACAAACAGTTCGCTTTCCCAACCACTTGAGAAACGTTGTATTTGGGTTATGAGTTCATCTGATCCCGTTAGCAATTGTCGACCATTTTCCACCAACATTTTACCGACTTGAGTAAACACGGCTCTGTGCCCTGATCGATCTAAGATCAAGATACCGAGTTCGTCTTCCAACTTTTGAATCTGATAGCTTAATGCAGATACGGATCGATTGAGGTGCGCAGAGGCTGACGAGTAAGTCCCTTCACGTTGTAGAACATCCAATATTTGTAAAGTATCGAGCGGCCGTGTTTTCTTCAAAGTCTTCATAAAATCAATAAAAATGGGACAAGTGTTTCAATGAATTTAAGCCAATGGTATCAGCATTGAGGTTGTTGAATCTTCGGATTTAGCCAGTAATTTGTATGCAAGTATGTCTACTAAAATTTTAAACAAGTTGTTCTATTTTTCTCGTTATCATCTTAATGCTAAGCCGAATAACCTATCGGCAATGAAACTTATCAAGGCTTAGAACTATGAACACTAGATTGAACGACACACTGACTTTTTTCGCTCGTATTTTATTGGCTTACTTGTTTATTCAAGCGGGTTGGGGAAAGCTATTTAGCTATGAAGGAACGGCGGGATACATGGCTTCTCAAGGAGTCAGCGCTCACTTGTTGCCTTTGGTTATCTTGCTTGAACTCGGTGGTGGGCTTGCGATTCTAGCTGGGTGTATGACTCGCTTTACAGCGTTCTCGATTGCGCTTTTCTCTTTGGTTTCTGGTGTTATGTTTCACTTCGACCCAAGTTCATCGGGGCAAATGATTCACTTCTACAAAAACGTCTCTGTTGCTGGTGGGTATCTAGCGTTAGCGGTACTTGGCGCGGGATCGTTTAGTGTTGATTACTGGCTGTCTAATAAATTGAAGGAAGACGCTAAATGGGCGCGCTTAGTGGCGTTTGTTCGTTAGCGTTGTTGGCGCAACGTATGAATAAAAAAACCGAAGCCTAATAGCTTCGGCTTTTTGTTCCTGTTTAAGAAATTCAAGTACAGTGAATTAAGCTTGTAGCATCTCGTCACTGAACAGCTCTGCGCAACCAATACCATTAATGGCGCAGCTCTCGTCGATGTCTGAAATGTCACCGCTGACCCCAATCGCGCCCAGTACCGTTTTATCCTTATCTCGAATCAGTAGGCCCCCTGGCACTGGCACCATGTTTCCGTGTGCGAGTACGTTTACGGCGGAGATAAATGCAGGCCTGTTGTCAGCATCTTGGGCGAGCTTTCTAGAGGAACAGCCCAGTGCGAGTGCCCCCCACGCTTTAGCAATCGCGATGTCTGGTCGCATCATGCTAGAGCCGTCTTGACGTTGCAAAGAAATCAGCTTGCCACCGCTGTCTAAGACGGCGACCGTCAAAGGCTCAGTGTGGATCTTGTTTCCTGCTTTTAAGGTGCCATCAATGATGGTTAACGCTTGTTGTAGAGTCAAACTTCCCATGTTATCTCCTAGTTTTTCAAGGGGCCGTGTACCAAGCTAAGTCAGCCAATCATTACTCTTGTTGTGGATATCATCGACTGATTCAGTTCGGTACAAGAGTCCTAACTGGACTCTTGTAATAGCCCATAGCTGGGTAAAGTTAGGAAGGCGGCGAACTCTTCGGCTGTAGAAAGTTGATAGAAAAGATCGGCTGTCTCTTCAAATCGACCTGCTGTATAACGCGAGTCTCCGACTTCATGTTTTATCGTGTCTAGCTCTTGGTAAAGCCAAGAGTGGAACAATTGTTTGGTAAAGGTTTGGCCATCATCGAGTGTTACCCCGTGGTGGATCCACTGCCAGATATTGGCTCTTGAGATCTCAGCGGTTGCGGCATCTTCCATAAGGCCGTAGATAGGTACACAGCCGTAGCCTTGGATCCAAGCTTCGATGTAATACAGCGCGATGCGGATATTCTTACGAACGCCCGCTTCATCGCGGCTACCTTCACAAGGTTTCAGCAATAAGTCTGCATTGATTACATGCTCTGGGCTTTGGAAATCCATTTGGTTTACTTTACCATCGAGGTGCTTATCGAATATCGACATTGCCAAATCAACCAGCGCAGGGTGCGCGACCCATGTGCCATCGTGGCCGTTTTGAGACTCTCTTTGTTTATCTTCGATTACCTTGGCAGTCACACGCGCCATTTCTTGCGGATCTTTTGCTGGAATAAAGGCTGACATACCACCCATCGCCAGTGCGCCGCGAGCATGACAAGTGCGTACCAACAGTTGGCTGTAAGCGTTAAGGAATTCTTGATCCATGCCGATCCCATGACGATCTGGCAGGATGCGGTCTTTATGGTTCTTCAGCGTTTTGATATAGCTGAAGATGTAATCCCAACGGCCACAGTTCATCGCAACGATGTGATCACGCATTGCGTACAAGATCTCTTCCATTTGGAATACGGCTGGTAGCGTTTCGATCAATACTGTCGCGCGAATGGTGCCTTTGGGTACATGGAAATAGTTTTCGGTGAAGCTGAAAATATCGTCCCACCATTGTGCTTCTTCCATGCTTTCTAGCTTTGGAATGTAGTAGTAAACGCCTAAGCCTTGTTGTGCACGTGATTGATAGTTGTGGAAAAAGTACAAGGCGAAGTCCATCAAGCAACCGCCGATAGGCTGATTGTTGAATTGGATGGATTGCTCAGGAAGGTGGATCCCTCGTGGGCGTGCGATCAGCAGTGCAGGATCGTCGTTTAATTGGTAACGCTTCTGCTTCTTCTCATCGAAATAACTAATGGTGCCAAGGTTGGCATCTCTTAGGTTGATTTGCCCTTCGACCATGTTGGCCCAAGTAGGAGAAGACGCATCTTCAAAGCAGCACATGAAGACTTTCGCGCCTGAGTTTAGCGCGTTGATCACCATCTTTCTTTCGATAGGCCCGGTGATCTCTACTCGGCGATCCAGCAATTCTGGCGGCGGCGTTGCCACTTTCCACTCTTTATTCTGGCGAATGGAAATGGTGTCTTTTCTGAAATTGGGTAGCTCTCCCTCGTCATATTGAGCTTGTTTTATGTCGCGGTCACTTAGCAGGGCATGACGGCGATCTCCAAACTTATTGACGAGAGCTTCTAAGAATTTTAATGCATCTTTAGACAAGATCTCTTTGTACTCGGGGTTGTCCATATTCCCGAGTACCTGCATACATTGTACTTCTTCTCTCTCTTTTACGTCATTCATCATTGTTGTCTCCTTTGAACAATACGATGCAACTTTGTATACAAAATACTCTTTTTAAGGATATTTATATTGCATAAATTGTAAACAAGCAAAGGGTATTTAACATTTATTTATCATTTGGTCTTTTTAGAATTTATTTTTACGTAAAGATATTTTATGTAAAGTAATGAATTGTAAGCTTTTCAGGGTTGATGCTTACTCAAAGTGGCAGTGTGATGTAATAAAATTGTTTCATTTTGGGGTTGATAAATAGCGAGGATGGTTCATAGTACACAAAAGTTAGTTTAATTGTATACAATCTGAACTGGAGGTTAGAATGGCAATTATGAAAGCGATTGAAGCAGCGGTAGAAGTGCTTAAACGTGAAGGAGTAGACATCGCATTTGGTGTTCCCGGCGCAGCAATAAACCCTATGTATGCGGCTATGAAAAAGCTCGGAGGAATCGATCACGTCTTAGCTCGCCACGTAGAGGGTGCATCCCATATGGCTGAAGGGTACACACGTACCAGTCAAGGAAATATAGGTGTGTGTATTGGTACCTCTGGTCCAGCGGGAACGGACATGATCACGGGGCTTTATTCTGCGTCTGCAGATTCGATTCCAATTCTCTGCATCACAGGCCAAGCGCCACGTGCTCGTCTTCATAAAGAGGATTTCCAAGCGGTCGACATTGAATCTATCGCTAAGCCAGTGACTAAGTGGGCAACCACGGTGCTGGAACCTGCACAAGTGCCACGCGCATTTCAAAAAGCCTTTCATTTAATGCGTTCGGGTCGCCCGGGTCCAATCCTGATTGATCTACCGATTGATGTTCAGCTGGCTGAGATTGAGTTTGATATCGATACCTATGAGCCGCTTGAACCTTATAAGCCACAAGCAACACGTGCGCAGGTTGAGAAAGCATTAACCATGATGTCTCAATCGGAAAAACCGCTGATTGTGTCCGGTGGTGGTGTGATTAACGCTGGCGCATCTGAGCTGCTGCAGCAGTTTGCTGAAATCACAGGCGTACCAGTGATTCCAACCTTGATGGGCTGGGGCTCTATCCCAGATGATCATGACTTAATGGCGGGCATGGTAGGGCTACAAACTTCCCACCGTTACGGTAACGAAACCATGCTTAACTCTGACTTTGTGTTTGGCGTTGGTAACCGCTGGGCTAACCGTCATACAGGCTCTGTCGATGTTTATACCGAAGGGCGCAAGTTCGTACATGTCGATATTGAACCGACCCAAATCGGCCGCGTGTTTTGTCCTGACTTAGGCATTGTCTCTGATGCGAAGGCAGCACTAGAGTTAATGGTTGAAGTGGCGCAAGAGTGGCGTGATGCTGGCAAGCTGCCAAACCGAAATGCTTGGGCAAGTGAGTGTCAGGAACGCAAGTCGACCATGCTGCGTAAAACCAATTTTGATGAAGCACCAATGAAACCGATGCGTGTTTATGAAGAGATGAACAAGGCATTTGGTCGTGACACTTGTTATGTGAGCACCATTGGTTTGTCGCAAATCGCTGCCGCTCAGTTCCTGCATGTTTATAAGCCGCGTAACTGGATCAACTGTGGTCAAGCTGGCCCGCTAGGTTGGACAACACCAGCAGCATTGGGTGTCCGAGCGGCTGATCCAAATCGCGATATCGTCGCTATCTCTGGTGATTATGATTTCCAATTCATGATCGAAGAACTGGCGGTAGGTGCTCAGTTCAACCTGCCATACATCCATGTACTGGTGAACAACTCTTACCTAGGTTTGATTCGCCAAGCGCAGCGCCAATTTGATATCGATTATTGTGTACAACTGGCGTTTGATAACCAGAACGCACCAGAGCTTGAAGGCTACGGGGTAGACCATGTCGCAGTTGTTGAAGGCCTAGGTTGTAAGGCGATTCGAGTTCGTGAACCAGAGCAAATTGCCGCTGCGTTTGAGCAAGCCAAAGAGCTGATGAACAAGCATAAGGTCCCGGTTGTTGTTGAGCTGATTCTTGAGCGAGTAACCAACATTGCGATGGGCGTTGAGATCAATGCCATCAATGAATTTGAACCGCTTGCCGAAAGCCGCGGCGATGCTCCAACGGCGCTGGCGTACAAGTAATCATTAAGTAATGTGTATCCGTAGAGCTGAGGTTTAGCCCTACGGAAAGCCTCCGATAGAGCGAGGCTTTACTACAAACAACCAGATTTTTACAGATAAAGAATAAGGACAGAGTCATGGCAAAATTTGCTGCAAACTTGTCGATGTTATTCACGGAAGTCGATTTTATGGATCGCTTTGAAGCCGCCGCAGAAGCGGGCTTTCAAGGTGTCGAATACCTTTTCCCTTACGCCTTTGATGCCGATGAGATTAAACAAGAGCTCGACGCTAATAACCTAGAGCAAGTGCTATTTAACCTGCCCGCGGGTGATTGGGATGCTGGCGACCGTGGTATCGCGGTCGACCCTGCACGCGTTGAAGAGTTTCAAGCGGGTGTACCTAAAGCCATCGCTTACGCAAAAGCACTGGGTTGTACTCAAGTGAATTGCTTGGCCGGGATTGTTCCGCAAGGCGTCACTCAACAAGACGCTCAATCAGCGTTTGTGATTAACCTGCATTACGCGGCGAACGCGCTAGCAGCAGAAGGTATCAGTCTAGTGATAGAAGCGATCAATACCCGTGATATTCCGGGCTTCTTCTTGAACACGACTGAGCAAGCCAAAGCGATCATCAAAGAGGTAGGGAGCGATAACCTTTCTATCCAATACGATATTTATCACATGCAAATTATGGAAGGCGATTTAACGCCGACCATGCAGCAGAACATTGGCCAAATCGCACACGTGCAGCTGGCTGATAATCCAGGTCGACACGAACCGGGTACCGGAGAAATCAACTACCCATTCGTAATTAACTACCTTGATGAGCTTGGCTATCAGGGCTGGGTTGGCTGCGAATACAAACCTAAAACGACAACGACAGAAGGCCTTGGTTGGCTGCACCAGTACCGTTAATTGCGTCTGGTAACCCTCAAACGTTAAGGAGAACAACATGTCTAAAATTGCATTTATCGGAACTGGCATCATGGGTAAACCTATGGCGAGTAACCTTCAAAAAGCGGGTCATGAATTGATTCTGTCGGATCACTTTAATGCAGCACCTGCCGATCTTGTGGCAGCGGGCGCAACGGTCTACCACTCACCAGCAGAAGCGGCAGAGGCGGCGGATGTCATTATCCTAATGGTGCCTAATACGCCTCAAGTGGAAGATGTCCTGTTTGGTGAGAACGGTGTCGAGCAAGGCCTAATGGCGAGTGGCGCAGCTGGAAAATTGGTTATCGATATGAGTTCAATCTCGCCAATCGCGACCAAAGCGATTGCCGCACGAATCAACGAAGGTGGCGCGTCATACCTAGATGCTCCGGTATCAGGTGGCGAAGTCGGCGCTATTAATGCAGCGCTGACTATCATGGTTGGTGGTGAGCAAGACGCCTTTGATAAAGCACGTCCGCTATTTGAAACCATGGGTAAAAACATCACGCTGGTGGGTGATAACGGTGCTGGCCAAACGTGTAAGGTTGCCAACCAGATCATCGTTGCTCTAAATATTGAAGCGGTATCCGAAGCCTTAGTATTTGCCTCAAAAGCCGGTGCTGATCCAGCACGTGTACGTCAGGCACTATTGGGCGGCTTTGCCAACTCTAAGATCCTGGAAGTGCACGGCGAGCGTATGGTTGAAGGCACATTCGACCCTGGCTTTAGAATCTCACTACACCAGAAAGACCTTAACCTTGCGCTAACGGGCGCACAAGAGCTAGGGGTTGCACTGCCAAATACGGCTAATGCTCAAGAGTTGTTTGGCGAGTGTGCCGAAATGGGCGGTGAAGGCTGGGACCACTCTGCACTTATCCAAGCAATAGAGAAGCGTTCTGACCACTCGATTCGTTAACCTCGTTTTAATGATGAATACGGGCTGGCATCGCATGTAATGTCGAATAGTGAATCTACTTTACTCCTCGACAGCACATCGATGAGCTAGCCCACCAGTTTCAAACAGTTTGTTTATAAATCGCGTAGTTTCGTCTCCTTTTATACGCGTTCCTGATATGAGGCAGAGGTTGAAGTTGTTCCTTTCCAACTTGATCTTAGCAGGCACCCTTTGGCCTTGTATCGGGGTTCTTTTTTTCTCCGTCAACTAAGGAGTGGCTGATGGACATTGATGCTAAGCAGTTTCTACAAACCCTTTTCTCAAGTGCTGTTAATCAGGCGCTACCTAAAAATCACATCGAACCTTTTCTTCCTCAAGACATTTTTTATCGCTCTGCTAATCAAGCCGGGCGTACTTTGGTGATAGGAGCAGGAAAAGCGGCCGCATCAATGGCAGCTGAGCTTGAAGCGGTTTGGCAGGCAAAGAAACAACAAGACCTTGCGTTGCGTGACCTTGAAGGCCTGGTGGTGACTCGTTATGAGCACACCGCCCCTTGCGAACATATTGAGGTGATTGAAGCGGCGCACCCAGTTCCGGATGCGATGGGCTTAGAAGTAAGCCAACGTATGCTGCAATTGGTGAGTGACTTGAGCGCTGACGATACGGTTATTTGCCTATTGTCTGGCGGCGGCTCTGCTTTGTTAAGTCTGCCCGGTGGTGACATCAGCTTGGCAGAGAAGCAACAAATCAATAAAGCACTGCTTAAATCTGGCGCGGCTATTGATGAGATGAACTGTGTGCGTAAGCATTTATCGTCAATCAAAGGTGGGCGACTAGCAAAGGCCGCTTACCCAGCAAGAGTCGTCTCATTGGCGATTTCAGATGTGCCGGGCGATGACATCAGTGTGATTGCATCGGGCCCAACCGTACCAGACACCACCACCCGCTTTGATGCGATGGCAATACTGGAACGTTATCGAATTGAAACACCACCTTCGGCATTTGAATGGTTGAACAACCCAGAATCAGAAACCGTGAAACCAGATGACGCGTGTTGGAAAAACGCCGAGCACCATATTATCGCCACACCAATGTCGGCATTGGAATCCGCTGCTGCAGAAGCTGAAGGCTTGGGCATTCCGGCTTATGTGTTGAGTGATTGCATAGAGGGGGAAGCGCGAGATGTCGCGAAGGTTCACGCTGCGCTGGCTAAGCAAGTGGCTAATCATAAGCATCCATTTGAGGCGCCTTGCGTGATACTTTCTGGTGGCGAAACCACAGTAACCGTTAAAGGCAATGGTCGCGGTGGGCGTAACTGTGAGTTCTTGTTGAGCCTATATAACGAGCTCAAAGGCCAAGACAATATATTTGCATTGGCTGCCGATACCGACGGGATTGATGGTGTGGAAGACAATGCGGGCGCGTGGATTATACCTCAAACATGGCAACAAGGTTCGAGCCTGTCGCTTAAAGCGCAAGACTACCTCGATGCCAACAACAGTTACGATTTCTTCAAGCAAGTCGATGTGCTTCTTACCACGGGCCCGACGTTGACTAACGTGAATGACTTCAGAGCGATATTGATTCTTTAATTTGGACAGCTCAAACGCAGGGTATGGAATGGTCGCTTCTTAACAAATAGAGCGACCATTTTATTGTTATCAATGCTGTGACCTTGAGTTCTGTAATTATCTTCTGGACTAATGAAGCACGTTGATTACTATGATTTGAGTAACGAGCTGTAAAGGATGCAATATGTCTAGGATCAGACAAAAGAATCAAGATTTAATCATCGAAGTCGCGTGTGAACAATTCGCCACTCATGGTTATGCCGCAACAAAAATGGCCGATATCGCAAAAGCGGCCGACATTCCCAAACCTAACGTATTCTATTATTTCAGCTCTAAAGATAAGCTCTACAACGCTGTGCTTGAAACCGTCACTCAGCCCTTACTAGAAGCGTCTCGTCCGATTGAAGAACTCAGCGATCCTGTTGAAGCCTTGTCTCAGTATATTCAAACCAAGCTGATCATTTCTCGCGACCATCCACACGCCTCTAAAGTGTTTGCCAATGAAGTGATGTCTGGCGCGAAAGTGTTACCAAAAGAGATCGGTGACGAGCTGTATAAACAATCCCAGATGATCCTCGATAAGTTCTCAACTTGGTCGGCGCAAGGTCTAATGGACGATGTCCCCGCACACCACTTGATGTTTACCATTTGGGCGGCCACTCAAACTTACGCCGACTTTGGATGGCAGATTTGCAGTGTAATGCAGAAAGAGCAGCTCGATGATAAAGACTACGAAGAAGCCGCTGAGTTTATCACCCAGTTAGTGATTAAAGGTTGCGGTGTGAAAAGCTAACGGTATTTGAAGGTTTATTTAGGTCTGCGATTGCGGGCCTTTTTTGTTTGTGCATTTGAGTGAGCATATGTGCAAAGCTACTTTTGTGACCTGTTGTGCAATAACTTATTTATCTTGAATTTGGCTCGATTAGGTATGCCATTTTATTTAAAGTTAGCGTTATAGTATCGGCAAAAATTCAATTCCGTCATTTTTATCAAAGCTAGAAGCTAATATTAGACTTCTATATTTATTACACGCACAACATTAAGGTTTAGCAATGACGCTTAAAAGCTTGGCATGCACCATCAGCGCAGTTCTACTGGCAGGCTGTGGTTCGACAGTCGCGACGCAAACATACAACGCCGATCTGATCATAACCAATGGACAGGTTCTAACAATCAACTCTGAAATGGATGTGATTGAAGATGGTGTGGTAGTGGTAAAAGACGACCAGATCATCGCGGTGGGCAATGAGGATTTGATTACTCAGTACCGTGCTGAAAAGGTGATTGATGCTCAAGATGGGATCGTTATGCCGGGCATGGTGAATGCGCACAACCATTTACCTATGATTGCGTTTCGTGGCTTAGGCGAAGAGGGTATTTCGAACCGCTTGTTCGCTTACTTCTTTCCTCTAGAAGCAGAAAAGCTGAGTCGTGAACTGATTTACAATGCGACTAAGCTTGGCTCTATTGAATTGGCACAAAGCGGTGTAACTACTTATGCCGACATGTATTACCACATGGACGAAATGGCCAAGGCGACCAAAGAAGTTGGCCTGCGTGCAGTGCTTGGCGAGACGGTGATTAAGTTCCCAGTGGTCGATGCTAAAGAACCTTATGGCGGAATTGAATATGCCAAAGGTTTTATCGAGCAGTACAAAAACGATGAGTTAATCACACCCGCTTATGCACCACACGCGGTGTACACAGTGAGCAAAGACAAGCTGCAAGAAATCAATAAGCTGTCGGCTCAATACGATGTGCCCGTGTTGATTCACGTCGCTGAATTCCCGAATGAAGAAAAGCGCATCAAAGATGAAACCAAAGCGACATCGCCAGTTGAATACATGGATGAAATTGGTGTGCTGGATGAGCGAGTAGTGATTGCGCACGGTATCCACCTTTCAGAGAACGACCAAAAGCTATTGAAACAAGCCGATGCAGGTATCTCATATAACCCAATGGCGAATGCTAAAGGCGCGACGGGAATTGCACCTGCGTGGGATATGTACCGTGCTGATATGCGAATCGGCTTGGGAACAGATGGCCCAATGAGCTCTAACCAAGTAGATATCATGCGTACCCTAAGTTACGCCGCAAACATGCAACGTTTAAAGCATTCTGACCGCACCATCATGATTCCTGAACAAGTGATTGAGATGGCGACATTAGGTGGCGCAAAAGCCCTACACATGGAAGACCAAATCGGTTCTCTTGAAGCAGGTAAAAAAGCGGATATCGTGATTGTAGAGACACAATCGGCGAACATGATGCCAAACTACGACCCATATGCGACACTGGTTTATCAAGCGAATCCAAGCAATATCGACACGACCATCGTTAACGGCCAAATCGTAATGGAAAACCGAGTGATGCAAACCGTTCAACTGGATGAAATCCGCGAAAGCGTCGATGAGTTTGAAGCTGATATTAAAGCCTTTGCCAAAGAACTTTCTAAGAAAGCGATTAAGTCGAAGAGCTTGATGGATTAGACTCCAAACGCTAAGTAGTTAATCGAATAAAACCAAAAAGGCCGACAAGATGTCGGCCTTTTTATGGCTATTAGATAGCTTGGTTATTTCTCACTTCAGTTAGAACAACTGTTGCCATTCGGGATACCACTGCCTAAGAACTCAACCCTAATTTGTTCGACATCTTTTAGGTATTGGTTGTTGGCTTGGTCTGCCTCATCGTAGTTGTTGAGGGTGACATTCCATGTCGAGAATGGAGTTGGTTGGAAGTACGCATACTCGAACCTATTCGCCACTGCGCCATCGGTGATGATGCTAACGTCATTGGTGGTTGGATCATCTAAGCGGTAGTAAAACGCCCGTGCGACCGGATTAGAACTGAATTGGTAATCCTGATCTTGATAGCGGTCGGCATAGTTACCTGAACTCGATATTCCAAGGTTGAACTGCTTGCCATAAGGTAAGTTTTCCCCTTCTAAGAACACACGTACTGTAGAGAGTCTAACTCGGTCGAATGAACATAGTTGTGCCTGCCCTAATGGAATTGTGAAGTTCAACTCGCCAGTGGTTGCGAAGCTATCGAGTTGCTCTGGGCTAGAGATGGTGTAGTTGTCGATAGTGAAGTCTTGTGGTGCTGGCTGGAATGAAGAGAGTGCATTCACATACTCATTTTCTATGGACGCGAGGTCAAACTGGTAGTCCAAGTAACTTTTATTCAGCGAAGGTGTGATCTCACTTGGTTTCAACGCCCAGTATTCGTATGCCTGAACATAGTTAGATAAAGCCACATACATTGGTCGTTTGAAGTGCATTAGCACTCGCGACAGCTCACGCTCGATGGAGTCGAAACCTTCGCTGTCTACCTGATAACTCTCAATGGCGTCACTCAATCTTTGCTGTTGATTAGCGGTGACGTTCTTGGTCAATAATAGGTCGACGAGTTTGGCTTGCTCTTGTGCAAAGTTAAGCTGAGTGGTGTTAATTGCTTTGCCTAATAGCACCTGTTTTTCAAGTTCGACTAGGTATTGTCTCGCGCCTTTAATTCCCAAGCTATCAGCAAGTCTTAAGTTACTGCGGATCTCGGTGATCATCAGATCCCAGGCCAGATTACTCTCATTCAAAGTCGGAATATTAAAGTCAAAGCCATCCATCGCTTCGGAGATTTTATGAAGTTTGATGGTCGATTTCACATCGGCGGTGAGCTGCGCGATGCCCGAAATAGTCTTGGTAACGCTATCAATGATCCCCGTGACTGTCTTGATATTGGTGACTAAGTTTTTCGCTTTATCCAGTGCTTCTGGCGTTTTAGCCAATTGCTCGGTGAGGTCGTTCACACCAGATAGATTTCCTGTGAACACACCGCTGACGGCACTGCCAATCTCTGCGATGGCTTTGAAGATAGCCAATGCTGCATTGAGCTCTTGCTGAGTTTTCCAGTTTTCTACACCGACTAAGTAAGTGGTTCTTGCACTCAGTGTCACAAGTTCTTGAGCTTTGTATTGGCTGTCGATTTCGGTCAGGCTGTCGCCTATTTTGTCTATGTTAGATTGGGTTTGAGTGATGATCGAGTCTTGTGCTCTGAGAACGTCTTCAATGTTATCGAGTGCTAACTTCGCAGCTTCAATCTTGTCTTCGATCACCGTACTTCTGTCTTGAATGATATCCCACTGTGCTTGATACGCGATCATTGCATTCAGGTACGCTTCGTATTTGCCTTGGTAGAGCACCTTGTCGAGATAAGGCACATAGTTACTCTCTTTAGTGCTGAAACTAATGAACTGTTTAAAGGCAACGGTTTGTAGGTACAGGTCTGAAAGGATAGGGTCATCTTCCACCACAGAGCCGGCGTGACGTAAACTCTGCTCAATCCAGTTAATCAGTTCGAGGCTAAGCTCTAGGTTGGTGTCGAATAAGCTGGCAGCCATATCAAAAGAGCGGTTAACAATGTCGGTAAAAGGTGTGGTCGCCAGTTTCATTTGCCCTGTAATGTTCGAGTCGATGGTGGTTCTGCGGTAGTGTTCACCTGCTAGTACCACAGAGGTTCCATCGCCGTCTTCTGCAGAAAGGGCATCTCGTGTGATGCTGCCATCGTTTTGGAAGGCGAGGACATTAATCGGAGTTTCGATCTCTCCTGCTATTACAGTTACTGATGCCGCCGCGCCTTGTTGCCCGAGAACGAAAGTTGGGGCTCCTTGACCGACAATTTTACGGGCAAAAATGAGAATGTTTTGGTTATTCACTACCAAGTTGAAGTTTTCTGGAACCTCAATAGTATCGGCAAAAACGACGATCTTTGAGGGTTTAGTCACGTAGAGGTTCTGCTCCGCAATCCAGTCACTGAGGTTGATGTGGAGATCAGATGTAGAGCGAGAGAGAACATCGACATCGGAATAAGCAGATTGAACCCAAGTAGGGTATTCGGTGGAATTAGGCAAGTTATTAAGTTCTAGCCAGTCACTAGCAAAAGCTTGTGGAGATAATGAAAGAGAAATAATAATCGGTAGAATTCTCATATTAATGTCCTGTCGAAATGAGTATTAGCCAAATTTTGGGTAGCAGAAACCAACACCTTATTTTTCATAAGGCGTGGTGTTCTGTTGTTATTTTTTTATTGGTCTTGCTGGTTTAACTTATAGCGAGGCGTCGCTTTGCCGAGCTATTTATCGATGGGTATGGACTACTCCATTTCTTGAATATAAGCATTATTTGCAAATGCCTTGGCTTTCTCGCTGATGTTATTCCAGTTCATTTCTGAAACCGATGTATTGGCTAATGCACCGATAGCACCAAGCATTGCGTCGTCTTTCATGATATCGGCATTGTTTTGAGCTTCATCCAATGCTGCGAGCAGTGATGTGAAGTCGGTATTCATTTTCTGCCAATTTAACTTCAGCTTATTAATATGTGGGATAGCATCTTCAATTTGCTGAGATATAAGATCAATGCTTTCTGAAGAGCGATGGTAAGAGTTATATACCTTTTGTGTGTAAGACAATTGTTCTTCTAAATCTTTAACTTCATTTTGCAGTTCATTGCGAAGCTTACGTGCTTTCTCTGCTTTATCTCCGTAGACGCCCATGATTGGCACGGCGACCAAAGGGAACCATGCGTAGGTAACGGCGGTAGAAGCAACCGTGACGTAGTGAGTGTAGTCTTTGTTGAGTTGCGCGATTCGGGCATTGATGTCGTTTACTTGCTGTTGAAGTGCACTGCCATCATCCGTTAGATAGCCGTTATGTGTGCCTTCTAACACTTCAAGCTGTAGCTTTTGCGTGTCTAGCTGCGCAGAGAAGTCCAACAAGTTATCACCCACATCGGACACCTCTTGCTGGTATCTCAATGAAAAGTTTTGCAGGCTTTTCAGGTAAGCAATCGCCATTTTTTGATTACGTTCAACGGCTTCGATATCTTCTGGCAACGGTGAGAATGCCTTTGCCAACATCTCATTGAGGGCGTCGCTCAAAGGGTTAAGCATGTAATCTTTAATTTGCGCGTAGTTAGCCAGGCTTAGTGATAGGTTAACGATGCTTGGGTACAGGTCCTTTTTCCAGTAGAACGCGGTGTCATGGATATTTGAGTACTGCTGAACTAAGGCTTGGAAGTTAGAGAAAGGGATGTCGTTAGGAATGCTAAAAGCCGACTTCATGCTGGTTTCTGTGACAGGCAGTGCCAGTGCTCCCTCAACATAAGCTTGGATTTGGTACCACTCTTGTTGTTTGAGGATGAAATTGTCGGTTTCTAGATCGATAAAGACGCCATTTTCACCGATGATCGTATCGTAGGTGATTTGAGGTATGTTCTGTTCGGCTGACGCTTGATTAACTTGAATTGGCGCTGCTTGAGAAGTGAAAGCAAAAGATGAAAGCAGTCCAATCGAGATCGAAGATAATACGAGTGTTCGTGTGATTTTTTTCATGTTTGAATCCCTGTTAGATTTGTTATTAGCTTTTTCAGAGACAATAAATTCCCCTACCATAAAAATGGTATTTATATATTTATGCGGGTTTATTGAATTCTTTATATTGTTATTATTGTAATTATGCTGTGGGTTTTAAATACACTCTCCATTAATGTGATTTTTGTTTTTATAAGATTTGGTCAATCTATAGCAAATTTATAATTAAAAGTTCTATCTAGATCACATATTGGCATTCATATTGTTTGATTGTTGATCTATTGAATTTGGTGATATTTAAATCATTCGTTTCCATTCTTTCTTCAGGCTATATCTAGAAAGGCGTCGGCGATTTTTATTCTATTCACCAATGAGTTAAATGATAAAAATGTAATTATAATAATTGTTGTGATTATTACTAAATCTGTTGATTGAATTGATATTTATATAAATAGAACAAGCGTTTTAAATTTGACCTGTGCCAAATAACTAAGAGGTTTAATATTTAGATTTAATTAAATTAGCTAGATTTAAATTAGCAATAATTAAATTAGTGATGTTAATTGTAGGGTGAGGTTTGGTTGGATATTTAAGGGAAGAACAACCAATAGGACGGCGTATCTAATAGTCAGGAGTGAATTAGTATTAGCAGTATTAAGGAAGCTTGCCTATCATAGTGATATATACACTATGATGGGCAAGCATTGGCGTTAGTTATTATTCATTGCCAGTTTACCGAGTTTCATCGCAGCGGCGTGGTGACGGTGCATTAGTTGCTCCATGTCTACGCCGATCACCGAACCATCGTTAACTCGCCATTTTCCGGCAACCATTACTTTGTCCGCTTGTTGAGCGCCGCAGAGTAGGAGTGCTGCAAGTGGATCGTGGCTGCCAGAGAAACGAATATCATCGAGCTTGAACATCGCGATGTCGGCTTGTTTACCGACCTCTAGCGTTCCAATGTCGGTTCTGCCCATCGCTCGTGCGGAGCCTGATGTTGCCCAGCGCAGTGCGTCGAAGTGAGATACGTTTGCCGAGCCATATTGCAGACGTTGTAGATACATCGCCATACGCACTTCGGCAATCATATTTGAGCCGTCATTGGAGGCCGAACCATCAACACCTAGGCCGACTTTAACGCCAGCGGCTTCGAGGTCGTTGTTCTTACAAATACCAGAAGCTAGCATCATGTTGGACGTCGGGCAGTGGCTGATCCCTATTCCTGCTTTACCCAAACGCTTGATCTCTTCTGGGTTGAAGTGAATACCATGTGCGAGCCAAGTGCGCTCATTCAGCCACCCCACATCTTCTAGGTAATCAACGGGACGCAAGCCAAACTTCTCAATACAGAAGTCCTCTTCATCCAAGGTTTCACACAGGTGCGTGTGCATCATGACGTTTTCACGCTCACTGATCTTGGCGGTCTCTTTCATTAGATCGGTGGTGACCGAGAACGGCGAACAAGGCGCGAGTGCGATTTGAATCATCGCGCCTTCATCACGCTGGTGGTAATCACGAATCAAGCGCTGGCTGTCATCAATGATGGTTTGTTCGGTTTGAATGGTGTGTCGTGGAGGTAGCCCACCTTCATCTTCCCCAAGACTCATTGAACCACGTGTGAATATGGCTCTAACGCCCAGCTTCTCTGCGGCCTCGACTTGTAAATCAATAGCGTGCTCAAGCCCATTAGGTAGCAAGTAGTGGTGATCGGATGCAGTAGTACAGCCCGACATCATTAATTCAACCAGCGCCAGCTCTGTAGCTAGGCTCATCATCTCAGAATCGAGGTTGGCCCAAACCGGGTAGAGGCTTTGTAGCCAATGGAAGAGTTCTTTATTGAGTGCGCCGGGGTAGGCACGCGTCAGGGTTTGGTAGAAGTGGTGGTGCGCATTGATAAGCCCAGGAGTCACAACATGACGAGAGGCGTCGACGCTGTAATCTACGGGGGAGGTCGGCTCTTTGTGTTTGCCAACCAGTTCAATGATTTTATTACCTTTAATGACTATGCCGCCTTCTGCATCAGCAAGTGAGCCAGTGTAGATTGCGAGAGGATTCTTAATCCAGATGGTTTCCATTCATAGTAGTCCTTAGCCATCTCAGCCTTTTCAGGGAAGAGGGTCTTTATTTGGTATTTGTTGTTGAAAGATAAATTCGAATCAAGGGCGATGAAATATTCAGTGTTTTCGTTACGCCCGTGATTCTACGGAAATCAGTTTTTCGCTAATTAGCGATTTAGCTAGTTCGTTTTTGGCTCAGGGTTATCTGATGCCGTTTGAACGTCAGGTTCTGTTGTTGCTTGTTGAATCTCTGATTGCTCGTTTGAGTGTAGCTCTTCTTCAGCTTGTTCTTTCATTTCTAGTTCAACTTGCGCTTGGCTTTCGGCTAACGCTTCTTGCTCTTCTGCTCGTGAAGACTTCGGCAATACAAGGTTAAGAACAACCGTCATGATGGTGCCAGTCGTAATGCCAGAGTGCAGGAAGTTTGCCAAATCATGCGGCAAGTGTTGCAACAATCTTGGCTCGAATGTTACAGCTAAACCAGATGCCAACCCTACACAGATTACCAAGGCATTTCGCTTGGTGTCTGCGGCTTTGATCAACATGCGGATACCCGCGTAAGCAATCATTCCGAACATCACAAAGCCCACGCCGCCTAATACGGGTTTAGGGATCGTGACGGCAATTGCGGCTAATTTCGGGAATAAACCGCCTAAAATTAGTAAACCACCTGTTGCAGCTACTACATAGCGACTTGCAACACCAGTGATACCAACAATACCAACGTTTTGGCTAAATGATGCTAGTGGCATCGCTGTTAAAATCGAAGATAAGGTGCTGCCAAGGCCATCGCCTAGTAATCCACGTTTTAGATCTTTACCGCTGACTTGGGTTTGGCAGTTGTTGCCAAGTGCCATGAAGTCACCGGTTGCTTCGGCGATAACCACGATGTACACCAAGCTCATGCTGATGATGGCACTCGCAGAGAAGGTAAAGCCATACTTGAAAGGTTCAGGGCCACCGACCCAAGCGGCAGAGCTGATTTGTTCAAGGTCGACCATGCCGAGCGACAGCGCCACAATGTAGCCGCCCGCTAAACCAATCACGATGGCTGAAGCGGCAACCGCGCCTTTACAGTAAACCGATACACCAACCACGATGCCTAGCGATACAAGGGCGAGAAACAGTTTAGGTAGAGTGGCGAATTGTTCCGTGTTGGCAGGAGAGTCGCCAACCCAGTTCATGGCAACCGGTAAAATGGTTAAGCCGATTAAGGTAACCACAACACCACTTACCACGGTCGGGAATAGCTTGCGAACCTTGTCCATATAGAAGCTGGCACCAATGACCACAAACGAGCCGATAAGCGCCGAGCCCATGATAGCGGCGACACCACCTTCGTTACCGATCGAAATAGCCACACCTAAAAAGGCAAAGCTTGAACCCATCACCACGGGCAGTCGAATCCCCACTGGACCAAAACCAAGACATTGCGCGACAGTCACAATACCTGACGCCAATAGCGCTGCATTGATCAGTGAGACGATCTCTGTGTTGGGCAGGCCGATGGAGGCGCCGACAATAAGGGGGACAGCGACAATGCCACCAATCGAGGCGAGCATATGCTGTAAAGCGAGTAGAAGGGTTAGCCCATGGGGCGGTCTTTCATTAAGGGTGTACAGAAGTTTCATTTGATATTCCTCTGCCTGCGTTTCCGTTTACAGGCGATTGGCGGTCAAATAATGACTTCTACAAACTGCGTAGGGTCATAAAAAAGGTGCACTGAATCAGCAGGGATTCTGCTCTCTCGTCATCAATACAATTAGCTTTCTTAAAAATCATATTGTTGCTTGGCTCGCGAACCAGCCAAGCAACGTTGTGAGCAATCAAGAAATGACTGCTCAGGAGCTATAGGGTTAACCGATGAACACCAGCTTGGCGATGAAGATAGCCGCTAGGAAGTACATCGAGATAGACACATCTTTGGTTTTACCTGTCGCCAGCTTAAGCACGGTGTAGGTAATGAAACCCAGTGCGATACCATTCGCGATAGAGAAGGTCAGAGGCATCATCAGTGCGGTAATCGCAGCTGGAGCACCGTTGGTAAAGTCTTTCCAATCGACGTGCTGCATGCTGCTCATCATCACGAATGCCACGTAAATAAGAGCACCAGACGTTGCGTAAGCGGGGATCATACCTGCTAATGGCGATAGGAAAATCGCTGCTAAGAACAACACACCAACCACAATTGCTGAAAGACCAGTTCGTGCGCCTGCTGCAACGCCCGCTGCACTCTCTACATAACTGGTTACTGGCGGACAACCCACACACGCACCTGCCACACTTGAGATACTGTCAGCTTTCAGTGCTTTGCTAAGACCTTCAATTTTGCCCGTTTCAGGATTAGTTAGGTTTGCGCGCTCTGCCACGCCCATCAAAGTACCTGCGGTATCGAACATGTTTACAAAAAGGAAAGCCAAGATAACGCTGATCATCGAAACATCAAGCGCACCCATAATGTCCATTTTTAGGAATGTAGGCGCTAAACTTGGTGGTGCTGCGAAGAAGCCGTTGTAATGCACTAAGCCAAGCATCATGCCGACAAGCGTTACACTCAAAATACCGATCAGTACCGCGCCAAATACTTTACGCTCACTTAGAACCGCAATAATCAAGAATGCGATAGCAGCGAGCAGAGCTTCAGGTTTAGTGAAGTCACCAAGTGATACCAAAGTAGCTGGGTTTTCGACGACAATGCCTGCTGTTTTTAAGCCAATCAGGCCTAAGAACAAACCAACACCCGCTGTCATGGAGTAACGCAGACTTACCGGGATACTTTCAATTATCCATTGGCGGACTTTGTAAAAGCTCATTCCGACGAACAAGATACCTGAGATAAACACAGCACCCAGTGCCACTTCCCAGCTGTAGCCCATTTCGCTTACTACCGTGAACGAGAAGAAGGCGTTCAAGCCCATGCCCGGTGCTAGGCCGACAGGCCAGTTCGCAAATAACCCCATTAGCAAACAACCGATCGCAGCACCAATACAGGTTGCGACGAATACCGCACCTGAATCCATGCCAGAAGCGGCCATTATTTGTGGGTTAACGAAGATAATGTAAGCCATGGTAGCGAAGGTAGTGACACCACCGACCAACTCATTTTTTACGCTGCTTCCGTGGGCCTTAATTTTAAAGAGTTTCTCTAAAAATCCGTTATTCGCATCTTGGTTGAGTATTTCTGTTTTACTCTCACTCATGTCAGCAAGTCCTTTTATGTTGTGATCCATTTATTGAATACAGCGAGATTTCAATATTAAGTTTTAAGGTTTTTTCCTAGCCGCTATTTCTTTAGTTATCTGTTGTTTAGTCATCAACTTCTAACTAATAACGTTGTTAGTATTTTTATATGAGCGTGTTTAGTGAGTGCACACCTTTTGGGGTGTACACGTGAATTTGTTTATGATTTGGTGATTGAGCCTAGTTCGAAGTTCTAGGTCACGAGACTAACTGCCCCGATAGGTTGAGAAACTGTAAGGCGAGACAAGAAGAGGAACGTGATAATGCGCTTCTGGATCATCTAAGCCGAAACGAATAACCACATCGTCTAGGAAAGGCACACCATCCAATTCCACACCTTTGCTTTTGTAGTAATCCGCAACGTAGAACACCAATTGATATTTCCCCGGTCGGAAATCATTCCCTGCCAGAATCGGCGCATCGGTTCGGCCATCGGAGTTCGTGATTACCGTCGCCAGCTTTTTTGTTGAGTCTTCATTGACCTTATAAAGCTCTACCTTGATCTCTGCACCCGGTAAGCCGTGAGTCGTGTCTAATACGTGTGTTGTTAGTCTTCCCATAGTCCTTTAATAGCGCTTTTGGCGCTCCTCTGTTCCGTGGTTTATCTGTCTGCTTCGACCTTGCAAAGAATGCAACTGGTCACTTTGTTATCACTAACTATGTACGAACTGTACACAATTAGTAAAGCTAATTGTTGGAAAAATGTTAACCGTTGTGTCGTTTTTTCTGAATTTATAGATCTTGATTATCGTTTTTTGGTGAGCTTGTGTTTTGTTAACTTATTGTTTTTAAATGAATGATGTGCGCAAATTTAACTTGAATAACAAAATCTTTACATTGAGATAAATAATTGTATACAATAAATGTACAGGGGTAAGGTTGCTTTGTTTATCGAGAATCCATTTGGTGACTCAGTTAAAGAGCGGCTAAGCCAACCACTTATGTTAGGAGTACTTGGATGAATAAGGATTATTCAAGAAATTTGATCGGTTACGGAGCTAACCCTCCAAACCCTCAATGGCCAGGTAATGCGCGCGTCGCGGTTTCTTTTGTATTGAACTATGAAGAGGGCGGTGAGCGTTGTTTGTTACATGGAGACGACGAGTCTGAAGCCTTTCTCTCAGAGATCCCGTCAGCACAACCGATCAAAGGCGAACGTCACATCAGCATGGAATCCATCTATGAATATGGTAGCCGTGTAGGTGTGTGGCGTGTTCTTCGCTTGTTCGATGAATATGAAATCCCACTGACCGTATTTGCTGTCGCAATGGCGATTGAGCGTCATCCAGACGTTGCCAAAGCCATGGTCGAAGCGGGTCACGAAATCTGTAGCCACGGTTATCGCTGGATCGACTATCAATACATTGATGAGTCTGAAGAGCGCGACCACATGACCAAAGCGATTGAGATCATCCAACAAGTGACAGGTCAACGCCCACAAGGTTGGTATACCGGTCGAACGGGTCCAAATACGCGTCGCTTGGTTGCAGAAGAGGGCGGTTTTCTTTATGACTCGGATGCCTATGACGATGACCTGCCTTATTGGCATACCGAAACCGGTCATCCACAACTGGTGATCCCTTACACACTCGATGTGAACGACATGCGTTTTTCAACCGCGCAAGGCTTCAACTCTGGTGAACAGTTCTTCCAATATCTAAAAGACACGTTTGACACCCTTTATATGGAAGGCGAAACCGCACCGAAAATGATGTCGGTTGGGTTGCATTGTCGTCTTATTGGTCGTCCCGGTCGTATTGCTGCATTAAGACGTTTCTTAGATTACGTAAAACAGCATGACAGCGTGTGGCTATGTCGTCGAATCGATATCGCGAACCACTGGCACCAACATCACCCATACAACGGACAACAAAATTAGAACGAACAGCAAGGAGGCTTAACGTGACTGAATTTCGATCTTGCCAACCAACAACCATGGACCGCGATACCTTTGTCGCTCACTTTGCTGATGTCTACGAACACAGCCCGTGGGTTGCAGAAGTGGTGTATGACCAAGGTTTGAATGCCGAAGATGACCATATCGAGAATCTTCATCTGAAAATGGCATCGACCTTGTTAAGTGCAGACCAAGGTAAACAGTTGGCTTTGATCAATGCTCACCCGGATTTAGCCGGTCGAGCAGCAGTAAACGGCGAACTCACCGAGTCGTCGACCAAAGAACAAGCGGGGGCGGGCATCGACCAGTGCAGCGCCGAAGAATTTGAAAAATTCACTTCTTACAACAACAGCTACAAAAGTCGCTTCAATTTCCCTTTTATCATGGCGGTGAAGGGAGCCAATCGTTACCAAATTCTTGAGTCGTTCGAGATGCGATTAGGAAATGATAGTGAAACTGAGTTTGCTACGGCGATTCAAGAGATCAACAAGATCGCGATGTTTCGTCTCTGGGATATGTAAGTTAACGGAGTTAACAGCTATCTCAGCCCAGTCTTGGTGCGCTAAAAGTTTGATTTGTAAAAACATAAGCCACTAAGTTCTCATTTTATTATTACTTGATTAATTTCATAGGATTACACGGACATGACCCATAAATTTGAACAGTACATAAACCTTGCAGACGAAAAACTCGGCGCAGAAGCTATCTTTGCAACAGACGATTTTTTCGCAGATAAAAGCCGTCTTCTCAGCCACGCTGCGCCAGAGTGGAAAGACGACTTATACGACGATAACGGCAAGTGGATGGACGGTTGGGAAAGCAGACGCAAACGCGGTGAAGGTTACGACTACTGTGTCGTTCGTCTTGGCCTAGCTGGCACCATTGCTGGCGTTGATATTGATACCTCATTCTTCACAGGTAACTTCCCACCTTCGGCATCAATTGACGCGTGTTATTCACCACAAAGTGAGCCAACTGATTCAACAGAGTGGCAAGAAATTCTGCCTTCAATGGCACTACAAGGTGATCACCATCATCTTGAAGCAATCGAAAATGACCAAGTATTTACGCACCTACGTTTGAACATTTATCCAGACGGTGGTGTCGCACGTTTACGTGTTTATGGCCGACCAAGTGTAGATTGGGACGCAATTGATTCTCAGCAACAAGTCGACCTAGCATCGGTTGAACACGGTGGCCGAGCGTTGGCATGTAGCGATGAGCACTACGGCAACAAAGCCAACATCTTAGGCCCAGGCCGCGGTGAAAACATGGGTGATGGCTGGGAAACAGCACGTCGTCGTACGCCGGGTAATGACTGGGTTATCGTGGCACTAGGCCACCCAGGTAACATCGAACGCATCGTAGTGGATACGGCTCACTTTAAAGGTAACTACCCAGACAGTTGCTCAATTCAAGCGGCTTATGTGAAAGGCGGTACCGACGACCAAGTAGAAACACAAAGCCTATTCTGGCGTGAACTGTTGCCAGCACAAAAGCTGCAAGCGCACGAGATTCACGAATTCATTTCTGAGGTAAACGACCTTGGTGCGATTACCCACGTACGTGCAAACATATTCCCAGATGGTGGTATCAGCCGTTTGCGTCTATTTGGTACGAAGGCGAAATAAGTAAGGAAATGAGTATGAGTAATGGAATACGTCGTTTATCCATCGAACCGTTAACCAAGCAGGCTTTTGCAGAGTTTGGCGACGTTATCGAGTCCGATAATAGTGATTTCTTCATGATCAACAGTGGATCAACACGTCGCTACCACAAGCTAGCGACAACGGATGTGCAAGACCAAGACGGAGAAGCGATCATCAGCATCTTCCAAGCCACACCGTTGAGCTACCCACTGACCATCAAAATGTTAGAGCGTCATCCACTTGGCTCTCAGGCATTCATTCCATTACTTGGTCAACCCTATTTAATTGTTGTTGCGCCAAAAGGCGATGATCCAACATTAGCCAATAGCCGAGCTTTCTTGAGCAACGGCCGTCAAGGAGTGAACTATCACAAAGGGGTGTGGCATCACCCAGTTCTCGCGCTCACCGATCAAGACCAGTTCTTGATCGTCGATAGAGGCGGCGAGGGGCATAACTGTGATGAAGTTTATTTCGACAGCGATCGCGTGGCATTGCATTTGGACGACTTGCCAACGGACGACAATAAGGAAGAGCAACGCTTAGCTAAAGCGTTGTGATACAGGAGTTTATTATGGATCCGCATATTACAGAATGGTTGAACTTAGCAATACGCTGGGCTCACATGATTGTTGGTGTTGCGTGGATAGGCGCATCATTTTACTTTGTTTGGTTAGAGAACAACCTTAACCGAGTAAACCCAAAAACTGGCCTTTCAGGCGACTTATGGGCAATTCACGGCGGTGGTATTTATCACCTAGAGAAGTACAAACTTGCGCCACCAGAAATGCCAGAGCACCTGCACTGGTTCAAATGGGAAGCTTACTTCACGTGGATCACCGGTGTGTGTCTACTGGGTGTGGTTTACTACCTCAACGCTGAGATTTACCTGATTGCACCGGGCTCTGGCCTTGATTCAACAACCGCAATCGCGATTGGTATTGGTTCATTCGTTGCCGGTTGGTTTATTTACGACTTACTGTGTGACTCACCATTAGGCAAAACCCCCGTGTTGCTTGGCGTTGTCCTGTTTGTGCTGCTCGTTGCTGCGACATATGGCCTAACTCAAGTGTTCAGTGGTCGTGGTGCTTACATCCACGTGGGTGCGATCATTGGTACCATCATGGTGGGTAACGTATTCCGCGTTATCATGCCTGCACAGCGCAACTTGGTGAAAGCGATAGAAGAGAAGCGCGAACCGGATCCGGCACTGCCAGCGAAAGGCTTATTGCGTTCTCGTCACAACAACTACATGACACTGCCAGTGTTGTTCATCATGATCAGTAACCACTTCCCAAGCACTTATGGCTCGGAATACAACTGGCTGATCCTTGCTGGCCTCGCGATTTTCAGTATCTTGGTGCGTCACTACTTCAACACCCGTCATGGTAGCCAGAAGTTTGCATGGACAATACCAGTAGCGGCATTGGGGATGATCACGCTTGCGTTTGTGACTTCACCTTACGCGAAAAAACAGATGACTCCGGTTGTGCAAGCACCAGTGGTTCAAGAAGTGCAAGTTAGCGCGACTGAATCGGCGACAGAAGAGCTTGCTGCAAACGACACCGCTTCAACGACGACTAGTTCTCAAGCTGCACCAGCAGCTCACGCAATGCAAACTGCTAGCGCAGGCGTCAGCTTTGAAACTATCAACAAAGTCATTCAAGAGCGCTGTTCTGTGTGTCATTCATCAACCCCGAGCCACGCCGCTTTTGCTGCTGCGCCAGGTGGTGTGATGTTTGATACGCCAGAGGAGATTAAAGCTAATGTACCAAGGATTGTTGCTCAAACAGTAACAACCAAGGTGATGCCGCTCGGCAACATGACTCAAATGACCGACGAAGAACGCGCACTCATCGGCACCTGGGTAGAGCAAGGCGCTACGCTTCAATAATGATGTGAATCCTTTACCTAAGAGCATGAGTCTTAGGTGAGGCTTGGGGAGAGTTTGGTTTCGGGCACGCGCCAAACTCATCCCACCCTGTTTCCCCGGTTCCTATAACCGGGGCTTTTTGTTTTTGGGACAAAGGAAGAAAAGAACTCAGTATTTGGTTATCTTGTTTTCATTAATATGTAACAAGTTAATATCATTTTGGTTAAAAGATATGGTGTTTGTTAAAAGTATCTAATAATCATTGTCTTACGATATTTCTAGTGTATTATTTCTGTGCTTTCAATAGTTGCTAACGTGATTGATTGAAAGGTGCTGAACAGGCTGTCAAACCTACTCAATAAGCTAATTGAGCAGAATGACAGCAATACTTGGATAAGTGTCTTGATAGGTACCTCCAGAGTTATTGTTATAGTGATAGCATAATTTATGTTTAACATGACGCGGCTTTGACGGCCCCTACGGCCAGTTAATCCGAGGAAGCATTTAGAATTGCCGCTGTTCTAGCTCCCTCGGTTTTGCTCTCGGAGTAAAAATGAGAATTGTACCTAAAGAATGGTTTCGTCCTCGTACATATCTGCACTTTGATTTACCCATCAGTCTTAAAAAAGCGTCAATAATAGTCACTGATCCTATACTGGTAGCTAAACATGCTTTTTATCCACTAATTCACTACACAATTGAAGCTAATAAAATTGGTAAAGATCCAATTAGCAAGAAAGTTGTACCATTACCTACAAAATCGAGGCCAATTTCATACCCAGCTCATGTAGATAGCCATATATACGCGTACTATTCGAAAATTTTGAATCAAAGATATGAAGAGAAATTAAAAAAAGATGGGCTTAGTGATTCAATTTTAGCTTTCCGCTCTTTAGGGAAAAGTAATATTGACTTCGCTTTAGACGCTTTTAATACAATAAAAACATCAGGTGAATGTTGTGCTGTGGCATTAGACATCTCAGGTTTTTTTGATTCATTAGACCATGATATTTTAAAACGAGAGTGGTGTAACTTATTGCAAGTACAAAGACTTCCCAAAGACCACTTTAATGTTTTTAAATCGATAACCAAGCATTCCTTTGTTAAAAAAGACGAATTGTACAAGTCATTAGGAATTTCACTTAACTACCACAATTACTCAAAAAGAAGAGTATGTAGCCCTCAGGAGTTTCGAGAGAAAGTTAGAGGGGGAAAATTGATTAAACCTCATAAGCTTTCATTTGGTATACCACAGGGAACTCCTTTAAGTGCTATGTTATCAAATGTTTACATGTTTGATTTTGACGTGAAGATGAAAGAGTTTGTGAATGTTCACAATGGTAAATATTTCCGATATTGTGATGATATGTTATTTGTCGTCCCGATAGAATATAAGTCTAAGGTAGAAAGCTTTGCTATGGAGACAATTCAGTCTCTACAGTTATCGGTTAACCCTAAGAAGACAGAAATTCGAATATTTAGAAAGGACGGTGAAAAGTTAAAGGCAGATAAACATCTGCAATATTTAGGTTTCATGTTTAATGGAGAGGATATTTTTATTCGTTCTTCATCTTTAGCGCGTTATTCTGAAAGAATGCGAAGAGGCGTAAGGTTAGCTAAAAAAACGATGATAAAATATAACAATATTCGTCATCACAACGGGCAATCTGAGAGGCCTTTGTTTAAGCGAAAATTATACAGTCGTTATACCCACCTTGGTAAAAGAAACTTTATTACATATGGGATTAGGGCTGCCAACAAGATGGAAAGCCACTCAATTCGAAGGCAATTGAAACCACTTTTTAAGCGTTTTAATGATGAAATTAATAAAGATTAGGGTTTAACCTAGCGATTTAGGAAGACAACTCTGTATAGATACTTGATATGAATCTCTACCCATGGCACTTTTAGTCCAGATTGACTTTAGTTAGGACAAGAAATGGAAGACTTGATAGTCGCGTATTTTAGGGCGTTAAGCGCATTCTTCAGATATATGTTTCAGTCGCTAGTGATCGAATTTATTGGTTACGGAGCTGGCTGGATAGTCTGTAAAATCTTCACATTAGGGCGCTTCCCCCCATTGATTCCAACGGAAAAAGAGCGAACAAGAATCTCTTATATCGGAGCTACTAGCATCGTGTTGCTTCTGTTAGCAATTGGTGTCTTCAATAGTTTGTGATTCGGAGTAAGGATATATGAAATTTTACCCCGCGGAGCAATACCAAGCAGCTTGCAACGAGCTGTTTATCCGATTCGAACGTGACATCAAAAAGCTAATCCCTAACGCGAGAGTTGAGCACGTAGGCGCATCTTCTATTCCTTTTGCCGTGTCTAAGGGCGATTTGGATATCTTCGTAGGTGTTGAGCTTGTCGAACTTGAGGATGTTATAGGGAGACTCACAACACTCGGCTTCAATGAGAAACTCGATACCTTAAGAACGCCGGAACTGTGTATGTTGGATTCTACATCTGGGGACGATGTGGCGTTGCAAGTTGTCGCTAATGGTTCTGAGTTTGAATGCTTTCTAACGTTTCGTGACAAGCTACGTGCGGCCCCTGCCCTAGTCGAGCAATACAATGCCCTTAAAATGTCTTGTGAAGGTTGGTCGCAAGAAGAGTATCGTGAAAAGAAAGCGGATTTCATTGAGCATGTATTGGAACTGAAATAGCAACAATGCCCCTCTCTTCTAATTGTCCAATTAACAAAAGTCTTATTAATACAAACTGTTAAGTCAAAAATTATTACCTTTGAAAATTTACCTTGTTAAATTTCCTTCAACCTACCTTATCGCGTTTTATAGTCGAAATTTAAGCAACTAAGCTCACATATATTGCATGGTCCATTAGTTTTGGCATTTGCCTGTGTTATGTTTCTCTCGATTTTATAAAGCGTTTCTTATCTATTGAAAGCAAAGTGTTTTCTTTCGAATTAATTTCAAGATTTGTCTATCAGTACATCAACCTAACGCTATCAAAAATCGATTTCTCTACGCCAATAATCAATACCACCTTAGGAAAGGACATGTCTGAAGTAATAGAAAACACCCCTACAATTGTACTCGCGTCTCGATGGTCTCGCTTATGGGCATCTATCATTGATGCTTTCGTGTATGCGATTTTCATTGTTCCTGTTTTTCTATATGGCGGTTTGTACGATAAATTGCTTTCCAATGAAACCATTGAGTTAACAGAACAAGTTGCTCTGACTGTTTATAGTTGGGTGGTTTACTTTTTGTGCCAAGGGTACTTACTTCATAAGAAGGGGCAGACAATTGGTAAAAATCTAATGGATATTGCGATTGTCGATATGGAAGGTAAACAAATAGGTTTGCTAAACATAGTGGGCAAACGAATCATTCCTATGGTGGCTGTAGCTTACATACCTTTTATTGGTCCATTTATATCAACGTTTGATTATCTGTTTGTTTTTCGCAAAGACAAACGCTGCTTACATGACTTAATCGCTTGCACTCAAGTTGTCATTGTTTCAAAGAAAAGTTCAGATAGCGACAACTCTGAAATTGGTGTAAATACAACCGAAGTTGTCCCTGCATCTCGATGGCCTCGTTTTTTAGCGTTTTTTATTGATGGTGTCATTACGGCTGTCATCATTGCGCCAATCTTTATGTATACAGATTATTTTCAAAAAACAATCGATACAGGGGTGATAGACCTTAGAGAAGTCGCTGCTGTCTATGCCTATTTAGGGCTGATGTTTTTATTGGTACATGGGTATTTACTGAATAAGAAGGGACAGACGATTGGCAAACATCTAATGGAAATTGCGATTGTCGATATGGAAGGTAAACCTATAGGGTTATATAAAATAGTGGGTAAACGAATGATACCTATGATTCCCTTTACTATTATACCTATCACTGGCCATTTAATATCCATGTTGGATTCTCTTTTCATTTTCCGAAAAAACAGACGTTGCTTGCATGACTTAATCGCAGGCACTCAAGTTGTTAGTGTGTCAGCCAACAATTTAGAAAAAAATGAGCACGAATCATTAGAAAACCCAATAATTGAAAATGCATCTGAAGTAAGACTCGCGTCTAGGTGGCTGCGCTTTTGGGCCGTTTTTATTGATGTCTTAATTGCTGTGGCTATTGTCATGCCAATTTATCTCTATACCGATTATTTCCAAAAAATATTTGAAACAGGGACAGCTGATACAGCAGAACTAATAGCAGTCACTGCTTACGGTTGGCTCGTGTTCCTTTTGCTGAATGGCTATTTACTGCATAAGAAAGGGCAGACTATTGGCAAAAATATAATGGAAATTGCAATTGTTGATATGGATGGCAAACAACTAGGTTTATTCAACATAGTGCTCAAACGAATCTTACCGATGAGTATCTTTGTTTATATTCCTGTTGTTGGTCAGTATATATCGACTCTTGATTACCTGTTTGCTTTACGTAAAGACAGACGCTGTTTGCATGACTTAATTGCAGGCACTCAGGTGGTGAGTGTTGCCGTGCCTAGAAACCTCGATTTCAGCACTATCGAATAGAGATTCATAATTAAGCACTTACATACTTTAGGCATTTCATGATTCATAAGCTTTTCTCAGCCATTTCTATTTACAGGTATTTACCGAATAGCATCTATTATTTAGCACTGGCTAGAATGATTCTGGGAATGGGTAACTTTATCGTTCCATTTTTAGTCTTACTGTTAACCGATAAGTTGGGTTATTCCGCAACAGTCGCAGGTTCCCTTGCTATGGGTGTGACGGGCTCTTACCTTTTAGGGAGCTTTTTAGGTGGGAGATTAGCGGATAGGTTGGGACATAAACGGGTCATGGTGTTTGGCGAGTTTATGTGTGCTGTATTATTGATTATTTGTGGTTTCTTCGCCGATGCTCCGGTCGTCGTACCTGTGTTTTTGTTTTGTGCCTATTTCTTTGGCGGCTTAGCGTTGCCCGCGAGTAATGCTTTAGTTGCTGACCTTTCTACCCCTCAGAATCGTGATGCAGTTATGTCACTGAGTTATCTAGCCTATAACTTTGGTTCAGCTCTTGGTCCTGTTATGGCTGGGTACTTGTTCTGGAATCACACTGACTGGATATTTTTCGGCAACGGTTTTGCGGCTCTTTTTTGTGTTTTTATTGTGGCTGCATTTGTGAAGTTGCAACCTGGAACGGAATCGACCAGCAAGAGTGAACTGGAGCAGCCCGTTTCTGGTTCGGTTTGGTCAGTTTTAAAATCAAGGCCACGGCTTTTGTTGTTCACTTTTCTATGTGGATTACTGTGGTATTCGCTAAATCAAATGACTATGGCGAGTCCATTGTATTTGAGTCATGTGTTTGGAGAGCAAGGCCCAATTATTTTCGGGCAACTTATGACTTACGCTTGTGTTGTAGTGGTGCTGATTATGCCAATCTTAATGAAGTTCACGTCAGGTAAGGCTGAAACCGTAAGCCTTGCTTATGCAGGCTTTATGTTTGCCTTTGGTTATATGCTCGTCATGTTGTTTCCCAACATTCCTGTTCATTTCTTTGCTTGGTTATTTCTATCTGCGGGCGAGGTTCTTCTTTTGACAAAAGAGGGCATATATTTAGCAAACAACTCCCCGTCGAGTCATCGTGGACGCATTCAAGGCGTGCTCATTACCTTGCGAACGGTTTTCGTCATGCCTAGTTTTATCGTGATTGGCTACTTTATCGATGATTATGGGTACACTTTCACTTGGTTTAGTGTGATATTAATTTCAGTTGTTGGTGCCGTTGGTTTTTATCTTATGTCAGCTAAGGGGAAGCAATCTCCAGCGTTAGTCACCGAGTAGTTATTCGATTTACTAGCAAGTAGTATCTTTTAGTCACCAGAGGTAGGCTTATGATTACAATTAGAAAAGCGGTTGAGTCTGATGCTCAGGATATTTTCGATATCCGAAGCCGTGCCATTGTCGAGAAGTGCTCGGCTTATTACTCAGAAGAACAGCTGTCAATATGGACGCAGGGTGGAATGTCTGATGGATTCATCAGTGATGTAGTTGAAACCTTCCACGTTTCAGAAGTTGATGGTCGAGTGATTGGCAGCGGTAAGATCAACATCGAAACCGGTATGGTTGATGCTATTTTTGTTGACCCTGACTTTGCAGGAAAAGGTGCAGCGAAGCAGATGTTGCAGTTCTTAGAGGAGCTCGCGATTCAACACAACTTGCCCTTAATGAAGTTAGAATCGACCCTGAATGCCGCTACGTTTTATCGTTCGTGTGGCTTTATTGGCGATGAACTTTCCACTTATCACTCGCCTAGAGGTATTAGCCTCGATTGCATCCCTATGGAAAAGCCGGTGGTTGCTTAAATAAACAGCGCCAATACCAATCTTGGTGCTGTTTTTACTTTCCCCTTACACTCTTTTCTAACATCGAACCTAGTATCAAATTTCTCTTTGTTATACAGGCAAGTCTCTCATTATGAAGAACTTCTTCGATAGCGAACTCATGCTCTCTAGCTCCTTGAATTTCGTTTTGCTATCACTAGGGCTAACGCTCATCTTACATATTCCAATTTGGTGTGGGTTCAACTTGAGCCGACGCAAATGGAAACTTATGGATTATTTATGGCCGTTCTTGGCGGGTATCGGGATGCTGGGTGCAGTGTCTGAGATTCGTGCGAAAGTAGCGGGTGATTGGGTTGAAACAGAACAAACCAGAGCGGTGGCGATTTTAGAGTCGGTTCAGCAGTTTTCTTTGGATAAGCTGAGAAGTGATACCTGCACCGGTCAACCATCTTTAGATAATCACGCTCAGCACCATGAAGCGTGTTTGTGGTATTTGAATACCGCAATTACGTTCAAAGATGTCGATTTCACCTTGCTACCGAATGCATCGGATTTTACGGTTCCTGCGCCGAGCGTTTCGCTGGTGGAAAGCGATGCGGTGTGGGTGGATGGTATGTTGAGTCAGTATGAGAAGCAGAAAAACCAATACATTAAAACCAGAGAGGCCCAGGTCAAGCAGCCACTAGAAAGCCTCTTTTGGTATGTAAGCCCTTATTTAGTTTGCTTTGCGATAGCTCTCCGCCTTACTAAGGTGACGGCAGAACTTAAACTGGACAAGCTTGGGTAAACTACCGTTTAGATTCAGTGGGTATGGCTTTCTTTGACGAGGAAGCCTCTCGTTTTCTTTTCCGTGTTAGTCATTTTATTATTTGATAAATAACCATACGCAACTCAGTTTAAATTATTGTGTGGCTAATATTACCGTCCCCTAATTTATAGACTTTTGTTTTCATTGGTTTTTTCTTGCTGATCTTGTTAAATGTTATATTTCTAGTTCTAAAGTATGATAGTTATATTATTATAAACCGTAAAAAAGTATGCGCCCCAACTTGATTCTAATATATTATTTTATCATGTGTTGTTTTTCTTGTTTTTTGTACATAACATCCTGCCAGCTAAATACTTATTAAATATTAAGGTCAGTATATGCTGGAGAAAATTAAACTTACATTTCTATTATTAACCCTGCTGTTTTCTAACTCGGCGCTAAGTTCAACACTATTTATCAAGAATAGCTTGGACATGTCTGGAGAAAGTGGCAGCGAGGAGATGAAAGCTTTTTATTCAATTAACAAAGGTGCTTGGGTTGATATTGAACAGCTTGATATGAATGACCCGAGCTCCCTGTCTAATCTCATTAGTTACACTGATGGTGATAGGTTAAGAATCAAAGTTATCACACCGACTAAGCGATTCGTTAGTCAAGGTATGTCTATACCTTACTTCCGTAACTCTCAACCTCATATGTTTGAAATTAAAGGCACGACATTGCCAGAAGAAGTTCATATTCAAATAGATGGTGTATTAGGGCGAGGAACGATCAAGCGTGCCTTTACTACCGATTCTGGCTGGCAATATCGTGTAACGACCTGTGGCGGTGCCGGTATTGTGATTGCCTGTGCTGTTGGTGATTATGGTGAGCTAGTGATGCGTTTCGCTGGTATTACAACAATCCCTGTTTTCTCTGGTTCATCTTATATTGATGAGCGATTCTTCGATAAGCTTGAGAAGGGGAAACAGATCGAATTACTCGATAATAAGGGGCATTATTTCAGCGGCTTGTTTTACCATGAGGTGAAAATTTGGGACCGAGAAGCTGGAGAGATTTTTGACCTTAAAGCTGGCGGGTTAGGGCTGGGAATGGGTGAAGCAGTCTCAATTAAATTCACACGTTGGTAATTCATAAGTAACGGAAAGAATAATGAAAAAAGTAATTTTATCGCTTAGTGTGTTGTTATTTTCTGGAGTGTTAGGAACAGCCGTTCAAGCGCAAGAAATAGAAACCTCTCATGAGTTATCACCAATGCACCAGGCTGTTATGGGGCCTTGGAATCTTATTCGTGTTAATGGTGAGCAGCCGACACACCAAGCATCAATACAAATAGCACGAGACAACATTTATGGCCGTACGGGGTGTAACCATTTTTTCACCCACGTGACGACATTTGAGCAGGGCTATTTGGCATTCACCCCAATTGTCAGCACGAGAATGGGCTGTAGTGGAACTCAAGCGATTCAAGAGAATTTGATTTTTGATACATTCGAAGAGAGCGTTACTGTGGCTTACGACGATGTAGGTGAACAGCTGACGATTATCGGGCATGACAATACGTTGATTTTCGAACCGTCAAGCTAGTCTGGGATTGATTGGATGTTAAAAAGAGCCTCGATGCGGCTCTTTTTGTTATAGGTTATGAGTTGTCGGTGAAACCAAAGCTAGCATTAGCACTTCGTGGTTCACGCCGTTTTAGTTAGTGGTATTCACTACCAACGAAGCATTCATATCGTACCCCATGGTCAGATCGGTATCGCCATCGACAAGATATACATTGTCGGTGGTCAGTTTTGACGAAATCACGCCTTCTACCCAAACTGGGTACTGAACGGTTTCTACTTTGTAGCCTTCGGGGTAAGAGACTCTGACAATTTGGTTCGCTGGTGGTGGTGGCATATGTATGCACGCTCCTGCTGTAGGAACTAACAAGAATTCGGTAGCAACGAGGGGCGCTGAGAAAGCAATTGGAACCAGGAATCCAGGTATACGCACCTTCTTACCGTCAAAGTCTTGAGTCAATGTCTCTGATGCTCGCTGTTGATTCGCGATGTATTTCGAACGCAGCTTCAGTAATTCATCGGCGCCTAGCCCTTCTGATGTTAATTTTTGCTGCGCTAAGTATGTTGAATACAAGATGTCTCATCAAATGGCTACTTTGCTTTTAAGAACATTTACTTACAGTCAGTTAACTAAAATTGTATCTAACCCCAAGTTGTAGTTGAGGCCCATAAATCCCGTTGTTCTTAGAAGATATCGAGAACGCGGCTTTATCCGTTGCATGGAATCTCGCGCCAAACGTAAAGATCGAATGCTCTCCATTTGCACCGACCATGACATTTGCCTCTACTCGTTGGGTAATCCAGGCTCGAAGCCCTGCGTTGAATTCAATAAAGGCTTTGCTTTTCCCTGGAGCGTAAGAGCCTTTGTTGTAGTGAAGAAATAATTAAGTATTGAGATCGATGGCTTGGTTGATAGGACCGTAAACTTGAGGGCCGATATAGACGTCATAGTTGTCTTCATCGAGATCGGCATTTGAGCTTACTCCACCCAGAAGCGCCAGGCTGTCATTGATATCTCGCACCCCTTCCAAACTAATACCATTTGGCTTTGTTTGAATCCCAAGCTCTACAAAATCTGTAGTGAAATTTGCAGCAGACAATGCTTGGTGAGAGAAGGTACATAGCAGTAGAGGTATTAAATTTTTAATTTTCATATGACTTATAAAAGGTAATGCCAGCGGGGCGAAAATCGGATGGTATTTTATTAACTAGGTAATTTGAGGAAGATGAAGCTCGAGGAGAACAAAGTCAAAATAAATAAAATATTTTGTTGTTCATTTTTGTGTTTTTGTTCAGAAAGGGGGGGGGAGGGAAAGAGTGATATCAAACTTATTTTGTATTGAGTTTCTATTTTGTGCGTTTATTAAACATTAACGTAAACATCAACAATGATATTTATTCTTAGGGTGGGAACTTTATGTTTTTATCTTGTGTGCCTGTCGTACAGCGGACTTGCAGTAATTTTTAGGGCATCGACAGGGCAAAAGACAGCAATATCGGCAGCGTTACCACACTTAAGAAGTTACCGAACAACACCATAGACGCGACCTTGGGGGGCTCTACATTGAAGCGTTCTGCAAACAGGTAATTCATCACTGCGGGTGGCAGCATGGTGAATAGCACCATCATTTTCAGGTGCAGCGTTGGCAGCGGAATAAAGAAGTAGATGATGGTAAAGGCGATGGCGCCAGTAAACAGTGATTGAGCGGTGCACAACAAGCCGACTTTTAATCCGCTTAGCCTTAAGTTGACCATTTGCGAACCTAGCGATAGCAGCATGATAGGCACGGCTGCTTGCCCGAGTAGCGAAGTGGCTTCATAGATTGGATTCCACACTGCAATGCCAGATAGGTTCAACGTCATCGCTAATGCGGCGGCTAAGAATATAGGCATCTTGAGGATCTGTTTGATCGGGTTACCTTCGCTTAGTAGCGCCAAACCGACACTGATATGAACACACGCCGACACCACAAACAGCAGTACCGCTGGGGCTAATGCACTTTCGCCAAAGGTATACGTGAATAGGGGGATCGCAAGGTTGCCACTGTTGCGAAACATGTGTGGCGGAGCCCAAGCTTTGAAGTTGAGCTTAAAGATCTTACAGATCGGAATCATTAATAAAGCTGGCACTAACACCGCAACCAAAGACGCAGAGATGAGTGGCAGTTGTTCAGTGTCGAGAGGCATGGTGGTCAGCGAGGCAAACACCAAAGCAGGGATACAAACATCCATGTTGATGCGATTGATCGGTTTGAAATCGGGTTTGAGCCAACGACCGACAGCAAAGCCAGCACTGGCTAGAGCAAAAACGGGAAACAGAATGCTGACGACCTGTTCGAACATAGAATTCCTTTCTAGATTAGGTGCTTCCATTTAGCTGAGAAACGAATGTTTGAGAGAGATGCTAAAGTGAAGTATGAAGTCGAAATGTATAAACATTAACCTATCAATATAATGACTTGGCGTCACCGAAGATCGTTGTCTGTGAGCGGTTAATTTATATTTCTTTGAATGAAGCACAAAAAAGACCAGTGGCATCAGCAACTGGTCTTTCAAGGATAGATAAATCTGGACGGATTTTTAATTAACGACGGCTGCCGCTGTCTAGCGATTGTTACTCGGTTTTAAGTCTAGCTAACGAGCTTTTGGTAATCTTTGAAGTTCACGTCGTAGGCTTTCTCACCGTAGATGTAAGTCTCGCTGACGGTTCTGTCGTCACCCAAACTCATTAGTACAAATAGCTTCTCTTCAAGCTTGGTCGCTTGTTCCATTCTAAAGCGCATCAATTGTGTGGCGTGCAAGTCGAGCACTACGAAATCCGCTTCTTTTCCTACTTCCAAGTTACCGATCTTGTCTTCTAAATGCAGAGAACGTGCGCCGCCTAGTGTTGCTAAGAACAGGGATTTAGCTGGGTGAAGCTTCTTATGTTGTAGTTGCATGATCTTGTAGGCTTCACTCATCGTTTGCAGAATCGAGAAGCTAGTGCCTGCGCCTACATCGGTACCCATACCAACACGAATGCCGTGCTCTTCCATCTCTGGTAATCGGAATAAACCTGAGCCTAAGAACAGGTTAGAGGTCGGACAGAAAGCGATGGCAGATTCGGTATCCGCTAGACGCTTACATTCGCAGTCAGACAGGTGAATACCATGGGCGAATACGGAGCGTTTGTGCAGTAGACCATAGTGGTCATATACATCCAAATAGCTGTCGCGTTCAGGGAACAGTTCTTTTACCCATTCAATCTCTTTCTCGTTTTCAGAAAGGTGTGTGTGCATGTATACGTCAGGGTATTCTTCAAGAAGTTTACCAACGGTAGCCAATTGTTCTGATGTGCTAGTTGGCGCGAAACGAGGTGTCACCGCGTAAAGTAAACGGCTGCGGTTATGCCATTTCTCAATCAGTTCTTTGGAGTCGGCGTAGCCAGATTCTGGCGTGTCGGTGAGGTAGTCTGGCGCGTTGCGATCCATTAGTACCTTACCTGCAATCATACGTAGGTTGCGCTTCTCAGCTTCTTCAAAGAAAACGTTAACCGACTCTTTGTGCACAGTGCCGAACACGAGTGCTGTGGTGGTGCCGTTGCTTGCTAGTTCGTCTAGGAATAGCTTCGCCACTTTGTGTGCATAAACTGGGTTTTTGAAGCGTTTCTCTTCTGGGAAGGTGTAGTTCTCTAACCAATCAAGTAGCTGCTCACCGTAAGACGCGATCATCCCTGTTTGAGGGTAGTGGATGTGCGTATCAATAAAGCCAGAGGTGATTAGCTTATCTTTGTATTCTTTTACTTCGAGTGTTTTAGGCTGGCGAGCCAATACGTCATCGGCATGGCCTAAATCGACGATGTGGCCGTTCTCAACCACTAAAACACCGTCTTCAAAATAGTCGTAAGACTCATCGATACCGACGTCTTTTGGGTCGGCGACGCTGTGTAAAATACTGGCGCGATAAGCTTTGCGTTGCGTTGTCATGTTTACTTCCTTTTAATGACTTCAGCGACGTGATGGCCACTGAAGCTTTGCGACTTGTATTAGGCGATCTTCTCTTCCAATGGTGGTTCGCCTACATCGCTTGGTTGACTGTGTTGAACGGTCAAATCCTGATTTCGATATTGTTTGGTTGGCCGCTTTTGTTCAAGCGCTTGGCCTTGATAGTGTGCGATCAGTTCACCCGCAACCGATACCGCAATTTCGGCAGGATGTTTACCATTCACGGCGCTAATGCCAATCGGGCAAATCATGGTTTCAATTTGCTCTTGGCTATAGCCACGCTGTTCTAAGCGGAAGTCGAATTTCTTACGCTTAGTAAGCGAGCCGATCATGCCAAAGTAACGGCTGTCTTCACGGTCGATAATCGCTTTGGTTAGGTCAAAATCGAGCTGGTGGTTGTGGGTCATCACTAGGTAATAGCTGTTCGGTGGCATGTGTTTCACTTCACCGACTGGATCGTCTGAGACAAGCTTTTTCACACCGTGTGGCAGCGCTTCAGGGAATACTTCTTCGCGTTCATCAATCCAGGTCACGCGGAAGGGCAGGGTTGCGACAATGTGTAGTAGCGCTTTGGCAACGTGGCCTGCGCCGAACAACACAAGGTGGTTCTGCTGAGTGCCAATCGGTTCAAAGCTTAACGTTGCCATTCCGCCACAACATTGGCCTAAACGAGCGCCTAGGTTGAAGCGTTCTACTTTGAGTGATTTCTCGCTGGCAATCAGCATTTCACGCGCCATTTTGGTGGCCACATGTTCAAGGTGACCACCACCAATCGTAGCGATGATTCGGTCACGAGTGACAAGCATCTTGGTACCCGCATCACGCGGCACTGAGCCTTTGTCTTCAAGCACTGTCACCATCACACATGGTTCGTAGTTCTCTTCCAGTTTTGCCAGTTCGTGAATCCAATTATCCTTAAACATACGTCCTCCTAAATCCCTTTTATGCTTCCCTAGCGGTCTATTACGTCCTAAGCCGTTTCTGATTGTGCATCGACCGAAGTCGGAGCCGTTTCAGTCACTTCCTGAATCGCCATCAGAATACGCTCTGGCGTTGCTGGTGTGTTGAGCTTAGGAATCGCGCCATCGATGGCGACATAGCTAATGGCGTCTTTTAGTGCGCTCCATACCGACATACCCAACATGAAAGGCGGTTCCCCTACGGCTTTCGAGTTGAAGACGGTGTCTTCTGGGTTACTGCGGTTTTCCAAAAGATGCGTTCTGAAATCAATCGGCATATCAGCAATCGCAGGGATCTTGTAACTCGCTGGGCCATTGGTCATTAAGCGGCCTTGCTGGTTCCAAACCAACTCTTCCGTGGTTAACCAACCTACACCTTGCACAAAGCCACCTTCGACTTGGCCAATATCAATCGCAGGGTTCAATGAAGCGCCCACGTCATGCAGAATATCGACACGCAGAATCTTGTTTTCGCCGGTTAGAGTATCGATGATAACCTCTGAACAAGATGCTCCGTACGCGTAGTAGTAGAACGGGCGACCGCGCGCTTTCTCGTGATCGTAGTAGATCTTCGGAGTGCGGTAGAAGCCAGTGCTCGACAGCGAGATTTGGTTAAACCAAGCCAGTTCAACAAACGAGTTAAAGGTCATGATCTCATCGCGGATCTTCACCATACCGTTCTTGAAGATGACTTCTTCAGGCCAAACTTTGAAGTGTGAAGAAGCAAATTCGATCAAACGCTGCTTAATGGTTATTGCGGCGTTTTGCGCGGCCTTACCGTTGAGGTCGGCGCCCGATGAGGCTGCGGTTGGTGATGTGTTCGGAACTTTGTCTGTGTTTGTAGCGGTGATCTGGATACGTTCGACATCGACTTGGAACTCCTGTGCAACGATTTGTGCAACTTTGATGTTCAAGCCTTGCCCCATTTCCGTCCCACCGTGATTCAAATGAATACTGCCATCGGTGTAGATATGGATGAGCGCACCTGCTTGGTTCAAGAAAGTCGCAGTAAACGAGATGCCGAATTTCACTGGTGTGATTGCTAGGCCCTTCTTCAATATAGGGCTTTGCTTGTTGAACTCAGCAATGTCTTTACGACGTGCGTGATAGTCACTGCTGCGCTCAAGCTGTTCGGTTATCTCAGGTAAAAAGTTGTCTTCAACGGTTTGGTAGTAATGGGTCACGTTACGGCCTTCTTCGCCGTAGTAGTTTGCCTTACGTACTTCCAAAGGATCTTTTTTCAGGTAACGCGCAATCTCATCCATGATGTGTTCAATAGTCATCATGCCTTGCGGGCCACCAAAGCCACGATAAGCGGTATTCGATGCTGTGTTGGTTTTGCATCGGTGACCGACCACAGTTGCATCACCTAGATAATAGGCGTTGTCTGAGTGGAACATCGCGCGGTCTACGATTGAGCTTGATAAGTCTGGTGAGTAACCACAGTTACCTGCAACGGTAATGTCGGCACCTTGAATCACACCATTGTCGTCAAAACCGACGGTATATTGGTTGTAGAACGGGTGGCGTTTACCGGTTTGCTGCATGTCTTCACTGCGCAGCAGACGCATTTTGGTAGGTCGGCCTGTAAGGTGGGCAATCACAGCTGCCATACACGCAGGAGAGGCTGCTTGAGTCTCTTTACCACCGAAACCACCACCCATACGACGCATATCAATCACGACTTTGTGCATCGGTACGCCAATCACTTCCGCAACCAGCTTTTGAACTTCGGTTGGGTTTTGCGTCGAGGTGTACACGATCATGCCGCCGTCTTCGGTTGGCATTACGCTACTGATTTGGGTTTCTAGGTAGAAGTGTTCTTGTCCGCCGATCTCTAGGTCGCCAGAGATTACGTGTTTTGCTTTTGCCAGTGCGGCTTTCGAATCACCACGCTGTTGAGTGTGGCTTTCTGTTACGAAGTGCTCTTTTTCTAGCGCTTCTTTTACATCAAGAATCGCAGGTAGCTCTTCGTATTCAATAACGGCTGCATGTGCGGCTTTGCGTGCTGTCTCTAAATCGTTAGCTGCCACGGCAATCACCGGTTGGCCGTAGTATTCTACTTTGCCGTCTGCAAGCAGTGGGTCACCCGGAAGAATTGCGCCGATATCCAGTTCACCCGGTACGTCTTTGGCTTGAATAGCAATCGCCACGCCTTCAAATTCGTAACACGGTGATAAATCTATCTTGGTGATGTTTGCGTGCGCTTGAGTGCTCAGGCGTGCGTAGACGTGCAGCTGATTGGGGAACTCAAGGCGGTCATCAATGTATACCGCTTCGCCCGTGACTTGCTTGGCTGCACTGTCGTGTTTAACGCTTTTGCCTACGCCAGTTTTTAGGTCTTGTTTTGCAATGGTAACCATCTCTTCGTGGGTCATCGCATGCTCGTGTGATTTAGACATAAGACGTTACCCTTGTTTCGATTTGGTTGTTTTTGTTCTGTTGTTCAATGAAGTAACGACGCAACATATTTGCTGCCGACAATGAACGATATTCTTGGCTTGCACGGAAATCAGATAGTGGCTCAAAGTCGTTATACAGTTCCTGCATTGCTAACTTAATATTAGCGTCTGTCCACGGTTTGCCTAATAACGTATTTTCACAACGCGCCGCGCGCTTAGGTGTTGCAGCCATACCACCGAAAGCGATACGAGCGTAAGAAACCTTGCCATCTTCGATTTGAATATCAAACGCACCACATACCGCAGAGATATCATCGTCTAAACGTTTAGACAGTTTGTAAGCTCGGAAGCTGTCGTTGGTTGGCTTAGGAATGATGATCTGTTCAATGAACTCACTCTCTTTTTGCGCTGTCACTTTGTAGCTGATGAAGTAATCTTCAATCGGCATGGTGCGTGACTCATCACCACAACGAAGTTTGATCTTCGCGTTCAGGGCAATCAGTAGAGGAGGGGTATCACCGATAGGTGAAGCGTTGGCAATATTGCCACCGATGGTGCCTTGGTTACGAACTTGAAGTGAAGCAAAGCGGTGCAATAGTTCCCCAAAATCTGGGTAGTGTTTTTTCAGTAGTGAGTAAGAATCGCTGATAGGTAGGTTGGCACCAATGATTAAATCGGTGTCGGTCTCTTCGCATACCTTCATGTCTTCAACAAGGTTTACGCTGATCAGTGTTTCAATCTCGCGATGGAATTGTGTCACTTCCAGTGCTAAATCCGTGCCGCCAGCAACCAGCTTCGCGTTCGGATGCGCTTGAAAAAGCTTGGCCAACTCGTCAGTGCTTTTCGGGGAAAAAGCGGTGAGGTGACCAAGGCGTAAGTTGGCCTCGGTGTCTTGAATACCTTCTAGCTTCTTGATGGTGTTGCGTTCAAGCTCAGCAAATTGGTCGCTCAAAGGTTGGTCTGTTGAAAGCGACATCGCGGCATCAACGATTGGTCGGTAGCCTGTACAACGACATAGGTTACCCGCCAGTGATTCCATGACGTCTTCTTTGCTCGCATCGGGTTTGTTCTTGCCTAGGGCAAACATCGACATGATGAAGCCCGGCGTGCAGTAACCACACTGTGAACCGTGAAAATCGACGACCGCTTTCTGTACCGGGTGTAATGACTTATCTCGGTTTTGCAGATCTTCTACTGTGATCAGCTGCTTACCGTGTAACGCTGACACAAATGTAAGGCAAGAGTTCACCGAACGGTATTGCAGTTGTCCATCAACTACTTCACCGAGAACGACGGTACATGCGCCACAGTCACCTGACCCACAACCTTCTTTGGTACCGGTTTTATTAACCTTGGTACGAAGGTAGTTGAGCACTGTCATGTTAGGTGACAGATTGTCTTCACGTCTTATTTCCTGATTGAGCAAAAAAGTAATCAAGAGACCTCCTTGTAAATCGACATTGTTCCATGTGTATTCTTTTTGACTTCTAGGTCAATAATTATCCATCCTGACCCTGTGGTCAACTATTTATTTACAAAAATGCAACAACATTGCACTTTGGTGGATTGTGTACAATTTAATTTTGGATGTAGTTGTTTGTTTTATTGGGATTTAAATTGGAAGTGTTGAGTTTTGTGGTGTGAATGAATTAATGGCTATGTATACAAAATAAAGACAATAATTTTTGCACTAGGGAGTAAATGTTATAGAGGCTAAGAGCACTATTCTGCTCAGAAACGAGAGTATTTTGAGGTGAAATGAGTCGATCTTCGCGTCTATCATTATAGGGAGGGTATAAAAAAGAGAAGTAATCGCAGAGGCTTACTTCTCTCCCGTCTTGTTAACAAAAAGTTGTTAACTGATAGTTGCCAACAAGAAACTATTAGCAGTTAGTCATTAATAGCTTATAGAAGCGATTATGATTTGTTCTTAAGCAGATCTGAGAACACAACATGCAGGTCGCTCGATGCAGTGCTGCTGTCTAGGTTTAGCTTAGAGCGAATGTGGCTTAAATGCTCTCGCATTAGGTCAACGGCTTGCTCTTCATCTCCAGACTCTATCGCATCAAGCAATCCTTCATGCTCATCGAGAGAGCAGTTTGAGTGGCTGCCGGTTTCGTACTGGGCAATAAGCAGAGAAGTTTGCGATACCAAGCTGCGTTGAAAAGCCAGCAGTGGCGCGTTCTCAGCCATTTCAGCCAGTTTGATGTGGAACTCACCAGACAAACGTAAGCCAGAACCATAGTCACCTTGGTCGAAGGCGCAGTTCTCTTTCGCGACCAGTTTTCTACACTCTTCGATTTGAGCTTTGGTCGCGTTTTTAACCGCTAGCTCTGTGATAGCAATTTCCATCACTTCGCGTGCTTTAAATATCTGTTTGGCTTCGTCTACTGTGGGTGCTGCAATCACGGCACCTCGGTTAGGACGGATCACCACAACTTGTTCTAAAGATAGGCGCAGCAAGGCACGACGAATAATAGTACGGCTAACACTAAAGATTTCTGCTAATGCTTCTTCGCTTAATTTGGTGGCTGGTGGCAGCCTTTGTTCTAGTATCGCATCGAAGATATGGCAGTAAACAACATCGTCTTGAGTCTGGCCTGTTACTTTCGTTTTTACACCTTTGGAGACAGAGTTTTTGAGAACTGTCATAGAGATAAGGACCCTTGTTTAGTCGAGTTGGGTTGGTTGAGAATAATTCATGAGTATTACCCTATATTGTATACATTTATCTATACAATTCCACCGGATGAAAGTGCGATGCACGCTTATTTGTTAATGACTTATAACATTTAGTTTGCAAGGAACTGTGTGCAATCTAGAGCTTTAAGTCATTAGCCCTAAAACTAGACGCGATTATCGCCGCAGCTGTATGCCACGATCTGGCTGATTTCGCTCAGGCTGCGACCTGATTGCTGCTGCCACTCGTTGAAAGCCTTACTTGCCGCAACTTGTGCTCGCTTAGTGTTACGACCGCTATCAACCACATCTGTGCTGCGCAGGTGCGCTTCAACGTCCGATGATAAGATGAATGTGTCTTTACCCATCTGGCGCAAGGTGTAAGCACCGGTGTTACCACCTAATCGCTTACCGTGTTTCTTCAGGTAGTCCCAAAGTTCTGTAATGCGTTCTGATGGCCAGTCGGCAACCATTTGTGAGAATGAATCGGCTTCACGCTTGGCATTATGAATCATGGTGGCATTGGCAGGGATAGTCATCACCTTAGTAAGGTGACGAATAATACGCGGGTCTTGCGCTTTCTGTTCCCACATCTCATTCGGCAGCATTAGCATCTTTTCGATGTCGAATTCAAAGAACACTTCTTCAAATTGCGGCCATTTCTTCCTCACCACATTCCACGAAATCCCACACTGGAATACCTTCTCGGTAAAGGCGGCTAGCCAACGGTCGTCGGTGATTTGTGATAACTCGGCTTGTGAAAGAGGTGCACGAACAATCTTTTCTAGCTCAGCTGCCCCGCCTTTACGGTGAGCGGCACGTTGGTAAATGGTGTCGAATTTTTCTTGGGTCATTGGAGGTTCCAAACTAAAGCGATTCTTTATGATATGGGGATTAATTTCTATATGAAAAGGAGCTTAAGCCATTGTCTTCAAATCAAATGAAAGCCAATTAAGAGGTCTTTAATTCCATCTGATACAAGGGCCATGTTTTACCATTAAATTCTTTAACGCTTGGCTCTTTGTCGACCACCTCAAAGCCCGCTTTGTCGTAGCAGCGTTTTGCGCCGTGGTTTTGCTTGAATACGGCCAAGGTGATGGTGGTGACATTTGGTATTTCTTTCGCCACCTTTAAGGCCGTTTCAAGCATCGATTGTCCTAACCCTTTGCCTCGTTGGTTTGGGTGAATAGCAACTCGGCAGAAACGAAGTTCATTGTCTGACATGCGTTGAAACTCCATAAAACCGAGCAAGTCATTGGTATTCGAGTTAGTGCTAGACGTGGAGAATGTGTAAAGCTCGACATGGGGCTCTTGAGAACGTTCGATGATGGAAGAGGCTTCTAACGGCCAACCAAAGGTTCGTCCTCCCCACAGTACGTAGTCTTCGAGAGATGTGAACCAAGTGACGATCTCGTCGGCGTCGGATGCTTTAAAGCGGTTTATTTCCATATCCTTGTCTCTTCCTTATCGTGTGTCTCTTTTTCTAAACCATTAAACTTCCGTACTCAACTGCTCAAGAAAGCCACGCATATAGTCAGTGCGCTTGTTGGCTTCTAACTTGGCGGATTCTGTATTCATGGTTTCAGCGAGCTTAAACAGCTTCACGTAGAAGTGGTCGACGCTGTAATGCTTGTCATCTAAGTCACGCTGCTTCGCGAACGGGTCTTCGTGGTTATACAACTCTGCGTTAAAGCTTTGACCCACATACAAGCAACGAGCAATGCCAATCGCACCAAGAGAATCGAGACGATCAGCATCTTGGACGACTTGAGCTTCCAAAGTTTCTGGTGTGATGTTGGCGCTGTAGCTGTGCGTGACAATCGCATGATGGATCTCATCCAGATAGGACGCAGGATACTCGATAGATTTGAGGAAAGAGATCGCCTTGTCTGCTGCCATTTGCGAGCTTTTGGCTCTGGCTGGATGGTTCTTCGGGAAGGTGAAGCAGTCATGAAGATAAGCGGCAGGCAGAACGACTTCAAGCTTAGCCTGTTCTTGAACACATAAAGCCTTAGCGGTTTTAACGACGCGCTTAATGTGGCTAATGTCGTGCGCTGCGTCTTGTGTCATTTCTCGTTGTGCAAAATCAAGCAGTTGGTCTTCAAACTTTTCCTTCACGCGTCTCTTTCTCCATATGTAGACGTTAGCAATCTTGTTGATCACCTAGCATTTATTTCACATCGACTTTAACAGTTTCAAGCGCGATTTTTTATCTTTTATAAAAACTATACCAACAAAAAAACCGACTCTGTGAGTCGGCTTAATAGAGAGGCTTGTCTACGTATTTTAGGACGAGACAGATAAAAGCATTATCAACGGTAGTGAGAGCCTAAGCTGCAGCTTGTTGAAGCTGTGCCAATACATGATGTAGAGAAGGGCTGATGGTGTGACCAAGTGCTTTTACTTCGTCACATGGCTCTACTAAATCAGGGATCTGGAAGCTGATCATGTTGGCTGCCATAGAAGCGCGAATGCCGTTGTTTGAATCTTCAAACGCCAAGCAAGTTTCAGGCGCAACACCTAGGCGTTCTGCCGCCAGCAAGTAAATTTCTGGGTGAGGCTTACCGTGAGTCACTTCGCAGCCGGTGCTTAGTGAAGTGAAGTAAGAATCTAGGCCTGCTAACTCAAGCTTCTTCTTGGCGATATCTAGTTGAGTTGAGGTTGCTACCGCGATTGGAATGTCATTCGACTTTAGCCACTCCAGCAACTCAATTACGCCATCTTTTACCGGGATTGCTTGGTTTTTAACAATCGCACTGTAGCGGGTTCGCCATTCGTTATTCAGCGCTGGGTAGTCTAGGTTTTCACCGTAACCATTTCGAAAAATCTGTTCGATGGTTTTTGCATTACAACCAATGATGCCTAGGTAAACATCTTGCAAAAACGGAACACCTTGCGCGTGACATGCTTCTTCAAATACCCGCATACAAAGTCGCTCGGTGTCGAGCAGCAGTCCATCCATATCAAAAATAGCAGCTTGAAAATTCATATACGTGGTTCTTTATGTGTTGTCGTCGTGAGGGCGAGTATTTTGACACAGTGTCTAGGGATAGGCGAGTCAGTGTTTAGTAAGAACGAGCCCAATTAGCTTAAGGAATGTGCCTATAGGTGAGTTGGGAGCTGATTGATTTACGCTGAAATAATATCGTTCAGTTATGAGCTTGATATTTTATAGGCCATATAGATCTAATAGAAACAATTGTGATTATCCCACATAACAAATCTAGGTCTTGCGCCTGACTTCTTATTACATTTCATAAACTTACAGGCGTGTTAGCGTGACCATAATCTTATAAAAAACAATTAACGGGAGCCTGCAATCATAGTGTGACCAAGCAATAAGTAAATGGCTGAGCTTAGGGAGAAAATAACATTAGTCCACATTTTTAGCAGGGTTGCTTATGTTGTATTTTGAGTTTCTATTTTTATTAGTCGTCCTTTATATCGGGTCTCGGTATGGCGGTATTGGCTTAGGTGTTGTTTCTGGTATTGGTTTGGTAATCGAGGTGTTTGTCTTCAAGATGCCACCAACGTCTCCACCTGTCACCGTAATGTTGATCATCCTCGCCGTTGTTACTTGTGCTTCGATACTCGAAGCGGCTGGTGGCTTAAAATACATGCTGCAAGTGGCGGAAAGGGTGCTGAGAAAGAACCCGAAACGCGTCACCTTGATAGCCCCGTTTGTGACTTATTCGATGACTTTCCTATTGGGTACTGGCCACGCGGTGTATTCCATCATGCCTATCATCGGTGATGTGGCATTGAAGAACGGGATTCGTCCTGAGCGCCCAATGGCGGCGGCGTCTGTCGCGTCTCAACTGGCTATTACTGCCTCGCCAATTTCAGCTGCTGTGGTGTATTACCTCGCGCAGCTTTCTGATATTCAACATTCTATTACTCTGCTTTCTATTTTGATGGTGACGGTGCCTGCAACGCTGTTTGGTACGTTCTTACTTTCTTTGTATAGCTTGAAACGCGGTAAAGAGCTGAACGATGATCCTGAATACCAAGCGCGTCTAAAAGATCCTGAGTGGAAAAAGCGTATCGAAAGCACCACAGCGACGTCTTTGGATGAAGTGCTGCCAACTTCGGCTCGTAATGCGGTTTTGATTTTCCTACTGTCAATTGTCGTGATTGTTATCGTGGCGATGGTGCCTGAGATCAGAACCATCGTAGACGGCGACAAGCCAATCAAGATGTCGGTGATCATTCAAATGATGATGCTCTGCTTCGGCGGTATCATCTTGCTGGCAACCAAAACTGACCCGCGAGATGTGCCAAACGGCGTGGTATTCAAATCGGGTATGGTGGCAGCGATTGCTATCTTTGGTATCGCATGGATGTCGGATACTTACTTCCAATACGCAATGCCTCAGTTTAAATCTGGCATCGTGGAAATGGTGACCAACTACCCATGGACGTTCGCACTGGCGCTATTCATCGTATCGGTTGTGGTGAACTCGCAAGCTGCAACTGCACGAATGATGTTGCCTGTTGGCCTTGGTTTAGGGTTGGATCCAGCATTGCTGATCGGTTTGATGCCAGCAGTTTACGGCTACTTCTTCATCCCGAACTATCCATCAGATATCGCTACGGTTAACTTCGACGTGTCTGGTACCACTAAGATTGGTAAGTGGTACTTCAACCACTCATTCATGTCGGTTGGTTTAATTGGTGTGGTCGGCGCATGTTGCTTAGGTTATGCACTGGCTCAGATTTTTATCGCTTAATGTAACTTCTTGTCGCTTAATCTACTAGCGAGATAAGAAACGAAAAACAGCGCCTGAATTGGCGCTGTTTTTGTTTGTACTGTTTGGAGGTTTTGATTCGAATCTAAACCAATATTAACGTGGCTCAAAAGCCAAAGACTGAATCGCTTCTTCGATAGTCAGGAAGTGGATTTTCATTAGGCACACTTCAGCTTTCTGGAACTCGTGATTTCGAATCAACTTAGTTACGTTTTCAACTGAATACTGCTCAACTCGTTTAGCTAGAGACAATTGATTTGAGTTCGATTGAAGTGCGTAGCTGTCACCTTCAGAATCTATGAGGTAATCATCTTCACCTAGGATCATATCTGAGCATTCCGCTTGAAAATCTTGTTCTGACGCGACGTAAATAAGCTCATCGTCACCGTCGAGTTTTACCAAAGATGGCCAACTGATCATTACTGCTCTTTCTATGTGCTGCTTACTGCTTTTAATAGTGGTGACGACAAGCAATTATGTAAAAGTTATCGTCATCTGCTTTATACACTAATCGATTCTTGTCATCGATTCGTCTTGACCAAAAGCCAGACAGGTTGCCGACTAGTGGCTCCGGCTTTCCAATCCCTTCAAAGGGCGTTCTTTTGGCAGCTTCAATCAACTTGTTTAGTTTCTTGAGCGTTTTCTTGTCTTGGGTTTGCCAGTATAGGTAATCTTCCCAAGCATTATCTGTAAATACAATCTTTCGATCATTCGTCATTATTCAATTCTCGAACGGTTGTATTTTCGGTTTCGAGTTGAGCAATGGATTCAGCCAATCTTTCAGCGTTTTTAGGCGAGCTCATTAGGTACAAGGTTTCTTGCATTGAATTAAAATGATCAAGAGACATTACCACGGCATCTTCTGAATCTCGTCTGGTTATTACCGTAACATCAGAATCGTCTACTACTCTATCGAGCACAGACTTAAGGCTATTTCTGGCCTCAGTAAAAGAAACAATATTCATCACTTATTTACCCTGTTGTTTTTGGATATGTTTAATCTTTCAATATATACAGAATAGTTAATCATTCATGAGTTAACTATTGTACATGTTCCGCTTGTTGTACATGTTATATCAGAGATTAAACATGATCAACTTATGGTACATGTCACTCACTGTAAATCTGCAGAGTGCTACTGACTCAAAATGCTATTTACTTAAAGATCGGCCCAACGGCGCGAAGTAACCTTGAAGCGCTTGATAAATCTCTTTGCGATGCGCCATATCAGGATACACGGGGTACATATCAGGCTTGGTTGTGCCATCGACTAGATAAGCGTTCTTGATCTCTGAACAGGATTCAATCACCGACTCAAAAGCTCGCGCCATCATCTCTGTGGGCAAGGAGAAGTAACGAGCAGACATCGCTTTGTCGGCAATAACGCTGCGCGCCACGTAATCGTGTTTATCCAAGTTGTTGTCGCTGAGCAATGTGGCGTCAAACAGAGACATCAAACTTTCGTTTAATGGATGAGGTCTTACTTTTCTATCGTGTAACCAACAATCACTGGCGAACAAAATGTGTTTTCGAGGGCCAGAGGTATCACCAATTTCAAACGCCTTTTCAGCAATGTAGTGGTCAAACGCATGCCAGAACTCATGCGCTAACGCACCCGCCCCTGCGTTTTTAGCGAGGGCTAATTCTCTTTGGTTTGGCGCGTAGTGTGCTTGTACACCCTTTCTGCCACCACTGCCGAACGCTAAGCCTAATGTGCCACGCAATCCAATTGCTTCTGGTGGCAAAGCCAAGATGTAAGCCAAATCTGCTAGCGAATCGAATATCAGATTCGCAGCGAGCTCTTTCTCTTCTTTGGTTACCCAAGCGCCCACACGAATACTGCCCATACCGAAGGTCTGTTTGATGTCCATGAAAGACACCTGATCGCCATGTCGGTAGTCTGGGCCTTTGCGCGTTTTGTATTTAAAGTGAGCTAACTTCAAAGGGGTCCTTGGAGAAAGAGGTTAGGTGGAATTTAAGTGGAGTGTTTTTATCGGATGCTGGACATTGAACCATCTTCTTAAAACACACCGTTATGAACCGTATTTAAGAACGAAAGTTAGCACCTTTGTGAGTAAATTACCGAACAAAATGAGTTAGGTTGTGTTCGAAAGCTTCCCACGAGGTTGGAGTGCCTTCGTGAGTCAGCGGAAATAGAGACTTGTCTGGCTTGGCATAACTTAAGCGATGAAGCCTTTGCGTGACATGGTAGCTGTCTAGCCCTGAAATCGTGACTAAATCTAGCGCTTCTAAATCAAGATAGCCATCCGGCATCACGGCACGTTTGGGTGCTTGAATCGTAATGACCTCTCCAATCAACATTTGCGTTTGATTGCTTTCAATCGATATCTGTTCTTTCAAAACTAACCCTATTTTGAGACTGCTTTCTAAAACAAATGGAGCAGGTAATACATCATCGTAATAGGGCGTGAGACCAACTGCGTTAAATTCTGAGATTGATTTAGGATAACGAGCGGAAGTTTGATGGGCTTTTTGAACAAAGTCAGCACCGATACTATTGATGGTGAAGTGCTGAGTTTCTAAGATGTTCTCTAATGTATGGCGGCGACTTTCTGTTGGTCGGACTATGAAGCCAAGCAAAGGTGGATTCGACCCTAGGTGAACAACAGAGCTCACCACAGCAAGATTTTCTAGCCCTTGTTTATCGCACGTACCAATTAGGTTGGCGCTTTTGAATCCTGATAAGGAGTTGATTAAGCGAGCGCGTTCTCGCTGATCCATTGTTTGGATATCTTGTCTTGAAAGGGTCATGTCCTTCATATCTTTCTCTTCCTACTTGATTAAATGAACCTGCGTTTTATGAGCTTATATGTACGAACATGGGCTTTTTATCGATCAGGAAAATTATCCGTTTCGTGAGCTACCATTACGTCTGCATGAAAGGTGAGTCTTTTGGGGTTACTGGAACTGATTGGAAGGTGTTAAGTTGTGGAGTAGCACCAAGAAAGTACTACTCCGTTGTTGTTTTGTTTGAAGCACCTGTTGTGTATTCAAACCGATCTACAGTGATGCATTTTGAATATCATCCAAGGCATCGCAATAGAAAGGTCCACTGAACTCCAACAAGGCTTGCGGCATCTCTATGGTTTCGGCCAAAACGTTGTGCTCGTATAAAGAAACATTGACCGAAGCCTTCATTGATTTCATGTACTTCTGCTCTCCGCCAAAGATAATTACAGAAGGGAAGGCTAACGGGTAAAAGCTTTCCAGTTCGGATTTTACTTCCATGACCATCTTGTACTTAATTTTGTTCATTTCGAATTTTAAGTATCCTGCGCAGGAATCGACCTCTCTTTTCAGTGAAATATTGCCAATCGCCGGGTAGAAGATCAGGTCATAATTAGGTGAGATATAGCGGCCAGCCCACAGTTCAATATTAGAACTCCCAACTTTTGCGCCTGTAAACATGTAGTAGAGTTCATCAGAAAGTCCCATGGTGTAGATCATTCCTGCGCTAGACTCTTTGTCGTACCACCCTTTATCAAGCTGAGCGTATCCGCTTCCAAACAGAGATTGCTCACCATCGTAGAAACTGTACTGAATCGGCGTGCCAACGGTGTAAAGAAACCATTTACCTCCGACTCCCGGCAATTCAGGAATAATACCGAAAGGCGTTTGTCCCGGATTTCTGCCACGCCAATAATGAGCATGTTCGCCATCCCAACGCATCGAGAATTGAAAGTCTTCGAAAGTTACATTCAGTGTTTCTTTATTGGCGACGACAATCCCCGGTATTTCGTAATGGAACTGTTCCGAGTCGTCAAAACCACGGAGGATTAACTCATCACGAAAGATGTCGTATTTCACTGTCTTGCCGTTGACCGGTGTAAACGCGAGATGCACGTATGCCTTAGGCGTTGGGTCAGAAAAGTCTGGAGCAATGTAGGTTTGTAGGCTGACTTTAAAGTAGCCGACCTCTGGGACGGCGATATTATAGAACCATTGTTCAGCCCAAGTTTGTTGCGATGATGGAGTATGAGGGCGTATATCCTCGAGTGTGGTAGCAAACCCTTGTGCTACGAACAGGCAGCAACATGCTAGCCCTAAACGCAGTAGTTGGCAGAGGTTCATTGAAGTGATGTCCTTTGTTGAATCCTTTGGAAAAGCGAGTGTCAGGCATAGAGCACAGTGCTATATGCCTGACGAGCCGGTTATTTTCGGCATATGCGTGCGTCAGTGAAGTAGAGCCCTGACTGACAAGTCGTCCCTGATTGGCAGTGAGCATCTTCTTCACAGTAACATTCGCCGCGCACGTTACATCCTGGTTTTAGATAATCTTCTAATGGCGTTTCACCACTCACACGCTCCCAGAATGGGTTGGTGAAGGTATCGAAAGGGTCCAGCTCCGCTTTGGCTTGCAAGAACTCAGGCCACATCGGGAAGCGAGAGGGCATGTCCTCAAAAATAGCGACTGAGTTTTTACCCCAGTGTGGTCGCGCATCATATTTTCGTAGCGACATTTGCTCGATTTCTAGGTTCACGAAGTAGTTTTTAGGCTCTTTCTTGCCCTCTTTACGTAGTGTGTATTCAATGCCGACGAAAGCGGTATCTCGTCCTGCGCTCATTCCTAAATAACTGTCGGAAGCTTTACCAAATCGGAAGTAAATACCATTGAGCGGGAAGCAAGTACGTGGGTGAGCATCGACGATTTGGCGGACATCATTGATCCAGTTTGGCAGGCGTTCAATGTCGATAGCGACTTCTTGAAGCGCGATAGGCAGACGATCCCAGATACATTTGTTCGGGTCTTTGCATTCGAAGTACTGCATTTGGTCAGAATAGCCGATAGGTTCATCAACTGCCTTACCTGTGACACTGTCTCTGAAGTAGGACTTTGCTCGGCCATTGTAACGAGCGACGGCAGCAAGACATTGCAAACCAGCACCTGGGAATTCGTGTGCGGCATTAAACAGTAGCCCGAAGAAAAATTCCTCAGCATCCGTGACATCGGCTTGTGCATTGTAGGCTTGGCCTTCTGTCTCGATTGGAACGGGGTTGTAAAGTGTTGTGGTGTAACGCCCTAGACCGGGGAACCATGCGATGTTCGCTGAGTAGTTGTTGTGTGCAATATCCAGTATTACGTCTTCAAGGTTGGAATCATCTCGATAACCGGTGACTTCTGCTTTCACTTTAAAGGCATCTTCAAGCTTTAATGTCGCTTCAACCACTACGCCAAGCACACCAAGGTTCACTCTTGCGGCGTCCAGTAAATCGCCCTCAAGTACTCTGACTTCGCCTTGCCCATCAACAACTTTAAGCTGGGTAACGTAGTCAGCGAGCATGTTGCTTGGTCTATCTAATGTAGAGCCGTGTGTACCACTGCCCAGCATGCCACCAACGGTAAAGATAGCTAACTCCGTCACCATGTTGATCGCATAACCTTGCCCGCGTAAGAAGTCATTGAGATCGTTGAACCGCATACCAGCTTCAACGGTGACGGTCTTATTTGTTGCATCGAAGTGGACGATCTTATTCATATTCTTCAGAGTGATTTGAACTTGGTCGTCACCGGCACAAGCGGCATCTATTTGGCTTGCGAACTTGCGATTTCCCGTCATCACTTTTTTACCGCGTATCAGAGCGTCTTGGACGATGTTTTGTACTTCATCAATAGAACTTGGGTCGTAGATCGCTTCGGGGTGGCAAGTGTATGTTCCTTGGTAGTTCGAAATCTCTCTTTCCGGCTCATTGGAATGAAGAGAGAAAGCTGTCCCCATTACGGCAGCAAGCAAAGCGTTACCAAGTACCATGGTTTTTATTTTCATTAAGACTTCCTTGTGGTTTAGTCGAAGTTGATTTTTAAAGGTGGTTTTCTTCATCGAATGGATTAGCCAAATCGAGGCAGAATGTGTTGTTGAATGACTTCTTGAACAGCGCTGCGATGACTGGATAAACGTGAACTGAAGAAGTCTCCTATGTTGGCTTTATAGGCATCGGCAGGTCTCGGGCCTATCTCTGCCACCCAGAGCGCATGATTCGTAGTCGCAAAGTTGAGTTGCGGGTGCCCTAAGATCGCTAATGGGCCTTGTGCTAAGTTTTGTGCGTCAAAGATCCAGATCTCTTTGCCATTTCCAATGCCATGAGTAGGGTGACTACGAACCACGGCTGTGAATATGTAGCCGTCGTCTTGAGCGGTGCTGTTAGGGCGAGCCATAAACTGAGGTGTTCGCATCACACAATCTGAGGGAAATTGATACGCATCGGCGAGATTCATCGAAAGGCAGTCCATGTGCACGAGAGCCGAGGGTTGGTCGGTTTCAGGTAATGAATCGTTGGTGAACCTTCTATTGGGGTAGTGCTCATACGCCTCTGCGACACGCTTAATGACATGGTCTTTGCGATAGCCAACGGCAGCCCAATAAATATGTTCAAATTGCTCTGGGAACTGGAAGTGTCCACGGTACGCGGGATCATTCATATCCCAAAAAAGTTGGTCGTCTCGTATCAGCCTGAAGTCTTCATTTATCTGTCGAACGGATTGTGACTGAACTTGGATCCTTGCGCGTACTAAGCCGCCGACATCAATAGGTGCTGCCGGATAACCTGCCAATTGACTCGGAGTTCTTCCACCAAATAATCGCTTATCGCGTGTGTATTGGGGCTCCGATTTGTCCATCGCTCCTAGGTATTGGCCATATAGGGTGATTTCGTTTTCATGGTCATCGTAGTTACACATGATGTCTGAGGTATCGAAATCCAGTTCTAGGTAGTCGGCAACCACATAATTGAACTCGGGATTGAGATCTTTCTTGCGAATTATCCAAGTTGGAGTTCGATGTTGCTGAGCATAAACCGACGATATACCGAGCATACGTAATGGTTCGACTTGCGCTGCAGTTTCAAATACGAGGATGTGGTGGCGCGTTACACCCAGCGAGTGAGCGGTTGCGACGATAAAGGCGGGCTTACCGTTACGACCAATAATGTTCCAGCCTTGTAAAGGGCTTTGCTTATCCCATTTCAAAAGCCGTATAAATCCATTTTTAGTACCCGTGTTGGAAATGTTTCCACCGTAGTTAATCGTGAAACATTCATCCGACTCGAGATCAAAATATGGATGGCCTGTGGTACGTACTTGTGGAAACAGCCATTTGTCAGGAATAAAAGGGCTCATCCAAGGTGGAAGACTGCTCTGCCACTCATCATAGTGACCAATCGGTGTGATCAGGTCTAAGCTGAGCGCATCAAATTCGTAGGGAACCCCACCTTCGTAGCTGAGCGCGAATCGGTTGTCACCTAGGTAGTTGGGCGCGGTATTACAATAGTTGACGAATCCCATCGTCGGGCTGTAATAAGCCATACCACCAAGTAGTTTAAAGCTGTCATAGCCATACGAGATATGCTGTTGCATGATGGCTGACGGGGTATCAATCATCTTACGCAAGAAAGAAACTTTGCTTGGCGAAAAGTCGAGACGGGTTAGAGCGCCGCGACCGTTCGGACTCAGGTGGTCTGGCTCTAATGGTATTCCTTCAGAAAAAAACACATGGCCATGGATATCAGCTGGCAACTCTCCACTAATAAGGTGCAAATCTCCCGAGGTTGCGCTGCGCCCAGCTTGCATAATTGAGACCGGAAATAAGGAAGGGGTGTTGTCTTGCGAAGCCAAAAGTTGGGTTGGCACAAAGGCAGCCCCTGCTACGCTTTTCAAAAATGTACGTCTTTTCATTGCTCTGACTTATATGTTTACCCATGCATATAAACAAAGTAGGTGAGTTTTATTGGCTAGAATGAGTAATGTACAAAACTATGAAAGAGTGCAAAGAAGTCGTGTAATTTGACGGGTGAATTACACGGGTTAATATCAATAAGCTATTGATTTAAATGTTTTTAATTTCGTTTTTCTTGCGTTTGGTTTGGCGAATTTTAACGGTGTGATTAGCTCTTATTTAGTTTCTAACGCCAATATTTGAAGAGAGGGTGCTTCTTGATGCGTGGCACCAATACTTTCTTTAGCAATGTATTTAAAGACTTGAGATAAGTTAATTTGCTATTGCAGCCATTCGCTATTGAGCGATACCATATAGGGCTGTTTCTTTGGTAAAGATGTAATTATGTCAGATGAAAAACTCGCACTCGAATGGATGCGCCAACAAGCTCATAAAGTTGACCCATACGTTATCGAACCATCGTTTGATGAATGCGTTGAGTTGCTTGATCCTGCCTTCAAGAAGGGCAAGAGTGTTGCGCAGTTAAAGTATCTGTTATCAGAAGCGGATCGTAGAGCTGGCGCGGCAGAACGCAAACATGCGGCTTTAAAATATGCCAAAGAGAAAAGCCCAAATGCAGGTCAGATCCTGCGTTTGCAAAGCAAGCTTCAACAAGTTCAGTTGGCTCTCAAACTTGCTACTGGCGACAGCAACATGACCATCTCTCAGTTCTGTTCTGAATATGATGTGACCAAGCGTGACGGTAACACGGCATGGAATGAAAAGCTGGTTGAGCAGGGTAAAAGAAAGTAGTCATTCAAAAGCCTGAAAATTGCTTTTCAGGCTTTGCTGTTAGTCCGCTTATTCAGAGCGCCCCCACGCTAAGGTCGAATGTTATTGAAGCTGACCTTCTGCGTTCCATCGCCTTGATTCTCCAGCTTAACTACATCTCCTTGATAGTAATACGGTTCCATTGGCATTTCGCTGTTGGTCGGCCTTGCGTAATGCAATACTGCTGGCTTCGCGTCAACTTGCTGAGCGAACAAATAGCCAATCAGCGCATGTTCAAACTGGTGATAACCGTTGCCCCAATGGAAAGCTTTGGTGCGCTTAGGATCAAGCCCCACGCCTCCGTATTGATGATCAACCCACACATCATGAAAGGTAGGTAAGGTGTATTGTAGGGTTTCTTTCATTGAACCATCGATAAGCGATACCGTCATCGCAGCTTGGTCGAGCTCTGCCCATTCCCATGATGAAGCCCAGTTTGTGTTCGGTCTGCTTTGCCAGCCAGTAATCTCTTGTCCTTTCCATGCGCTCTGAAGCTGCTCACCAAAGTAGTTGGATACATTGGCAAAGTCTTTTTGATATTGCGCCTGAGCGAGAGTGTGTTTCATGCCACCCAAACCAAACTGCGACCATTCTGCATTTTCTAATGCATGACCGGTTAGGTAGGTCATCCAATACGCTTTGATAGTGTGCCCAAAATCGTTGTGATTGGTATTCGGCATCATCGCTGCTTTGTCGTGAATTGCACCGTAGAATCGATGTTCATCTTCAGAGTGATAGTGATCAATCATGGCTTGCGTGAGCCAGTGTAAGTCATCAAGCCATTTTGATTTAACAGGCTCTTGCAGTAGAGGGGCGACTAACAACATGTAACCGTTAATTTGATCAAGTTGTGCGACAAGCTCGCGTCGTTCTGCACTGCCATCCTCACCGTCAGCAAGTACCCATGCAAGACCGCTGTTGTCGCTAAGCCGATATTTATCAAAGATAAAAGATTGTTGGGCGATGAGTGCCTGTTCTACCTTTTTGTCTTGGGTCAGGTAGTAGTACATGGCAAGGCCGACCAACGCATACGCTTGATCTTGAGAGGTACGTTGCTGCCAATCCTGGCCTGCTTTTCCCTCTTTTGTGTAGCCAATAAAGCCGCCATTTTGCGTATCTTCAAGATGGTCAATGATGTAGTAGGCACCTTGCTTAGCTAACTCTAACGCCTGCTTGTCTCCGGTAAGATGGTAGAGCACGCCATAGGCATAGGTTTGACGTGACTTCATGCGCGTAAATTCTTTGCCAAAATGTGGCGTGATCCAGCCTTTGTTCAGCTCAGGGCACACATCGGAAACATCGAGCAAGGTACCGTCATCACAGCGGAAAGTAGGGAAGTTGCCTATCGGTTGCCCTTGAGCGCTAGGCATCAACCAGTACGGTGCTAACCCTTCAGTAGCATGATTGATCCAGTCTTCACCAGAAGGAAGAGGTGCGTTGGCAGATACGGCGAAGCTAGTAACACTGAGTAATGCGATCGTTGCTCGTAGCATGATTTTTATCTTAACTATTTGAATTTAGTTGAATATAAACAATCATATCTGCACATTGTGATTCGGCGATCACAATCGACCAAATTATTGTGGTGTAGATGAAGGACTATGCGGGTCTCACTCGTCAAATGTTGTAAATAAGCAATAAATTATCGCTTATCGATAATTTTTTATTGATCATCGTTTGTTTTGATCTTAGTATCCTCCTGTCAACTCAACAGGAACATTAACTATGTCTAAAATCCAAAAACAAAGCCGACGTGTGCGTATGCTATTGCAGTCCTTTCTTGTACTTACTCCTATCATGGTGTGCTACTTTTGGTTAACCGTTGAGACTCCCTATGACTTTATAAGTGCGACAGGCATTTTTTATCTCACTTATGACATCGGGAGTTACACGATGTTGCCGCTTAATATGACAACAAGAATGATTGCTGCGTTCACAAGCTTAGCGATGTCTAGCATCCTGATATACGCACTAGTAGTTCTGATACGTTTATTCCGCAACTATGAGCGAGGCGAGATCTTCTCACTAGAAAATGCACTGTCTTACCAGAAGCTCGGGTATAGCTTGTTCTATTGGGTATTCGGCTCCGTTATCTATGGCTCATTGATGTCAGTGATTTTGTCGTTCAATAATCCACCAGGTGAGCGTATCTTTGCGATTAGTTTTGAGGGAATGGACTTTTTGACACTTATATTAGGTATAATTATTTTGATCATCTCATGGGTGATGAAAGAAGGTTATATTCTGGCTGATGAGCACAGCCAAACGATTTAAAGGACTTGTCATGACTATCCGCATTAATTTAGACATTATGATGGCCAAGCGAAAAATGCGATTAAAGACATTGGCAAAAGAGGTTGGGATTACTGAAGCCAACTTGTCGGTGTTAAAGAATGGCAAGGCCAAAGCGGTAAGGTTATCGACACTAGACAAGTTGTGTGAAGTGTTAGACTGCCAACCGGGTGACATATTGGAGTTTGAAGCGAACGTTCATCAAGAGAGTGCAACTGCTGAATAGCGAGTTCGTAAATCGTATTCCCTTATGAAAACAATGAGTCTCGAAGTTATTCGAGACTCATTCGTTACAAATTAAACAGGTTCTCCTGCCTCGTCTTCTTCAACGATATCTTTTTCTAAACTCGCCTCCGCCAACCATTTCTTTATCGACGGGCTATTCAACACACGTTGTTGATACTGTTGGGCTTTATCCGAAAGTTTGATGCCGTAGGTTTCGACTCGCAGTGCTACAGGTGCAAACATCGCATCAGCAATCGACCATTCACCAAACAACCAACCTTCTGGGTATTGATCCATCTGCGTCGACCATATCGCATCAATACGTTCGATGTCTTTCAGCGCGCCTTCACTCAGCGTAAGCTTTCTTTTAGCTCGGCAATTCATTGGCATTTCATTCCTGACAGCAAAGAATCCTGAGTGCATCTCTGCGGAAATAGCTCTTGCACGAGCACGCTCTTTGGTGGATTTTGGCCATGCTGCGCCGTTCAAGTGGGCGTCGTTAACGTATTCGAGAATGGCAAGTGAATCCCACACCGCAATGTCGCCATCTACTAAGGTTGGAACCTTGGCCGTTGGCGTCACTTTCGCCAGAGTGTCGTAAAAACCTGAGGTGAAAAGCTTAAGTTTGATGATGTCTGCATTCAGGTTGTAGTTATCGAATATGAGCCATGCGCGCAATGACCAAGTAGAGTAGTTCTGGTTTCCAATATAAAGCTGCATAGGTACTTCCTTGCGTTTGGTGAGTATGCATTTGAGCTTAGGGGATTGTATTGCGGCGCACTAACGGATAATTTTGATGCAATACATTAATTAAAACGATGGGTGGTGATTTCAATATGGATATTGATGCGTTGCGAGGCTTTCTCGCGTTTGTGGAAACCAGCAGCTTCACACGTGCAGCGAAACAGATAAATCGCACCCAATCGGCATTCAGTGCGCAGATGCGTAAGTTGGAAGAGGAGCTAAACGTCACCCTTTTCCAAAAAGAAGGACGTAACCTTGTATTGACTGAAGCAGGCTTAGCGCTGCGTTCTCATGCTGAACAGTTGGTCTCGCTACACAATACCGCGCTTAAGCAAGTAAAGCGTTACGAAGACAAACAACCTCTGCGACTCGGCTGCCCTGAAGACTATAACGACAGTATTCTGCCGAAAGTGATTCGTTTGTTGCAGAACGCAGAACCCACGTGCTCCATTCAAATATTTAGCTTGCCGAGCATTACGCTTAGAGAGTGGCTTGATGATAGTCGGCTTGATGCTGCGATTGTGACCCGCGCTCCCGATAGTGAAGAGGGATATTGGCTAACCAATGATGTGGGCGTTTGGATAAGCAGCCCTGATTTTGTGTTTGATGATTCTAAACCTGTCCCGCTTGCTCTGTTCCAGACTGATTGTAAATACCATGCAGCGGCGGTGAATGGCTTAACCAAACAAGACACCCCTTATCAGCTTTTGGCGTGTAGCAATACGGCTTCAGCGCAGCGCGCAATCGTCAAAGCTGGGTTGGCAATTGGTGCGATGGGCAAGCTCAGTGTCACGCCTGATTTGAAGGTTCTCGACGATATGCCGCCGTTACCTGCGGTGGACATCGTACTGTTGCTTGCGAGTAAGCATCATCCTGTGTTGGATAAAGAGGTGATCAATCAGCTGATTGAGTTGGATTCCAATTAGGGTGTGTTGTTTGGTGAGAGGCACTGCTAAGAGTGTTCAAGAAATAGAAAGGCCGAGAACATTACGTTTCTCGGCCTTGTTTTTATGGAAGATAGAGTGAATTAAGAGAGCTTAAATTTACTCAACTCGCCGTGTAAATCTCCGGCTTTTACTGTCAGCTCATTACTGATTTCTACCGATGATGTCATGGTGTCCATCACTTCCACGGCGGTGTCGTTAATGATGACCACGTTGCGGTTAATCTCCTCGGATACTGAGCTTTGCTCTTCAGCCGCGGAAGCGATTTGGTTGTTCATGTCGTTGATGACTTCAATGGCTTGGTTAATCTCTGATAGGGCTAAGTGGGCCGCTTGAGTTTCGCCTTTGGTATTGTTCGCTTGCTGTTGGCTTTGTTCCATCAATACCACGATAGATTGGGTCTCTTGCTCTAGGCGCGCCAGCATTGAGCGAATCTCTTCGGTCGAGCCTTGAGTACGGTTTGCTAGGTTACGCACTTCATCGGCCACCACCGCAAAGCCACGTCCGGCTTCACCCGCACGAGCTGCTTCAATCGCGGCGTTAAGCGCAAGTAGGTTGGTTTGTTCTGCAATACCGCCAATTTCACTCAAAATACCTTGAATGGCGGTGCTTGAATCAACTAAGTTTTGCGTTTGTTGCTGAGCATCATTCACTTGAGTGGCCAAGCTATCAACTGCGCTGGCGGCATTGTCCATGCGTGTCATGCCGTTAAGGCTATTACTTTGTACCTGGCTAGCGGCCGCAGCGGCTTGAACGGCTGAGTTCGCTACTTCTTGTGCAGTTGCACTCATCTCATTGATTGCAGTGGCGAGTGAGTTCACTTCGTTTACTTGAGCGTTCAACTGGTCACGGGATACCTCTGCACGAGCTTGACCCTCAGTCGCGTTCTTATCGACTTGGTCTGCTGTCGCCATTACAGTAAGCAGCATCTCTTGTATGCGAGATAGGAAGGTATTGAACCAGTGAGCAAGTTGCGCGGTCTCATCTTTCCCTTTTACTTCGATGCGATAGGTTAAATCACCTTCACCTTGTGCGGCATCTTTAAAGCGCTCGACCAAGTTATTGAGAACTTTGCCCAGAGAGTTGGCAATCAATGCCATAGAGATGATGCCTAGAAGAACAGCGACGATCCCCGCCCACACACCTTTTTCAAGCGCTTTCGAATTCTGTTCATCACTCCACTGGGTGTATTCGTCGACACTTTTTGCAAGGTGACTACTGGGAACCGACACCATGACTACCCACGGTGCGTCGCTAGTCTCGATAGCAGTTATGGCGTACTCTTCTCCGCCAAATGTAACCAACCCAGCCCCAGACTGTTTAGCGATAGACTGAACTCGCGACCATTCTTTTTCTAGCTCTGGCGAGACCTTTTTACCGACCGTGTTTCTAGCGCTGCTGTTGGCTAGGGTAATGCCTTTCCATGACGTGATGAGAATTTTACCTTGTCCGTTGAACAGGTGACGAGCAAGACCTTCACTCTGGCTTTGCAGTTCATGAAGTGACAGATCGAAACCAAGTGAGCCGATGATCTTACCGTTCTGTTTGATCGGCTGGCTGATGGTAGTAATGAGTTCTTGCTTACCACGAACCGGATAGAAGTACGGTTCCATTACGAATGTTTTACCTGTTTGGTAAGGCATTAAGTGCCAGTCGTCTTTGCGTTCGCCATTGCTGTTCAGTTCAGTATTGCTGAAGCTCTCCATTGCGACCGCATCAAAGCTGTTTTGGTCATTGGGAGAGAAGAAAGGGGCAAGATAGCCCTGACTGTTAAAGCCTAATTTGTTGTCTAAGCTGATCTCGCCATTGAGATCGGTTTGTTGTGGCCAAGTTTTGTTTTCCCACACCATGTAGCCAGCAAAGACGGCTTTGTTTTGTGCTTCTAAAGCGGCAGTAAACTGTTGAACGATAAGGTCTGAGCTAGCGTCCGTTTCTGAACTCAACTCAATGATTGAACGTGCTTGTTTTAAGTTGGCTAATACCGGATTAAGTTGGTTGGAAATGTTCAACCCTTGCTGAAGTGCCGTATTTTGTAAATCGGTTGTCGTAGCGTCGGTTAACTGTAGTTTTACTTTCTCTGTGACTTGTTTATTCACATCAGTAAAAGCGCTAGTGGTCATGCCCATTGCGATCAACAGGGTGAAAGCCATCGCCCCGCCTGCACTCACCGCAATTCGCGTTCGTATACTGTTAAACATATGATCTCTCTAGCTAAATAGTGGTAGTTTTGCAGAGATTTTAAACAAGATAAGTGAACGGAAAATTCAAAATAATGAACACAAAAAGAATAGGGAGATCAAAAATATAAACAAGATTGCATAGTGCGCAGTTTTGGCTTTGGTCGCAACGTTTAGAGGAAGATGAAAATCATCATTTAGCAATCGCTAACTTTCTGTATTTATTAGTTTTAATGATAATTAGGAGAGTTTGATGTTTTAGTAAGGCGGCTATTTTTCTTTTCTAGTTTGTGACCGCGAGTCTATTACTCATTATATGACGGCGGTCACAATTTATTTTATTTAACCCAATGAATTACCACTCTTTTTATAAGTGATTTAAAGAGGGAACGCGTTGTATTAGCTTGCCCGTTTTGTTTTGCTCTGTTTCTTCGGTGGCCTAACGTGGCGTGACAAAATACGACTTCGCTCTTGTTTCACTTCCGTTAGCTTTCTCCATGACCATAAACGCACTCGTGCCTCTTTAGCGCTAGCGTCGAGATCGACTACTGGATTAAGGTAAGGGGATTCTGGTTCAAGCTCATGCATCATGATTTCCATAGGCGTCATCTTCCAAGGCTCAAACAGGAGTGGAGTGGGTATGTCTGAAAGTTCGGGTACCCATTTTCGGATGAAGTCCCCATCGGAATCGTGTTCTAGGGCTTGCTTGGTTGGGTTGTAAATTCGGATGGTGTTGATGCCGGTTACCCCAGCTTGCATTTGAAACTGTGGGTAATGAATGCCAGGTTCAAAATCGAGGAACAGCTGCGCTAAGTGTGTGACACCATCACGCCAGTCCATGTTCATATGGTGAGTGAGAAAGCTCACCAGCATAGAGCGCATGCGGAAATTAATGTACCCCGTATGATGCAGGCAGCGCATACAGGCATCGACCAACGGCACGCCTGTCATCCCCATCTTCCATGCCTGAAGATGTGTCGGATCTTTTACCGTTTCATTCTGCAATAGCGTCTCATAGGCGTGGTTGATGCAGCGAAACTCCATCCCGCATTCCGATTCAAACTTCTGCATGAAATGACAGTGCCAGTGAAGCCTTGAAGAGAGAGCAATCAAGCTGCGACGAAATCCAGCGACTTGCCAGTGTCCCAATAGGTGTTGATAAACTTCGCGCAGCGATATATTGCCCCAAGCTAAATATGGGGATAGACGTGTACAGGCATGTCGTGAAGCTTCTGGGCTTGAGATACTGCGATAGTAATCGCGACCACGGCGCTCAAAGAAGTCGTGTAATGTTGCCCATGCCAGTGCACTTCCGCCCGTTTGTATGCCGTTAACTTTGGCTAACCATGCTTGTGGAGGTTCCATAGCGAGTTCAAGCTCTTCAGCATCAAGGGTATGCAGTGATTCTGTAGTTAACTGACTTTCTTCTATGGGAGCACGCATCACACTGTTCCAATGCTTGTCCCAACCGATTCTGTCTTTCGACCCTCTCACGACAGCGCCCTGTGCGAACTCTTGCCAATGGATGTTGTGCTCTTTAAACCAAGTAGAGAGTTCTCTGTCACGCTCAAAAGTGCAATTTAATCCTACCTCTTGATGAGAGAAGACGTTTTTGATGCTGTAACGAGATTGGATCACTTCGAAGCAGTCCACTGCACTGCCATGAAGTATTGAGACCTGATGTCCATACTCTTTCAGCGACTGGTTCATGCATTGCAGCGACTGCCAAACAAACCGCCAATGTCGCTCAGAATAGTGGGCATTGTTTAGCAGCATGGGTTCGAAAATGTAGAGCAATATCGTGGGGTGTTGATTTGATAAAGCATGTTGTAAAGGTGCATGGTCGGTGAGTCTTAAATCGCGCTTTAGCCACACTATGTTGATTGTTTGCATCTGAGCCCTCTTTCGTTTTGGATCATTACGAATCAGAGGTCAAAATGTCTCACTGGAAGTGAATTTTATTTTCGATGATGAAAGGGTAGGCTATGAGCGCCTGTGTTCATTATCAGAGAATACCTAAGCTTTTTAGTTTTCGATAAATCGTATTACGGCTGATGCCAAGTATGCGTGAAGTTTTGCTGATGTTGCCTTGGTTGGCTTGATAGGTTTGCAGCAAGGTTTCTTCCACGGTACTTCTTAAATCAGCATTTGGCTTACCTTCGATTATACGAGAAGCAGTAACCTGATGATGGCTATCTTGAGCTAAAGAGATAAGGTGTTGAGCAAGATGGTTCGGTACGTGCTCGAGTGTAAGTTGTGGTTCATCACTTGCTAGTAAAGCGGCGACTTTAAGTAGGTTGTCTAACTCGCGGATATTGCCCGGCCAGGAATAGGCGCACAATAAACTCATCAGGTACGGGCAAATTGACTGCTCAGCTTCGGCGTATTTACGATGAATATACTCGATTAAAGCATGCTTATCTTGTCGTTGTTGCAAGCTTGGCAAGGTAAAGGCCAAGCCATTGAGTCTATAATACAGGTCTTGCCTAAACTCACCTGTTGCGACTAACTGCTCGAGGTTTTTGTGAGTGGCAGCGATGATCTGGCAATCGACTTGGTAGCTCTGGTTTGAACCTACAGGTACTACGGATTTGTCTTGTAGAACATGCAGCAGTCGGCACTGAGCTTCTAAAGGCATGTCGGCGATCTCATCGAGAAATAGAATCCCTTTATCTGCTTGGCGGATCTTGCCTTGGAAGCCCTTGTGGCTTGCTCCCGTAAAGGCGCCCGGCGCGTAACCAAACAGTTCAGATTCGATAAGATCTTTAGGCAGCGCACCGCAATTCACCGCCACTAGAGGCGATGATTTACGCTGGCTTTGCTTGTGTAACGCTTTAACAAACTCGCCCTTACCGACACCTGTTTCACCTAGAATTAATAGGCTAATGCCTTTGTCGATAACCTTATTGGCCTGCTGCCAAGCGTGTTCTATCTGTTGTTCACCATGGTGTAAATCACATGATGCTGATATAGAGCGTGTGCGCTTGGTTGTTGGTCGTTTGAGGTGCTGTTTTTCAAACACAAAGGGTGCATCTATTGAAGCTCGGTTGAAGAGGGTATCGATACTCTCACCGACGATCGAGGTTTGATCCAATAGTTGAGAGGCGACCTGATTATGTGCCACCACCTCACCAGCCTCATTCGCTATTACGATCCCTTGCCAACCACTGTGCAGTAGCGATTTTTCACAAGCGAGATCAATGCGAGTCGTGCCTTGTGGGATATAGCTCAATAGCTGATTCTCAATAAGCTGAACCATATTTTGAACGAGTAGCTGCACCGAACTGTCGTGTTGCTGCTGCTCACTGGTAATGTCCAATACGCCAACCATTTGCCCTTGATGATCAAACACTGGGCTTGCTGAGCAACTGATAAATCGATGCTGGTGGATGAAGTGCTGCTCACCAATGATGGTTACAGGTTTAGCTTCCACGATCGCCGTGCCAATGGCGTTGGTGCCTTTGAGTTGCTCCTGCCAACACGCACCAGAGCTGAGTGCAATCGAAGTCAGTTTTTCCCTAAACCGCTCTTGTCCCCAACTAGCCAGAATCACCCCTTCAATGTCGGTCAAGATCAAACGACTGTCGGTGCGCGCAAACATCTGGTTAAACAGAGGTAGAGCATTGCGCTCGACGATTTGAATCAAGCTCGATGATTGATGGCGTCGCTGCTTAAGAATCGACTGTGGCAGGCGAATATCTTCGGGAAGACGTCTCTGTTTCAGCCCCGCTTCTGTGCTGCGGTGCCAAGAGGACGAAAGCCAATCTGAGGTGTTTGCTTGTTGAAGGTGCATGACTGTTCCATGTCGTAACAGTGAGGGTGTACCAAATTGGAACAGTTGAACACTGGAGTGGTTTCCATACGGCTGTTCAATACCAACTCACTTTAGGTTGTAAATGTTTGGTAATCATAGTTTTACAATTTATTAACAACAAGTCTTGAGGTTGTGGCGTGTGATTTGCGTTGTTCTTGCTGTGAAGAAAACACGAAGTATCAGTGTTTTAAACAGAAAGAATAAACATGGGCGTCTTGTCATGAGTCCTTTTCTCAGAGAAGTCGCAACAAAAATAAGACAGCTCTCGCTCAATAACGAACAACACATCTAAGAAGGATCTAACTATGATTTACGCACAGCCGGGTAGTGACAACGCAGTGGTGAACTTTAAAGCTCAGTACGATAATTTTATCGGTGGTGAGTGGGTGAAGCCTGTCAGCGGCGAGTATTTTGATAACACGTCTCCAGTGAATGGTCAGGTGTATTGCCAAGTGGCACGTTCAACTGAGGCTGACATTAGCTTAGCGCTCGATGCGGCACATGCAGCTCGTGCAAGTTGGGCCGCGACCAGTGTGACAGAGCGTTCGAACATTCTACTTAAAATTGCTGACCGTATTGAAGCAAACCTAGAAGAGATCGCAGTCGCCGAGACATGGGAAAACGGCAAACCAGTGCGTGAAACCCTGGCGGCAGACATCCCGTTAGTTGTCGATCACTTCCGTTACTTTGCGGGTTGTATTCGAGCGCAAGAAGGCAGTGCTGCCGAGCTCGATTCAAACACTGCAAGCTACCACTTCCCAGAGCCAATTGGCGTAGTCGGTCAGATCATTCCTTGGAACTTCCCGATTCTAATGGCGGCTTGGAAACTAGCACCTGCACTGGCTGCGGGCTGTTGTGTGGTGATGAAGCCTGCCGAGCAAACACCGACATCGATTTTGGTGATGATGGAGAAGATAGCGGATCTCCTGCCTGCAGGTGTGGTCAACATCGTGAATGGTTTTGGTAGCGAAGCAGGCCAAGCGTTAGCAACCAGTGACCGCTTGGCTAAGTTGGCGTTTACGGGTTCAACAGAAGTCGGTCACCATATTCTAAAATGTGCGGCTGAAAGCTTGATTCCATCAACCGTTGAGCTTGGCGGTAAGTCTCCAAACATCTACTTCCCAGACATCTTTGACCATGAGGACGAGTACCTAGACAAGTGTGTTGAAGGCATGTTGTTGGCGTTCTTCAACCAAGGTGAAGTGTGTACCTGTCCATCACGTGTGTTGATCCACGAATCGGTCTACGACAAGTTCATCAGCAAAGTGGTCGAGCGTGCTCAAACCATCAAGCAAGGTAACCCGCTAGATACCGATACTCAGGTTGGTGCACAAGCCTCTCAAGAGCAGTTTGATAAGATTCTGAGCTATCTAGAGATTGGTCGCCAAGAGGGTGCGAAAGTGCTCACTGGTGGTGAAATCGCGCAGCAACCAGACGATCTCGGTAATGGTTACTACATTCAACCTACTATGTTGGAAGGGCACAACAAGATGCGTGTCTTCCAAGAAGAGATCTTCGGCCCTGTTATCGCGGTAACCACCTTTAAAGATGAAGCAGAAGCGTTAGAAATTGCCAACGATACCGAATATGGCTTGGGTGCAGGTGTATGGACGCGTGATGCCAACCTTGCTTACCGTATGGGCCGTAATATCGAAGCGGGCCGTATCTGGGTGAACTGTTACCATGCTTACCCAGCACATGCGGCGTTTGGTGGATACAAGAAATCAGGCATCGGTCGTGAGACACATAAGATGATGCTCGATCACTACCAGAATACGAAGAACCTGCTGATCAGCTACGATACCAATCCGCTGGGCTTTTTCTAACATAGATATGTTCTAAAGATAGCGTTCTGAATTAGATAAAATTAACAACGCAGTCGGCTTGAATAAAAACAGAAACTAAAAGCAAAACGCCCAATTCATGTGAGTTGGGCGTTTTTATGTTTGAAGTATTCTAGCTTTTAGAAAAGAAGATTTCTGGCTTGTGGTTCGGGCCCGAATTACCTTCTAGCTGAGTAAGCTCTAATCCTTGTTTCCCTATTAAAGAACCGACCAACTGGCGATTAAACGGGTAACTGTCAGGGTTGTTAATGTACTCTTCAATATCGACCCATTTTGCTTCTGCAATTTCATCGGTGTCTTGAATCGCAATCTCCCGAGTTTGAGCGATAAGGTGACAAACAAAGTAGAGGTTCGATTTGCCAAACTGGTATGGGTGGCGCGTTGCCATGCCAACCACCGATACAAACTCCGCTTTGATACCCGTCTCTTCCAAGGTTTCTCGAACCACAGACTCTTCAATACCCTCGCCAAGTTCAATGTGGCCGCCAGGTAGTTTATAGCCTGTCATGCCATGCTCTTTTATCATCAGCACTTGATTGTGTCCGTTGGTGATCAGAGCTCCAGCTCCCAAAGTATGGGTCGGGATGAAAGGCACAAACTCGACGATTTCGGATTTGTGGATCAGCGTAATCTCGTCTTCTAGACAGTTGTGGAACACAAAGCCAAGTTCGGTCGCTACCGGAATGAGGTGCGAGAGCGAAATAGGTAAGCTAATCCAAATAATGCCTTTGTTATTTTGTTTTGAAAATTCGGTGATTTCACTAAGTTCGGCATGAAATGTATCAGCATCTTGAGGGGCGGTTGCCGGGGCAATGATGATGCCGTTAAATTTGTCGAGCGTAAATTCCACGGGTGATCCTTTATTATTTTTGATTTATTGGGCGTTGAGCATTGGCTGAGCTTATCGTATCTCCAGCGGAAAGGGCAGTAGTCGGTGGAAAGTGAGAGAAGGTTTTAAGCGAGAGGCGAGAAACAAAAACAGCGCTTGGAAGTCAAGCGCTGTCTAATAATAGATTCTATTGTATACCGACTTTAACGAATGTAGTTGGCATTAATACTTACGTACCAGTGCTGCAGTTTGCCATCGGCTTTCTTGATCCACAAATCGTTGGTGTAGCTCTCAATCTTGCCGTTAACTGTAAGGTTGAATGTGTTCTCGTCGAATTCGCCAAGCTTCACAAACTGGTCTGTCGTAATTAGAAACGGGTCCATGTCGTCCACACCAACCACATCTGAAATCACATAGTAGTGGTAGGTTAGCGGCTTGCTCGCATCATTCGGGTTGCTGCGATACGCCACAAGCTTGAATGGTTCCGTCAATGGAACGTCGAGCGTTTGCTTGTCCATTGTTGCTGGAATCGGGATAAACAGCCAAGCGGTAAACAGACCGCTCAATAAAACCATCAGGAAGAAAAGAGTCTTAATTGCTTTCATAGCAACCTTCAAAATAGGTGATGTTGAAGACGCTATGGTAACAGGTTTGATTTGCTGATTGTAAGAGTATGAATAAGTGAAGGCATCACCTGTCTGTTAGGAAGTTTGAACGAATTGACACACTGTTAATAACTCACTATCTACACTAGTGTGAGTGACCTTGCGACAGGTTGATCATCACAACACCGGCTGCCACTAGTAACATGCCAATCCAAACCATGGTATCGAGGTGCTGGCGGTAAACGAATGTAGAAATCAGACTCACGGTCACGATAGCTAAACCTGCCCATAAAGAGTGCACCACACCAACTGGCATTCCCTTCATCGCTTGGCTCAAAAATAGAAACGCTGCCAAGTGCCCTGAGATAACCAGTAAAGCTGGTACTGGTTTAGACAAACTAAACCCGTCAGTGGCTTTAAGTGCAACGTGAGAAAGTGCTTCAGCCATTACGCCCATCATCAAGAAAAACCAGCTCATATTCGTACCTTTGTCGTTGTATTGTTTGTGTTGGTATAGCAAGAGTGTTTGAAAGTGTTAATCGATGCCAATCGCGGATTAACTCATATTGCAGGCACAAAAAAGCCCACACCTCACGCTTTTGCAAGGTGTGGGCTAAATAGGTGTCGCTACTTGTTTAGGTAAGCCGCGTGGAACTCAATGTGCTCATCAATAAAGCTAGAGATGAAGAAGTAGCTGTGGTCGTAACCTGGCTGCATACGTAGCTCTAAATCGGCATTGGTTACCTTAGCCGCTTCGACTAGTTGCTCAGGTTTAAGCTGCTCAATCAGGAAGTTATCCGCTTCGCCTTGGTCTACCAACATTGGCAGCTTAGTGCCTTTGGTTTTTAGAAGCTCAGAGGCATCGTAGTGCTTCCACTCTTCAATATCTAAGCCCAAGTATTGGTTGAATGCTTTCTGTCCCCAAGGGCATTGCATTGGGTTCGTGATTGGGCTGAATGCCGAGATAGAGCGGTAGCTATCTTCGTTTTTAATGCCAATCGTTAGTGCACCGTGTCCACCCATGCTGTGACCAGAAATTGATTTCACTGATGTTACAGGGAAGAAAGACTCAATCAGTGCAGGAAGCTCTGTTACCACGTAATCGTACATGTGGTAATGGCTGTCCCATGGCGCTTGAGTAGCATTCACGTAGAAGCCTGCGCCTTGGCCTAAGTCGTAGTTTTCATCGTCGGCAACACCTTCGCCACGCGGGCTTGTGTCTGGGGCAACAATGGCAATGCCTTGCTCAGCCGCGGCTTTGAATGCGCCGGCTTTTTGCATGAAGTTTTCATCGGTACAGGTTAGGCCTGATAACCAATATAAAACAGGTACTGGGTTTTCTTTGCTTGCATTCGGTGGCAAGAAAATCGCGAAACGCATGTTGCAGTCAAGCGTTGCAGAAAAGTGGGTGTATTGTTTGTGCCAACCACCAGCAACCTTTGCTTGGCTAATGTTTTCAATTGTCATCTATTGTGCTCCGTTAGGTTGATGGTTTGGGAGTAAATTTGTCTATATGAGTAAAAGTTTCACCACCCACCGGGCAGGAGGTGGTGAAGACAGTTTCGCTCTGATGCTTAAGTCAGAACTGTGGTCTCGACACCTAAGTGCCGAGACCAAGGAGAATTATCTGTCCATGTGTAAAACAGTACGGATAGATTCACCTTTGTGCATTAGGTCGAATGCGTCGTTTACTTCGTCAAGGCTCATTGTGTGAGTAATGAACTCTTGAAGACCAAACTCACCTGCCATGTAACGGTTTACGATTTCTGGAAGCTCAGAGCGGCCTTTAACACCACCGAAAGCAGAACCACGCCATACACGACCGGTTACTAGTTGGAATGGACGAGTTGAGATCTCTTGACCTGCGCCTGCAACACCGATGATTACAGATTCGCCCCAACCTTTGTGACAACATTCAAGCGCTTGACGCATCACGTTTACGTTACCAATACATTCGAAAGAGTACTCAACACCACCGTCGGTCATCTCAACGATAACGTCTTGGATTGGCTTGTCGTAGTTCATTGGGTTGATGCAGTCAGTCGCGCCAAGTTGTTTCGCTAGCTCGAATTTGCTCTCGTTGATGTCAACACCGATGATGCGGTCAGCACCAGCCATACGAGCACCAATGATTGCAGAAAGACCGATACCACCAAGGCCAAATACAGCAACGTTGTCGCCTTTTTCAACTTTAGCTGTGTTCAGTACCGCGCCCATACCTGTTGTAACGCCACAACCTAGAAGACAAACTTCTTCAAGTGGTGCTTCTTTGCTTACTTTTGCTAGTGAGATTTCTGGAAGTACTGTGTACTCAGAGAAAGTAGAACAACCCATGTAGTGGAAGATTGTCTCACCGTTGATAGAGAAACGGCTTGTGCCATCTGGCATTAGGCCTTTACCTTGAGTTTCACGAACCGCTTGGCAAAGGTTAGTTTTACCAGACTTACAGAATTTACATTCGCCACACTCAGCAGTGTAAAGTGGGATAACGTGATCGCCAACTTCAACGCTTGTCACGCCTTCGCCGATCATCTCAACGATACCGCCACCTTCGTGACCAAGGATTGAAGGGAAGATACCTTCTGGATCGTCACCTGATAATGTGAATGCGTCAGTGTGACAAACACCAGTCGCAACGATACGAACAAGTACTTCGCCAGCTTTTGGCAGTTCAACGTCAACCGTTTCACGCTTTAGTGGCTCGCCCGCTTTCCAAGCAACCATAGCTTTGGATTGGATATGAGTTTGACCAGGTTTGATTTCGATAGTCATTGGATGCTTCCTTTATATGTCAGTACAGCGGATAACTTTGCAATTAAGTTCAACTCGTTAAGAGTAGTCGAGCTTAAATGTTTCCGCTCTCTCGTTTTGTTGGAGCTAGTATAGATGTCACTCTAGTTTTTGATAATCCCTCTAAATGGAAAATGATTATTACGTATTTGTAATAATTGGTATATTAAGAAGGGGGGATAGGGGACGTTCGTTACTCAGAGAACCTAAGGACACTGTAAACAGGAACTATGTAGGTAAGGTATTTATTAGAAATAAATACGACGTGAGATTTTCGCTTATTTTCTCGTGGTAAGTTCAAACATGTTCGTTTGCTGGTCATTTCCACTGTGTCATTGGCTTCTCATGTGGACGAGTTACACATCAAAGCCTCTTCGTTTTGAAAATATTCAGTAATTCACAGTAACTACTCAAGGCTTGATGGCAAAGTCCATGGAGGACCTATTCAAAGTATGGACTTTTACATATGAGTCGTAACGTTCAAGTGGGGTGCTCGGGTCACCTCACTCACGTTAATTGCATATTCGCTTTCTAACAACGATCAACGCTCATCGGGTTGATCACTGTTACCTAAGTCGGCTTTCTATTATGCTTTGTGCTTACTTGTCTAAACAAACACGTTGGAAGTCATTCCACTCACCCACACCTGGAGCGACTTCTATACAGCCTTCTTTTGTATCCATAACTGCTGTTAGCGTGGAGATAAAGTCAGAGCCATAAGCGGCATGCTGCGCAATCGGCTTCGTATTAAGTACATACTTAGCAGCCTCTACATTGCCTTCTGGTGTGTTATCAATGAACTGCTGAGCAAACTCTGCGCGCCACTCAGTGTAAGCGGTTGCAACCGTACGCTGTTTACTCTTCTCGCCAAGCCCCACAGACTCAGCGAATGCTTGCAATACGCCTGGACGCTCAGAGTGATTCGCATGACCGACACCTGCAGGACGTTTTATGACGTAGTTCTTACCGTCGAGCATCTCCACGCCCACCGTGTTACCAGTACTGTCCGCAAAGTTAAAGTGGGATGCCACGACAGTACGGTATTGGTCTAAAATCTTCTCTGCATCATCAACACTCTTGGCGTTTCGCACTAGGTAGTTTTGAAGTGTACCAAGCTCAATAGCGTTGTCTGCTTCATTGCCTATACCCTTAGAGTCGGTACCTTGGAAGTTAATCACAACCCCAATATCTTTACCTAGTGTTTGACCTGAACCATAAAATCCTGATGCCATCACCTGTACATAATCATCAGCTTGTAAAACCCAGTAATTACCACCAGATAACGAAGGCGTGTCGTTTACTTGACCTACAACACCAGTACCTGAAAAACTCACTGTTGTGCATCCGCTTAGCGCAGACTGGGCAGTCGAAGCTAATGCCGCATCAAGCTGTGATAGTGTGAACATGGTTTTTAACGAAATCCCGCCCACTTTGGCAAGCGCGTTAAGAACTTCGAAGTAGTCGGGATTAAGCTTTTGAGAGTTCCTTAAAACCTTCATTGAATCTCTCTCAAACTTGACCACATCGATGCCTGCTAGTTTGTAGACGTATTTCGCTTCCTTAATACCACGTCGTACTTCTTCACCGACCTGCTTTTCAAATAACTCAGCATAATCAGCCGATTTTACGCCACGAATATCAACAATAGGTAAACTTTCTTGCTGAACAAATGCTTGCGGCGCATAGTAAGGCTGATGGACATCCAAACCTGGTACTGGCTCAAGAGAAATCGCGTGAGCTGAACCTGAGAGTGCAAGTGCGGTAGAAAGGATTGCGCGTTTAGTCATTTTCATATTGTTTTCCTTTATGTATTTGATTCATCATTTGAGACAACTCATACCTCTATGTCTGGCTATTAAATTATCATTTCAAATTTCCGAAATTCAGATAGCATTACACGAGTAATTCCAGAAAACGGACAATCGTAATGGCAGAAATAGAAACAGAAGGGTTTGAATTCTTCGGCGTTGAAGAGACGGTCTTTCGAAGAATGGTGATAGAGCGAATCGAGGCGCTCATGGTTCAAGAAGGGTTATCTAAGAATTCGCTGGCTAAAAAAGCAGATATTGGCCGCTCAGCGCTTTATGAGAAGATGGATAGAGAAGCGAAAAGTCACTTCACCATTTTGGACTTTTTCCGAATCGCCAAAGCGCTTGATGTCAGCTTGCTGCAGTTGTTCCCAATGACCCAATTAGAGCGATTACATGGAGGGCAATTGCCTCTTTCTGCCAGTACACTTAAATTTCTCGACCTCATGCTTGCAGCCCCCAAAGAGGACATTGAGTTTTTAGCCAATTTTTACGCATCACTGAAAAAGCGCGATCAGCTCAACGGGGATCAATAGCTGAACACATATTCATAATCCATAAACTATCAGTCCGTCTTTTCCTAATTATGGAAAACCTTGGGCTATCTATGAATTGCTAATTTAGGGGAAGCTGTAGCTCCCTTTTGTCTAAAAATGAGTTAGCAGGCTCTTTTATTTTGCATGCAGATGAATTATCTAAGACCAATTCATTGAGTTTCTTGGTTAAGATCTTTTAGGGTACGTCATAATAATTGCTTACTGAAAATCGCATGAATTGGAAATAAAACTACAATATTCTGAGCGCCGTATTTTACAGTTGTGGACTCAAACATGCTTTTATCTCTCCCACCACCAGTGATGCTATCACTCGCCATCGTGCTTGAAGTTGTCGCCACTTCTTTATTACCTAAAACGCAGCAATTTACTTCTTTACCGGCCACGGCCGCGGTATTGATTAGCTACGGTTGTGCCTTTTATCTGTTATCTCTCACAGTGCAAACCATGTCTTTGGGTGTGGCGTATGCGATTTGGTGTGGGGCTGGGATTGTATTAGTCGCAGCACTGTCTTGGCTGGTTTACGGGCAGAAACTCGATATCTACGCGGTGATTGGGATCGGTTTGATTCTGTCTGGCGTAGTGATCATCAACCTGTTTTCGGAGTCGGTGAGTCATTGAGCTTTATTTAGGTCACACTTATTAATTTAACAGATTGATTTTTCTTTTTATTTTATAAATGTGGATTGTATTATGTAATTATGAAGCACGGACTTTCGTGGCATAGAAGTTGATATTTGTAACCTCTCTTAGTCTGCACACACATGATAGTAATCGGATAACCTAAGTTGTTCCATTGTACAAACCGAACTCATTTCAATGCACTATATGACTTTTGGACATTTGATGTATAAAACATTATTTTTTTTGTTAGGAGTATTCACTTCACTGCAAGTTTTTGCTGAAGGAGATATAAGTTGGGTTAACGCAACAAATAAGTATTCTTGTACTAAGGAACTAGAGACCTGCTTCTTCGATGACTTTACTTCAGAGGAAGACTCTAAGGTGGTTGACGGTATATTTGTATATTTGGACAATATAAATTACCTAAGTGGTTTCTACAGCAAAAAAAAGTTCTTAGAGAAGTTAGAAATTATCTCTAAAACAAATGAAAACTATGCTTTTTTAATCGAAGCCAGTATTTATTACCATGGGGAGGGCTTTGTTCGCAACCTTGATAAAGCAATCGAAATTGTCGAGTCTAGCCCTTTTTATAATGAAAATGATCCCGACCAGATGTCTATCCTTGGTCTGAGTTATTATTTTAAATTTACAGAAGCAAAAGATGCACCTTTAGATTGGTATTTAAAAGCTAAAAACTATCTGAAAAAGTCTTATCAGCTAGATGAAAACTATGTAACAAGAGAATTAGCATTTTCTCTAATTAAGTCTAGCAATTTACAAGATCTAGAGTTGGCAGGGGATATTTTCAGAAGATTTGCTGAGATTGGTGATGAAGATGATGTGTATAACTATGATGTATATCTTAAAGGCATGAAGCAGCTCCAAGAAAACTAATAATGATCTACATTATCAATATTGGATTCCGAGTTAGAGGGATCTTTTATGCCAATGCCAATGCTAATTTCCGAGTGAGCTAATTCTCTATCGAAGCTATGTTCGAAAATAAGTCAACTTACCCCCCAACACAGCCACAAACGCATCTAAATACTGCTCTATAGTCAGGTCCGCGGAAATGGGTGGCAGCTCTACGGTAATGCACGGTAGGTTTCTTTCTTGGCACCAGGTACCGAATGAGCCTGGGGTTTCGTAGTCGACGTCTTCGACGATCGGTAGGTTGAATTGCTTGCCTAGCCAAATGGCGAGCTCTGATTGAGTTGGGTCGTCGACCATGGCGAGTGGCTCGTGGAAAGATATGACGAACTTAGGCTGGCGCTGCTCGATGAGGTCGATCAGTGATTGTACTTCAGGTTCTAGCTGGTCGGCTTGCCCCGTTTTTACTTTTACATCTCTGACTGGTGTATTTGAACTCCAGCGATAGACGGTGCCGTTTTCTGTCCAGTTTTGAGTCGGAAAAGCGCGGTTTAAATCAACTTGGTTGGCGTTGGCGCGAGTGCCTAGTTGATTGCCATCTGGGTTCATCGACAGGATCACATCGTGTCGTAAGTTGGCGGTTGGCAAGCTTCTTAGCGCGCAAGATAAACCCGCGATAGAAGCCGTTTCATCACCGTGTGTGCCCGCTAAGATCAGCCCGCGAGATTCGCTTTCTATTTGCGCGGGGAAATAGAGCAAGGGTGCGCCCAATACCGACTTTCCATATGGCAGCGGCTTTATTGAAAATGCAGCTCTTTCCGTTCTTGGAATTAAACTCACCTTTATCTCCTGATTGATCAAGTACTATCAAGTATTAACGATTACACAAACTTACTTAAATAAACTAAAGCGTTAAAACTCGTCAACAGTCGCATTGTTAATTTTATTACTTGCTTCAAAGATAGGCTAGGAGAGCAAAAAAACATGGATTTTAAAAAACATTCAACGGCTTTACTCATTTCATCTTTATTGACCCCTTTTATATCAGTGACTGCCGTTGCTGAAACCTTACCTGCTGGTGTTTCACTGGCGAAAGACCAACACTTAGTTCGTGCTAACGATGCAGAAGCTGCGACGCTTGACCCTGCAAAAGCAGAAGGCTTGCCGGAAATGCACATACTACGCGATCTGTTTGAAGGATTAGTGATCCAAGATCGCGATGGCAATATCACCCCAGGAGTTGCGGAATCTTGGGAAACCGAAGACAACAAGACGTTTGTATTCCACCTACGTAAAGACGCTCAATGGTCGAATGGCGATCCGGTGACAGCCGATGATTTTGTGTATGCGATAAGACGTGCGGTCGACCCTAAAACCGCATCGCCAAACGTGTGGTATCTCAAGCTCACCAAAATCAACAACATCGCTGACGTGGCAGAAGGTAAGAAGCCCGTTGAAGATCTCGGTATTTCCGCTGTCGATAAACACACGGTGAAGTTCGAGCTTGATAGTAAAGTACCATACTTTGTTGCGATGACGGGCCACACATCCATGATGCCCGTTCATAAGGCAACGCTAGAAAACAGCGACAAGCCGTGGAGTGACCCTAAGCAGTTTGTCGGTAATGGCGCGTTTGTTTTGGATGAATGGGTGGTTAACGAACGCATTGAACTGAAGAAGAACCCGAAATACTGGGACAGTTCAGATACGCACTTAACCGAAGTGACTTATATTCCGTTTGAGAATCAGAATGCCTCGATTAACCGTTATGCGGTGGGCGAAGTTGATATCACTTCTGACGTACCAACACACATGGCGCAGCAGCTCAAAACCAAATACCAAGATGCATTTACTGCGGTACCTTTGCTGTGTACCTACTACTACGCGTTCAATACTACACGTCCTCCATTCGATGATGCGCGAGTACGTAAAGCCGTGTCGTATTCTATGATGCGTGATGTTATCACCAATGGCGTCACTCAGGTGGGTAACCTGCCGGCTTATACCTTTGCTCATGAATATACAGCAGGGTTTGATGCGACTCAGCCTGAATACAGTACTTGGACTCAAAAGGAGCGCGACCAAAAAGCTAAAGAGCTACTCAAAGAAGCGGGCTACGATGCGTCTAATCCGTTGGATTTCAAATTACTGTACAACACCAGTGAGTCGAACAAGTCGATTGCAGTGGCGATTGCATCAATGCTGAAAGGTAATTTGGGTGCTCAAGTCGAGCTTGAAAACCAAGAGTGGAAGTCTTACTTGGTGTCACGTCGCCAAGGTGATTTTGATGTGATGCGCGCTTCTTGGTGTGGTGACTACAATGAAGCATCGACTTTCTTGAGCTTATTGCGCTCTGAGTCTTCAGGTAACTTTGCGCGTTACAACAATGACAAGTACGACGCTGCAATGGACAGCGCACTGTCAGCAACCAACGAGCAAGATCGCCAAGGCTTCTATGATCAAGCGGAGCAGTTACTGGCTGAAGACATGCCTATCGCACCCATCTATTACTATATGCAAGCTCGCCTAGTGCGACCGAGTGTTGGTGGCTTTGCGAAAAACAATGTAGAAGGACGTATCTATTCTAAGGATCTTTACATCAAGGAATAGGTGGGCCAAATGCGAGTTCAGACATATCAGGACTAAAATATGATAGAGCTAGGAAATAGCGCATAAAGGTCAAAAACAGAAGAAAAGGGACGTTGAACATAAATATATGATTAACGTCCCTTTATTATATCTCTATTTTAGATAATGCTACTTATAGGGAGTTTTAGCTGCCTATAAATGAACGTTGAAGCTCGAAATTGATACTAACCATTATTATTTGTGAATTAGTTAAGTATAGCTATCATAAAGCTATTGATATTTATAATATTTGAGATTTTTTTAAAAAAGTGATTATCTATTTATTGATTTCTAAATATCTATTTTTATATTTTGTCTATTTGTATTTAAGTTGATGTCGATCAATTGAAATAAACTCATTCATTCCTACGCTTAATTATATAAATAGAGCAATGGGATTTAGGAGGGTAATAATGAAGTACTCAATGATGACGCTATTAGCCGTGGTTGTACTTACGATCATTCCAGCCAGTGCTGTTCACGCAAAAGATAAGATACTAGAGAGCAGTAAGCTTGCCTCAAATATAGTTATCGATGGCAACGTTGATGCCGTTTGGGAGCAAGCTAAACCACTGACACAGAAGGTGAACAAATTACCGTATAAACCAAATAATGGCTATGAAGGCATTAAAAAAACCAGTGTGGAAATGAAGTCGATGTATGACAATGAATACATTTACTTCTTGTTTACTTATGCCGACCCGACCAAAAGTATTGACCGCTTTCCTTGGGTTAAACAAGAGGATGGGTCATGGAAGCAGTTGAAAAATAAAGATGATACTGGGCACGACAATACTTACTACGAAGATAAATTTGCGGTTTATTGGGACATCAATGCTGAAGGCTTTTCTGAGAAAGGGTGTAATGCTGCATGTCACAGAGCTAAAAAGGGTAAAAATGCAGGGCGTGATGATAAGAACCCAGCACGTAAATACACCAAGCAGGAAGACGAGTTTATTGATATGTGGCACTGGAAAGGTGTGAGAACCGCGGTTCATAATCAGCTTGATGACCAATATGTTGATAGTAATACCGATCCAAAACAAAACAAAGGTTGGGGACGTAAAGGAGACAGCAAAACGGGGGGTGGCTACGTTAATAACATAAAAGACGGTCAGCCAGCCTATGTATCAGATAACTTAACCAATGAAACATTACTTATTTTAGACTCAGAGAAGAAGCCGTTTACAACTGACTACAATAAGTTAGACCGAATTCCAGGGTTAACGGGTAAGCCATTTACCGGTTCCCGTGGTGATATCGAAGTCGGTGTTATTTGGAAAGAGGGTGTTTGGACTCTGGAAATGAAGCGTAAGCTTGTAACTACGGGTGAAAATGCAGAAACGCAAGATGTGCAATTTGACGATTTGAGCCAATTATATCCATTTGGTGTTGCGGTTTTTGATAACTCTCAAATTAATCACATATACCATCGCGGTGTGTTAAACCTTGAGTTTAAATAATTATAACACTCGTAACTAACTGAAATGATTTGTGTCGAAATAATCGGCTCAAATCACTTCTTAACAGAAGAGTACTATTATGGTCAAAACAGTTACTCAATATGTTTCTTATTTATTTGTGTTGACCACGTTGAGCATATTCTTTATGCCGCTACCACTCTGTTCTGAGTCAACAGTTCAGAATCCCGCTGTGCATAATGTAAAACCGTTTTCTAGCCAAATTACCAATGAAGCGGAAATGCAGAATTTAATAAAGGAAAATAAGCGTTGTATACGGTGCCATCAAAAAAAGCGTCTGCTTAAAAATATTAATGCCATCGCTTCTGTAGGCGCACATGCCAGTACTGAGTTTTACAACAACTGCACGGCTTGTCATGGCAGAAAAGGTTCTCATCCCAAAGATTCTGATGTGGTAAGTGTGATTCCATTCGATGATCATATCGACTTGCCAATTTTCGAGCAAAACCAAAAGTGTATCGCTTGTCATTCTCCTGAAAGCTTGAGGGTCAGTGAGTGGACTCACGATGTACATGCCACCAAATTGACATGTTCCAATTGTCATAATTTACATCGCGATTCAGACCCGATTATCGGTATCAGTAAGAAGTTCCGTATTGGGTTATGTGCAACCTGCCATGAAGCTATTCTGCGTGAGAAAGAGCTTAAGTCGCATCGGTAAGAAGGAGCCAGTTTTATGAGTACGACTAGATATTTAATTAGTGTGTTACTTGCTGGAGTATGCGCACTGGTGGTCGCTGAAGATTTACCTAATCCAGATGAGCATAACCTTGCGAATATTCACCTAAAGGATGAAACATGTGCGGGTCAGTGCCATCTAGACGAAGAGCCTTCTGACGATCTTGAGTTTGAATATAACAGCTGCGTGGAGTGTCATGATGATTTTGGTCACCTCGAAGGGCGCCAGCATAATTTAAAGCACAAAGAGAGCGAAGAGATGGAGTGCGTCGAGTGTCATCTTCCCCATGAAGAATTTGATCCTAAGGACACTTGTACCGACTGTCATGATGAAGAAGACGAAGAATTATCAGACTTTTATTCAGTTAGGCTAGAGCGCTATTTAAATACGTTTAGCCTTGATTTCTAGAAACTCATTATATTAAAAAGTAGAGCCGGGCACACTTACTTTAGATGTGATGGGTTTACTCTCTTCAACGTCTTTAAGCGGTGCTGCTTCGCGAATATCGGCACCTACTAGAGCTGCGTTATTGCAAAGATCAATAGATAAGTCTGATGCGAACTCGGCTCTAAGACATAGCGAAGCTAAGACATCACGCATAACAATTAGAAATAGAGAAAAGGGACGTTGATCATAAATATCGGATCAACGTCCCTTCGTCATTAATCTGTAACGGTAAGCACAAAAAACTGAAACCTGACTGAAGTATTTTTCACTTTTATTTCAATCAGGTGAAGCCATGTTACCCCCTCTACGTGCCCTTGTTGCGTTCGAAGCTGTTGCCCGCCTCGGTTCTATTGGCGCTGCTGCGCGAGAGCTTTGTGTTACGCAAGCTGCGGTGAGTCAGCAGCTTAAAAGTTTAGAAATCTTTCTCGATACCACACTGTTTGAACGCAGCTCCAAAGGCGTAAAGTTGACGTCGGCTGCCCAACATTATCAACCGATTGTTGCGGGCTCATTGGCTCATCTGAAACTACAGACTCAAATCCTGTTTGGGGAAAAAGAAACCGACGTTTTGAGCCTGCGCGTTAATCACACCTTTTGCCATAACTGGCTGCTACCTCGCCTGCCATCTTTTTATCAAAAATACCCTTTTATCAGGCTCGATATTCAGCTGGTGGATTGGCCATCAACCAACCCTTGTCAGAATGTCGATATCGAGCTGACCAACGGCAAAGTCGAAAGCGAAGACACCCATTGTGAGCGACTGTTTCAAGAACACTGGCAGTTAGTGTGTAGCCCTCAATTCAAATCCGATCATCAAGAATTACTCAGCAAGCATGACTTTGCTGCTCTGCCGACGGTTCAGGTGAAAGGCTACCGAGAGAACTGGCTGCAATGGCTTGGGCATAACCAATTCGAGATGACCTTACCTAAGGTTCTGCTCGAAGTGAGTAACTCTCTGCATGCCTTAGAAGCGGTTAAACATGGCATTGGAATGTTGCTCGTACGCTCGCTCGCGGTGTCTGAATTGCTCAAGAAAGAAGACCTTGTGTTGGCAAACGAATCCTCGATGCCTGCCGAATCTGCCCACTATCTGATTACCAAACACAGTCGCAGCGCCAAGGTGAATTTCTTCTGCGATTGGCTCTATCACCAAATGGAAGACGGTGAACTGGAGTAAAGATTTTCTAATGGGTAGCCATAAAAAAAATGAAGGGCGCTCTTACTAACCTGTCACACAAACCCCTTAATTTAACCGCATACAAATAAGGACGAGGTCACCATGAGTGCTTTCTCAGAACCAATGAAAAACCGCTTAAAGGTACTGCTATTTACCGCACCGTTGTTGGTGCCACTGTTTACTTTTTGGCTCGTACCATTTGGTTATTCGATTTACATCAGCTTCACCGATTGGGATTACATCTCGCCAGATTATTCGTTCATCGGTTTAGAAAATTACGAGTATATGGTTGAGGACTACGAGTTCATCCAAGCGATGCTCAATACGTTTTGGTTCTCAGTCGGCGTGGTGATCCCCACCATTATTCTTGGTCTGGTGTTTGCCATGTTGCTGCACAAAAACTTTAAGGGTAGCCAGTTTTACCGTGCGGTGATCTTCTCACCTTGGATTACACCAACGGTGGCAGTTTCGATTGTGTGGTCTTGGGTATTTGAGACCAAATCGGGCTTGGCAAACCACTTATTGGAGTCTGCAGGGTTTAGCGCGATTCCATGGTTAGAGAACGGAAACACAGCCTTGATTGCGGTAATTATCGTTACGGTGTGGCAGGCGATTGGTTGGACGATGTTGTTTTACATCAATGCGATCAACAAGATTCCAGAGTCACTGTATGAGGCTTCTTTGATCGATGGTTGCAGTAGCTTAACGCGCTTTTTGAAGATAACGCTGCCCCTGATTTCTCCAACCACATTCTTCTTAGTGGTGGTCAATATTATCACTGCAATGCAGGCGTTCGATCAGTTCCAGATCTTAACGCAGGGCGGGCCGGGTGGTGAGACTCGTACCTTGTTGTACTTATTCTACCAACAAGCATTTGAACGTTACGAAATGGGACCTGCAGCCGCGACATCGTTAGTGATATTCCTGATTACTGGATTGTTGGCACTTATTAATACCTACATCGGCAAGCGCTGGGTGTACTACTAGTCGATTTTTGAAAGGACAGAATTATGACCACACAAGTATTGGATGCCAATCAAGTATTAAATCAGAGGGCAGCTACAACCAAAGTTAAAGCCCAAACCAAAGCGACGAAATCAGAGGTTGCGTCAAAGACAAATTCAGTGGATCGCCGTTCGTTCCTCGCACTGGCTAAGCACCTGTTCTTGGCAACCTGTGGAACCATCATGGTGTTTCCGTTCTTATGGATGCTGTCTGGCTCGCTGAAAAGCAACGATGAGATCTTTGCTAACCCGCTGGACTTGATTCCAGAACATTTCCGTTGGGAAACCTTTGTCGAAACTTTTCACAGTGCGCCGTTTGGCTTGTACATCTTCAACAGCTTTAGCGTGGCTTTGTTTACGACTCTATTGGTGATTGTGAATTCCGCGATGTTTGCATACGCGCTGACTCAGCTGAAGTTTCGTTCGAAGACAGTGCTCTATTTCATCGTGATGGGCTGTTACATGCTGCCAGGCGCAGTGACTTATATTCCGTCTTATATCACCTTGGCAAAGCTGGGTTTGTTGGATTCTCACATGGGCTTAGTCGCGTCGAACGCGGCGTCGGTTTTCGGTGTGTTCTATTTACGCCAAGTGTTTATCAAGGTGCATCCGTCGCTGATTGAAGCGGCACGAATTGATGGTGCAGGTGAGCTCAAGATCTTATGGGCAATCATCTTACCGCAATGCCGAGCAGCAGTCGCAACACTGTTCCTCATCACTTTTATTACCAATTACAACAGCTACATGTGGCCGAGTCTGGTGATTACGACTCAGGATTTAAACCTGATCGCGACTGGTATTCGTCACTACTTTATTGCCGAAGGTAACTATGGATTGAACTGGTCGCAAATCATGGCGGCGAGCACCATTGCAGTATTGCCTTTGTTAATTCTATTCGTCATTTGTCAAAAGACGATTCTTTCAGGTATCGCCGATAACGGCGTAAAAGAGTAAACGGAAATGAAACTAAAAACTCTCGCACTAGTGTGTGCTGGCGCAGCAAGCGCGTCTATGTTCTCTAGCAGTGTTCTTGCCGCAACCGAAGTTAACTTTTGGTATTCCGGTGGTACTAAGCCACAGCAAATGATGACTAAGCTCATCGAAGAGTTCAACGCGAGCCAAGATGAGTATGTGGTGAAGCCTGCATTGCAAGGTAATTACACGGAAACCTACCAGAAGCTGCAAGCTGGTTTAGCGTCGAAAACGGCACCTGAACTTGTGCTATTAGATTCAGGTCGTGCGGAAGCGATGCACGGGCGTGGTTTGAGCCGTGACTTAACGCCGTTCATGGATGAAGAGTTCAACTTCTCTGATTTCATTGGTGCGTTTAAAGACCAAGTGACCGCAGACGATGGCACCATCATCGGCTTACCTGCTTACGGCACTACTCAAGTGTTTTACTACAACAAGCAAGTATTGGCAGATAACGGCTTTACTGAGCAAGACCTAAATACATGGCAAGGCGTGGCTAAGGTCGCGGGGAAAGTTACGCAGCGTGATGAGAAAGGCAAAGTGACTTTTTACGGATGGGAGCCAATGTGGGGCCAAGACAACATGATTGACGCGGCTTTCTCTAACGGTGCGAAGATCATCAGTGATGACGGAAAAACCGTGTTAATCGACTCGGCTGAATGGGTTGAGGTTTGGGACAGTTTCCGTAAGTGGATCCACGATGATCAAATCATGCGAATTCACTACGGCGGTCAAGGCTGGGAATACTGGTACAAAACCATTGATGACGTGATGAAAGACAACGCACTAGGCTACACCGGTTCATCGGGTGACCAAGGTGATTTGGACTTCACTAAGCTTTCGGCAACCACACAACCAGGTTGGGGCTCAAACCCTTCTGCGCCACAAGCGGGTGCGTTGGTTTACGTGATGCCAAAAGGCACAGACGAAGCGGCAGCAAAAGGTGCATTCGAGTTTGTTGAGTTCTACACCAACGCGAAAAACACCGCGGCATGGTCGATGTTTACGGGCTACATCCCAGTGCGTAACAGCGTTTCTGAAGTTCCAGAATACCAAGCGTTCACTAAAGATAACCCACAAGCTCTGATCCCGCTAAAGCAAGCGAACACGGCGACCAAAGATTTCCTAGACCCTACCAACGGTAAGATCATGGATGCGCTTAAGGTGGCTGCAGACCAAATTCAAATCCAAAACGTGCCTGCTGACAAAGCGCTAAAACAAGCGGCTAAGAAAGCACAACGTGCGCTAGACCGAGCGAATCGTTCTTAATCGGTAAAGTGGTTAAGACTATCTTTGCATGCTTAAAGGCCCATCTTTTCGGGTGGGCCTCTTTTTGACCCAGTCCTTCAATTAGGACGAATTTGGTGAAGACAATGACCCAATTTCAAGGTGAGCTGCCGTTTGGCAGAGTACGTATCCCCTTTGATGTGCCAGCAGGTTCTCACTGCGTAACGATTACCGGTACGACGGTGCAAAAAGGATTCTTGTACGCAGCGGCATACGATGCCAACCAAGCGTTTCGTGGCAAGGTGTTGTTTGAAAAGGCGCACAAGTCACTCACGATCCAACCGCAAAACTCTGGGCTAGGCGCGATTGATGGTGCGATTCCATCGGGCGAGTGGTTCTTAGAACTTTACAACCTTGAAGGTGAGTTTCGCACCGAGCGTGCGATGCAGTATCAAGTCGATGTGCTTTACTCTGATGAGTTAGTTAATCATTCTAATGAGCTAGGTACTGACGGAATTGAGAGTGAGCTAGAACTGAACCCAACGGTCACAACTGATCACGATATCGAGTTTGATTACAGCCACATGCTGAGTTCTGATTCCCGTTGGTATCGTGGCGACTTACACGCTCACACTCAGCTTTCTGATGGCCACAATACTTTGGCTGCGGCCAAAGACATCGTTGAATCACAAGGGCTCGATTTCTTCTTCTTCACTGAGCACAACATCTGCCAGCCGAAGCTACCTATTTCCAAACAGTGTTTGTTCTTACCGGCGTTAGAAGTCACGACTGATCTCGGGCATTTCAATGTGCATGGCCCGGTTAAGTCTTTGGATCTCAGAAACGTTGAACACAGCAGCCAAGCGACGATGGAAGCTGGATTGAGCTTAGCTAAAAGTGGACACAATGGCGGACACAGTTCCCTTGGCATTAATCACCCGATGATGAAGCCGTGGCATTGGCATTACGATCAAGTCGAACCCAACCAAGTGTCGACGTTTGAAGTGTGTTGTGACCCAACTTGGTCGACCTCGCCAAAAGCAACCGAAGAGGCGTTATTGGTTCTCAATGAAATGTGGAATTGTGGCCAGCGCATTACCGCGATTGGTGGCAGTGATTCACATCTTGAACCGCATGAACGCAATCCTAAAGCGGATGAGCCCTCTATCTACGGTGACCCATCTACATTCGTTTACAGCCATGGTTTGAGTGGTGAAGGTATCTTGTCTGGTTTGCGTAATGGGCAAGTTTACCTAGAGCGCCGTTGCGGCTTGAAGTTTGATATCAACTTAGGTGATTTGATGCCGGGCAACGACTCTCAAGGGCAGGCTCTCACTTATCGTATCGCTGTCACTGATTCAGAAAACCCTTACTACGCTGAGTGCGTGGTGGATGGCGAGATTGTTGACCGAATCGCTCTGAATGATGAGCTGCAAAGTATTCATATTGATGAAGGCTACCGTTGGTGCCGAGTGGATATTCGTCGCGGAGAGCTTTCTTCAACGTTAATCAACAGCCCTCAACCCGTACCTGACGAACGTGAGTTTGAAGGCTGCATTAACGCCGTATTCGACGGCAAACAACCAGAATTTAACCAACCCCTAGTGCGTACTTGGGGAGAACTAATGGAGCGAATGAGCCGTGATGAAGTTTAAGGCGATGTTATTTGATAAAGACGGCACATTGTTAGAGTTCCACAAAATGTGGCTTAACGTTTCTCGTGGTGCTTGTGAGCGTGTGAAATCTTACAGTGACCAGCATCAAGGTAATCAAACTGTCACACCTGCTGAGTTACTCTTGGCCATCGGTGTGGAAGGTGATGTGGTTGATAACTATGGACTATTAGCCTCAAACCCAGTGGAAGACACCGCAACAGCGTGGTTCAACATGCTGCAACCAAATGTCTCACTCGCTGAGTTCACCAAGTTGACCAAAGCCGCTTTCAATGACGAAGTGGAAGAGAACCCAAGCTGGATTGAAGCCCTACCGGGAGTGGCTGAAAAGCTGAGTCTGTTTAAGCAGCAAGGCATGATTTTAGGCATCGCGACCGCAGACACCAAAGACTCAACGATCTACACACTAGAGCAGTCGGGTTTAAGCGAGATGTTTGATTATGTTGGTTATTCCGATGGTGATATCGAACCTAAGCCAGCACCAGCACTGCTCAATGCCTTCTGTGAGCAGTGCGGTATTGAACCACATGAAGTGATCATGTTTGGTGACACGGTTTCAGATATGGAGTTTGGCCGCAACGCAGGTGCAAGCAATGTCGGTGTTCTGACGGGCACTGCACAACACAGCGAGTTAGAGCCAGTGGCGGATCTGGTTATCGCATCAGTCGCCCATTTTGAGCTCAACCAACTGCAAGAACGTGGCTAAAGCGTGTCACACCAGATTGCAAAGATAGTATTTAACGAATTGATTTAAGGACAGGTTATGGCTGAAGTCACACTGAGAGGGGTAGAGAAAACTTACCCAAATGGTTTTAAGGCCGTGCACGGTGTCGATCTGAATATTCGCGAAGGTGAATTCATGGTGTTTGTTGGGCCGTCTGGCTGCGCAAAATCCACCACACTTCGTATGATCGCAGGCCTTGAAGATATCTCAGAAGGCGATGTCTACATTGGCGATAAGCGTGTGAATGAGCTGCCACCTAAAGATCGTGGCATCTCGATGGTGTTTCAGAACTACGCGCTTTACCCGCACATGTCGGTGTACGAAAACATGGCTTTTGGCCTTAAACAACAGAAGCTGCCAAAGCATGAAATCAATGAGCGAATTGAAGATGCAGCCAAGACTCTCGATATTGAACATCTGCTAAATAATAAGCCGGGTGAAATGTCGGGCGGTCAAAGGCAGCGTGTGGCTTTAGGTCGTGCGATGGTGCGTAAGCCGGATGTCTTTTTGTTTGACGAGCCGTTGTCTAACTTAGACGCAAAGCTACGTGTGTCGACTCGTGTCAGCATTGCGCAGCTGCACAACAACCTGAAGCAAGAAGGGCAGAACGCCACCATGATCTACGTGACACACGATCAGGTGGAAGCCATGACTCTTGGTGACCGGATCTGTGTATTGAATCAAGGTGAGATCATGCAAGTCGATACGCCAATGAATCTTTATCAGTACCCAGCCAATAAGTTTGTTGCAGGCTTTATTGGTTCGCCAGCGATGAATCTTATCAAGGTGAGAGTGGACGAGATTGACGGTGTGATGAACGTGATATCGGAAAGTGGTACACGTTGGACGCTACCACAAGATAAGCAGGCTATCGCCCGTGAGAAACTCGGTGAGTGGTTGTGGTTTGGTGTTCGCCCTGAGCATATCCAATTGGCCAACCACGATGCCCCATTGTCGGAGGTGAATACTCAAACGCACAGGCTAGATGTTGTTGAATCCATGGGTAATGAGCTGTATCTCTACTTCAAACTCGGTGCTGACAAGCTGGTGGCTCGTGTACCTTTCGATGCAGATCGAATTGCAAACAGCGGTGAAGAGACAGTGCTCCACTTCAATACGCTACAGTGTCACTTATTTGATTTGGAAACCGAAGAGACGCTCGTTCCTAAGAGCTGATTCTGTTGCTCCTACGAGTTATTCTGTAAAAAGAAATCCCCATTCATTGACTAGACGAATAGGGATTTTAGTTACTAGGGGGTAGTAATTTTTATCTTCTAACTTGTTTCAGGTTTAAATAGCCACCATGTCCGCGGCTTTCTTCATCGCTTCTTTGGTTGAACACTCAATCACATTCGCGTTTGCAAAGCGGTGAGCGTCTTTCACTTGGATATCGTGAGCTAAGATAACTAGCTTCGCGTTCGCTACATCTAGGTCGGTGATGCGGTTCTGAATACCGTTTTGACCTTGAGTTTCTACCTTGATCTTAAGGCCTGCTGCTAAGCCTGCTTTTTCCAGTGCTTTCGCTGCCATGAAGGTGTGTGCAACACCTGAAGGGCAACATGTTACTGCTACGATGTCGTACTCGCCTTCGCCTGCTACAGGTGCTGTTTGAGCTTGAACTGGCGCTGCTTCAACCATGTCGTCTTCTGTTTCTACTGCGACTGGTTTCCAGAAGCCAACGATAACCGCTGTGGTTAGCGAGCCAAGTGCAATACCTACTACGTACATTGGAATGTTACTAGATACTGGCGCAGTGATTAGGCCGCCCCAAGGTGCGTGAAGTAGAACGTCTGTCATGAAGCCAAACACACAACCCACGATACCACCGGCAACGATTGAAGGAAGTACGCGCATTGGATCATTCGCTGCGAACGGGATAGCGCCTTCAGAGATACCGATAGAACCCATGATTGCTGCAGCTTTACCTGCTTCTTGCTCTTGTTTAGAGAACTTGTTTTTGAATAGGAACGTTGCCAATGCCATGCCTAGAGGTGGTGTACAAATCGCGATGCCTACGCCGCCCATTAGCCACGGTTGTGTGTCTACTTGAGTTTGAGCAAATAGGGTCGCTACTTTGTTGATAGGGCCGCCCATATCAAACGCAGTCATACCGCCAAGGATTGTGCCCAGAACCATCTTAGATGCGCCAGCCATTGAAGCTAAGAACTCGTTCATAGAAGACATGAACAGTTTGATTGGCTCACCGATGCCCCAAAGAACGATACCTGCAGAGATTAACGTGCCTAGAAGTGGGTAGATGAAGTAAGCACCCAGCGCCGTCATGTTCGCAGAAAGCGGGATCTTCTTAAGTTGGAACACCACGCCACCGGCGATAAAGCCTGCCACGATACAACCAAGGAAGCCGCCGCCCATGTCAGCCATGATGCCAGAAGAGATCATCGCAGGAGCTAGTGCGGGTTTGTCTGCAATTGAGTAACCAATAAAGCCGCCAAGAATGATTGGGAAAAGAACAAGGCCCTTGATACCGATATTAGAGATGTCTGCCAGCAAACCTTCTGCTGGTACTGCACCTTTGCCTGATGCCATTACCGCTAAGGCCAATAGAACACCGCCAGCTACGATGAAAGGCAGCATGTGTGAGGTTCCGAAAAGCAGGTGGCCTTTCATGGTACTAAGGATTTTTTTAAAGTCGCTACTACTGTTTTTATTATTGGTATTCGTAGCTTGAGTTGTTAGGGTGCTCATAATTTTCTACGCCTTATGAATTAATTAAAATATTAAGGATCTGTTGTTCGTCTTTTGCGTTATGGATATCTTGAATAAATTCATCGCTGAATTTTCCAAATAGTTCTTGTAGTACATAAATATGATGGTCAGCACCGTTATCCGGAGAGGCAATCATAAAAAATACGGTTGGATTGATGCCGTCTTCATCGCCATACTCGATACCTTGACGCTTAACACCGACAGCAATGGCAGGCTCAGTTACAGCCTTGCTTTTTGAGTGTGGGTAAGCGATGCCGTCCATGGAGGTGATGCTTTGAGATTCACGAATTTCAATGTCTGCCAAGAAGGCTTCTTTACTGCTGATTCGGTTGTTCTCAAATAACATGCTTGCCAATTCTTCAAACAGTTCTTTTTTATTATTCGCTTTAAGGTTGTTATTAATTAAGTTGACGTTAGTTAGCTGTGTGATCATTTATTAACTCATTCACTCTTGAAGTTCTTGAATTAAAATTAATGGATTAACCCGATTCGCGAAATAGCAAATAAAAGCCCTTCACTGTACATTTGTATCCAGCAAAATTAAGTGTGATTTGCATCATTCATCCAGTGTGAGATGGGTCATATTTGATGGCGTTTTGGATTAGGTTTTTGACACGCTAATAGCCTTCGTCACAAACAAAAATGCCCCGCAAAAGCAGGGCATGAACAGTGTGTACTGAGTTCTGAGGGAGTTAGCTGTAAGCGCGCGCTACGCGTCCAGCGCAATCCAGTTTGTAACTCTCAGCATAAGCCGGAACGAATACCGAATGGCCTTTCTCTATCACGCAGGTTTCACCACATTGATGAGTGAGCACCATAGACTCGTCGAGCGGCAATAGGATCTCGGCACCTTCGGTCGTGATCTGGCGTTGATGCGAATTTTGCACGATAGAGAACTTAAAATCCTCGACAGGGATTTGGTATTCCATCACATCACCTTGCTCAATCGGGCTGAGCAATAATCTATCCGCGGGCTTTTCGTTAAATCGTGTACAAGAAACCAGTTCATTCACGTCCATGTACTTAGGCGTTAACCCAGCACGCAGCACATTGTCTGAGTTCGCCATGATCTCTAAGCCTGTGCCCTTGATGTAAGCGTGAGGGGTTTCAGCATCCAGATACATGGCTTGCCCCGGTTTTAGGGTAATCACGTTCAATAGCAGCGGAGCGAACAGGCCGACATCACCTGGGTATTGAGCTTCAAGCTCTGAAATCAATTGGAATACACGTTTATCTGAAAGCTTAGCCTTCATCAGCAGCATGGTTAACGCCATGCCTTTTTGCTCGCCTTCCAGAGACAGCAAGCTTGCAAAGAAGCTGGCTAATCCATTGGGAGTTTGGTCGCCCGCGAGATCGTTCACCATCGAATGCAACTCTGGAATATCAAGGTAATGGAAGTGCTCAAGGATCTCGCTGATTGATCTAAAACCATTCATCGCCGTGTAGTCGGTTAAGGCATACACCAGTTCTGGCTTGTGATTGGCATCCTTGTAGTTACGGTTGCCCGCTGTCATCGGAATACCTTGCTGTTCTTCTAGTGCATATCCAGATTCCGCTTGTTGTTTGTTTGGGTGCACTTGAACAGACAGTGCTTTCTCCGCCGCCAACACCTTGAACAGATACGGTAGCTCACCAAAACGATTCGCCACTTTCTCACTTAGAAACAAGTTTAGGTTCTTAGAAATCAAGCTCGACAACGTGGTTTGCTGACCATTGTCAGTGACCATCGAACAACCATTCGGGTGAGCGCCCATCCAGATCTCTGCTTGTGGCTCACCAGACTGGTTATCAATACCAAACAGTTGGCTAAACGAAGAAGGACTCCCCCATGCGTAGTTTTGAATCACGTTGGTCATAGGGTAGAAAAAGCGTTGTACGAACGAGTCGTTCGCTAAAGAAAAATCAGACATCGAAATCACCATGAAGGGAAACATGGCTTGAGCTCTATTCGTTCCTAAAAAACTATTAGCTACTAAAAACAGTAGGGTAGAGGGGCTCAAGCCATTGTAGTTGAAATGGCTTAAGCCGCTGCTGCTGTTAGCTTGGCTTTGCGTAGATTTTTAAGCACGATACAAGTAACCGCAGTTACGCCCGCACCTGATGCCATGCACAGAAGTGCGAGCATTGGGTAGTTCATTGCGCCTAGTAGAGCGACAACTGGGCCACCGTGAGCAACGCTGTTGGTGATACCAAATGAGAACGCCATAACCGCGGCCGTCATTGAACCAAGTACGTTGGCAGGGATAACCGACATCGGGTCCTGAGCCGCGAAAGGAATCGCACCTTCAGAGATACCCACCAAGCCCATCGCGCCTGCTGCTTTACCTGCTTCAATTTCAGAAGATTCGAACAGGTCGAACTTACGGCCAAGTCTGGTTGCGATAGCCATACCGAGTGGAGCCACAGGGATTGCACACGCCATTGCACCCATGAACTGAGTTTGACCGCTGGCAATCATGCCGACCGAGAATAGGAACGCCACCTTGTTGAATGGACCGCCCATATCAAAGCCAGCCATGCCACCAAGGACAATACCAAGCAGAACCACGTTGCCTGTGCTCATGCTAGTAAGTAGGGCAGTAAGAGCATCCATTAGTCCCGCGATAGGCGCGCCAATTACGAAGATGAACAGACCCGCGATGAATAGAGAGCCAGTGATCGGAGCGATCATGATAGGCACAAGTGGTTGAAGGAACTTGTGGTAGTTAAACGAAGTAATCCATTTAACGAAGTAGCCCACTAATAAACCGGCGATGATTGCGCCAATGAAGCCTGTACCTGCGTCAGCGCCGTAGAAAGAGCCGTTGTTGGCAATCCAGCCGCCAATCAAGCCAGGGGTTAGAGCAGGGCGGTCAGCAATCGCGTAAGCAATGTAGCCAGCCAAGATTGGGATCATTAGAGTGAAGGCAACCACGCCCACCTCTAGGATTTGGTTCCACATGCTGCCAGCAGGAATTGCCATGCCAGATTCACTCGGCTCACCACCAATGGCTAGTGCTAGGGCAATCAAAAGACCGCCAGTCACCACGAATGGGATCATGTGAGATACGCCATTCATCAAGTAACGGTAAAGGTCTGAACGTGCTTGCGAGGCTTTCTCAGCAACAGATTGATTAGTAGGTGCTTGTTCAGCTTGGTAACTCGGTGCATTGAGAGCTTGCTTAATCAAGCCTTGCGCGTCTTTGATTGGTGCTTTTACGTTGGTGCTGATAACGCGTTTTCCGGCAAAGCGAGCCATGTCTACTTGCTTGTCACAAGCCACGACAATCGCGTCTGCACGTTCGATTTCTTCTTGAGTCGGGCTGTTTTTAACGCCGATAGAGCCGTTAGTTTCGACCTTCACATCGTAGCCAAGAGCCGCCGCGCCTTTCTCTAGCGCTTCAGCTGCCAAATAAGTGTGTGCAACGCCTGCTGGGCAGCCTGTCACACCAATGATGAAGCCTTGTTTCTCAACGTTGGTTTCCGCTTCCGAAGGCTCAGGTTTGGTAAGCAGTAGTTCTAATGCTTCTTGTTCAGATTGAGCATTCATGAAGCTTTCGATAAAGCCTTCTTCAATCAGTTTTGAAGAAAGCTCTGCCAGTACTTCGATGTGATGATTATCGCCACCATCGGGAGAGGCAATCATAAAGAACAGTTTTGATGGCTGACCGTCATCCGCGCCGTACTCGATACCCTGTTGATGGACACCGATAACAACCGCAGGTTTGATGACCGCAGCACTTTTCGCGTGTGGCAGAGCAATACCTTCTTCAAATCCGGTATTACCTTGTTCTTCACGAGCCTTAATGTCGGCAAGAAACTGTGCTTTGTCTGAAATTCTGCCTTGTGCATAAAGCACGTCTATCAGCTCTTTGAATACTTCTTCTTTTGAATCAGCGCTAAGCGAAAGCTTAATCAAATCTTGATTGATCAATGTTGTGATCATAATGAACCCCTACTTGTTTTTATTTTGTTAGAGGTATTCTGGAATCTACGGCTTGCCTTCTGTAGTGAAGAAAAAACGCATTTACTGGATGATTGTTGCGTTATAAGTGGAGTGTGATTTTGATCGTTTAGTGGCGCGTTTTTCGGCCTCTATTGACATAGGTTGAGCCTGCTTGAGGCTTTTATTTGCAAGGGGTTCGGCGTGTAGAGTTATCGAAGGAACAATGTGCTATATCAGGTTTTTGACTGGAGATTTATTTCCACTACTGGATTTTTGTAACCTAGATCTCAAATTGTGATTTTGCTCAATAGCGCTATGTTTCACTAAGGAGTATATCTATTCCCGTAGCGTTATTGCTGCTTTTAAGAGTTCGAATAAATGATATTTCATGACCTAATCTCGTCGGTATTAAATGAGCGAGAACCATTTCATAACATCTGGTTTGCGGGGGATTTTCACACGCCTTCAGCATGCAGTTATCAGGTGAACTTTCCACGCTTAGAGCTGGTGCTCGACGGAGAGTATGTCAATGAGATGGAGAGTCATGATCGTAAGATCACCAACGTTGTCGCGAAAGCGGGCGATGCGATTTTTATCCCACCGAACTGCTGGAACAAACCCAACTGGGATACTGACTGCTCGGTGTTGAGCATGTTGTTTGGTCGCCGTCAGCTTGGCTTAAGTTTGGTGAGTAAGCGCAAAGGGGAAGAGAGTTTTTACGATATTCAAAAGCACAGTATTCAGACTCGCTCTGGGTTTGCGATTGATAACATTTTGGAGGCGCTCAGCTCGTTAGCGCGCGAGAGTAACAAGCAGCCTATGGATGAACTGTTACTACAAGCGCTGCTGCAATACAGTAAGACCATGTTGGATGCACCTGTCGAGAAATCTCACAGCCGAGTACAGGATGTGTATCAGGGGATTTGCATCTACATTCAAGAGAACTTCCACCGCCAGATCACTCGAGATAGCATCGCCTCACGCTTTAGTATTTCATCTAACCATTTGTCACGAATGTTCCGCCAACAAGGCCATATGACGCTGGCCGAGTACATCACGCGCGTGCGAGTCGATCGTGCCAAGTTCATGCTTAAGAAGTACAACTTCAAGCTCAATGAAGTGGCATTACGTTGCGGCTTTAAGGATGTGAACTACTTCTGTCGAGTTTTCAAAAACCGCACCGGAAGAACACCGACCGAGTATCGAGGCTCAATCTAGCTCTAACGAGCTGGTAACTAAATAAGACGTGAAGAGATGTACATGAGCAGAGCTTGTAGATCGACACTGCTTCGAGTCTTTTGTAAACGCTCATTGACTTGGTCGTGAAGCAGATTTCTGGTTAGGTTGGTAGCCGCCACAATATGCTCTCGCTGTGGCTTGGTAGGCAGTACCAAAGCAATGGCAACGTGTACTTCGCCAATGCGTGAGGCCCAGTCAATTGGGTCGTCACTGACGATAACCGCGATCGAGAGGTCTTGGGTCGATTCAAACATCACATGCGGCAGGGCGATCCCTGGAGATACACACGTAGACGAGCGTTCCTCTCGTTTAATAAACGCCAGAATCAGTTCATCCGGATCTTCTGGATACACCAAATGAGCGAGCCCTTTTAGGCATTCAAACTTGGTCAGTTGGGTTTGTGCTTTGGCATGGTGCCACTTGATGTCACAGGGCGGGCATATTTGCGGCATACGCTGGATTAGATCTTTCGAGAATTCATGGTTCACTTGTGAGCCAACCATGTCGTAATGCTCAGCAATTACATCTTTGAGAACGAAACAGGCCAGCTCCGCATCAATCCCAACCGCGGTTATCTGACACAAGTCACCACGAAGTAAACCTACTTGCAGCATCGCGACGGATTTGGATAGATCAGCGGTTCGATTTTGAGTGATGTTGATAATGCGGATGTTGCTTTTGAACTTCTTCGCTAATCGAGTAAGGGGCTGCGCGACATGTGAGTTTGCGGCAGGATCGTTAACGAAGAAGGTGATCTGATATTCGTTCATGAAAAGTTTAAGTTCGACAATGCTTAATAAAGACTTTATCGACACTCAACAACACCTCTTCCATGGGAATGAATAAGGTTTTAGCTGGGTCGAACCGGCTTGGTTGTTCAATATCGATATCAGATACGATTAATACTTTGTCTGCGAGAGTAATATCTTGGGCGGTCAGTAAGTTTTCAATACCCATAGCGCCTTGCGTCTCAACCTTGATTGAAACGTTGAACTTAGGGGCTGTTTTATTTAGAGCATCAGCTGCCATATAGGTGTGCGCAATGCCTGTAGGGCACGCAGTTACCGCTACAATTCTCATTATTATTCTCGGCTTATTCTCGTCCCTGTTACGTTACATAAGCTACCTTTCAGAAGCTATTTTGTAAAAGCCATCTTGCGTGGGAAATCCAGTATGGAAAGCTCGCATAGAGGAGGGGCGATATGTTTATGGGTTCTGTGGATTTTATGGATTGCCGTTTTTTATTCCAAGGTGAAAGTCACACTCTGAGTTCTTGGTTACAATAATCCAGTTAATGCACCTTTCGTCCTATATATTGAGTGCCTTCACACCGTTAATCTTTTCATCTTATTAACATCGAAATTTTAATTTAGGTCGGAAGAACCTAATTACTTCAGTCTGAAATCAGGCGAGGCAGAATAGACCATGGATATCACTAATATTATCGAGCCCGAGATTATCTGTTTGGAGCTACAAGCAGACTCAAAACAGGCAGTATTTGAAGAGCTTGTTGAGTTACTCGATCGCGCTGGTAAGCTCTCGAATAAAAGTGAATTCCTTGATGATATCTGGAAGCGTGAGGCGATTGGTAATACGGGGTTTGATGATGGTATTGCGATTCCACATGCGAAAAGCACTGCCGTTGCTAAACCTGCCGTTGCTGTAGGTATCAGCCGAACGGGGATTGACTATGGTGCCGATGGCGGTGAACTGTCTGATGTGTTTTTTATGCTCGCTTCGCCAGACAATAATGACGACCACCATATCGAGGTACTGGCTCAGATCTCGACCAAATTGATCGAAGATGGCTTTGTTACAAAATTAAAGGCAGCTGAGTCGGTTGAGGAAGCTCAAGAGCTGTTTCTTGAAGTCAATTCAGATTCCTTTGATAGCTATGCCTCTAGCCATCACGAAGTGTATGTCGAGCCACTCAGCCCTTGGGCACAATCACTCAATCGACTCAAAGAACACCTGTTGTATGGCACTTCACACATGATCCCATTCGTGGTTGCGGGCGGTGTGTTGTTGTCTTTGTCGGTGATGATATCCGGTCACGGCGCAGTTCCTGAGAGTGGCGTGTTAGCTGATATCGCACAGATGGGCATTGCGGGCTTAACGTTGTTTACTGCGGTGCTGGGCGGTTACATTGCGTACTCGATGGCCGAAAAACCGGGTTTAGCACCGGGCATGATTGGTTCTTGGGTTGCCGTTAACCAATACAACACCGGTTTTCTTGGGGCGATAGTGGTCGGCTTCTTTGCGGGCTTTGTGGTGAATCTACTTAAGAAGATCAAACTGCCAGACAGCATGATCTCGCTGAGTTCTATCTTCATCTATCCACTAGTTGGTACCTTCGTCACTTGTGGTGCGGTGATGTGGGTGATTGGATCTCCGATAGCTCAAGTGATGCTTGAGATGAACCAAATGCTCACGGGTATGGCTGGCTCTGGAAAAATGGTGCTCGGCAGTATTTTAGGCGCGATGACCGCCTTTGATATGGGAGGACCAATCAATAAGGTCGCTACACTGTTTGCTCAAACTCAGGTAAATACCCAACCTTGGTTGATGGGTGGCGTTGGCATTGCGATTTGTACGCCACCACTCGGTATGGCTCTGGCGACTTTTATATCGCCGAAGAAGTTTAAACGCGACGAACGCGAAGCGGGCAAAGCCGCAGGGATCATGGGAATGATCGGCATCAGTGAAGGTGCGATCCCATTTGCTGCTGCCGACCCTGCACGCGTTCTGCCTGCGGTTGTTGCTGGTGGCATTGTCGGTAACGTTGTTGGCTTTATGTTCCATGTAGTGAACCATGCACCATGGGGCGGCTGGATTGTTCTGCCTGTGGTTGACGGAAAAATTGGCTACATCATTGGCACACTGGCGGGAGCGCTCACCACGGCTTTGATCGTGATACTGCTGAAAAAGAATGTGGTCGAAGGTGAGGAGAGTTCCAACCAGTTTGCAGGTGGCTCGGTGACAGAAGAAGGGCAAGCGGATGTACTCGCAATCACTTCTTGTCCGTCAGGTGTTGCCCACACTTTCTTAGCTGCGAAGTCTCTGGAAAAAGCGGCGCATCATCTCGGGGTTCGGATTAAGGTTGAGACACAAGGTGCTAATGGAATAGGCAATCGCATCACACAGAAAGACATTGAAAGAGCGAGGTTGGTGATCTTCGCTCACGATGTGGCGATCAAAGAAGTCGAGCGCTTTGCGAATGTGAAAACGTTAGATGTCAGCACCAAAGAGGCGATGCTCAATGCGCAGGCGCTGATCATGAGAAAGGTGTAACCCTTAAACACTAAAGTTAATCATCTATAAAGTTAACTAGCTCAAAACTAAAAAGACTCCGCTCTAGTGCTTTAGGCTAACAGTGGAGTCTTTTTGTATGGCTTCTAAAACAAGTTCAGCTTCTAAAAAGGATGATACTTAAATACGTCTTCAACCATTGAGTTAAGTAAATCAATGTCATCACAGGTTTTAGCGTACGTACGCAGACCTGCTATTTGAACTTGAACATGTCGAGCAAGCTGAACAGGTTCACGCTCTTTGCTTATTTCACCAAGCTCTTGTGCTTCGGTAATCAGCTTAGCGAACTCACCTTCCATGATCTTCAGTGATTTCTTCGCCTCTTCTAATAACTCTGCGTGTTCATCAGTCAGTTCTGCGACCGTTTTTGCTAGCATACACATGCCATTTGGCGAGCTTTGTTTTGATTCGACCACAGCACGTTTGACGAAACTTTCGAGCGCTTTGATTGGAGAGTCTGTTTCGCTGCGGAAACGGTTCAGATTGAGGATGCCAAGTTCGGTATAGCGAGCAAGCGTCTCTTTAAACAGACCTTCTTTGCTGCCAAATGTCGCGTAGATGCTACCCGGACGCATATCAATCACATCTTGCAGGTTACGCATAGAAGTTGCGTGAAAGCCCTTTTCCCAATACAGGTTCGTTGCTTTATCTACTACATCTTGTCTATCGAACTTCGCGGTCTTGGCCATAACATTTACTTCATTAATCTGAACATATGTTCAATATTTTATGCTGAACGCTCGTTCCAGTAAAGGTGTGTTTTGCTCAACTTAATTGTCTTCCTTGCATCTTGTTGGTGCATAAGGTGCTCGATTGAATGCAATTAATAGACAAGGTTTGGCAGTTTTTATTCTGGTCTCATTATCTAATGTCTAAGTAAGACTAGTCGTCGACGACTTCGACGGTTTTATGCTGCGCGCCGTAATAGGTGCCTTCATCGATAGTGTACATCAGCGTTTCTTCGCACTCTGGGCAATCGAATTCTTCATTAGGTTCGATTGCTGCTTCTTCTACCCATTCCCATCCAATGTGTTCTTCGCAAGCGGGACAGTCCATAAAACCTCTAATTATGCTTCTACGTTAATTGAATTCGTAACTTTTTGAGCCCGGCATTATACATAGTTGGCGCTGAATATGTAGCGACAACTGAGCAGAAAAGGGTGTACACATACCTCTTTAGTGTTAATAAAACCTGCCATATTTCAGTCGCTTACGTCAATAAAATGTTGTTGCACGCTTTTTGTGTTTTCTAAAGCTGCATAGCTAACAAATTTATAAATAAACCAATGAATTTTGTAAGGTTAAATGCTAGCGTTATCGATTGTCGTCCGTTATGGCACGGTAATTGATAAAACTAAATATTATTATGATCTCGGTAAAGGTACACCGTTTTAGAAGTGTGTCTAATTACATGACAGATAAAGATTCGTCAGCTGCTAGGAAATAAAAATGAAATTAACCGATATGTCCTTTAAGCAAAAAATCATCGCTTTGCTTATTTTACCGATCTTAGGGTTTCTCTGGCTCAGTGTTTCTGCGATATCCAAAGGCGTAGAAACAAAGACTGAAATGTCCTCATTGAATCAACTGACACGCCTTTCGGTTGTGTACAGTGAGTTAGTGCATGAGTTACAAAAAGAGCGAGGCATGACAGCTGGCTTTATTGGCTCTCAAGGAACCAAGTTTGTCAGTGAATTAGCCGCGCAGAGAACCAATGCCGATAACCGACGTAATGAAAGAAATGATTACTGGCAGTCTGCCAATATCAATCTGCCACAGATTAATCGCCTGAACACAGAGATAAGCCAAAGCCTTAATCAGATAACGACCATTCGAAATCGAGTGGATTCTCAATCTATCCCACTTTCTGAGGCCTTGGGTTACTACACCCAATTGAATGCAAAGCTTCTTAGCGTATCGGCGTTAATTGCAGAGCTAAGTTCTGATGCTACCATCACTACAGAAACCATCGCTTACTACAACTTCTTGCAAGGTAAAGAGCGAGCGGGTATCGAGCGTGCTGTCCTGAATAACACCTTTTCTAAAAATGAATTTGGCCCGGGTATGCTGGTGAAATTCATCTCTTTAGTGACAGAGCAAAATACCTACTTCTCGAACTATGAAGTGTTGAGCAACCCAGCGAACGTTCGATTCTTTGAACAACAGTTAAATGACCGCTCTGTGGCAGAAGTAGAAAAGCTTCGTAGCTTGGCTGAATCTAAGATGAGCGGCTTTGATGTTGACCCTGTCTACTGGTTCTCTCAATCTACTGCTCGTATTGTTCAGCTAAAGAAAACAGAAAACCACCTAGCTGAATCACTGATTGCGCTGACCGAGAAAAAGATGTCAGAGGCGCAGTCTGCGATGATGATGAGTATTGGTCTATTTGCTTTGATTACTTTGTTCGCAACCTTCGTGAGCTTTAAGGTGATCAGCGACCTGACGATGAGAGTGAAAGACCTGACAGTGATGTTGTCTAAAGTTCGTAATGACAACGATCTAACGGTTCGTGCTAAGTACGTTGGTAACAGCGAACTTGGCCAGATATCTTCGGCACTCAACGAAACGCTAGAGAAGTTTTCAAACGTTATCGACAATCTGTCTCAGTCGAGTCTGACCTTAGCTTCAGCCGCTGAAGAAACCTCGCAAACTTGTCACTACAACTCGAACACACTAGTTCAACAAAAAGACCAAATTGGCTTAGTTGCGACTGCTACAGAAGAGTTATCAGCAACGGTAAATGAAGTGGCCGCTAAAACTCAGCAGACAGCAAGCTCTGCTAAACTGGTCGATGAGCAGTCGCAAGAAGGTTTGAATACGGTTCAAAACTCTTACCACTCTATCGAAAAACTGGCATCTGAAATTAATGACCTAGCGGAAAAAATCACGCATCTACACGAGAGCAGCAATAACATTAACAGTGTGATTGATGTGATTAAGTCGGTCGCTGAACAGACTAACTTGTTAGCATTGAACGCGGCAATTGAAGCGGCACGAGCGGGTGAGCAAGGCCGTGGATTCGCGGTAGTTGCTGATGAAGTTCGCACGCTAGCACAACGTACTCAGCAATCGACAGCTGAAATTGAAGGCTTTATCAGCTCGCTACAGTCTGATGTTCAAACGGCGTTTAATGTGATTGATAACAGTCAAAAGATGTCGTCTAAAGCAGTTGAGGATTCAAAAGAGGTCGAGCACACCTTACAAGGAATCTCCGCATCGGTAAGCGAAATATTCAGCATGACCGAACAGATCGCCACAGCAACGGAAGAGCAAGCGGTTGTGACCCAAGATATCGCGCAAAACGTGATGGCAGTAGAGCAGAAATCGACGGAGTCGACCACAGGCGCAACTCAAATTGCAGCAACAGCCAAAGAACAAGCTGAACTGGCGGCTTCATTGAAAGAGATTGCAAACACGTTTAAGAGCTAATCTTTCAGAGTTAGAAGTTTTCCATCTTATATAAAAATGTCCCGCCTAATGCGGGACATCTTTTTAGTGGGACATTTTTGGGTAAAGCGACTAAAGCGCTTGTCCGTTAACCGACAATTTCACATCAATGTTGCCACGAATCGCATTTGAATATGGGCAAACTTGGTGAGCGGTTTTTACAAGCGTAACAGCCTGTTCTTGAGCCAAGTCGAGCTCAATCGCTAATGAAACGGTTAAAGCAAAACCACCATTTTCATTTGGACCGATACCAACCGTTGCAGTTGTTGGCGCCGATGCAATCTTGATTTTCATTTCTTTCGCTACGTGAAGTAGAGCATTTGAGAAACACGCAGAGTAGCCCGCCGCAAACAGTTGCTCAGGGTTCGTTGCTTCACCTGAACCGCCCATTTCTTTCGGGTAGCTTAATGCAACAGAAAGCAAATTATCGTCAGTAGAAACTTGGCCGTTACGACCAGCAATTGCAGTAGCAGAAGTAGTGTAGAGTGTTGTCATTGTCTTAATCCTTAAAATGGTTGTGTAAAATTAAATTGTGCGCAACTTTATTTTGAGGTTAGCTTAATTGATAAAACTTACGTGTGCAAGTATATTGTGTGCAATTTAATTTATTGACGAGGTGATCGTGAGCGACCAAAATGAATATCTAAAGTTAGATAATCAGGTGTGCTTTGCACTTTACAGTGCTTCAAATGCAATGAGTCGAGCTTATCAACCTCTGCTGAAAGCGCTTGATCTTACTTATTTACAGTACATTGTGATGATGGTGCTTTGGGAGCAACAAGAGATAAATGTCAAAGCGTTAGGCGCTAAAACACATTTAGATTCAGGAACCTTGACTCCATTACTTAAGCGTTTAGAAGCAAAAGGTTATGTGCTTCGTAAACGTAGTACTGAAGATGAACGAGTGCGAGTAATTACGCTAACTCCTGTAGGGACTGAACTCAAAGAGCGCGCGCAAACTGTCCCAGAAGAGATATTTTGTTTGTCTAAGATGAATGAAAACGAACTTAAATCGCTCAAAGCGCAATGTGAGCAGTTACTTGACAACTTAACTTAATAAGAACGTCTCTTTAATTCTCAGTAATCACGTTCAAATACTGAAAAAGCCAGTCAGTATCTACTGTTAATAGCAGATACTCACTGGCTTTTTGTATTTTGATGTGAGTGTGAGGTACTTGTTTAGTCTTCACTCACAAACACATACATATCACCACGGCAGCGGTTGATACTGTGTCTCTATCTAACCCATAAACCAAGACACGAAAATCAGCGCGCCAAAACCGAATGTTGCCATTAGTGCGGTGTCGCCACCGGCTGCTGTGTAGCTGCCCTCGGTTTGTAGGTGAGGGAAGTCCGGTCTGCGCACCTTAACCACCATTGCGAGTGGACCCCAGATAGCTAGGAACACCAAAACCATGCCTGCATAGTCGAGCATGCTTACAAACTGGCTAGCGAACAGCTCTGCTAATACCAAAGGTAAGATGAAGGTCAACGCATAAGCCAACGCTTTGTTGTTGGTTACAGCGTCTTTGTTTTGGTCATACAGCGCCATGGACACGCCAAGGAAAGAGGTCACTAATGCCAGTGCTGAGAACAGAGCAATCACTACTTTCAACCAAGCAGACTGTCCGCTAAACGCAGAGATCAGCTCTGAAATGTTGTGGAACTGGCTGATCGCGTCTGTGCCAAGGTTACCGATAATCGCGAACAACCAAGTGAGGTAGCACACGAGCGGAATCACTGAGCCAAGCAGAATCATATTGCGGATCTGCTTTTGAGTCGCTTCACGGTTGTAGATCACCAGTGATGGGATCACCACCATAGAGGCAAAGCTGGTAAAGATAACCGCGCTGTATTGCACCACATCATTGGCCGTGTATTGGCTAGTTTGAGTTAGGTAATCAAGGCGGATATTGCTAAACAGAGAAGCGATAACAATAAATAGCATCACCACCATCATGATGAATAGGCCACGGTTCAACTTGTCGATATAAGACTTACCCGCAACTACAATCACACCCATAAATAGGCTGAAAACGGTATAAGCAGCAGATGCAGAGATGTTTACGCCAACATCGAGCAGTAGCTTATGGATGATGTCACCCACGCCCAAGATATAAGCAATAAGCATACATACCAACAGCAGATAAAAGAGTGCATTGATAAAGTGTTTACCTTTGCTGCCCAGAGTGAGGTAAGCAACACTGCTCATGCCACTGTTGTCTTTAGTTTTAGTACACGCTTCTGCCAGTAGGAGTGCAGAGTAAGTGGTGCCGATAAAGATAAGTAGCATCAGCACTGAGCTGATCATGAAGCCAAATTGGGCCAACACCATTGGGATAGCTAACATGCCAGCCCCTAATGCAGTCCCTGAAAGGATTAGGGAACTGCCGAATAATTTCATATTCAAGAAAAACAACCTCTAGCGATCCAATTAATTTTTAGTCGGATTGTAAATAATTGTTTCCAAGACTAACAAATTACTCAGTAAAGTTAGGGATTAAATTCTAATTATTTTTGAATTTTTCTAAAAAGTTAAGAAGGCATTTTCAGGTGATATCTGTGCTCTTTTGATCTATTTGCTGGGTGATTGTATTTATCGTTTAGTTAACGTTCGTCCATTGTTGAATAATTTAGAAGTTAGCAAAATTCGGTTAGAAAGAAGTATGTTTATGAGCCAATTGTTTTCAATTCATCAAGTTTAATCCTCTCCTTTTCCTGAATCCCGTGCAGGCAATGTCGATGACTAACCGTTCTATGGTTAAAACCACACTCAGATCGTTTTATCAGTTTGAAGGTAAATAGGTAAAGAACGAGAAAAGTGTCTAAAATTCTGTTGACCTGACTACAGCTTCATAGTTTATCTTTGCTACCGAAATGAGAGGGGAAGTGCATGTATCGTATCTCTGAACTGGCCGATTTGGTTGGGCTGAGCCGCTCCACATTGTTGTATTACGGCAAGCTAGGTTTGATTGAAGCTCAGCGTCAGAGCAATGGTTATCGCCTTTATTCTGAAAAGGACCTACAACGTGTTCGGTTGTTGCAGCAGTTACAAGCGGGTGGGTTGACGCTCAAAGAGTGCCAAGCTTGTCTAGATGCAAAGATAGAGCGCAGCTTACTGGAAAATCGTCTTAAGCAGTTAGACGAAGAGCTCGTTCAAAAGCAACGATCACGCGACCTACTAGCAGCAATGCTAGGTGAAGGTGGTCTAGAAGAGTGGCATGAGTCGATGGACAAGCTTGCGCCAGATGCACACCTCGATTGGTTAATTAAGCAGGGTTTTGATGAGAAACAGGCTCTGCGATTGAAGTGGTTATCGAAAGACATGAATGAACATGATCAATACATGGCGGATTTTGGCGCTATTTTTGAGGGCTTAGAGCGTTTAGGGCCAGGAACGGTTGAAGATACCTTAGCAGCATTGGCACAAGTTCCGGTTACACCTAAGCGCGTACTTGAGATTGGTTGTGGCAAAGGCATCGCGACCAAGGCGTTAGCGAAAGCCTTAGTTGAACATCAAACGGACGTGCAAATAACAGCGTTAGACAATGATCAACCGAGTTTGGATATTCTGAGTCAACAAGCACTAGAACTTGGTCTCGAAAGCAATATTAAAACGGTATGTGCAAGCATGATGGATCTACCGTTTGAAGCTAAGTCATTCGACCTGATCTGGTCAGAAGGTAGCGCTTACATCATGGGTGTTCAGAAAGCACTTAAGCAGTGGCGGAAGCTACTCATCGATGATGGCATCTTGGTCGTGAATGATTTGGTGTGGAACACCGAGAATCCAAACGAATCAATCAAAGTATTCTGGCAGAAAGAGTACCCAGATATGACCACGGTAGCTGAACGTATCAAGCATGCAAAGGCGACGGGTTACCAAGTCTTGGATGACTTTGCGATGAGCGACGCCGGCTGGCTTGCCTATTATCAGCCTTTGCAAAAGCAAGTCGAGTCTTTGAAAGCAACGATGCCAAACTCAAAAGCGCTCGCAGATTGCGACAATGAAATTAAACAATTCTTCAGTAACAGCGAACTTGTGGAAGGTTCTCAAGGCTCAGCTAAGCGTGATTTTGATTATCACTTCTTTGTGTTGAAGAAAGTACAGTAAGTGAAGAACACCATGAAATTTAGACAATATGATTCAAGCGAGATCGAAACGATCACGCAACTTTTTACTCAAACCTTTACTGATTCAGAAGGCGAGAACGAGGGTAAAACAGTAGGTAAGCTTGCCAAGGATCTTTTAACGACCACAGATCCAACAGAGCTACTTTGTTTTGTCGCGGAAGATGATACTCGTGAATTAGGAAGCACAATTGTAGGCGCGATTATTTTTACTCCGCTTTCATTTGATGACGAAACTAAGGCTTACTTGCTCTCTCCAGTAGCGGTGAGCACTCAAGTTCAAAAGCGTGGGATCGGCCAAAAGCTGATTAACTTCGGCTTACAGACTCTAAAGGAACAGGGTGTCGAGCTTGCTGTGACATACGGTGATCCTAGTTACTATTCAAAAGTAGGTTTTGAGCAAATCACTACTGAGCAGATCCCAGAACCATTCGAGTTGAGCTACCCTCACGGTTGGATCGCTCAATCGCTGACTGGCGGTGAAATCAAAGTGGCGAGCGAACAGTCTAGCTGTGTTGAAGCTTTGGCTCATGCTGAATACTGGTAGTTGCTTAAAATAAAATCTTAGATGAATGAAAGCCCATCAGGTTTCACTTGATGGGCTTTCTTGTTATGAGCAAAAGATATTCGTCATGCTTCAATGTAAAACTTGAACATATGTTCAAAATAACACTTGAACGATCGTTCTAATTTGTTCTATATTGTTTTCACACTAACGGAGAACAGTAATTAAATAACTTTAAAATCATAAATTGATAGGGATAAAACAATGAGCAACTTCAAAATTCATTCAGTAGAATCAGCGCCAGAGCAAAGCCAACCTATTCTTGAAGGTGCTAAAAAGCAAATGGGCAGAGTACCGGGCTTATTTGGTGTATTGGCTGAATCTCCAAACACACTTAAGGCTTACACTCAGCTTCACCAGGCGTTTAGTGACTCATCTTTCGATGCTGAAGAGCTAACGGTTGTTTGGCAAACCATCAACGTTGAACACGAATGCCACTACTGCGTTCCTGCGCACACAGGTATCGCACATTCAATGAAGGTTGATCCTGCGATCACTGAAGCACTGCGTAATCGCACCGCAATGCCAACTGAGAAGTTGCAAGCACTGCACGACTTCACGCTCAGCATGGTTCGTAATCGTGGCAATGTGTCTGAAAGTGAAATGGCAGCATTCTTTGAGGCGGGTTACGGCCAACAGCAAGTGTTAGAAGTGATTCTTGGCCTGTCTCAGAAAGTGATCAGTAACTATGTAAACCGTGTTGCTGAAACGCCGGTAGACAAAGTGTTCGAACAGTTTGCTTGGCAAGGCTAATTTACCTTTAAATAAGTAAATAGTAAGAATGATGAAAGCCCCGCTCAGTTGAGTGGGGCTTTGTTGTTTGGCGTGGGTGACGTTTTCTAGTTCTTACTTATCTACAGCTAATGCTACTTTTAGTCGTACCAAAGCATCTGCTAATACTTCTGCAGGGCACCCTAGATTCAATCGAATAAATCCTGAACCTTCCTCGCCAAAGGCACAACCCATACTCGGTACAATGCCGGCTGCAATGAGTTTTTGCTCAAGCTCAGTATCACTTAGTTTCATTGCACGGCAATCTAGCCATGCAAGATATGTCGCTTCGGGTTTAGTGAAACGAATATGAGGTAGTTCTGCTTTCAAGAATCCATGCAGCGTTTCGATGTTACCTTGCAAGTATTGCTTTAAGTCCGCTAGCCAAGTATCACACTCTTGGTATGCTGTGGTCGCTGCAGACATGGATAGGCTGTTGAAGCAATCCATGCCATGAGCATCCAAACGGCGAACAAACTGCTCCTTCAACTCCGAATTTGGAATGATGAAGTTTGAGATTCTCAATGATGACAAACCAAATGTTTTACTGGCCGCGGTCGCCACAATAAGTTTGTCGGTTAGCGAACTTGGCAAGCTTAACGTCGAATGGAATACATTAGGTGTTAGCGTTAGATCGCTCCAAATTTCATCACTGATCAACCACACATTGTGTTTCTGGCAAAGCTCGGCAATTTGCATGATCTCTTGCTCGTCCCAAGCTCTACCGGTTGGGTTGTGTGGGTTGCAGAAAATCAACGCTTTGGCGCCACTCGCAAAGCAGTCTTCCAAATGTGCAAAATCAAGCTGGTAATGACCTTCTGATTCTATCAACGGGTTGTTTAACACCTTACGATCATTCAGTTCGATGATCTTACGAAATGAACCGTAGCCAGGACTTTGAATAACGATTTGATCGTTCTTTTCCGTGAGCATTTGCAGTGCCATCGCGATACCAGGAAGTACGCCATGTACCGTGGTGATCCACTCTCGTTTGATTTCTGTTCGATGTTGCTTTTTAAACCAATCGATCGCGGCTTGGTAATAGTCATCCTGACGTTCTGAGTAACCAAAAATACCATGCGAGATATCTTGAGCTAAGCGACCTAATACTTGTTGAGGTGCTTGGAAATCATAGTCAGATACCCACATTGGCAGTAAATCGGCGCCTTCTAAGCCAAGCTTCTGCTCCATAAAGTCCCACTTTACCGACCCTGTATTTCTGCGGTTAATTGTATTGTCGAAAGAATTCATAGGATGTGAGCCTTACTTAGTGCTGTGAGCCAGGGAAGTTTCTACGGAGTCTTCTGATTGTTCAGGCTTTGTGTGTGCAATACCAAACCCAGTGAAACCATAAATCAGAGCGAAAACGATACCGGTGTAACATTGGATTGCCCAAGGTAGGTAATCTAGCGTTGCAACTCCGAGCGTGCTTGCCATGTAAATACCTGCCGCAGTCCAAGGAACCAGTGGTTCGATGATTGTGCCTGCGTCTTCAATGGTTCTAGATAGGTTTTTAGTGTCTAGCCCCATTTTACGGTAAGCGTTCTGAAACAGTTCACCAGGGATGAGAAGTGCTAATTTACCGTCAGAGGTCGTGAATACTACTGTGATGGTTGCAATCACTGTTGATGCGATAAGTTGTCCTGTTGAGTGAATCATATGCAAGAAACGACCTAGTACCACATTCAAAGCGCCGGTTAGGCTTAAAACACCTGCAAAAGAGAACGCACAGAAAACCAGTAGGATGGTGCTCATCATTGAGAACAAACCACCACGGTTTAGCAGTTTAGACACATCAGGAATTAGTCCATCAATCGCTGTACCTTTCGCTTCAAACAGAGCGACATTGAAGCCGTCGACATAAGCTTGGAAACCTTGTTGTAGAGAGAAACCTTGTAGAACCATACCTAATACAATCGCAAGAGCAGACGCACCTAACATCAGTGGCAGAACAGGCTTTTTGGTGAGTGCGCCCCACAGAATCATCACTGGTGGGATGATCAAAAGGATATTGAAGTTGTATAGGCTATCCAGTCCCGCAAGAATTTGAGTGACCTTTTCTGGTTCACCTACGTTCGCGATATCTGCACTTTGTCCAGCAAAGAAGAAGACAACTGATGCAATCACAAACCCAGGCAGCGTTGTGTAAAGCATGTGCTGAATGTGTTCGTACAATGTGGTGCCTGAAACGACAGGCGCAAAGTTAGTTGAGTCTGAAAGAGGGGAGATCTTGTCGCCAAAATATGCGCCAGAAACAACAGCACCCGCGGCAGCTGCCAATGATACATCTAGACCGGCCGCAACGCCCATCAGTGCAACACCAACCGTGCCCGCAGATCCCCAAGAAGTACCAGTACATACAGAGACAACAGCAGTAACGAAAAAGGCAGCGATAAGTATGTATTCAGCGCTGATGACTTTAAGCCCCCAGTAAACCATATAAGGGATCGTGCCACTGATCATCCAGCTTGCGATAAGACCGCCCACCGAAACCAATATCAAGATAACAGGCATCGCTTTTGCAAGTTTCTCAACAATCGCGTTGATGATGTCATCCCAGTTGTAGCCCATCTTCCAAGCAATGCATGCGGTGAAAGTCGCAGAAATGAGTAGCAGAACTTCAATGCGAAGTCCTAAAACACCGTATCCAATAGCAAGTAGCGCAAACATAACGGCGATGGGCGCTAATGCTAATCCGAACGATGGTAGAGGCTTTGAGTTATTCATATTTGTTGTCCTCAGGTGAATGTAGGGTTTGTTCGGAATGGATAATAAGCGTGCTCTGAAATCGAAAGTGCGACTTCAATGCTGTTTTCATGTAAGCGGTTACATGAGGTGTATACATGAGATTTTGGTCACATTTCGTCTCATTTTAGTGCTTGATTGACTTAACCGTCTGCCTTTCAACCAGTGTCGCTTCGAATTTATGTTGCTTAGGAGGGGCGTATCCTGCGGCTTTAAGTTTTATGGCAAGGTTAGCCGCATAAGTCGACATCTCGTCGATAGGGTTGTGCATGGTGGTTAACCGAGGGTAAAGATAGCGAGCGAGCAAAACATCATCAAAGCCGATCACAGAAATATCGTTGGGAACCGAGATGCCTTGATCTTGCAAGCTCGTCATTAAGCCTGCAGCCATTACATCATTGAAGGTGACGGCGGCTGTGACCTCGGGGCATTGGTTTACTAAGATGTCACCCGCCGCTTCACCACCTGATTCACTAAAGTTTTGGTTGATGATCCAATTAGGCTGTATTTCGATATTGGCCGCTTTCATCGCTTCTTGGTAGCCCTGTAAACGGTCTGTTCGGTCTTGGATTGGAAGGTCGCTCGAGACATAGGCGATTTTTCGATGACCCAGCTCGATGAGGTGCTGTACTGATATTTGAGATCCGAGTTTATTATCTACCCATACAGAGCGATTTGATATTTGAGCAATCGTGCGGTTGAGTAAAACCATTGCAGGTAATTGAGCGGAGTAACGCAGTAACGTGGTGTCATCGAGCATCTTTGAATGAATGACCATTGCTTCACAACCTTGGCTGATAAGAAAGTCGAGGCCTTCTTTTTCTCGCTGAGCATTGTGTCCGCCACTTACCACGACCAATTGGTAACCATTGGTTCTAGCCACTTCTTCGACACTCTTCGCGACCAGAGCAAAAAATGGATCGGCAAGGTTGCCAGTCAGTAATCCAAGCGTATTGCTGCTTCTACTTGCCAAGGCTGTTGCGCGAGCATCTTTGTGGTAATTGAGCTCTTTTACTGCACGTTCTACGCGCTCTAGCGTGATAGGTTCAACGTAGCAGGTTCGGTTTAATACACGAGAAACCGTTGCTGTTGAAACCCCTGCAAGTGCTGCTACATCTTTTATTGTTGCCACGTTTAATTCTGCTAAGCATAGAAAGGCTGCGAGTGTAGCGAATCTCTAATATTTAATATGTTAATAAGGTCAAAGCTATTAACTCTTGATTGAGAATATTAGTCGAATACTGAAAATATCTAACGTACGTGCTTAGCTATTATCTTCGCCAGCGTCACAATCCCTTCTTTCCACTCTTTGCTCTCCTCAATGTTAGCGACAGTGAAGCGCAAGCAGTGTTTGTATTGGTCATTGGTCCCAAACACTGTACCGGGTAAAATCCCCAACTTATGCTTTAAGCAGTCTTGATAGACGGCATAGCTGTCGACCGACTCAGGCAGTGTTATCCAGTTGAGAAATGAGCCTTCCGGCTTTGATAGGTGGTAGTGTCCGACAAGGTGCGGGTAACTATCAAGAGCTTGAATTAACAAGCTTTGGAACTGTTTTTGATTGGTTTGATAGAGCCGTTTCATTTTGGATAAATGACTGCGATATTTACCGGTAGTGAGGAATTGACCCACCGCGGATTGCATGAGGTTTGAGCTGCCCATGTTGTCACATAAAAGGTACTTTTCGACCAAGGGCTGATAGCGCCCCGACAGTAACCAGCCGATTCGTAAGCGTGAGTCTAAGGTTTTAGACAATGAGTTGACGTAGATGACTCTATCTTGATCATCCAGTTCTTTGAGGCTCGCGATTGGTGTGTCGAATGCCAAGCTACCGAACACATCGTCTTCGATAATCGGTAAGGATCCGGTGATCTCCAGTAATGCTTTTCGATTCGCCAATGGCATCCGTGAACCGGTTGGATTGGTAAAGTTTGGCGTTAGCAGTAAGGTTTTCACTTCCCATTTGCCCAGCGCACTTTGTAGTGATGGGATATCAATACCGTGGCTAACGCTGCTGGGAATTTCAAGGGCTTGTAAGCCAAGCGACTCAAGTAAAAGTAGATTGCCGAAGTAACATGGCGACTCGACCGCCACGATGTCCCCCGGCTTGGTGAGCGCACGTAAAGCTAAACTGATCGCCTGTTGAGCTCCATGAGTAATCGCAATCTCTTTCGATCCCGCAGGCACACCAAGATCATGGGTGATCTTTAACAATTGCTTTACTAATTGCTCGTCTCCAGGAGGCAGTTGGTAATAACCGGGAAGCTGAGTTTGCAAACGACTGTGGCGACCGATCTCGGCGTACAAGCTACGAATCGCAGGGTTGTTGATATTGGGGTGTGCTGAGCCTGCCAATAGTTTTAGACGACCTTTTGGACGAGAGAGTACCGATTTGGTGACAGATAATAGATCAACTTTTTGAGGTTGGCTTGATGCATCCCAGCTAGTGGTGTTGGGTGCTTTCACGCGATAACCCGACTTGGGAACCGAGTACACCCAGCCCGTCGCTTCCAACTCTTGATAGGCGCGAATCACGGTGTTTTTGCTCACACCCAATTGTTCGCTTAATTGGCGGATCGAGGGAAGGCGATCGTCTGGGTGAAATAACCCTTTATCAATCTGAGCCTTAATATGTTGTTCGGTAGCGAGATATTTATTGCCGCTGACTTCTGCTTCCACGTTGTTCTCCCTCATAGCTCACACTCAATCTGTAACCATTTAAAGTGTTATATCTGTATCTTTATTAGTTATCTGTACCCAACTAAGGTAACAGCATTGATGAAGAGTTGACCAGAGGTTTGTAATGCTGATTAAAATGATTCCGTTTGTGTTTGTAATATTGTGGTCGTCAGGCTTTGTTGGCGCTCGTCTTGGCGTGGAATACGCAGAACCCGCAACATTACTTTCACTAAGGATGGTAGCCAACGTGGCGCTGTTCTTGGTTTTAATTGCAATCCTTAAGCGTCGTATCCCTCGTGGTCGAGCATTCTTCCACGCTGCTGTGGTCGGCATCTTGATTCATGGTTTCTACCTTGGTGGCACTTATCTGGCAATTGATATGGGTATGCCTGCCGGGTTGAGTTCTCTACTTGTTGGCTTACAACCGATTCTCACCGCATTAATTATGATCAGCTGTACTTCGCAGCGTTTTAATTTTGCACAGTGGTTGGGATTGGCGCTTGGTTTTGCGGGTATTAGTTTGGTGTTGATGGGCAATATTGAATGGCAGTCAGACGACCAAAAAGGCTTGGCAACGTTATTGTGTTTGGTTTCTTTGGTTGGTATTACCTGCGGGACTCTGTATCAGAAGCGCTTCTGTCAGGGCACTGATATGGTCGGCGGTGCGATGGTGCAATATTTGGCTTCTGCAGCGTTGTTTCTGCCGTTCGCAATGCGTTATGAAACTATGCAAGTGAACTGGACGGTAGAATTCACGTTGACTCTAATCTGGCTGGTGGTCGTTCTGTCTTGTGTTGCCATCCTATTGTTGCTTTACATGGTAGAGCACGGTGCATCTTCAAGTGTGGCTTCGGTCTTTTACTTGGTGCCACCGACGACAGCAATCCAAGCGTGGCTTATTTTCGGTGAGTCGTTCGACATCTATGGCGCGATGGGCTTTGCCTTGTCTGCTGCGGCGGTTTATTTGGTGGTGAGGAAGCCAGAATGGATTAAGGCTCGCAGGCGAACAGTGTTAGAGCGGTAGTGTGTATATCATAATTAACTCCACTTAACGTCAGTAACTAGAAACAAAAAAGAGCCTGAATATTCAGGCTCTTTCTGTATCAAATATTGGCTAGCGACTTTTGATTAGCGCTTCATCAAGCAAGCATATGCCGTAGTAAACGGTGCTTCTTGGTATTGCTTAAGGCCAGTTTCTTTGAATTTCATCATTAGAGGGTTGCGCTTGAGGCTCTCTTTGATGTCAGCAGGTGATACAACTGTTACGTCTAGGCCGTCGATCAGTTGAATTGCTGCTTCTAGTTTGAAACCAAAGCCACCGCCAGCAAATTTGCCTTTAGTTTGGCGTTGACGAATTACAACTTTATCTACTTGGTAATCTTCCATTAACTTTGCAAAAGAGAATTGAAAGTCTTTCATATTCTGTGTGTCGTTTGCGTCGCTAATTGAAACTTTAGAAACTCGGCAATCAGGAATGTTAAATACACCATCTGATAGAGAAAGAAGACAGATGACTGCATCGTTACCTTTGATTTCAACACCACAAATTTTCATGTTCTTACCTACTTATTTTAGAGCCCTACATTATGGTGTTATTTCTCACACTTCTCCAGTATTTGCGCGTACTCAGCGGCAAATAAGTCTAAATCAGAGCATACTTTAATGTTTGAGAGTTAACCTCTGGTTGAATAATCACCACGAAAATTAACGATATCGTTTGCTATGAGATAGGGCTCACAAATCCTTAGTGAGATTGCATATGTGTGCTGTATATTGCGCGCGCATCCCTATTTGAAGTGTGGTTATTAATCCCAATGAATATCAATAATCTTTCGATTAAGAGTAAAATCGCGATCCCGCTGTTGGTGATTGTGATTGTTTTTTCTACCGTTACTGTACTCAACGTTATCAGATCAAATGCTCAAGCTGCGATTAATAACGAGCTCAATAATGTGGTTCAGCCTGTGCTAGATAACCTAGAAGATGGCTACCGAGATATCTACCAAATTATCGCTTCGGCACAAGGTTTGTTGCTTGCTAAAGACCAAGCGGCGATTGAGTACCAAAAGTTTGAATTTAAAGACAACGCTTACAAAGCGGTTCCTCGTTTTCAAAGTGTCGAAACCTTGTATCAAGCGGGCGTGTTGGATCCATCTTCACGTGGTGAGTTATCAAAGCTTGTGAACGCGATGAGTAACTGGGTGGCGCTGCATGAGCCAATGTTTGCAGACCCTGCGAACGCGCATCAATACAATATTGATTACTCACCTGCATTAGATGCCGAGTTTGCGACTATTCGTAAGCAACTGCGTGATATCAGAACCTTGATTGAACTGAAGCAGAAAGAGCTTCGCCAGCAAGCCGATGACTCTATTGAATCAAGTAAGTTGATCATCGAAGTCGGTATGGCCGTTGCTGTATTCGCTGCAATCTTCGCGATGTGGTTGTCGAACCGTTTCATTATTCAACCCATTCAGAACGTTGAGAAAGCGATGAATGAAATCGCTTCGGGTGACGGTAATCTGTCTCAACGAATGAAGGTCGAAGGTAATGATGAGATTGCTCGTTTAAGCTCTGCTTTCAATCAGTTTGTTGGCAAGATCCACGTCACGGTCGAACAAGTTATTTTCACATCGAATGCGGTACGCGCTGAGATGGAAAACATCAAATCGTTAACCCAGAGTGTTGCTGAGTTCTCTTCAAATCAGCAGCGAGAAAGTGAAGTAGTCGCGGCGGCGGTTCATGAGATGCAAGCAACCAGTGAAGTGGTCAGTGGCAATGCATTAGATGCAGCAACCGCAAGTAACGTGGCGAACCATGAAGTGGAATCGGCAGATACCACGCTTGGCTTGACCGTGACTTCGATTGAACGCCTTGCGCAAGATATTGAGAACGCGGGTGGTGTAGTTCAAGAACTGGACACAGATGTGAAGAACATCGCCTCAATCCTTGGTGTGATCAAAGGTATTGCAGAACAAACTAACCTATTGGCATTAAATGCTGCGATTGAAGCAGCACGTGCCGGTGAACAAGGTCGTGGCTTTGCGGTTGTAGCTGATGAAGTTCGTGCGCTTGCAAGTAAAACTCAAGACAGCACTGGCGAAATTCAATCAATGATTGAACGCTTAGAAGTTGGTGCGAAACACGCGGTTGGTGTAATGACTGAAAGCAAAGTGAGTGGCGAGAAAACCATTGTTCAGGCAGGAACAGCGGCATCTTCATTGAGTGAGATTCGCAACTCAATCGGAAAGATGAACGACATGAACACACAAATCGCAACGGCGGCTTCGCAACAGTCTCAAGTGTCTGAAGAAGTGAATAAGAATGTTCAACGCATCGCTGAAAGCACAATGCAAATGGTTGAAATGGCGAGCAGCGCAGAAAATGCATGTATGGCATTGGCAGAACAGTGTGAGGCGCTAGATAGCCTAGTGTCTCAGTTTGAAGTTTAATTTTCAAAGTAGACAGACGAATATGAGCTGATACTGGTTGTTCGTTTGAATTCCATTAATCAGCGCTGAAGGTCAAAAAAGCCCATGCTCAATGAGTACGGGCTTTCTTTTAGATACTAGGTCGGTTTTGAGACCTAATTAATCGTTCGGTATTAGCTGCTGCGACCGTCTTTGTATGTGTAACGGTAGTCAACTTTTACGTTCGCTTGGTAATGAACATCGCCGCTCATGTTAGTGATTTTTTTCACTTCCATGTTCGCGTCATCAATCTTGAACGAATCGTATTTGGTTGTTTGTTGGAACTGTGGCAGTTCTCTTGAAAGCTCAAAAGGTGTTTTTGCGCTTAACTCATCCATAAGGTTAGTTCCTGCATCGTATGCTTCCGCTTCAGTAACAAATGTATCAGATTTTAGCGTTGTTTCTTGAATCGTTGTTTTGGTTGCTGCGAACGCTGTGGTGCTGAGTACAAGAGTTGATGCAAGTATGATTAATTTTTTCATAGGAGTACCTTACTGTGTTGAAGTACCTGTGTTCCGGTACAGAACCAACATATCAATGAAGTGGTAGGAGGAGTGTCAGGGGGAAATACGATTTTGTTAGTGTTCGGTAAGGAGTTTTGAGAAATGTCAGGTATCGGTTGGCGTTATTTTAATCAGTTGTGGCTGGCGAAGATTTATGCGCAAAGCATATCAAGCAAGGTGACACTGATATCTATCTTCAATACACTGTATGGGTAACCAAAATTCAGCATAAGGTAAAGGCATGGCCAATTGGGAAGGGGTAATTGAGTTTGTTGCAGTGGCAGAGCGTGAAAGCTTTACTGGTGCGGCGCAGAAACTCGCTACGTCGGTGGCTCAAATCAGTCGTAGGGTCGCAAACCTCGAAGAACGACTCGCAGTGAAACTGCTCAATCGAACGACCCGAAAGGTGTCTCTAACAGAGGCTGGGCAACTCTATTATCAGCAGTGTAAGTTGCTGGTCGAGGGCTTAGAAATTGCTGAGCTTGCGGTCACGCAGATGCAATCCACACCAAAAGGCTTACTGAAAGTCACCGCGCCTGTGACTTATGGTGAGCGCCAACTTGCTCCGATACTTCATCAATTCTTAAATCTTCACCCACAAGTAGAACTTGAGTTGATGCTGACTAATCAAAAGCTCGACCTAATCGACTCGGGTGTTGATGTAGCGATTCGTCTTGGTCGCTTAGAAGACTCAAGTCTTGTGGCGAAGAAGCTCTCTCAACGCCAACTCTATGTATGTGCCAGCCCTGAATATATTGAACGTTATGGGGAACCGCATACATTATCTGAATTAAATAATCATCAATGCTTAGTTGGTGGATTTGAACACTGGCGCTTTAAAGAAAATGGTCGCCCTCGTTCGGTTCGTGTTAACGGACGCATTAAGTGCAACAGTGGTTTAGCGTTATTAGATGCTGCGAAGCAGAGCATTGGCTTGGTGCAGTTACCTGAATACTACGTGAGTGAAGATCTAGACTCTGGAGAGTTAGTCGAAGTGCTTTCCGATTACCGAGACGACAAAGAAGGGATCTGGGCGTTGTACCCTCAGAACCGTAATCTATCTTCAAAGGTTCGCCTGCTGGTGGATTTCCTGTCTGAGCAATTGGATTAGTTTATGATCTAAAGCCACCAACGATAAAAAAAACGGGCTTCAGAATAGATATTCTGAAGCCCGTTTACTTTTAATGATGATAGCTTTGAACGTTGAGTAGCGTTCACTTACTCGACATTAGACAGTGAAGCGATCCACTAAATGATACAGCTCATTTGCACGACTGTTGAGGTTTTGGCTACCGGTGCGGTTTTGATTTGCTAGTGCCGCCGATTGTGAGCTTTGGTCTGAAATCACTACAATGCGTTGAGATATCTCTTGGCCAACAATGTTCTGTTGCTCTGTTGCCGTCGCAATTAGTGAATTCATGTCCATGATGGTATCAATCGACTCTTGGATCTTCGCCAGTGCAGCGGCGGCAGCGTTTGCTTCTTCCACGGTTTGAGCACTGCGATTTTGGCTTGAGTCCATCGCTTTTACAGCGGCGTCTGAAGCGGCTTTTAGTTGCTCAATCATCTTATGAATATCGCCCGTGCTCTCTTGAGTTCGGCTTGCCAGTTTACGTACCTCATCAGCTACCACTGCAAAACCACGACCTTGTTCACCTGCACGCGCAGCTTCAATCGCGGCATTCAATGCAAGTAGGTTAGTTTGCTCGGCAATATCTTGGATAACTGCCAGTGAAGAGGAGATGTTCTGCACATCGCCTTCTAATCGTGATACTACGGTGTTGGCTTCTGAAACTTCGCTCGCTAGGCCTGCAACCGAATCTGCAGCTGCGTTTACGATCTGTTGTGCTTCTTTGGCATTGCCCTCTGCAAGTTTAGCGGAATCAGCGGCTTGGCTTGCGTTGCTAGAGATTTCTTGCGCCGTTGTGGTCATCTCAGTCATCGCCGTTGCAACTTGTTCTGTCTCTTCACGTTGGCCTGTAGCAATTTCGTCGACCTGAGCGGCGCGAGAAGACATGCTAGATGTCTCGGCTACGACTTGCTGACCGACATCACTGACGCTGCGAATGATGGTTTGCAGGCTGGCAACAAAGGCATTGAAGTTTTCACTGAGCTTAGTGAACTCGGGCGCTTTGAAGGTTTCCATTCGGGCGGTTAAGTCGGCTTCACCACTTGCGAATGCGCTGATTGAACGGTCAAACTGCTCAAGTGGCTTCATAATGGTGCGGTTCACAGCAACAGCAAACGCTGCGACAACAAAGGCAATCAATCCGCAGAAAATAGCGATGGCAGTCAGTGAGCTTTGCAGCGCAGCGTTCGAGCTCTTTTTCATTTCTGCAATGACAGCATCAATGTCGTCAGTATAAAAACCGGTACCAAGCATCAAATCCCATTGTGGGATGAATATTGAATAGCTGAGTTTTGGTAGGGCTTCAGATTGACCAAGTTTAGGAAAGTAGTAGGTGGTGAATTCGCCAAGCTTTGAGTTCTTGATGAGGTCACGAATCAGGTAATTGCCTTTTTTGTCTTGCAGGTCGTAGTAGTTTTTCCCAATGCCATCCGTATTTTGTCCGACTACCACTCTCACACCTTTAGAGTCGTAACCAAAGATGTAACCAGATTCGCCATACTCGAGTGTTCTTAAGGTTGGCAAGGCCTCTTCTAATGTTGCACCTCTTTCCAAGAACGGGCTGATAGAAGATTGAGCCATTTGCAGATACGCTTTGAGTTCCTTTTCTTTCATCGCCATCATATTGCTACGCGTCGATTCTACTTGTTGTGCGGTTAGCTCAGTGCTCTTCATATACGTCACACTCATCATCCCGATTGCCATCAGTAGCAGTGGAATGAAAGAGAGGATATAAAGGCGGTTTTTGATGGTTAGGGTCATGTCACGCTTCCTGTGTGATTGTCTCATGCAATTTTCAACACATTATTAATGTGGTTTCAAAATGTAAATGGGCTTGTTGTTTAATTGTTACCCTAGAGTGTTTTTGTTTTATAAATATGATGACGGTTAAGTTTTTAAGGTGAGAAGCCTTGCAATTAGAGGCTTAAGAGCGAAAAAGTGAGTTTGTATCGATGCTTTTGAAATCGACGCTGCTTTGTTAGAATGCGACGCTTTGTAGCACCCTGCTATGTCTATTCGTTAAGTGAGAAAGATTCATGAACAAAAGCCATGTGACTATTGGTTTAACTAACCCAAAGAGCCCGACAAACGTTGGTGCTGTTATGCGCGCGGCTGGTTGTTACCAAGTCGACGAAGTTAGATACACAGGGCAACGCTACGAAAAAGCCGCGAAATTTCACACCGATACCAAGAGTGCTGCGCGTACCATCCCGTTGACCGGTGTTGAGTCGTTTTTAGACAATCTTGATCCAGAAACTAAGATCGTTTGTGTGGAACTCGCTGAAGGTGCAACACCACTGCCGCGTTTTAAACACCCAGAAAATGCCATTTATATCTTTGGCCCTGAAGACGGCTCTATTTCTCAAGATGTTGCCGATAGAGCAGATCACGTTGTGTACGTTCCAACAGTTGGCTGCATGAACTTAGCCGCAACAGTGAATGTGCTACTTTACGATCGTCTTGCTAAATCTGATGAAATGGATGAGAGCAACGAGCTGATTAAGAAAAGTCGTGATAACCGTAATCACCTGCTAATCAAAGAAAAGTAAATCTCTACTTCTAGTGTTATCTATCCCGTACGCAATCGGATATTATCTTGAGTTCATTACCAGATAATTGAGGGGTTAGATAACACTATGGAAGACAAGCAATTACTTGCCGCACTACAACAACACCCTGTCCTCGATCTCTATCAGTTATTCCAAGAAGTTGGTCAAAATCGCTCTCTGTACGTATTGTTAGAGAGGCTATCTTCCCTTAAAGAACATCATCAATTGAGCACTCGTCTCAGCCCTTTCAAGCCTCACATCGAAGGGTTACTGGCTCAATTCGATAGCACCACACCTGACAGTGAAATCCTCAAGGCAGTTGCTCTTCAGTCAGAGATTCATCAACGAGGCCACAGCATGAGCCGTTACATCATGACATCAGATAATCATCGTCATTTTTCTCCAAGTGCAGACTTAGTCTTGTTTGGTGACTCGATCACTGAATGGGCTCCGTGGGCGGATATTTTCCGTGATGTTTCTATGGTCAATCGCGGCTTAGCGGGGGATACCACAACCGGCATGTTACGCCGCATTGATACCACGTTAAACGTGAAGCCAAAGCTGGTGTGTTTTATGGCAGGGATAAACGATTTAGCGCAAGGTTACGATGTCGAGCATATCTACCAGAACTACGTTGATATGCTTAAGGTGTGGCAAGAAAACGATATTCGAATATTGGTGCAATCAACGCTTTATGTAGGGTCTAAACTGCAAAGCTTGAACCCTCAGGTTTCAGAATTAAACCAAAGACTAGAAGCTTATTGCAGACAGCATGATATCGAGTTTTTGGATGTGAACCGTGTTCTAGCACCTAATCAATTACTATCAAATGGATATAGTTGTGACGATCTGCATTTGAATGCCAAGGCTTATCAAGCTTGGGCTGAGGTTCTTCAACCTGCGATAGCTGAGTTACTAAAATAAACCCATCTAGATAGCTAAGTTGATAGATAGACAGTTTAGTTAATACAACAGAATCCAAGCCCTAAACCTGTTCGGTGAACCAAAGGACATCAATTTGAACCTGAGACAACTGGAAGTCTTTTACGCCATTATGCAGACCGGAACCGTATCTGGAGCTGCACGCAGCTTGCATGTGTCCCAGCCTAATGTGACGCGTATTTTGGCGCACACTGAGCAGCAGTTGGGGTTTGGCTTGTTCGAGCGTGTCAAAGGGCGATTGGTGCCAACGGTTGAAGCGAAAACCTTGTTACCGGAAGCGGAGAAGGTCTACCAACAACTGGGTCAATTTCGTTCTTTGACTAATAAAGTGAAGCAAGGCCATCAGCATCTACGTATTGGTGCGCCGCCGATATTGGCGACCAAATTGCTGACTCCGGTAATAGCCCAAATGTCTCGTGAACAAGAGCTCTCTTTTGAGTTGTTGACTGCTAACCGTGATGAACTTTGTGCTGGGCTATTAAAGCATGAGCTCGATATTGCTATCGCGTTTGGCGATGAAGCACCGCCGGCGATATTAAGTGAAACACTCTTAACTGAATCACTCAAGGTTCTGGTTCCATCCCACACTGTTGAACAGTTACCGACTGAATTAACCCTTGATGACCTGATCAATTATCCCTTACCAATCATCGGGCTTGATAGCCGCGATCCATTAGGCCTCCTATTACATCAAAGCCTTATTGCGCGAGATGAGCATTATCACCATCCGATATCGGTACGTGGATACAGCGCGGCGGCGGAACTGGTTAAGCACCAAGCGGGGTTTGCGATTGTGGATCTGTGGACGGCAGAGCAATATCAAAATGACGATGCAGTCTGTGTGTTGCCACTTCAACCAGACATCCAATTTTCGGTCTCGATGCTTTGCGCAGAGCACACCCCTCAGTCGATTTCCGTTAAGCAATTGATTACTTCATTGAAGAGCCATACTCAGCCTATAACTTAAGGTTATAGGCTCGCCATAAATAGGTATTCGGCAGCTTCTAAGTTCTTAATTAAAGTAAATCCATACAAGGACTTATTAATTAGGAATGCTCATGTCTATCGCTCAACCTTACCTTCTTTTTCTTGGGGATGTTACTGACCCACTGGCCGCAAAAACAGCTCGTGGTATTCATCAGTGGCGACCAGAAATCTGCCTTGGCCAGTTACGTTTAACAGAACAGACAGTTTCTCTTGGTTTGATGGATCTGACTTTGCAACAGGCACAAGCGCAGGGTGCGAAAACGCTAGTGATTGGCACTGCAAACCCGGGCGGCGTTATTCTTGAGTCATGGCAACCAACCATACTGGCAGCTGCAGAAATGGGATTTGAGATTGCATCCGGCATGCACCAGCGCTTGAGTGAATTCTCACCGCTTGCTGACATGCAACAGCGAGGATTGACTAAGCTTCATGATGTACGCCATTTTGATGGTGATCTAAACGTTGGTAACGGTAAACCTCGTCAAGGAAAACGCCTTCTTACGGTCGGAACCGACTGCTCGGTAGGCAAGATGTTTTCTGCACTGGCGATTGAAAAATCGCTTAAAGAAGCGGGAATATCTGCTCAGTTTAAAGCGACAGGACAGACTGGCATCTTGATTGAAGGCTGCGGGATTTCGATTGATGCTGTGGTTGCGGATTTCATTTCTGGAGCGGTTGAAGCTATCAGCCCTGAATTTACCGACCACGAATGGGACATCATTGAAGGGCAGGGCTCTTTGTTTAATCCGTCTTTTGCAGGCGTGAGTTTGGGTTTGTTGCATGGCGCACAAGCTGATGCTTTGGTGTTATGTCATGAAGTAGGGCGACCACATATCCGCAACCTACCGCACGCAAAATTACCAACGATAGAACAAACGATTGACGCTAATTTGCAAGCGGCGCGACTGACTAATCCAGATGTGAAACTGGTGGGTATCTGCCTGAACACATCGGCGATTAGCATTGAAGAGGCAGAGGCATTGTGCCAAGAATGGACCACACTTTATCAAGTACCAGTGACGGATCCGGTGCGATTTGGTGTACAACATATTACTGATCATTTGCGACATTCACTTTAACGATTTCATCATTTCTACGTTTCCATTTGTTAAAGCGAACATCAACCGAGTGAAATTATGAAGATTACTGCAGAACCTATTACTATCGCGATGCAAACGCCTTTTCGCATCTCTCGAGGCAGCCGAACAGAGTGTCATGTTGTTCGCGTTTACATTGAGCATAATGGCAAACAAGCGCAAGGCGAGTGCACACCTTACCCGCGTTATGGTGAGTCATCCGAGTCTGTGTTGGCGCAAATTCAACAAGCTGCTAGCTCTCTTGAAATGGCCTTTGAACGTGGTATGACCGATCCTGAAGAGTTACGAGACCATCTTCAGTCTTCATTGACTGGAGGAGCTGCGCGTAACGCTATCGATTGTGCGCTTTGGGATTATCAAGCGCAGCAGAACGAACAGATCTTTCCAAACAACTTGTTCGAGTTACCAACGCAGATTGTTACTGCTATGACAGTCTCGATTGGCACACCAGAAGCGATGGCAATACAAGCTCGAGATTATGTGGCGAATGGTGCGAAACTTCTAAAAGTGAAGCTTGATGGTGAGCAAGTAGTAGAGCGTGTACACGCTGTCCGAGAAGCGGCTCCTGGGGTTAAAATTGTACTGGATGCCAATGAAGCATGGACTGGGCTGAACCTTGAAGAGCTGTTCAATCAGCTGACTGAGTTTGATATCGCGATGATCGAGCAACCTTTACCACAACAGCATGATGCCTCACTGGCACACATCAAGCATCCAATTCCACTGTGTGCTGATGAAAGCTGCCATACCAGTTCCCAACTGTCTTCGTTGTTGGGCAAGTATGAAATGGTCAACATCAAGCTTGATAAAACCGGTGGTTTGACAGAAGCATTAGCACTTGCCGAAGAAGCGCAAAGGCTCGGATTTACTCTGATGTCGGGCTGTATGCTTGGTACCTCACTGGCCATGCGTGCAGCTCTGCCGATCGCAGTGCAATCTGAAATTGTCGATCTCGACGGCCCTGTATTACTTGGGCAAGATGTTTCGCCAGCACTGACTTATCGAGATGGGATGATCATTCTTTAACTCGCGGAGTTTCAACCAGTAGTTTTACATGACATCAATGAAATCGCGTGAGTGAAAGCTTGTGCGATTTTTGTTGGTATTAATAAACCTTAACTGATTAATATTATGAAAGTTATATTAAGTGTTCTTGTACTGCAGTTCATGTTGATCCGAGGTCATCATGAACTCAATGAATTTTCTCGTTTTTAAAGGCGTATAACGAGCGTATGGATACATCATAATGAATGGACGTGTTGTTCCTGAATACTCTTGTAATACTTCGACTAGCTCTCCCTTTTGTAGCTCTTGCTCAACCGTGAAGCGATAGACCTGCATGAGCCCTGCACCACTTTTAACCAATGTCAGCGTGGCTAAGAAATCTTCCTGACACAGTAAACGTCCCTTCGTTTCTACTTTGATGAGATCGCCTTGAGAAAGAAATGTCCATGGTACTTTTCGACCACTGCTAGGCAATATGTACTGTATACATTCATGCTCCTGAAGATCAGCAACAACACTTGGTGCGGGGTGATTTTTTAAGTATGACGGCGCAGCAACAATGATGAGCTCTGCATCCTCAAGGCGTCGTGCAATCAAACCGGAATCATGCAACTCACTCCCTCTAATGGCTACGTCATAATTATCCTCCGAAAAATCAATGTTTTGATTACTGACCTCTATGTTGATTTTCAACTGTGGGTAAAGGTCACAAAACTGATTTATCCGTGGTAGTAAGCGGTAATGTGCATACAGAGTAGGGACACTAATGCTAAGTACTCCCACCGGTTCTTGAGTTTCTCCCGATATTTTTTCTTCTGCTTCAATTAATTGATTCAAGGCATTTCGACAATCCACGTAATAACGTTGACCTGTATCTGTCGTTCTCATATTGCGAGTTGTTCTAATGAACAGTCGAGTTTGTAATCTCTTTTCGAGTCGAGCAATAGAACGGCTGACTGCTGCAGGTGTCACACCAGCAGCATTAGCAGCGGCCGTAAAGCTGCCAGTTTCCACGGTAAGGCAAAAAAGCTCGATGCTGCTCATTTGTACATTGTCAAAATATCGTTGCATAACGCCCTCATAGATTGATTACATTGTGTATCAACTGTAATGACTTAAAGCTCATTTTTCAATTTTAAGTAACAGGTTATCTTAACCTCCATCATCAAGATGCCGAGTTAGAACCAGAATCTAGACAAGATATGGACTCTACATTGGCAACCAAATAACGAGGACGAATTCAAAATGCCATACGTCAATATTAAAGTGACACGAGAAGGTGTGACTGCTGAACAAAAGAAACGTCTGATTGAAGGAACAACTGATCTGCTCTATCAAGTGCTCGATAAACCAAAATCAACGGTATTTGTCGTGATTGACGAAGTGGAAACCGATAATTGGGGTGTTGGCGGGGAGACAGTAACAACACTTCGAAACAAACAGGAATCTGTCAAAGAATAGATTTTAAACTTTCTATTTAACCATTTGCTATTTCTATACCTAAGTAACATTAGTGATCGATAAATCGTCGATCACCTTAAACCATATACTGGAGAAAATCGTATGAAAGCTGCTGTTATTCATAATTTTGGTGGACCTGAAGAAATTAAATTTGAAGAGGTTCCAACACCTCAACCAGGTTCTGGAGATGTGTTGATAAAAACACAGGCGATTGGTACAAATCGACTTGATCATTATGTTCGTTTAGGACAGATTTCACCGGATTTAACATTCCCTCATGTTCTGGGCTCTGATGCTGTCGGCCAGGTGGTTGAACTTGGAGAGGACGTTACTGGATTTGATATCGGTGATCGTGTTATTTCGATGCCTGGTTATCCACTTGATCCAGCCGAATCGCATGTCCGTCCGGTTACTGTAGCCAACAGTTATGCGATTCCGGGTGCTCATCGTCAGGGAACCTACTCAGAATATATTGTTGTACCAGCACAGTGGTTGCTAATTGATAATACTGGATTACCTGTTGAGCAGATAGCCGCATTACCAGTGCCTCTGTTAATCGCCATTCGTTCTATTGAAATTGTTGGTGAAGTTAAAGCAGGTGATACCGTCTTAGTACATGCGGGCGCTTCAAGTACAGGGATGATGAGCATTCAAATTGCAAAAGCACTTGGTGCTCGTGTCGTTACTACGGTACAAAATGAAGACTCAGCTAACATTGCTAAAGATTGTGGCGCTGATTTTGTTATCAATTCTTCTGAGCAAGATTTTGTTGCTGCTATCAATGAATGGACTGTAGGCAAAGGTGTGGACGTTGCTATTGATAATTTAGGAGGTGATATTCTTCAACAAACGATTAATGTCGTACGCCCTCAGGGCATTATAGTCACAATGGGCTTCATGGCTGGTACTGAAGCGACAATAGATGTTCGTAATTTCTTCTTTACTCAAAAGCAGTTACGAGGAACATTAGTTGGAGATATTGAAGATTTTTCACGATGGCTTCCAGCAATCAAAAAAGGGCAAATCAAACCATTGATTGATAGTACATTACCGTTATCTTTGGCAGCGAAAGCTCATGAACGAATGGCAAGCAATCAAGCGCTTGGAGCGATTGTACTTATTCCTTAATGTCATCATTGTTAGGGGGAAGGTAATCAAATATGTCATTGTCAGTTACCTTAATAACTAGAACTTGCTTCCTTATAGTTGTTAGGTGCAGATAAAGTACTTCAGACCATTAAAGTCGTTCTTTGGAACAACGGCGTTAATGGTCATACCAACTTCGTGGAAAATATTTTAGTCACTCAGATCCAAAGGTTAATTTTGAAGTTGTTCCCTATGTTTTAGTCTCTTCACAACGTCATACACAATTCTCTAGTTAAACGAGTTTAAGTCTATGTCATAACGTTCTAATACTTCTTGAAACTGAAGTTTTTTTTGACCGGCGGCCACAGCCATAACTTTGGCTGTTACATCCGAAATCTCGCCTTTCGTGATTCCAGCTTTTTTTGCCTGCTTTAAGTAATAGTTTGTACATGGCAGACAATTCATCCCCATAGCAGCGGCTAAACCGACTAGAAGTTCAGTCTTAGAGTCTAAGTATTCATTATCATGAGTTGAACGATAAAATGCGCCATAGGGCTCTTGGTGCTTTCCTAGCATAAAAACCATCCATTATTTGTGGGTATGTTAAGTAAGTTAAACTAGTGGAGATTTTATAGCAAGGAAGAAGTAAATGGTCTTGATCTAACTTGATTTGGGCAGAAGTATGGTAAGTCCCGTTTTGCGAGTGAACTGCCCAATACGATCAATCTCTATGATAAATGATCAGACTTTATTGGAAGTGCTCAAACTAAAATGCCCTCCGACAGGGATTGATAAAGTAATCACGTTTCTGTCGGTGCGGTCACTTTCTATTATCGCAAAACAGACCACGCAAGCTTTATAAAATAATTGTTATGATATCTTATGTGAAATGTTAATGATTACTCTTCATTTAATAGTTTCACTAAAGCTATTCGATGCAAGCCTAAGTAAGGCTCATGCCATAACTAATTGAATCATTAGCAGTTCCTGTTGACGATTTGATGAGAAGAAGGTGGGGCGAGTGAGCAGTCATGTCTCCAAGGTTGTAGAAGAAAAGGACAGTTTCGAGCGCCCGTTTTCGATCAAAATCCCACGTCGTAAGTGGTTTGGTTGGAAAGGTATTGAGCTGCGCTTGGTATTGGCATTGGCCATGTTATCCATGACCACTATCTTCCTTTCGGTTGTCTCCAGCTTTACCTTTGACGACTTAAATCAGCGTCTTGTTGAGCTAAAAGAGAGTGAAATCCCCGCTTTAGATAACGCTGCACGCCTCAATGACATGGTGCGTGTGATTATCACGACGTCTTCTCAGCTCAGTGACGCCGAATCGAATTTAGAACGCAAACAAGCGATGCTTAAAATTGAAGACGCCATTTCCGTCATGAATAGCGTAATGGTTCAATTCCCCGATTATCACTCCTATTTTAAAGATCTTATTGCTCAAGTTAACAATAGCCTCAGTCTGTTGTACCAAAGTGAGATTGAATCTGAACAGCTCAACCAAGAACTTCGTAATCTACTCGAAGGCTTTTACCCCCTATTGCAGCAAGCCAGTGATTCACTTGATAACCTACCTGAGTCTGCCAAAGACCAGATCCAATACACACAGTTAAAATCCCTGTTGTATTACCAATTAGGCTTAGTCGAAAAACTGTATAACGACTCAAGCTTTAATGAGTTGGATTACACCAGTCTAAGATTAGAGCAGGTTGGAGAAGAGTGGTGGCAGCTTTGGGTAAGTGGCGATCTCAGAAGTACCTTTCCTGAATTAGATCATCAACTCACGGTGATTTATAACCTCGCCTCAAGTGATAGCAGCTTGTATGGGATGAAAAACAAAGCGCTCGATCATCTCTATCAAGAGCAATATTTCCTGCAAAACAGCCGTGAGCATTTGAATCAGTTAACGGTGCAAATCGAACGTAACACCAGCCAAGTGAATCGCAATATTGATCAGTCTATTCAGCAGGCGCAGCACTCTTTGCAATCGAACCAACGTTTGTCACTTTTTCTCTCTCTTTTTAGTGTGTTAGCTGCCGCGGCTATCTCATGGTTCTATGTGCGCAAGAGTATTTTAGAAAGGTTACTGCAGCTCAAAGACAACATGTTCGCGATTTCTACTGGTCACTTAGATACCGAAGTGGCCATTCGTGGCAAAGATGAAGTGACACAAATGGCTAAGTACCTAAAGGTATTTCAAACCACAGCCAAAGTTGTCAAGCAAACCAACCGTAAATTGGAGGCTGAGGTGGAAGAACGTACCTTAGCCGAGGCCAAGCTGCGTGTTACTCAGGATGAGCTTATCCAAGCTGGAAAACTGGCCGCGTTGGGGCAGTTGAGTGTTGGCATTACTCACGAGATCAACCAACCATTAACGGCCGTGAACAGTCATGTTCGAAGCGCGCAACTGTGGTTAGGTAAACAAAGGCCAGATAGGGCAGAAGAGAACCTGAAAAAGATCGAGATCTTGTTAGATAAAGTGGCTGCGATTACACGTCACTTGAAGGCATTCTCGCGCAAGAGCGATGGCAAGATTGATAACGTAAAACTGGTAAAGGTGATTAGTGATGCTATCGACTTGTTTGAAACTAGGCAAAGTAGGGTCTCGATTCAGTATTCCCCACAGAGTGACCAAATGGTTCGTGCCAACAGCATTCGCTTAGAGCAGGTGCTGGTGAATTTGATCAGCAATGCGTTGGATGCCGTTGAACATAGGGAGCAGCCTCTGCTCAGCATCTCCACCCAAGAGCATCCGAACACTATTCAAATTGCAGTTAAGGACAATGGATTAGGGATACCCGAAGAGGACATTCCTTATCTGTTTGATCCATTTTATACCCGCAAGACAACAGGCAAAGGGCTCGGGCTCGGTTTGTCTATCGCATACAACATAATTAAAGACTTTGGCGGCTCGATTCACGTCGAATCAGTTGAACACCAAGGCACCACTTTTATCGTCACTCTACCAAAAGGCACAGACTCATGACTTCAGAAAAACACATAGTTCTTATCGACGATGAAACCGACGTTGTTGAAGCTGTAAGCGAGATGTTGGAACTCGAGGGTTTTCGTGTCACTAGCTTTACCGATCCAAACCTTGGTTTAAAGTCCCTCAAAGCAAACAGTCAGTCGGTGGTGTTGTGTGATGTGCGAATGCCACAGGTCGACGGGCTTACGTTGTTAAGCTCAATCCAACATCGCGCAGCCAATGTTCCGGTATTACTGATGAGCGGGCATGGTGATATTCCGATGGCGATAGAGGCGATGAAGTTGGGTGCGTTCGACTTTCTGGAGAAACCCCTCAATGCCAGTGAGTTGTTAGAAAAGCTCGACTTGGCGTTGGCACAGTGTCAGCACAACAGTCCTGCAACGTTAGACGACGAACAGGATACAGAATTACCGATTGAATCTGTGGTTATCGGGCAATCCAAAGCGATGGACACCATCCGTAAGCAAGTGCTTGCGCTCTCTCATACTGGCGTCGATACCATTATCAACGGAGAAACGGGAACGGGCAAAGAGGTAATAGCTCGAGCTCTGCATCAATTCAGCCGTCGTAAAGCCAAACCGTTTGTCGCGATAAACTGTGGTGGCATGACAGAGAGCATTATCGAAAGTGAGTTGTTTGGTCATGAAGCGGGCTCGTTTACCAGTGCCAACAAGAAACGGATTGGCAAAATAGAACAAGCCAATGGCGGTACTCTGTTTCTTGATGAAATAGAAAGTATGCCAATTGCGGTGCAAATTAAACTGCTGCGCGTGATTCAAGAACGAATGATTGAGCGTGTAGGCGGTAATGAGTTGATACCCGTCGACATCGTTGTGGTCGCGGCCAGTAAAGCCGATCTCGCGAGCCTGAGTGAATCAGGTGAGTTCAGAGCTGATCTCTTCTATCGTCTTAATATTGCTAGTTTAAACCTTCCGGCACTGCGCCAACGCAAAGAGGACATTCAGGTGTTGTTCCGCCACTTTGTGATACAAGCGAGCCACAAGTACAAGACGCGTCCATCGACGATTTATCCCGAACAGATACAGCAGCTGTGCCGACATGAATGGCCTGGAAACGTGCGTGAGCTACGTAACGTTGCCGACCGATTTGTGCTCGGTATTGTCGGTGATGGCTTCGATCTGCAATCGCCAATTTGTGAATCGACTGGGGAAGATTTCGCCTTTGAAAAGCAGATGGAGCAGTACGAGAGAAATGTATTAACCGAAGCCTTGATAGAGAGCGCAGGCAATATCAATGAGGTATCAAGCAAGCTGAATCTGCCCCGAAAAACGCTTTATCGAAAAATGAAGAAACACCAGTTGGATAAAGAGAGCTTTAAAGCCTAACTCATTAACTTGGTTCTTGAGGAGTAAAGAGTAAACATAAACCAAAAGACAAAGCGGAATAAAAAGCACAAGACAACAATGACCCATTTATCATTTAGTCGAATGATTAACTGTTTCAAGTAATTGTAATAAAAGAGTTTTAACATTTGGCACAAAGCGTGCAATCCCTACATTGTGGCACCTGCCCACATGAGGTCATCTCACAGAAGGTAGAAATGACCGGATTAAGGAAATTAGAAAAATAATTGCTTGTTGCAAGGAGATACAAACATGAAGCAAATACTGAAAGGTTCGATTGCTCTGATACTCGGCGTTAGCTCAATGACAGCATGGGCGGCAACAGAGTCAGCAAACCTAGGACCTCGTCCCCTCTTTTTAGTCAACAATATGGATGAGAGCCCTTTGAAAACCAAGCTGCTCAGTTGTAGCGAAGGGCCTTTTCATCGTAGTGATTTTTCTATTGGGCACCGCGGAGCTGCAATGCAGTTTCCCGAGCACACCAAAGAATCTTACTTAGCGGCAATTCAGATGGGAGCCGGTGTCGTAGAGTGTGATGTGACCTTCACTAAAGATAAGGCGTTGGTATGTCGACACTCTCAAAGTGACCTGCACACCACAACTGATGTGTTGGCGCATCCTGAACTCGCTAAGAAGTGTTCAGTTCCATTTAAACCTGCGAACCCAGCGACAGGTGAAGATGCTCAGGTTGAGTGTCGTACTTCCGATTTCACGCTGGCGGAGTTTAAGACGTTAAAAGGTAAAATGGATGGGGCGAACCCGAAAGCCACCACAGTCGAAGAGTACATGAATGGTACTCCAGGTTGGAGAACCGATCTATACAGCCAGAGTGGGACGCTGATGACACACGCAGAAAGTGCGGCACTGTTTAAAGAACACGGTGTAAAGGTGACACCTGAATTGAAATCGGCAGCGGTTGAGATGCCTTTCAATGGCTTCAGCCAAGAGATGTACGCGCAAAAGCTGGTGGATGAGCTAAAAGAAGCGGGCTTTGCACCTTCAGAGACTTACTTGCAATCGTTCAACCTGGATGACGTGAAGTACTGGATCAAAGCTGCGCCAAAATTCGGCAAACAAGCGGTGTATCTTGATGACCGTGTTTACGAGCAAGCGGATTTTGTCGCGTCTGTTGAAAACATGAAAGAGCTGCACGATGCGGGTGTGAACATCATCGCGCCACCTCTGTTTGCTCTGGTTGATCTAGATGAGAACAATGAACTGGTTGCGTCTAACTACGCCAAGCTCGCTAAAGATGCAGACCTCGACATCATCGCATGGACTCTGGAACGTTCAGGCCCACTCGCGCAAGGCGGCGGTTGGTACTACAAGAGCGTGAAAGATGGTATCAACAATGATGGCGACATGATGAAAATGCTCGATGTGTTAGCACAAGATGTGGGTGTGATGGGCGTATTCAGTGACTGGCCTGCAACGGTCACTTACTACGCAAACTGCATGGACAGCGACGCCTAAGTTATCTGGATTATTGAAGAATAATAAGAGAAAAAGCAGTGAACCAAAGAGCCTTCGGGCTCTTTTTTTTACCATCAAGGTTGATGGGACAGAAATGACCCAAATGATTGGTTTTGAGTTGGACATCAATGACTCAAAAGATCTTGGTTAGTTTGATTTTTGTTTTAAGTCATTGAAATTTAGCAAATAAAAATATGGCACGAAGGCTGCAATAGCGAAGGTGACTTTCAACAATAAGTAAAAGTAAGGTTTGAATATGAAAATCAGTGTTAAAGGACTGTTAATCGCTAGCTCATTACTACTTCCTTCAATGGCTATGGCAAGCGACTGCTCTAGTCGTGGTGTGTTAGACGATCGATACTGTGATGAAAACCAAGATTTGGTCGCCGATTCACCGAAGAACCCAGATGAGTGGAATGACCCAAGCACGCTTGTGTTTACTTACACGCCAGTAGAAGACCCTGCTTTGTACAAAGATGCGTTTGCCGACTTCCAAGCTCACTTAAGCAAAATCACGGGTAAGCGAGTGATTTACTACACGGTGCACTCGAACTCTGCACAAGTAGAAGCGATGCGTTCTGGCCGTTTGCACGTAGCTGGTTTCTCTACGGGCCCAACTGGCTACGCGGTTAACCTAGCGGGCTACGTTCCAATTGCAGTGAAAGGCGATGAGTCTGGTTTCCAAGGCTACAACCTGATTACCATTGTACGCAAAGACAGTGGTATCAACACCATGGCTGATCTAAAAGGCAAAAAGGTTGCACACACTTCTGCATCATCAAACTCTGGCAACCTAGCTCCTCGTGCGTTATTCCCAGCTAAAGGGTTAGTGCCAGATGAAGACTACAAAGTGCTTTACTCAGGTAAGCATGACCAATCGATTCTAGGTGTATTCAACGGAGACTATGATGCAGCACCTGTGGCATCTGACGTGTACGATCGTATGGTGGCAGCAGGTCGTGTTGATGATTCTGAGCTTAAGATCATCTACCGTAGCCCGCGCTTCCCAACGTCTGCGTTTGGTTACGCGTACAACCTAAAACCGGAGCTGGTTGAGAAGATCAACGAAGCTTTCTTTAGCTACCGCTTCACACCAGAGATGAGCGCATCATTCAAAGGTGCAGACCGCTTCTCACCAATCAGCTACAAAGAAGAGTGGGACGTGATTCGTGATATCGCCCACGCGACAGGTACGGCTTACACTAAAGCTGGCCTTAAGAAACTCGCGGAAAAAGATGCGGCTAAACGCGCGAAGAAAAAAGCAGCTGAGTTAGCGAAACAAGCAAACAACGGCTAATTCTTTTTCTATTAGAAGACTAAGTTCTCGAAAGACTTAGTTCTTTAAAAACACCTACTTCAACTAAATATCTATGCCCTCGCGGGTAGGGCATAGATCATTCTAAAATTCGCACAAGGAAATGCAGTATGGCCGTAGCAAGCTATGAAGGAATAAAGATAAACAACCTTTTCCACGAATATGTCGCAGGCAAGCCAATCCTTAAAGGCATTAATATTGATATCGATGAGCCAGGCATCATCGCGATCATTGGTCCATCTGGTACCGGTAAAAGTACGCTTCTGCGCTGTATCAACCGCCTCAATGATCCAAGCCAAGGCGAAATCATTTTTGATGGCGCAGACCTGACTCAATTAAAAGGCCAAGCGCTACGTAAACAACGTCGACACATCGGCATGGTGTTCCAAGAATATAACCTCGTGGAACGTTTAACGGTTATCGAGAACGTGTTAAGCGGCCGTTTGGGTTACATGACGGCTTGGAATGCGTGGCGTCGTAACTATTCTCCACAAGACTTAGCAAAAGCGTTCGAGTTACTTGAATTTGTAGGCCTACAAGACTTTGCAAACCAACGTGCCGACAGTTTGTCAGGCGGCCAAAGACAGCGTGTCGGTATCGCTCGCGCAGTCATGCAAGACCCATATATCTTATTAGCGGATGAACCAACGTCATCACTCGACCCGAAAACCGCGGTTGAGATCATGGAGCTGATGGAAACTTTCGCCGAGCAGAAGAACATCCCTGTGTTGGTTAACATCCACGATGTCAACTTAGCCAAGCGTTACGCCAAACGCATCATCGGCATGTGTAATGGCAAAGTACATTACGACGGCAGCCCTGAAGGCATTTCAGAGGAAGATCTAAAAATCATCTATGGGGGTGAATCATGGCTGGATTAACCCCAAGCTCATCGCCAAGTGCATCGTCAAACCAGTCGCCAGCGAAGCATGAAAACCCGTTCAAAACCTCATGGACTAACCGAGCAATCATCGCTGCGATAGTTGCGTATCTGTTTTACAGTTTCTCGACGTTAGGGCTGACTTTTGATCGTTTGGTCATCGGTTTTGGTGAGAGTGAGCGGTTACTATCAAGAATGTTTCCGCCAGATTTCTCGCGTACTAATCTACTGCTAAGCGGCTTAGCAGAGAGCTTACAGATAGCGATCATTTCGAGTTTCTTCGGCATCATCATTTCGCTGTTTCTTGGCTTACTTGCTGCAAGAAACATGATGCCTTCGATTGTATCGACACCTATTCGGGGCTTTATCGCACTGTGTCGCTCTTTTCATCCAGTGATCATCGCAATCTTGTTTGTAAAAGCGGTGGGTTTTGGTGCCCTGGCTGGGATTCTGACCTTGGTGTTCGCATCGATTGGTTTTATTGCCAAGCTGTTCGCAGAAGCGATTGAAGAGATCTCTTTCAAGCCTGTTGAAGCGATTAAAGCGACCGGCGCTAGCTTCATCAGTGTGATTCTGTATGCGGTAATGCCGCAGGTGTTTACTCGTTTTATTGGCTTCGCTAGCTACCAGTTGGACTCGAATTTACGTAACTCAACTATGGTGGGTATCGTTGGCGCGGGCGGCCTTGGTGGGACGTTATTCTCGGCATTCCAACGTTTCGACTACGACTTTGTCGCTGCTATTTTGATAACGATCATCGCGCTGATTCTTGTCGGTGAATTTCTTTCCAACATTGTTAGGAGAATCTTCTAATGACAACTGCATCTATTGATAGAGAGTGGCAGCGTTTTACACCCAACGAACGTGTGGCTCGATTTGCCGTTTACCTTAGCCTTGTATGCGCCATCGTGTGGTCTTGGCAGACGGTGGAAGTGATTCCTGAGTTCCTATATGACGCACCAGCTCAGTTTGCGGACATGTTTGAACGCATGGTACCAATGGACTACGGCTTCTATCCAGAGTCGATCCACGCGGCGATGATTGAGACGCTGCACATCGCTACATTAGGTACCTTATTTACCTTGGTGTTTGCGATCCCTTTGGCGTTGTTAAACGCACCGAACATTACACCTAATAAAGTGTTGAACTGGGTTGCTCAATTCTTCCTTGTGTCTTCACGTTCAGTGAACTCACTAGTGTGGGCATTACTGTTTATCGCACTATTTGGCCCCGGTGTTCTCGCAGGTATCATGGCAATTGCAATTCGCAGTATCGGCTTTGTAGGGAAGCTGTTAGCGGAAGCCATTGCCGAAGTGAACATGGGGCCTATTGAAGCTTTACGCGCAACGGGCGCTTCGTGGATGAGCATTCTGCTGAAAGGGTATTGGCCGCAAGTGATGCCCGCATTCTACTCAATTGTACTGTTCCGTTGGGACATCAACGTGCGTGAATCTGCGGTATTGGGCTTAGTGGGCGCTGGTGGTATTGGCGTAGTGCTCAACGATGCGCAGAACCTTTTCGAGTGGCAAAAAGTGTCGATGGTATTGGTGAGTATTTTTGCTGTGGTTATCATTGCAGAAGCTGTAGTGATCCACATTCGCAACAAACTCATATAGACAATATGTTGTGTGAAAGTTAAGAGCTTATCTAGCATTTTGAAGCTCAAACGACCCTAGGTACTTCGGTCTACCTAGCGGTCGTTTTTTTATGTTGTTTGAATGGACAGAAAGCTTGTTTAGAAGGGGATGGTTAGCTTTTCGCTGTCTCACTTTTAAGCGTCAGCAGTAAACCCACAAATTCTGCAAACCCATAACCACCCGGTTGTGACATCACCTTGCTTGGATGATGATCTAGCTTATCCCAATAATGCTCAATGTTAGCCACGCCAACGGTGAGCGGTAGTGATTCGAACATCTGTTGATCATTCATTGAATCGCCGACATAACACGCTTGCTTGTGGGTTTGTTCAAGCGATAGGCCTTTACTCGAAAGGAAACGGTGCACGGCGTTTTTCTTTGAGTGCTCGCCATACCAAGCATTGATATGAATCGAACTTGCTGTCGCGTGTGCGCCTAAAGCATGTATTCTTTCGAGTACCGCTTGCACTATTTCAGGGTCAACAGGTTGACGGTTTTGGCCGATATCAATCGCGACCTCACACAAGCGGTAAGATTGATCCAAAGTTAGGGATAGGTCTGGGTAACTCTGCAAGATCGATTCAACTTCTTGTTTGAGCTTGGCTTGATTCTGGCGCACTTGTTCTAGCGGCGTTTCAGATGAGAGTTGTAATGCACCATCTTGTTTCTCCAATAAGAAGGCGCCGTTCTCTCCAAGCACGGCGTCTACAGGCCATAGTTGTGCAATATGATCACACCAACCAGCACAGGCTCCCGTTACTGCGACCACTTTAATTCCGTTATCTCTTAGCTTTTGTAACGCAATCAATGTTTCTGGAGGGAGTGAACCCTGCCAAGTGAGCGTATCATCAACATCGGTTAATACCCATTCGATGTGCTTCCAGTTATTGCCTAGTTGGTGTTCCATCCTCAAACTCACTTATTCGGATCTATTGTATTGCGTGGAGTGTTCAGTTCGTTGTTAAATGTCTTCCACTCAGTGCTACTAAGTGTTGTTAATTAACGCTTAACAGTGATTAGAAAACACAGTGCTTAGCAAAATCACCGGCTTCATTGGCAGTCCAGTCGCCTTTCGGCTTTTCTTTCATATCTGTACACCAAGCTTCACTGCCCACTTCTGTACAAGCCATCAGTTGAGTCGCTAGAAATAGAATTAGCGCGATTTTTTTCATAATAAACATTCCTTTATTGTCTAAATTTCTACTTATCACTGTATCAAATACCGCTAGCGATTGTTATAGCAGCCAGCGACATAAGTTTGTTAAAACGATATAGAGTTGGGCTTATTTCTAATATAGGAAGCGAAGGTCGGTGGTCGGAAAAATCAAGGAAATTGATGTATAGATCGAAAAAGCCAGCAACATGTGCTGGCTTTGAAATTCTTTTGCGCTGCTATTATTGATTAGCGAGCTTCTACTGTGGAGTTATACCAACTTCATCTCTTGGATGATGTCTGAAGCAATCTCTGGCTTCGTACTTGTTGGCTTCTCGTGTAGGTCGGCTTTCAATTGTCCCTTACGGTTACTTAGGCCTGCTTCAAGTTTCTTGAGTGCTGAAGCGATAGCTGGATACATAACGTCATCTGTAGCTTTTGCGTTTACACGTACACCTTCGTAGTTGGTGAACACTTCAACCTGATATTGGCTGTGTTCTTTTGTAATGATGATGTCGCAGCTAATCAGTGATGGAAAATGGTTTGATATCTTTTCGAACTTACCTTCGATGTCTTTACGTGAGTCGTCGTTAATTGATACGTGATGTGTTTGAACGTTTATTTTCATAAATCATACCTTTCCAATGACTGTGTCATTTAAACGTAGCAAACATCGGATAGATTCACCAATAGAGAAAGTACACATGTGTGATTAACTTCAGTGTTATCAAATAATCTCCCCTTACTCCCTTGAAAGTCCGATTAACTGATCGCATATTATGTTTCGTGAATTTCAAACGTGTTTAAAAATCCCTCATCTTTGAAGTATTGCTCTAAGCCTTCTATAGGACTTAGGCTTTATCGCCTCAATCAAACATTCTTACGAATTCTTATTCTAGCCTGGTTTTATAAATCTCTTTCAACGCGGGATGAATTTAGGTTTTGGTTAAGGTTATTTCGAATGATAATAAGACAGCGAACTCGCTGCCTTTTCTCGTTTAAATAAAAGCTATTCCAACGTCAAAGATTACTCTTCAAATTGATAAGAAGAGGGCACCACAATCACGCCTTGTTTTGATATATGGAAGCGTTTGGCGTCGGCAAGGCTATCAACACCGATCTGGGTTCCGTCAGGCACTTTGACGTTCTTATCGATGATGCAGTTTTGTATGTGGCAGTTTTTTCCAATCTCAACATCTTCAAACAGAATACTATCAATCACAATCGCGGCATTGCTGACTTTCACTTTTGGGAAGAAGATAGAGTTTTGCGCCGAACCACCTTCAATCACAACACCATTGGCGATCATCGAGTTGATGAATATCCCTTGGTTACCTTCGACCGAAGCAATGGTTCGTGCGGGCGGCAGTTGTGGCTCATAAGTGCGAATAGCCCAATCCGGTTGGTATAAATCGATAGGCGAGGCCGGTTTCAACAGATCCATATTCGATTGGTAATAAGAGTCGATAGTACCAACATCTCTCCAGTAAGCATCTTGCGTCACACGTCCTTCCTCATCACCAAACTTATACGCGTAAACGCTGTTATTGCCGACTAACTTAGGAATGATGTCTTTGCCAAAATCGTGGTTTGAGTCTGGATCTTCTGCGTCTGCCAATAATGCCTGTGTTAGTACTTCTTTATCAAAGATGTAAATCCCCATTGAAGCCATGCTTCGAGTTGGTCTACCGGGTACGCACGCGGGGTAACGTGGTTTCTCGGTAAAGTTATTGATTTGTAGAGACTCGTCTATTTCCATCACACCAAACTCTTTGGCTTCGTCAATCGAAACCTCCATGCACGCCACGGTCAGGTCAGCCTCGTTCTTTTTGTGCTGCTTGAGCATTGGCGCGTAATCCATGCGATAGATATGGTCGCCGGATAACACCACCACATGTTTGGCTTCACTACGAGAAAGCAGATACAAGTTTTGATAGATGGCATCGGCAGTGCCGCTGTACCAGCTATCACCGGTTCGCATTTGTGGGGGAACATTGGTGATGTATTCGCCGAGCTCGGGGTTAAGCACCGACCAACCATCTCTCAAATGTTTTTGCAATGAGTGTGATTTGTACTGAGTCAGCACCAAAATTTGGCGTAGCCCAGAGTGTAAGCAGTTCGCGAGAGTGAAATCGATGATTCGATATTTGCCACCAAAGGGGACCGCAGGTTTTGCGCGGTTATCGGTGAGGGGAGAAAGCCGAGAGCCAACACCGCCGGCCAGAACGATTGTTAGAGTGTCTTGCATGGTCAGAACCTCAATGTATTTATGATTATGAACATAGACTTGCAAGCACTAAGCCAAATGTAACTCATTGAATATTAAACAAGGAGGGGATATTTCTTGTTGGATTGCACTAAATTGATGCGTACGGGATGTTGGCTTGCTCTATTTTGATCCAAAGATATCTGAGCAAAGTGACTGGGTTGGATTAACAAAATGATGCACGGAAAAGTCGCATTACAAAACTGTCAATAAAATGAAGGAATAAAGTGATCAGGTCGATATAAATTTACATAAATAATCATAACTTTTCACAAATTGATTTCCATCAATAAAGTAGGGTTATTGTGTGTTACCTTGCACGCAAAATAAGAAATGATTACTCATTCACCAATAATATGAAGCCCTCAAAAGGAAATTATAATGAAAAAAACAGTATGTGGTATTGCGGTTATTGCGGCTCTTATGTCAACCAATGTTCTTGCTCATAAAGAAGGTGATTTCATCATCCGTGCAGGTGCAGCAACAGTATCTCCAAACGACAGCAGCGGTGACGTTCTTGATACAGCTGGAGTTAAATTCGGTGTCGATTCTAATACTCAACTTGGTTTGACCTTCGGTTACATGTTTACCGACAACATCAGTTTTGAAGTATTGGCAGCTAGCCCTTTCTCTCATAACATTTCAGCTACTGGCCTCGGAGACATAGCAGAGACTAAACACCTACCACCAACGTTTATGGTTCAGTACTACTTTGGTCAAGCGAACAGTGATTTCCGTCCTTACGTAGGTGCGGGTATCAACTACACTGTATTTTTCGATGAGTCACTAAACCAAGGAGCGAAAGATCTAGGCTTAAGTGACTTATCTCTTGATGATTCTTGGGGCTTAGCGGCAAACATTGGTATGGACTACATGATTAATGAAGACTGGTTCCTGAACGCATCAGTTTGGTATGCAGATATTGGTACTACAGCAAAATATAAGTTTAATGGTCAACAGTTCAAAACAGACGTTGATATCGACCCATGGGTATTCATGGTTGGTGGTGGTTACAACTTCTAATCCACATATTCAGTTTACAAAAGGCGCTCAAGCACCAGCCAGCTTGGGCGCTTTTTTCTTTTCATCGACAACCTCACGATGAACGTAAGTAAATCACGTATGAGTAAAAATTGATGTGGCGATTGCAATTATAGTTACCACTAAAACAAAAGCGCTACGACTTGTTAAGTAGTGGCGCTTTTTTAGTACATTGCTTATTTCATCGCCGATTTAGTAGCGATAGCAAAGGCCTATGGCTGCTGCTTAGTTGGTGCCAGAGCAATTTCACGGATACATACGTTCTGTGGTTGTTGGTAAGCGAATGATACCGCGCGAGCGATATCGTCAGCTGCCAATACGCCGCCCATGTCTTCTTTCCAAGAGTCGTAACCATCTTTGATTTCTTGAGATGTTGTGTGAGACAGAAGTTCTGTTTCTACAGCACCCGGTGCGATAGTCGTAACACGAACATTTGAAGCAGCAACTTCTTCACGAACGTTTTCAGAAATAGCGTGTACCGCGAACTTAGTACCACAGTAAGCTGCGTGGCTTGGGAAAGTTTTCTTACCCGCAATTGAGCTGATGTTGATGATAGTACCTGTGTTGCGTTCCATCATCGGAGCAAGTACAGACTGCATGCCGTTTAGAAGACCAATGACGTTCACGTCGAACATTGTCTTCCACTCTTGAGCATCTTGAGTATCGATTTGACCAAGAAGCATTGCACCAGCGTTGTTGATAAGCGCGTCTACAGGGCCAAATTTCGCTTCACCTTGTGCGATTGCTGCATCAAAAGACGCTTTGTCTGTCACGTCTACTTTTACTGATAGAGAGTTTGGTAGGTTCAGTGCTTCAAGGCGGTCAACACGACGAGCTAAAAGTAGCAGAGGGTGACCTTCATCGCTTAGACGACGAGCGATTGCTTCACCAATACCAGAGCTTGCACCTGTAATTACGATTAGTTTTTTCATTTTATTTCCTCTGTACTTTTATTGCGTCGGTTGGCTACGACGTGTTGTTTAAGTGCATTCGAATCAAGTGCTTGTTGTCTTGCTTCGTTGCGATGGAGGTATATTAAGGAAAATAGCATTGTTGATATATAGCGCTTTACTTGAAACACTGTTGCTGTGGTGCAATAATGAGCATGTGCTCTCTATTACTTCATCATCTTAAAATCTCACAACTAAGCTTGCGACCATGCTCAATCAAATTAACCTGTCTGATATTCGTTCTTTCGTGCTTATCGCTCGTTTAGGTAACTTCACTAAAGCAGCGGAGGAGCTTGATGTGTCGCGCTCCCACGTATCACGCCAAGTGAGTAGTCTAGAAAAGCAGATGGGCGTGACGTTGTTTATCCGCACTACTCGAACCTTGAGATTGACGCACGCAGGGCAAGATCTGTACGCGAGATGTGAACAAGCCTTAGATAATATAGACCAAGCTCTGATTGCTGCTGTGGACGATGTCGAAGAAGTACGTGGCGACATAAAAGTAAACTGTGTCGGCGGTTATTTGGGTGAGGTGATCATCGCGGATCTGGTCAATGAGTTTATGCAGCTCTACCCAGATATCAGTATTAGTCTTGATTTCAGTAGCAACCGAGTCGACTTGATTGAAGACGCGTTTGATATCGCTTTTCGCATGGGAAGCTTAGAAGACGCGGGCTTTATCGCAAGAAAGCTTTTAGACATCGAGATGGGAACACTCGCGAGTCCTGAGTATTTCGCTCGCAAAGGGAAGCCAAATCACCCTAAAGATCTGATCCACCATGACTGCTTAACGGGATCGGTGCGTAAGTGGAGTTTTCAAGCGCCAGACGATACTAAGAAAACGGTCGATGTGCATGTGACGGGCAGACTGCAATGTAAAAATGGGCGAGTGTTGGTGCAGGGCGCGAAGTCGGGCAACGGGATTATTCGTGTGCCAACCATCTATTGTTTACAAGAACTCAATGACGGACAACTAGAGCAGGTGTTTGATGAGTGGGTGGTGCCTAAAGTGGACTTTTCAGCGATCTACCATCGAGACCGCTATCAACCAAGTCGAATTCGAACCTTCATTGATTTTGTGAAAAGTCGCTTTGAACAAATGCCAGTGAGCTAATCGTGCTTTCTGTATTTTGCTAATAGTGTGACCGGCTTGAGCTTACATCTCGTCGATTTCGTTTTGTAGGCTTTCTAGTTGATCCAGAATCAGTAAGAACTTCTCACCAAAGGGTGTCACTTGGTATTCCACTCTTGGTGGCAGTTCGTTGAACATTTGCTTATCTAAAATCCCAAACTCTACATTTCGCTTTAAACATTCATTCAAGACCTTGGTCGATAACCCTTCGACCGAGCGTACCATTTCACCGGGACGATTGATGCCATTTGCCAATAATTGGTAAACCGTGAGCGACCATTTACAACCGTAGATGGTCTCTACCATGCGAGCGGAACGCTCTGGCGCTGATTTTCTTGAAAAAAAGTTTTCCTGATTTTTCATAAAGATGTACCAATAAGTACCTACCTAACCGATTTGTACTTACTATTCATAGTGTTAGTTCAAAGCCTAAGATTACCACGTTCACATGACTTAGGAGATAACAAAATGAACTTCACTAAAAATGGTATTGCAGTAGTAATCGGTGGCACAAGTGGTATGGGCTTTGAAACAGCGAAGCAGTTAGTCGCTCAAAATATCCATGTGCTAGTTGTCGGCAATAACCCAACTAAGTTAGATAAAGCAGTATCAGAACTTCAATCACTAGGCCACGCTACTGGCTGGCAAGCTAATCTTTATGATGATGCAAGTGTGTCGAATCTTATTGCGCATCTAGAGTCACTTGAAGAGGGTATTGGTTACCTTGTTAATGCCGCTGGCTACTTCAACCCAAAAGCGTTTATTGAGCACCAAGAGTCAGATTACGAGCAATACATGCAACTTAACAAAGCAACCTTCTTTATCACTCAAGCTGTCAGCAAGTTGATGATCAAAAACGGTGGCGGAAACGTGGTAAATGTCGGTTCTATGTGGGCGAAGCAAGCGATCAAAGCAACCCCATCTTCTGCGTATTCAATGGCAAAGGCAGGACTACACGCTTTAACGCAACACATGGCAATGGAACTTGCGGACCACAATATTCGTGTGAATGCAGTGTCTCCAGCAGTAGTTAAAACGCCGATCTACGAATCATTCATTAAGCCGGAAGAAGTAGATCAAGCGCTAGAAGGCTTCAACGCATTCCATCCTATTGGTCGAGTGGGTCAACCGAAAGACATCGCAAACAGCATCTCTTTCTTACTGTCAGACAGTGCAGATTGGGTAACGGGCGCAATCTGGGATGTTGATGGTGGCGTGATCGCTGGCCGCAATTAATCAGGATTCTTTTTAGGTGGCTGTCGCGCAGGCAAAATAGTAGCGAGATGGCCTCCTTGATGAGTATTCGCGTAGAATAGAAGCTAGAAAGACAATCATAATTAAAACAATATTTAGAGTAAGGTCGTCATTATGCTTAACATGGACTTTTCAAAGAGATTGGTTATCGAAACCGATAAACTAGATTGGGTTGCAAGCCCTGCCAAAGGAGTGTGGCGTAAGCCCCTAGAAAGAGAAGAGAAAGAATCAGGTCACACGACTAGCGTGGTGAAATACGACCCTCAATCTTCATTCTCCGAACACCCACATCCGCAAGGAGAAGAGATCTTCGTATTAGAGGGTGTATTTTCTGATGAAACTGGAGATTTCCCTGCGGGCACTTATATCCGTAATCCCCCGGGCAGTGCGCATTCTCCATCGAGTAAAGATGGCTGCACGATCTTGGTTAAGCTCAACCAGTTTGACGCGAGAGACTTAACTCAAGTTCGAATCAATACGCTAGAAACGGAGTGGCTTCCGGGCATTGGTGGCTTACAAGTCATGCCACTGCATGAGTTCGAGCACGAACATGTCGCTTTAGTGAAGTGGCCTGTTGGCGAACGTTTTCAGCCGCACCGTCACTTTGGTGGAGAAGAGATCTTTGTGTTGTCGGGCACTTTCAAAGATGAACACGGCGTGTACCCGAAACATACTTGGATGCGTAGCCCTCACATGAGCGAGCATTTCCCTTATGTGGAAGAAGAGACGGTTATCCTAGTGAAAACGGGTCACTTGCCATTGGATTAAAGGAATGCTCAATATAATATGAGAAAGCCGCATTGTTTTGAACAAGCGGCTTTTTTAGTTTTTATATGAATTGACTAGTAAGCGACACCAATACGTTGGCGCGGGAACTTGCCAGCTTCGAGCTCATCAATCATCGCGATAGCGTAATCGCTGACTGAAATTTTGCTGTTGCCATCTTCGTCGGTGAGCAGCTGGTCGCCACCAGTACGGTAGGTCGATAGTTTCTCACCCGGGAATATTTCTGCTGCAGGGCTAACAAACGTCCAGTTCACTTCGCTGTTCGATTGCTTGAACACTTCAAGAGCTTCACCCTGTGCTAGCGCTTCATTTTTATAATCCGCAGGGAAGTCCGGAACGGTCACTAGCGGTACGTTTGGCGCCACTTCTAGTGAGCCTGCACCACCAACCCAAAGTAGGCGCTCGATACCAATGCTCGGTAATGTTGCCAGCAATTTAGCCGCAGTATTTTTTACGATTTCGTGATTACCCAGAGCACGTCCGCCAATCGAAGTAATTACTGCATCAACGCCGGATAGTGCGTTTGCTAGACTAGCGGCTTCATCTTGTAAATCAAATGAACGAACTTCAATGCCCTTGGTTTCCACGCGGTCTGCATCTCTTACAACAGCAACTACGTCGTGACCACGAGATTGAGCTTCTTGAGCGATGTGACTACCAATCCAGCCTGATGCGCCTAATACTGCAATTTTCATAATGTCTCTCCAATTATCTAATTTATTGAGTCGTTTTCTCGACAGCCATTGCAGTCTAATAGCTCACTAGGTTGCGATAAATATCGAAAAATGATGTAGATTGTATCTATATATTGATCTAATAAGATTCGATTAGCTGCTAAACAGCTCAAGGAGAGTGTGATGGATAGGTTGACGGCAATGCGTAGCTTTGTCGAAGTTGCGAATTGTGCCAGCTTCACCCAAGCGGCTGAGCATTTGGACATGAGTCGGTTGCAGGTTTCACGTCATGTTCAAGAGATAGAAGGGTGGTTGAAGCAGAGGCTATTACATAGGACGACTCGAAAGGTGAGCTTGACGGCGGCAGGGGAAATCGCTCTGCAGCGCTGTGAGAAAATCCTCCATGAGACCGCTGAGCTAGAAGTTACTTCACTCAATCAAACCGATGATCTTTCCGGAACCATTCGAATTGCTGCCCCCATTGGTTTAACTCAGCACATGTTGTTGGATGTGGTCGAACAGTTCACCGACCGCCACCCTAATATCACGGTCGAACTGTTTGCCTCAGACCGTTTTACCCAGCTAGTGGATGAAAGGATCGATATTGCACTTCGCTATACGGATCAACCTGACGATAGTTTGATTGCACGAAAGCTAATGGTAATTGATTCAGTAGTGTGTGCCTCGCAAGCCTACTTAGACAAACATGGTGAACCTGAAACGGTCGAGGCGCTTCGACAACACAATTGTTTTCGTCACTTGAATGTTTCTAAGTGGGATTTTGTTAAGGATAACCAGCACTATTCGGTTGAGGTGTCTGGCACCATTAAGGCTAACGATGTTGGGGTGCTAACTCGCGCCGCACAGCACGGAAAAGGGGTGGTTCGTTTACCTTGTGACTTAGCCAATCCACTGATCGCTAATGGCAAATTGATACGCATATTGGATGATTTTGTTTCGCCAAGCAGCGTTCTTTGGGCGGTGTATCTATCTCGCAGTTACCAGCTTCCGATTGTTCGTCAGTTCATTGATTTTGCGGCAGAAGCTTGGGCTAGCGATATCAAGTCTGGTGATGTTTGAAACTTCATAGGCAATGATACATAGCGATAGAAATTTAAAAGCCCATAAATACAAAAATCCGATATCAATGGTGATATCGGATTTGAACTCAATAATTAAGAGTTCCAGCACGCTCTCCTCTCACGAAGTCTTTACATGTAATGATGTACGGATAATCGAGTATTTATCACCTTTTCGTTGATGTCTGGTAAAGGCTGATACAAGCTTCTCGTAATGTCGGATAATACTTGGTCGTATACTTGGGACACGACGCTAGAGATATCACTGGTTAATTCGTACATGCTATCTACTGGTTGGATCGCTTCAGTGCTTGATGCGATCTCGGTAAGTGCATGCATCGCACGTGTACAAATGGGTGACCCACTGCTGATAGGGCAGATAATCGATAATTGGTTGAGTTTACGGTGTGTCTGAGATGCGTAGAATTTGAATCTCGCATACTCCTCAGGCTTCTCCATATCAGGTATGCACATTCTCAGCTTGGTCAAGATCTCCATGCAGTCTAAGATCTGTTGCCAATTCATGTGGTATTCACTACTCATGTCTTCTCGCTCAGACTGGATCAGCCAGATGATCATCACTTCATCCATCAAGAACATGCTGTGGCGAATTGTTTTGCCATGAATCGATTGGTTACGCACCAAGCTGCGGTTTTGCCAGTCGCTGTGCATGGCAATGAGCTTAAGGTGATAGATGCGATACATAGGGCGACTATCAAACGAAACATGAGATTGAAGCAATTCAGAGACCTCAAGTATGTTGTCGTAAATCTCGTTCACTTTACGAATCGAGTCGCTAGACAATTTATACGCCAGAGCGTAATGCGTTGCAGCGCGATGTTTACGTGATAACAACAATAGCTCTCTAAGTAGAACTAAGGTTTCAAACCTGTGTGATAACGCAGTTTGTCTCTTCCTTGAGAAATGAAACAGGGCTGCAAGTACTAATAGGGATAAACCCACTGAAATAACTACAAACATATTCAACTCCTAACATTTGTATACCTACTTAGTGGTAGTGCAGACACCGTGCCAAAATAAATAAGTGTTATATTTCATTGATTTATGTTTTTACTTTAATCATGGATGATCAATCATGGTGCATGACTTCACCATTCGGGTGAATGTTTCTCATATTTTGCAGGATTTTTTGAGAGGTTACGCTTTTCTAACGATTAGGTTGGGGAGGTTTCGATAAGTAGAGACACTTTGACGATCCACCTCTGGCTTGTTTCAAGCTGCAGAAATTAGAAAGGCCTCACCCCTTATATGCTTTTAACTATAAAAAGCAGTAAGAGTGAGGCCTTTCAGTGTTCATTTCGCAGTGTAGTTACCTTAACTGCTAAGTGTTCAGCATTGAGGGCTAAACGTTATGCAAGCTTAAGGTCGAACTCGTTGCGGTACATCACCATATCTTCAATGGTCAGTACTGGCATGTTGTGCAGTTTACCGAAAGCAACGATCTCTGGCGCTTTTGCCATTGTGCCGTTTGGGTTGGTGACTTCACACAGTACACCTGCTGATTGAAGACCAGCCATTTGCATCAGATCCACAGTACCTTCTGTGTGACCGCGGCGAGCAAGTACACCACCTTTGCGAGCACGCAGTGGGAATACGTGGCCAGGGCGAGCTAGGTCAGTAGGCTTAGCTGTTGGGTTTGCAGCTGTTTTGATCGTTGTTACACGGTCAGCGGCAGAAACGCCTGTTGTTACGCCAACTTTTGCTTCGATAGTGACAGTAAACGCAGTTTGGTTTGCGCTGTTGTTATCAACAACCATAGGTGGAAGTTCAAGTTGGTTTGCTTGCTCGTCAGTTAGACACAAGCACACGATGCCGCTGCATTCACGGATCATAAGTGCCATTTGAGCATTGGTTAGGTGTTCTACTGAGTAGATGATGTCGCCTTCGTTCTCGCGATCTTCATCGTCAAGTAAAAGTACGCCACGACCTTCGCGTAGGGCTTGCAGTGCGTTTTCAACGCGAGTGATTGGTTCGCCAAATTCGGCAAGTAGTGAAGACTGATTCATGGTTAAACTCCTAAAATATCACCAGAATCAGGGCTGCATGAGGGATCTCAACCGAGCACGACAAAGCCGACTCATTATAAGTCGACCTTAGCTCATTATGGTTTTATCCAAAACGAAATGCACCCTTTCGAGTTGGAGGCATGAACCCAATAAATGAGTACGCCTTTCCAACTTAAACGAGTGTGTTTCCATTCTCTCTCATCCGGACTATAACCGTCGGCTCTGGCATCTCACCAGATCTGCTGACCTCGACGAATCGAGCGCTCGCGGGCTTATCTTTAGATTTTGCTAAGGACATACCGCCGGTGGGGAATTTCGCCCCGCCCTGAGAATAAAAATTAATAATCTGTTTTGCTTTGAAAGCAGACCAGATGGTAATCCTTTCAATAGTGGATTTAAAGGACTGACAGCAAAGTTTTTCAGATTTTGGCCTGTTAACCCGGTGAGTGTTCACTTTATCAGCAGAACACAATACCGTTGTGTTTAGTGCGGTACAGCTGGTCTTTGGTCGGTTTTACTGTCGGTATGCGTATAAGTGGATGGCAAAGGTTATTGATGATCAAATCATTGTTCACCGAATCAATGGCAATAATCTCCAATAGCCGAATAATGTTACGTCATGACGTCTTACTGACCGTTTTTACATAAAATTGATATTGACGATGCTAAGCTGCGATAGCATCCGACCACTTTATCTAAAAGATCTTAGCCATGACTTCTCTGTTCTCTAACAAATCCAAAGGCTTATTACTGCTCGTTCTAAGTCTGTATTCTCTCGTTCCCTTTCTGATCTTTGGATCTCATTTCGACCTTGGAAGTGCAGTTCTGCCTTTCTATGGTGCTGTGATGACATTTGTGACTTACTCTGCGGGTAATCAGGGCTTCCTAATCACACTCGCGGTACTTTCTTTATTGGTGTTGACGCTAAAGTTCTCAAAAGCAAAGTTAGTCAGCCTTTGTCTGCAGCTCGGTGTCTTGTTGGTATTAAGCTTTGCAGCGAAGACATTTCTCAAATCATCAACAGAGAGTCCACGCCCATATACTGAGTATTTGGTTACCCAAGAAGTAGTTGAAATGCCAGAGCTGTTTTATGAGCTGCCTTTGGTAGAAAAAAACGCCGCGATTGAATCTGTGCAAGATAAGGTCAGCGATTGGAGAACTCGTCATTGGTTGGGTGAAACGGACTACTCTTTCCCGTCTGGACACATGATCTTCGTCGGTGTGTGTTTGGCATTCTTTGGCGGATTGTTCCTAGAGGCGAAACGCTTTTACCTAGTCGGCGGTTTGTTGGTTTGGGCTGGTGGTGTCGCCTATAGCCGTGTTTGGCTTGGTATGCATCGACCTGAAGATTTAGCGGCGTCTATTGCCTTTGCGGGGTTAATTTATTTATTGGTGCCACTGATTCCAACGAAAAAGATAGAACCTTTATTGCCGCAGTTATTAAGAGAGTCTTAAGGTTTTAAGAGCTGCCTAAGTTTTTAAGATGTGCATAAATCTATATTTAACAAGCAGAAATTCTGGTTACTGATTGAGCCCGAGTTCTGCTTGTTTCTTTTTGGTTAAACCTAAGGACACAATTCGGTGTGACTCTGTGAGGTAGTATTTCAGCTCCTCATCCCTTTCTGACGTGCTCTCAAAAAGCTGAATCCATTTCATGCCACGCGAAGCAAAGTAGGGCGCGGGTTTATAGCCCGGTTCTTCTTTGAGAAAATCGAAATTCTGGTCGGACGCTTTGAAGATAAACGCAGGCTCATCTTTCGGCCCCCAACCTCCAATGGCAAACACTTTCCCTCCCACTTTCCAAACGTGAGAGTTATTCCACTGCATCACATAGCTGGTGGCGGTTTGTGATTCACAGAATGTATTGAACTCATCGTATGTCATAGAACGCCCTTTCAATAGTTTGGTGGTGGATCTGTGTGTTTGTTGTTTTATCGATGTTTCTGCTTCGAGTTAGCCAGCTAAGCCTTGCCAAATGGCAGTAAAGCCGCTGATAAAACATAGCAACAAAGAGCCGATACGTATCTTTTCTTTAGGAATGCTTTGCGTAGTCAATAACGCCACTTTGTAACCCAACCAAGCCGCAGGAAGCAACGGGATTGTGATGATCAAATGGTGCACAGTGAAGAAGCCAATCGGGATCTGTACCAGTAATGAAATGATAGAACTAAACACAAAAAACGCAGAAAGGTTACCACGAAGCTGATTGGCATCTTGGTGTTGAAGCAGTAGTGCCATTGGCGGCCCACCAATGCCTGAACTGGTACCGAAGAAGCCTGAGAAGAACCCCGCGATGCCCATTTTGGCAGGCGTCGGTTCTAACCTAAACGGAAGTAAGCTAACAATCACGGCAAATACTACCAATAAGCCTAACCACAGTGACAAAACGCTTGTTGATACCATTACCAACAAAGCCCCGCCAGCCAATGAGCCCGGAATTCGGCCCAATAGTGCGATTTTCAATCCGCCAATAGAGATATTTGCTCGGTGTTTAAACGCGTTGAATACAGAAATGAAAAGACCAACAAGACAGATAGGCGCGGGTACATAGTCAGGCGAGACCAAAAACAATAACGGGGCAGCCACAATAGCCAAGCCAAAGCCGATTGCGGTTTGCACAAACGAGCCGACAAAAATGAGTGCCATCGCGATAAGAGCGGTCTGATCTATGTATTCCATAAGCCTGCGGATAAGTTCTAAAGGAGCGAACGAATACTATAAAGTAAAACAGCAGGAATAGTCTTATTATTCAGTGAGGTTTATGCAAGTTTCGCTAGGGGCTATTGAACTTTCGTGGTTGAATTTTGTTCGAGATAAAATCGTTTTAGGCGCGGCGAAGAGTATGTGGCCTAGTCATTCTAAGCAAATATTCTTCAACAATGCATAAAACGATTTTAGCCGAACCCTTCGGGCAGCATTTGTGGTTCATTTCTACTGCGTTATCGGCTTTTTATGTAGGCTAGCTACACGTCAAACCCTCTGCCTAGTATAAACTTCCCACAAAGTGCTGCAAAAGCCAGCTCGAAAGGTCAACAGCCCCTAATTATAATTTCGATTTCAACGGTCAATAAAAAAGAGAGCGAATATCTCGGGATGTGCTCCTTTCAATATCCGCTCTCTTATTGGATTGCTTATCGATTTTCGCTGCTGGGGGAGTCAGCGTTAAATGTTAAGCCATTGCCAATTTGATGCGCTCAATCGGCTTGTCATTGATTGGTAAATGGATAAGTGCTGCTGCAAATGCTAATACCACCGTTGACCACCAAATTGGCTCGTAAGATCCGTAGTAATCGTAAATACGACCACCAACCCAAGCGCCTAAGAAACTACCCACTTGGTGAGTGAAGAACACCAAGCCATACAAAGTCGATAGGTAGCGTGCACCAAAGATTTGGCGAACTAAGCCCGACGTTAGTGGAACCGTACCTAGCCAACAGAAACCAATGGCTGCGCCAAAGATAGCTGCGGTTGATTCCGTAACTGGCAGAGTCACAAACGCACCAATAACCACAGTACGCACTAAGTACAATGCCGACATTACATGACGCTTACTGAACTTATCGCCCATTACACCCCAGAAGTAAGATCCGAAGATGTTGAAGATACCTACATAAGCCAGTGCCATCGCTGCGCTGCTCGCAGGCAAGTTCTTGTCTGCTAAGTAACTTGGTAAGTGCGTTGCGATAAACATCACGTGGAAGCCACACACGAAGAAGCCTGCGTGAATCAGCCAGTAACTTTTGTTAGAGAACGCTTCAGACAACGCTTCTTTTAATGTTTGATTGTCTTCTGCTTGAGCCTGTTTGCTTGATGCCGCTTTGGGCGCACGCATGAACAGTGCAAAAGAGATCATCAAGCAACACAATACGCCAAACACTTGCATCGCACTCTGCCAATCGAATTCGTTCAACATGTATTGCGCGCCCGGAATCACCGCGAACATACCAAATGAACCGGCAGCCGTGGTTAAACCGAATGCTTTAGCTGCGTGTTCTGCTGGCACGACTTTCGCGACAGCGCCTAATACAATCACATAGCTTGTTGCACTTAGTCCAAGGCCAACCAATGCGCCCAATGAAACGTAAAGCGTGCTTGATTCGGTAGAAATTGAGGTAAGAAGTAAACCCAAACCGTAAGCACATGCGCCTGCAATAATGATGCGTCTTGCTCCCCATTTGTCAGCGGCCATACCAACAAAAGGTTGGAACACACCGAACAATAGGTTTTGTAGAGCAATAGCGAAGCTGAAAAACTCTCGACCCGTGCCGAAATGCTCTGAAATTGGCATCATAAAAATGCCGAATGATTGTCTGATCCCTAGACTGATAATAAGTGTGCCGATCCCAAGCCATACCAGTAAAGGAAAACGGAAAATGCTCATTCTAATACTCTTAAATTAATGGTGGTGATGTGAGTGGTCTTGCGCTGACATGTGTTGGTCAGTCATCTCATGGTGATGTTCGTGCCCAGAATGCTCATGAGCTGACTGCTGGTGGCATCCACTGCTCACGGCATGCTGAGCCAAGAGATCAATCAATGGCTGACTGTGATGCACAATGACCAAACTAATGACGAGAAATAGTGTCATTCTGGCCAGTTGGGCAAAAAGAGATTGTGAAAACATACGGTGTTTACATGCGCTCAATGTTGTAAGAAGTCGCGCATCATAATGACGAGTGAGGTATGTATCAAATGACCATTTGTGATTTAGTCTATGCGTTTTATGCATAGATCTATGCATGATTTTATGCGTCGTTAGAATTTGGGCGAAACGTCACCAATAAATAGGAAAACTCGAAGTTTGCTGGTTAATAGATAGAAGTATGTAATTAAGCATTGAATTCCAAATGCAAGATCGTAACTGTCTGTTTAATTGAAGATTTCAAAAAACTGTAAAAACTAATATACAAACTAATCACTAATCAACATTGGCCATTCACTCGACTTATCTGTCAAACATCGTAAATTTGGGCATAAATCGTTTCAAAACTACTGAAACGCGATGTTAAAAGATTCAGGGAGAGTCATTCACATGGATAAAGATCATAACCTTCGCGAAAACTTACTGGCACTGATCTTAGGTAGCGCACTGGTTTCACTCGGCGTTATCTTTTTCAACCAAGTCGGTTTGCTCACCGGAGGCACGGCTGGTCTAGCGATCTTCATTACCAAAGTAACAGACCTAAGCTTTGGCCAAGTGTTCTTCGCACTTAACTTACCTTTCTATATTTTGTCGGTTGCTCGTATGGGCTGGCGCTTCACCATCAATACCTTTATCGCGGTTTCGATTGTTTCGTTCGCTGTGGATCACTTGTATCACGTGATTCAGATTGCCGAAATTCATGCATTGTATGCAGCTTTACTTGGTGGTGGCTTGATTGGTACCGGCATGCTGGTGATCTTCCGTCATAAGATGAGCTTAGGTGGCTTCAACATTCTGGCGTTGTTCTTACAAGAACGTTTTGGAATTCGAGCAGGTAAGGTTCAGATGGCATTAGACTGCACGATTGTTGTGCTTTCTCTGTTCATTGTTGATGTGTCATTGGTTCTGTTGTCTGTACTGGGCGCAATCGTCACCAACTTGATTTTGGCAATGAACCATAAACCGGGGCGCTATCAACCGGTCGTAAAAGCGGAAGCTGCGTAGTTCGGTTCGCTTAAGTACTAGGTTCTCTTAAGCTCTAGATTTGTTTAAGCAAAGAGTGATTTTCAGATTATGAAAACAACAAAGCCAGCATCAATTGCTGGCTTTGTTCTATTGAAATAACGGATTCGATGTAGCGATTAACACTTGCCGCAGCTGGCGTTCGGCTTAAGCTCGCAATCAATCACATTGCCTTGTTGATCAAGAGATAAGTTACAACACTCTTCAAACAGGTTCTTAAGATCAGCACGGCTTTTTTGCACGCGAGATTTTACCGTTGAGTAGCTGACGTTCTGCGCTTCTGCGATCTCTTTTTGGCTTTGACCTTTGATGTCGGCCGCAAGCAGTAGCGATGAACTTTGTTCTGGCAATGCCTGAATAAAAGGTTCAATACACAATGAAAGCTGCTGCTTAAATTCAGAGTCGTGGTCTAAATCGGTAAACCAAAGATCTTCAGCATCAATTTGGCTATCACGTTGTTGTCGAGCGTGCTTACGGTATAAGTCGATGATCGTGTGATTGGCTAATTGGAATAGCCACGACTTTACGCTGCTCGCATCTTGTACCTTATCTAAGTTCTGATAAGTCTTAATCAAGATCTCTTGAAGCAAGTCGTCTACATCGGCGGTGTCGTTGACCTTAGAATGCAAGAATGACTTTAACGCTTGCTGATACTCAGCCCAAACCTGTTCTAAGTTCAAAGATGCCCTATTCAAAGGTGCATCAGTTACACTGTTCATTTACGCAACACTCGTCTTGTAAGAAATCAATCACACCTTCTAGGCACTCATACTCTGCTACACAGAATAGGGTTCTTCCTTCTCGTCTTTGGCTGATGAGGCCTGCAGACGCTAGGCTTGAAATGTGGTGAGACAAGGTGGAACCAGGGATACCTAGCTCTTCTTGTAGGCCGCCGACTGCAATGCCTTGGTAGCCAGCTTTAACGACACTCTTATAAATAGTTAGGCGAATAGGGTGTCCCAACTCTTTAAGTGCTTTCGCTACGACTTCTAAGTTCATATTAACTCCTCAAGATTTAATTTCGATATTAATCGAAATGTGGTCTAAATACAAATGTAAAGACCGTAATTTATTAAGTCATTGAAAAATAGCCTTTTTGAAAATTATTTCGATTTTTATCGAAATAAAACTTGATCTGTTACGAGATATTTCTATAATTCGAGAATATTCGAAATTAAGGGTTGGTTACTTTTCTCATAGAGTCCGGCCTTCAATCCAGTTTGGAGTTAATTATGAGCAATGAAATGTTAACAATGCTAAAAGACGCACTTGATATGTTCGCCTTCTTAGCAGTAGAGCTAATCATCCTTTTTTTGGCGATCAGCTACATTGTTGGGATTCTGCAAGAGTTTCTTACGCCAGAAAAGATTCAATCGATTCTGAGCTCGCGTAACGGCAAGGGTTATGTGGTTGCAGCGCTACTAGGTGCGATTACGCCTTTCTGTTCATGTTCGACGATTCCTTTCCTTAAAGGGTTGCTGCGTGCACGAGCGGGTTTTGGGCCAATGATGGTGTTCCTATTCGGTAGCCCACTATTGAACCCAGTGATCATTGGTTTGTTCGTGATTACGTTTGGTTGGCAAGTGGCTGTGTTCTACTTCTTAGTCGCAATGACAGTATCGGTAGTCGCAGGTTACGCACTTGAGAAGCTTGGCTTTGAGCGTTACGTAAAACCTGAAGCGTATGAATCGACAGGTTCTGCTTCAAGCTCTGGCACTAGCTGTGGAGATTCTGCTCCTAAGAAAGCAGCGCCAGCGAAGGCAGCGTCTTCATGTGGTACAAGTGCATGTGGTGAACCTGCACCAGTAATGGCAAAAGAAACATCTTGCTGTGATTCGAAAAAAGAAGAGCCACAAGTGACCGTTTCATGCTGTTCAGCAGATGGAAGCGCAACTGCTGAAATCGTAGAGAAGAAAGAGCCTAGCCGTTGGATGAGAATTTGGTTCTCAACTTGGAAAGACTTCAAACAAGTTTTCCCTTACCTAATGATGGGTATTGCGATTGGTTCATTTATCTACGGCTTCATTCCTACAGACCTAATTGCACAGTATGCTGGCGAAGGTATGTGGTATGCGATTCCAGTAGCAGCTGTGATTGGTATCCCATTGTACATTCGTGCTGAAGCGGTAATCCCATTAAGTGCAGCTCTGGTACAAAAAGGTATGGCGCTAGGTTCGGTAATGGCATTGATCATTGGTAGTGCAGGTGCAAGTTTGACAGAAGTTATCCTGCTTAAATCAATCTTCAAGAACCAAATGATTGCAGCATTCCTATTCGTTATCCTAAGCATGGCGATGGGTGCAGGCTTCCTATACAGCTTTATCTTTGGTTAATCAGGTCTGATTCCTAGATAACTCCATTGATAGCAAGATATAGATAATAAAAAAGAGCTCACTTAGTTGAGTTCTTTTTTGTTTAACTGCTTATCAAATAGGAATATCAGACTGGGTTTGGTAGCGCGGCAGAAGTACCGTGTGCAGCAAAAGCATTAGTGGCTAACACATCACAGTGATGACGATTAATGGCATCGCCGTAATTGTTAGTGATTCCGGGGAACTGAAAGCGATACATCGGGATACCGTAGCGGCGCTCTCTTTGCTGACCGATTCGATCTTTGCTTGTCCACAGCAGTCGGTTCTTTGCCGTATAAGTCATACCGTGCATTTTATTGAAATATTCTTCATGACTGCGCATTTGCTCGTACAGTTCGATAATGCGTTGTCGAGAGAAGTTCAATGTTGTGCTCGGTTTAAGCTGCGTGCCCCAACCCGTTAATACCTTTTCCATGAAATCTCTTGTTACCAGTCCTGGATCGGTAAGTAACCCCGCGCCTTTACTTCCGCTGGAAGTATTGGCATTACTTACCAAAGTGCCGTGTCGGGCGGGCATGTAGGTTGTGTAGTATTTAATTGAAGGAGACAAGCGAGGCATTCTTGCTTTGACGCTCGATCGCAATGTTCTGTTGGCGCGCTGCCATACCGTGTTTCAGGTCAGCCGCTAATTCCTGTGAATCTTTTAACCAATCTTGATACTTTTAGTTGGTTGCAAAAGGCCAAGCTGATTTTGCAGGGCGAGATTCACTAAGCAGTCCTTTGGCTCACTTCATGTAGTCATTTTTATCTTGTTGGCTCCCGCGCAAGATATTCAGCACATGGCGCTGTCGATACCTTTGCCTAGCAACGTTCCTTTAACTCCGGAGTACATGTCATCTTTGCCTTGCTTCAACCATTCGTTTTGATTCCCACTGCCAACTCAATCCACTTTAATGTAGTCAATCATGTCTCTGCCAGTCGTATTCTTCGCTAACGTAGAAATCAACTCGCCTGACACGTAGTTTTTATGATTATTGTCTTCTGAGTTGGACCCTGTTCCACAGAAGAATACGGTAAAAATTGACATACATTCCCTTAAATTAATTCACCGGATTTATCGGAAGTATAACTTTCGAATCAAAAGGTTGTAGAGAAATGTCTATTTATTCGCAAAGGTCAGACCAAAGGCATTAGAAATGGAACCAAGCGCAAGTTTTATAAATGAGTTGTTTGGTCAGTTCTATTGGACTCTTGAGCTCGGTTATACCCGTCAAGAAAGATCAATCGAAGTGTCACAATACTCAACGCTATTTTGTCTAGTATCAAACAGCAGGCTGATTTTGCTCTAGTACCGAAATCTGAAACCTACACTTTGTATAGATACTTGTTGTTCAGGGGCAACCTATGAATTTCGGGTAATTTATAACAGATCGCTTACGAGCTTAGATTGAGGTTTATAGGAGGGAGTATGTTCGCAATACATAGGGAATATGAGTTACAGAATCAGCAACATTTTCATGCCCACATTCAAGTAAAGCCAACCGGAAACTTAGAGTTTGAGATTTTAGAGTCTCATGAACATCATGATACCGACTTTAATCACTTGTCTTTTGAAGCTGAAAAAGGGAAGACTAAAGTGCTTGGACGAGATGAAAGTGGTCAACAGACAGATTGGCAACTTTTATTGGCAGAGGAAGATGCAAAAGAGCTTAATCATCTGGTGGTGTTGGTGTCTGAACAATATGAGACGTTAATGCGAGATCTCATGTGACGGAACAAGCTGGCGATAAACTACAATTGATTATCGGCACACCAAAATCAAAAGCCCGGTGAATAACCGGGCTTTGTTCACTGTGGTTTGTTAACTGTAATTGTGTTTTCGAGTTAGAAACCGCGAATATCTAGCTCATTGTTGATCAACACGACGCACTGAGAAGCGAACAGCATATTTGGACCCAAACTGATTTTCTCTGTTCCTAGACGTTTTAAGCTGTTGTAGCTTTTCTTCGGCATAGGGATGTGGTCAGTCAGAAGGAAACATGGGTTTTCAGCAATCTCTGCATCACGGATAAAGTCGCCTTTCTTATCCATCATGTAGAGCTGGTGGTCTTCAGCTAGCTCTTTAACTAGCTTTTCAAAACTCATAGTACGAACAGTGATACCCGATTCAACCTGACGCGTCTGTTCTTTTGTCATACCTTGAGAAGCGTCAACCGCTCTTACTACCGCAGACAACAATGCTGACTCGTGGAAGCCACCAATATTGGTGATCTCGTTTGAATCGAATGTAATCGTACGTGAAAAGTCTTTAGTACTTTCTAATACAAGGTGTACGGTGACATTCTCACGGTGAGATTGAGCAACGAAGATCGTGTTCATCAGAGTATGAGCCAGAATCTCAGTATGAGCATCTTGCCCAACACCTTCTAAGATAAGTTTGCTCTCTGTAGGGGCTGCGCGAGCGCGTAATACAAATGAACGCATGGAATGTACCTTGTCAGTATGTGATAAAGCGAAACGGGCTTTATCAACATGAATTGATGAATAACCAAAATTGTGGCGGTATGTAACTCTTTTCTATTAATGAAGTCAAATAGAGTTGCGTATAGCGCCAACCAGAAGAACTCTGCGTATTAAATAGAGAATGACCACATTACAAGATGGTAAGGGTTGAAGCGACCCAATGTTTACGTAGATAGTATGCGCAAATTATTAGGTGACTTACATAAGGAAGTAGTCGATGAAGTTACAGAAGATTAATAAAGAAGAATATAGAAAGAAGATGAACCTGCTGTTGGTTTCGTTGGTTGGGTCACTCGCAGTGTTCGCCATTGTATTCGGAACCATACTGATCGAGCTATTCGGTTCAGGGCAATCAATCGCAGGCGAATCGACAGGTAATTTCCACTTGAACGTATTAGGTGTGATCTTATCAGTCGCATTGAATGCATTTATCGCGAGTCGTGTAAAAGGGCATGATTACTTCAAAGAAGCGCTTTATATATGGAACCTTAAACAAATCCATAATCAAATCTATCGTAAGCTCAAGCGTATTCACCCCAAAGCTGAGCAAGGCGACCGAGACGCGCTGACCATCCTTTATTTCTATTACACCACGCAAAAACAGGTATACGACCTAGACAACAACACATTGACGATAAAAACAGTTCAGCAATCGCTAGATAACATCCTAGAACTGAGTGAGAAATGGAGCATTGAGCTAGATATAGAGGCTTTTTCGAAAGATCTAATCGCAAAGTTTTAAGTAATACACCCACTATTGTATGAGCTTTGAGCTATGAAAGAGCCTTTTGACGTAAAAGTAGCCACTTAAGCAAGTTTTTTTGAATTTTTATCAAAAAAGGGGTTGCCATGTTTTCGATGATCTCTATAATGCCGCCTCACTGACACGGCAGATGCCATAAGGCTTCAGCGGTAATCAGTAAGACGAAAAGTTCGAAAGAAATTAATTTTAAAAAGTGTTTGACACTTAAGATTAAATCGCTAGAATTCACGTCCGCTTTCAAGGGTTTCTTTGTAAAAAGAAAGTTTCGACAAGCAAAGCTCTTTAACAATTTAAACCTATCAATCTGTGTGGGCACTCGTTGATGAATATCAAAACGTTATTACTTAGGTAGTAACAGTTACTTCGGTAACAAAATTGATTTCAATGAACTGAGTGACCAATACGTTTAACTACTTGTAGTTATTCGGCACAGTCAATTCATTATCATTCTGTTGGAATGGTAATAGCTTTAGAATTACATGTTTACTTCGGTAAATATTAGTTTTGAAGTCAGTATTCGTTGAGTCACAAAATCTTAAATTGAAGAGTTTGATCATGGCTCAGATTGAACGCTGGCGGCAGGCCTAACACATGCAAGTCGAGCGGAAACGACATTAACAATCCTTCGGGTGCGTTAATGGGCGTCGAGCGGCGGACGGGTGAGTAATGCCTAGGAAATTGCCTTGATGTGGGGGATAACCATTGGAAACGATGGCTAATACCGCATAATGCCTACGGGCCAAAGAGGGGGACCTTTGGGCCTCTCGCGTCAAGATATGCCTAGGTGGGATTAGCTAGTTGGTGAGGTAATGGCTCACCAAGGCGACGATCCCTAGCTGGTCTGAGAGGATGATCAGCCACACTGGAACTGAGACACGGTCCAGACTCCTACGGGAGGCAGCAGTGGGGAATTTTGCACAATGGGCGAAAGCCTGATGCAGCCATGCCGCGTGTATGAAGAAGGCCTTCGGGTTGTAAAGTACTTTCAGTTGTGAGGAAGGGGGTGTAGTTAATAGCTGCATCTCTTGACGTTAGCAACAGAAGAAGCACCGGCTAACTCCGTGCCAGCAGCCGCGGTAATACGGAGGGTGCGAGCGTTAATCGGAATTACTGGGCGTAAAGCGCATGCAGGTGGTTCATTAAGTCAGATGTGAAAGCCCGGGGCTCAACCTCGGAACTGCATTTGAAACTGGTGAACTAGAGTACTGTAGAGGGGGGTAGAATTTCAGGTGTAGCGGTGAAATGCGTAGAGATCTGAAGGAATACCAGTGGCGAAGGCGGCCCCCTGGACAGATACTGACACTCAGATGCGAAAGCGTGGGGAGCAAACAGGATTAGATACCCTGGTAGTCCACGCCGTAAACGATGTCTACTTGGAGGTTGTGGCCTTGAGCCGTGGCTTTCGGAGCTAACGCGTTAAGTAGACCGCCTGGGGAGTACGGTCGCAAGATTAAAACTCAAATGAATTGACGGGGGCCCGCACAAGCGGTGGAGCATGTGGTTTAATTCGATGCAACGCGAAGAACCTTACCTACTCTTGACATCCAGAGAAGCCAGCGGAGACGCAGGTGTGCCTTCGGGAGCTCTGAGACAGGTGCTGCATGGCTGTCGTCAGCTCGTGTTGTGAAATGTTGGGTTAAGTCCCGCAACGAGCGCAACCCTTATCCTTGTTTGC